>NZ_JBIUTF010000005.1:281408-733319 GCF_044741745.1 Streptomyces sp. NPDC088116 | reverse complement strand
CTTCGCGCGGCCCGCCGGTCCGCCGCGCCCCCGCGGTCCCCGGCCTCGTGGGCCGCCCGGGCGGGGGGGGGGGGGGGGGGGGGGGGGCGGGCCGGGGGGGCCCCCCCGGGGGGGGGGGGGGGGGGGGGGCCCCCCCCGGGCCCGGGGGCCCCCCCCCCTCCTACGTCCCGTACGCGTCGGCTTCCTGCCGTTCCGTACGCGTCAGCCCAGCAGGCCGCCGATGGGGTTACGGGCGTCGCTCCCGCCCGAGGACGAGCCGCCGGTGTCGGACCCGGAGTCGTCGCTGCCGCCGCCTCCGCCGCTGCCGTCACCCGTACCGCCCGTTGAGGACGGTCCCTGGCTGCTGGGCGGCGGCGGGGCCTGTTCGGCCGTCTGCGGGGGCTGCTGGACCGTGCCCTGGGTCTGGCTCGGCTGCCGCTGTTGCGTCTGGCCCGTACCGGCGGCACCGCCGGTCTCGCGGACCGTACCGGCGCCGGGCGTCGGCTGCTGGGCCGCCGGGCTGCCCGACCGGGTCGCGGACGGCTCGGATCGCTTGTCGCCCGTGCTGCCACCGCTGTCGGGCGAGCCGGACGCGCTGCTGCCACCGCGGCCGGGCCGCTGGGGCAGCGGAACACCGGGCAGCTGGTTGACCGGATCGACGTTGGGGCCGGGCACGGTCACCATGTCGGAGGACCGTACGGCCCCGCCCAGGACCGAGCCGACCAGCAGCGTGAGCCCGATGACGACGGTCGCGATGACCGCGCCACGGCGCAGCACGCGGCGCCGCAGGTCCCAGATCTCCGAGCGCGGTCCGAGCTTGCGCCAGGCCTCGCCCGCGAGCCGTCCGTCCACGGAGTAGACGGGGGCGCCCGCGATGATCAGCGGGGACCAGGCGGCCAGGTAGATGATGTCCGGCGCGTCGTAGGCCGGTACGGTCCGCCAGCTGACGGTGAGGAGCAGCGCGGCCGACAGGAGCGTGCCGAAGGACGCGGCGACGCGCTGCCAGAGGCCGAGGACGGTCAGTACGCCGGCCACGATCTGGAGGAACGCGACGCTGAGGCCCGCGCCGACCGGGTGGGAGAGCGCGAAGTCCCTCAGGGGCTCCGCGAGGGCCCACGGGTGCAGCGAGCTGAGCCACTTGACCATGGACCCGCGCTCGCCGCCGTCGAAGTAGACGGGGTCGCAGAGCTTGCCCATGCCCGCGTAGATGGAGATGAAGCCGAGGAAGACGCGGAGCGGGAGGAGCACCACGCCGAGATTCATCCGGCGGCCGGGGTAGTAGGCGTGCCGGACGGCGTCGGCGCCGTGCCGCTGCGCGCGGGGCGGGCCGTCCGGGTCGGAGTCGAGGTCGTACGGCTCCTGCTCCGGCGCGTCGTACGCGTCGTGGTCCGACTCGTACGCCGTGTCGTAGGAGGTGTCGTAGGCGCCGACGGCCTGGCGCATCGGCGGCAGCAGCGGGGTCGTGCGGGTGCCGGGTCCGCCGGGCCTGCCGGATCCGCCGGGGCCGGCCTGCCGGCCGATGCCCGCACCGCCGACGACGGGCGTCGGCATCGTGGTCTCGTCGTCGACGCCGATCCGCGGGATGACCTGGGTGGCGCCGGCTTCGTACTCCCGCGCCGACGCGTCGCGGTGGGCGACGCCCGCCGGGAGCTGGGGGGAGTTCCGTACCGCCTGGAGGAGTCCGCTCGCTCCGGGGTCGCCCGGCTCCGACTTCCCGCTCCAGACGACGGGCGCCCGGCGGCGGCCCGCCCCACCGGCGTCGGCGGCGCCGCCCATCGCGGAGATACGCCCTGTCTCGGGCCCCGCGCGCCCGGGTCTGGGGCGCTGGGGCGCCGCGAGCTTCACCCGGAAGCTGGCGTGGTTCACGATGACCTGCGCGGGATCGCAGTCCACCTTGAGCATGCTCAGCGGGGGCTGATCGTCGAACCCGGGCCGGGGCGTTCTGGTGTCCACACTCATCTAACCGAGTGACTTGTGTTTAGGACACTGCCTTGACGTACGGGATGTCCGAGACCCGTCAAGATCGCCTTACGGAGCGGCCCGGCATCGCTGTACGGAGCCTTCCGTGAACCCTGCGGGGACAGGCCGCACAGCCTGTCCCCGGGCGCCGGAGAATCAGGCGCGGCGGCGGGACGCCTCGTACAGCACCACACCGGCCGCGACCCCCGCGTTCAGCGACTCGGCGCCACCCGGCATCGGGATCCGTACGCGGAAGTCGCATGTCTCGCCGACCAGTCGGGACAGGCCCTTGCCCTCGCTGCCGACCACGATCACGACGGGGCCGCCGAGCGCTTCGAGGTCACCGACCTCGGCCTCGCCGTCCGCCGCGAGCCCGACCACGACGACACCGGCCTTGCGGTACGCCTCCAGGGTGCGGGTGAGATTGGTGCAGCGGGCGACCGGCGTACGGGCCGCCGCTCCGGCCGAGGACTTCCAGGCGCCGGCCGTCATCCCGGCGGCACGCCGCTCCGGCACGACGACGCCGTGACCGCCGAAGGCGGAGACGGAACGGACGACCGCGCCGAGGTTGCGCGGGTCGGTGACCCCGTCGAGCGCGACGATGAGCGGGTCCTCACCGTCGTCGAACGCGGCGGCGGCGAGATCGTCGGGGTGCGCGTACTCGTACGGCGGGACCTGAAGGACGAGGCCCTGGTGGTTCAGGCCGTTCGTCATCCGGTCCAGCTCGGGCTTGGGGGCCTCCATCAGGTGGATGCCGCCGCGGTCGGCCGCGAGCTGGAGCGCCTCGCGGACCCGCTCGTCGTTGTCGATGAACTGCTGGACGTAGAGCGTCGACGCCGGTACGCCGTCGCGCAGCGCCTCGAAGACGGGGTTACGGCCGACGACCATCTCGCTGGTGCCCTTGCCGCCGCGGCGGGCGATCTGGCGCCGGGCGGTCTGCTTGGCCTTCGCGTTGGCCGCGCGGTTCTGGACATGGCCCTTGCGCGCGGACGCGGGCGGCGTCGGGCCCTTGCCCTCGAGCCCGCGGCGTCGCTTGCCCCCGCTACCGATCTGCGCGCCCTTCTTGTTGGACGTGCGGCGGTTCCTGCGCTGGCTGTTCCCGGCCATGACCTACCTGTTTCGTTGCTTCAGAGCTTCAGAATCGTGCTCGGAGTCGTGCTTCGGAGTCGTGCTTCGGAGTAGTACTGCTGAGTGGTACTGGTGAGTGATACTGCTGTGTGGTACTCGGATGTGCGTACGAGCCGTACGCGGAGTCCACGTGGGTAACAGCGTACGGAAGGCAGCCCCCCAGTGTGCCGCCCGGAGGACCGGACAGCACAGCGGGCGAGGTCAGCGCGCCCCCCGGCGGCTGCCGCCGGGGGGGCACCGGCGTCTCTCAGCGCGGGCCGAGGGTCCAGCGCGGGCCGCTCGGGCTGTCCTCGATGACGAGTCCGCTCTGCTGGAGCTGGTCCCGGATCGCGTCCGCGGTGGCCCAGTCCTTGCGGCCGCGCGCCGCCTGGCGCTGGTCGAGCACCAGCCGTACGAGGGTGTCCACGACGCCGTGCAGATCGTCACCGCGGTCGCTCTCACCGGCCCACTGCGGGTCGAGCGGGTCCAGGCCGAGGACGCCGAGCATGGCCCGTACCTCCGCGAGCCGGGCGACGGCCGCTTCCTTGTCGTCGGCGGCCAGCGCCGAGTTGCCCTGCCGGACGGTGGTGTGGACGATCGCGAGGGCCCCCGGCACACCCAGATCGTCGTCCAGGGCCTCGGCGAAGGCGGGCGGCACCTCGTCGGCCGCGTCGACCACTCCCCCGGCCTTCTCCACGACGCGCTGGACGAAGCCCTCGATGCGCGCGAACGCGGACTCGGCCTCGCGCAGGGACTCCTCGCTGTACTCGATCATCGAGCGGTAGTGCGGGGTACCGAGGTAGTAGCGCAGCACGATGGGGCGCCAGTGCTTGACCATCTCGGAGACCAGCACCGAGTTGCCGAGCGACTTGGACATCTTCTCGCCGCTCATGGTGACCCAGGCGTTGTGCACCCAGTACTTGGCGAACTCGTCGCCGTACCCCTTGGCCTGCGCGATCTCGTTCTCGTGGTGCGGGAAGATCAGGTCGAGTCCGCCGCCGTGGATGTCGAAGGCGGTGCCCAGATACTTGTGGGCCATCGCGGAGCACTCCAGGTGCCAGCCGGGACGGCCGCGCCCCCACGGGGTCTCCCAGCTCGGCTCGCCCGGCTTGGCGGCCTTCCACATCGCGAAGTCCCGCTGGTCGCGCTTGCCGGTCTCGCCCTCGCCGGACGGCTGACGCAGATCGTCCAGATCCTGGTTGGAGAGCTGCAGATAGCCGGGGAAGGAGCGGACGTCGAAGTAGACGTTGCCGTCGGCCTCGTAGGCGTGGCCGCGCTCGATCAGGCCGCGCATCATCTCGATCATCTCGGTGATGTGCCCGGTGGCGCGCGGCTCGTAGGTGGGCGGCAGGCAGCCGAGGACGTCGTAACCCGCGTTGAACGCGCGCTCGTTCTCGTACCCGATGGCCCACCACGGGCGGCCCTGCTCCGCCGACTTGACAATGATCTTGTCGTCGATGTCCGTGACGTTGCGGATGAACGTCACGTCGTAGCCGCGGTACTCGAACCAGCGGCGCATGATGTCGAAGTTCAGTCCCGACCGGATGTGCCCGATGTGCGGGGCGGCCTGCACGGTGGCACCACAGAGGTAGATCGAGACACAGCCCGGCGTGAGCGGGGTGAAGTCACGGATCTGCCGGGCGCCGGTGTCGTACAGCCGAATAGTCACCCGACAAGGGTAGTCCGCTTTGAGCAGTGCCCCGCGACCCTTTGGGCCACGGGGACACAGAAGCGTGACATTTTTGACCACCTGGTCATGTCATCCGTCATCATTTTGGGCCCACCGAACTCATCACGAGCGCAACACCAATCGATCGCCGACCGATCGTCAACCGATCGCCGACCGGTCACCACCGCATCGAGTTGATCGCAAACCGCTCGTGAGTTCCGGGTGGGGCCCGTCCGCCGTCCCGGTCAGAGACTGCCGACGACCTTGCGCGGCGTGATCCGGACGACCACGCGCTCGGCGTCCTCGCCGGAGGCCGGGTTGAACTCCGCGTACGGCTTGCCGGTGTACTTGAGCGACAGCTCGTCGATCAGCTCCTGGCCCCCCTCGGTGGTGAGGGTCGCGGCGCCGCGGATCTCCCCGTACGTGTACGGCGCGTCCGCGGGCTGTACGACGACGGTCACCCGGGGGTCCCGGCGCAGGTTCCGCTCCTTGCGCCGGCCGACCGTGGTCGAGATGAGCACGTCGTCGCCGTCGCGCTTCGCCCACACCGGCGAGACCTGCGGGCTGCCGTCGGGCTGGATGGTGGCGATGTTGACGAAGACGGGTCCGTCGAGGACTTCCTTGAGCTGCTCGGAGAGCGCGGCTGTCATGGCTGCCTTCCTGATACGTGGGGCGTGGACCTGCGGATCACGGCCGTACGGATACCCGTCGATGTTCCCCCAACCCACGCCCCGCGGCAGGTATTTCGCGCGGGCCGGTCGCCACGCACCGGCCGGCCGGCCTTCGTCGGCCGGCCGGTCAGTCGCTCAGTCGCTCAGTCGCTCAGTCGGTACGGACCACCAGCGCCGTGGCGATCGCGGCCAGCCCCTCGCCCCGGCCCGTGAAACCGAGCCCGTCGGAGGTGGCGGCGGAGACCGACACAGGAGCGCCGACGGCCTCGGAGAGGACCTTCTGCGCCTCTTCCCTGCGCTTGCCGATCTTCGGTCGCGCGCCGACCACCTGCACGGCGACATTGCCGATCACGAAGCCCGCGTCCCGGACGATCCTGGCCGCCTCCGTAAGGAGGGTGATGCCGGGCGCTCCGGACCACTCGGGGCGCCCGGTCCCGAAGTGGGCGCCGAGGTCGCCGAGGCCGGCGGCGGAGAACAGCGCGTTGCAGGCCGCGTGCGCGACGACGTCCGCGTCGGAGTGCCCGGCCAGACCGGGCCCCTCGCCCTCCCAGAGCAGGCCCGCGCACCACAGCTCGCGGCCCTCCTCGAAGGCGTGGATGTCGGTGCCGATGCCGACCTGCGGCAGCCGCGCGAACGCGGGCGCGACCGGCGCGTGGCCGGACGTCTCGGAAGTCCCGGCCCTCTCAGAAGCCATCGTTGGCCCTCCTCCGGGCGAGAACCGCCTCGGCCAGCACGAGATCCAGCGGCCGGGTCACCTTGAACGCCTCCTCGTGACCGGGCACGACCACGACGGGCGCGCCGAGCCGCTCGACCATTCCCGCGCAGTCCGTCGCCCCCTCGCCGACCTGTGCCACGGTCCGGTGCGCGCGCTGGAGCGTGTCGCGGTCGAACCCCTGCGGGGTCTGTACGGCGCGCAGCAGGGCCCGGTCGGGGGTGGCGACGACCGGCTCCGGCTCGCCCTTCTCGCCGGGCTCGACCTGCTTGACGGTGTCCGCGAGCGGCAGCGCGGGCACCACGGCCGGCGCCCCGTCCCGTACGGCCTCGACCACGGCGTCCACGGTGTCCACGGGCACGAGCGGGCGGGCCGCGTCGTGGACGAGGACGGTGGTGATGCCGTCGGGAAGGGCCTCGAGACCGAGCCGTACGGATTCCTGGCGGGTCTCGCCGCCGGCCACGACGAGATAGTCGGTGCTCTCGGGCAGCGGGTGTTCGTTGAGGAGGTGTTTCACCTCGGGGGCGCCGTCGGGCGGGGCGACCACGACAACGAGCGAGACGGCGCGGGAGGCGGCCATCGCGCGGACGGCGTGGATCAGCATGGGTGTGCCGCCCAGCACGCGGAGCGCCTTGGGGGCTCCCGGGCCGAGCCGTACCCCCCGGCCTGCTGCGGGGATCACCGCGGCGGTGCGGTGGGGGCGGGCTTCGTCAGACATCGGTTGCACTCCGGCAGGTTTGTTTCCTCGGCCGACATGGGTATGGCCACAGCGTGCCGGGCGCGACGCCTTGACCGGACCCTTCCGTGACACGGTCGAGACGGGCCGCCCCGGCTCCCCGGTCCCGGCACATCTGGTACTGCTCCCGGGACTCGGGGCATGACCCCGAAAATCTCGACAGATGAACGTGTACGCACGTGACACAGGGGAAGGTGCCCGTGCGTACGAGAGACGTCGGTGCGAGGGGGTCTGGGATGACCACGACGGGACCACGCGTGTCGGGCGGGATGCGGGTGTACGGACATGCCGCAGCGCCCGGCGACTCAGCTTCCGTCATTGCTGGTCAGCGGGCACCACGGCATTCACTGCGTTATTCGGCATGCGCTGCTGCTGGATGGAGATGGAACGGCAGCGTCATGATTCAGGACGCGAGGACCTCGTCGAGCAGAGCCTCGGCCTTGTCTTCATTCGTGTTCTCCGCGAGAGCCAGCTCGCTGACAAGAATCTGCCGCGCCTTGGCGAGCATGCGCTTCTCACCCGCGGAGAGTCCGCGCTCGCGCTCCCGGCGCCACAGGTCGCGCACTACTTCAGCGACCTTGATGACGTCGCCGGAGGCGAGTTTCTCGAGATTTGCCTTGTAGCGACGGGACCAGTTCGTCGGCTCTTCTGCGTACGGCGCCCTGAGCACCTCGAAGACCCGGTCCAGCCCGTCCTGACCGACCACATCGCGCACGCCGACGAACTCCGCATTGTCCGCCGGTACACGCACCGTCAAGTCGCCCTGGGCGACCTTGAGCACCAAGTAGGTCTTGTCCACGCCTTTGATCTGGCGAGTTTCGATGGCCTCGATCAGCGCGGCCCCGTGATGGGGATAGACCACGGTGTCGCCAACCTTGAACGTCATGTGACAGGTACCCCTTCCGTGGCTATCCAGGGTAACACGAGAATGGCTTCTTCTGAATGGCGTTTTCGCAGGTCAGGGCGCATCTCGGGGCTTGACAACAGCGACAGGAACGTGCTGCGAGCGGCTTGCGGAAGAGGGTATTCGCAGGTCGGAGCGGCTGTGCGGGCACACCGAAACGCGCACGTTACCCGGTACAGAACGCCCACCGAAGGGGACGAACGTCCCGTTTTGCCGGGTTCGGGGAGTCGAACTTCCTCTACTCCGTTCGGATGTCGATCACTCGTACGGATGGAAGTGAGACGGAAGTACAGCGGAAGTGCGAGGGATTCTGAATTTGATCACCACGGCTCCCGGGACGGTATTCGTAAGGAATGTGTGGCGGTCGAAGGAATTGATCACCCGCGTTTTGTGAACGGCGCGCAAAAAGGAGCCGGTGAGCGGGGGAAACGGACCCGGTGAGCGGGGGGTGAAGCAGCGGCAGCGCCCCGTGGCCGGTCGGGCCGATCGATCCCCGGGGCCGCTTTCGTCACGGGGCCGCGCCGGGCCGGGGCCGCGCCGGGCCGGCCTGGAATCGGCCCGGCCCGGCCCGGCGCACTCTGGGATCGGCCCGGAACCAGCCTGAGATCCGGCCCGGCAGCGATCCTCCGCCGATCCTCGGATCGGCTCGGGAGCGGCCTGGGGCGGGTGGGAGGCGGGTCGGGTGCGGGGCGCCGGGGGCGGCTCGGTAACCTGAAGCGCGCTGACAGATCACCGTCCGCCCACAGCTCGTTCTTCGCTCTGATCTTCGCTCGTGCTCAGTTCCCTCGTCCGAACGTCCTAGGAGTTGCCGCCGCCGTGAGCCGCAGCCTTCGACGCGGCGTCCTCGCCGCTTCTGCCCTCGTGTTCTCGCTTGCCCCGCTCACCGCGTGCGGCGCCGGCAACAACGCGCAGACGCTCGGCGTCAAGCCGGACAGCGCCGCCACCTCCGTCGACGTGATCACCATCCAGAACGCCACGGTGGTCACCCAGCCCGAGGCCGACGCGGCGGGTCCCGCGGTCGTCACCGGCACGTTCTTCAACAACGGCAAGTCCGCGCAGACCCTCGACTCGATCAAGCTGCCGGGCACCACCGCCACGGTGAAGCTCTCGCCGGCCAAGGGCTCCGGCCCCATCACCGTGCCGGCCGGCGGTTCGGTCCAGCTCGGCGGCGCGGGCAACGCCTCCGCCGTGATCGAGAAGGGCAACGAGGCCGCGAAGAACGGCGACGCGCAGGAGGTCGTGTTCACGTTCAGCGAGACCGGCGAGGTGGGCCTGCGCGCCTTCGTCTATCCCTCGGACAGCTACTTCAAGGGCGTCGGCCCGAGCAGCCTGCCGACATCGCCCACGAAGTCGCCCTCCGCGAGCGTCTCCGGAAATGCCACGCCCACACCGTCGGGGAACGAGTCCGGCGCGGCCGGCTCGTCCAACACGGCGAACCCGTCGGACACGGCGAACCCGTCCGACTCCGCGTCGGCCTCGCACGAGACGGACGACTGAGGCCGCTGACGCGCAGGCCGGCACGACAGACGCGTACAGACAGATACGGCTGTGGGGGGCCCCCCCCCGGGGGGGGGGGGGGCCCCCCACAGCCGTATCGGGCACGTCACGCGCGTACGGCGCTCAGGGCGCACGCGTACGGGCCGGGGCGGACACCCTCAGGAAGAAGTCCGCGCGGGCCCGGAGCCGGTCCTGGCGAGGGTGACCTGCCGGACGGGGCCCACACGGGGCTGTCCGAGCGGATCAGGAACCCACCGGTTTACGGCTCGAACTTGTAGCCCAGGCCTCGCACCGTCACCAGGTAGCGCGGCGCACCCGGGTCCGGCTCGATCTTGGCGCGCAGCCGCTTGACGTGGACGTCGAGGGTCTTGGTGTCGCCCACGTAGTCCGCGCCCCAGACCCGGTCGATCAGCTGCATCCGGGTCAGCACCCGGCCCGCGTTGCGCAGCAGCATCTCCAGCAGGTCGAACTCCTTGAGCGGCAGGTCGACCTTGCCGCCGGAGACCGTGACGACATGGCGGTCCACGTCCATCCGGACCGGACCGGCCTCCAGGGCGGCCGGAGTGACCTCCTCGGGCTCACCTCGGCGGCGCAGCACCGCGCGGATGCGGGCGACCAGCTCGCGCGAGGAGAAGGGCTTGGTCACGTAGTCGTCGGCCCCTATCTCCAGGCCGACGACCTTGTCGATCTCGCTGTCCTTGGCGGTGACCATGATCACCGGGACATTGGACCTGCCGCGCAGCTGGCGGCAGACCTCGGTGCCCGGCAGGCCGGGCAGCATCAGGTCGAGGAGGACGAGGTCGGCGCCATTGCGTTCGAACTCGTCGAGCCCCTCGGGGCCGGTGGTCGCGATCGCGACCTCGAAGCCCTCCTTGCGGAGCATGTAGGACAGGGCGTCGCTGAAGGATTCCTCATCCTCGACGACGAGCACTCGGGTCACGGAAGGACCTCCGGGGAAGGAATCACGGTCGGGGGATCCAGCTCGGCGCTGGCATCGGTGTCGGTATCGGGGGTGTAGAGGGAGCGGTCGTCTTCGTCCGGGCCCGTAGATGTGCGATCCCGTGCCGCGCCCGCTTCGGGCAGCCGCAGGGTGAAGGTGGAGCCCTGGCCCTCGGAGCTCCATACGGTGACCTCCCCGCCGTGCGAGGCGGCCACATGCTTGACGATGGCGAGGCCGAGCCCCGTACCGCCGGTGGCCCGGGAGCGGGCCGGGTCGACGCGGTAGAACCGCTCGAAGACACGCTCCCGGTCCTTCTCGGAGATACCTATGCCCTGATCGGTCACGGCTATCTCGATCAGGTCCCCGCCGGTGGCGGAGACCCGGCGCGCGGCGATGCCGACGCGCGTGCGGGCCGGTGAGTAGTTGACGGCGTTCTCCACGAGATTACCGAGGGCCGCGGCGAGCTGGCCGCGATTGCCCCACAGGCGCAGGTCGGCGGTGCCGCCCGCGGCCATGGTGATCTGTTTGTTGGACGCGGGCTGCCGGGACCGGTCGATGGCCTCGTCGACCAGTTCGTCCACCCGTACGGACTCCGAGTCCTCCAGCGGGTCGTCGTTCTGTACCCGGGAGAGGTCGATGAGCTCCTGTACGAGATTGGTCAGCCGGGTCGCCTCGATCTGCATCCGGCCGGCGAAGCGGGTGACCGCCTCGGGGTCGTCCGAGGCGTCCATGACGGCCTCGGAGAGCAGGGAGAGCGCACCGGTGGGGGTCTTGAGCTCGTGGCTGACATTCGCCACGAAGTCGCGCCGTACCGCTTCGATACGGCGGGCCTCGGTGAGGTCCTCGACCAGGAGCAGGACGAGGCGGGACCCGAGGGGGGCGACCCGTGCGGAGACCGCGAGGGCCTCGCCCCGGCCCGTACCGCGCCGGGGAAGGTCCAGCTCCACCTGCCGTATCTCACCGTCGCGACGGGTGTCGCGCGCCATGTGCAGCATCGGCTCGACGGCGAGCTTGCCGCCCCTGACCAGGCCCAGCGCGTACGCGGCGGAGCTGGCCTTGACGACGGAGTCGCTCTCGTCGAGCACAACGGCGGAGGAGCGCAGCACGGAGAGGACCGTGTCGACGCCCGGGGGCAGCACGGCGTCCGTGTGCAGTGAGGTGCGGGTGGGTCGTGCCTGGTCGCGTTCGCTCCAGCGAAACGCCAGCATGGCGATCACGCCGGTGCACACGCCGGCGATCGCTGCCAATGCGGCGACTGCCGCGTTCACGTCCATGCAGCCAGGTTATGCGCGCCCACCGACACTCTCCCAGCCGTCGAGGTGTCTCCTCGAACACTCGTCGCCCAGAGTTCACTGAGGAGAAAGTGGCGGTTCACTTGGGAGGGAGGAGCCGGACGCGTAACGGACAGAACGTGGGAACGTGGGGGTCCACGGCCCCCGCCTACGGCCCTGGCGGGAACGTCGCAGGAACGTCAAGAGAGGGACAAACCCTATGCGGGACGCGTACCACGAGGAACTGGACTCGATAGGCGAGGACCTGGTCGAGATGGCCCGGCTGGTCGGTTCCGCCATCGGGCGGGCCACCACCGCCATGCTCGACGCGGATCTGAAGCTCGCCGAGACCGTGATCGCCGCCGACGAGAAGGTCGACGACCTCCAGCACGACCTGGAGGCCAGGGCCATCGCCCTGCTGGCACGGCAGCAGCCGGTCGCGACCGATCTGCGGATCGTGGTCACCTCGCTGCGGATGAGCGCCGACCTGGAGCGTTCGGGAGACCTGGCGCAGCACGTGGCCAAGCTGACACGGCTCCGCTTCCCGGAATCGCCCGTGCCGCAGGACCTGCACGCGACGCTGCTGGAGATGGGGCAGCTGGCGCAGCGTCTGATGGCGAAGTCCGCCGAGGTGATCGTTACCAAGGATGTCGACCTGGCGCTTCAGCTGGAGCAGGACGACGACGAGATGGACCTGCTGCACCGCACGCTGTTCCAGCACCTGATGGACGACCGCTGGAAGCACGGCATCGAGACGGCGGTGGATGTGACGCTGCTGGGCCGCTACTACGAGCGGTTCGCGGACCACGCGGTATCGGTCGCCAAGCGGGTCGTCTACCTGGTGACGGGCGAGCACGCGGACGAGATCCAGCCGCTGGACGCACCGGTCGACGGCGCGTAGCCGCGGCACGCGGCCGGCGGGCCGGTCGGGAGCCGCGCGGCGGGCCGGTGGGGGCGCGTGGTCGACGGCGCTCGGGCCGTACGGGGGCGCGCGGGCGAGCATCGGCAGTGCGTCGAGGGCGCGTGGAAGGCCGGAGGCGCGCTGAGGGGGCGCGTACGGCGGCGCTTGCGCACATGCGCCGCAGATGCGCCGTTGATGGGTCCGCCGCGATGGGCTTGCAATAGGGCGAAGGCGACATTCATGCACGCCCTTGAGGAGGATTCCATGGCCGATTCCCCCACGACCGCCCCCGCCGCCCCCGTGGTGCACCCGCCCGTACTCAGCGCCTGCGGCTGCGGCTCCGGCTGCGGCTGCGGCTGCCAGTCGGGCGGCTCATGCCAGTGCGGCGGCGGCTGCGGCTGACACCGTACGCGCATGCGAACAAGGAGGCCCCCTGCGTGCGGGGGGCCTCTCCGTATGAGAACGGGCAGGCCCCGTATGAGGACGGGCAGGCCCCGTACGAGGACGGGCTGGTCCGGGACTCGGGCCTGCTGCGGTCCCGGAGGTACTCCGTCGTCATCCGCTGAATCGCAACTCGTACGGTCTCCCGCTGCAACTCACGTCATTCCGTGATGTGCAACGACGCCGTGGCGGCAGTCGGGCCTGTCGCATATCCCGAGTGGTCTCCTGTTGTCCGTGAATCCTGAACATTTACTTGGGCCGCAGAGAAGGCAGTACGGGGCTTCGGGGTCCAAGTCCCAGCCCGCCTCAGAAAGTCGCGACTGGGCGTTCTCTTGGAACCTTCGGACTTGTACCTCCATCTGATCGAAGTCAGCCGCATTCGCCTCAACTGCCTTTTGTTGAGCTCCCGTCAGTTCATGCTTGGTATCCATTGACCCTCCTCGGGCTTTTCTGCTTTCTTCAGCAGTATGCGCCCGAGATCCTGAGAGTTCATTTCGGGATCTGCACGGTGCCGGACATGGCCGTGGTCGAGCCGTTCGCTGTCCGTGCACCTGGCGAAGCGCCCACGGGCTCAGCCACATCGCGGCGGCAACTGCTACGACCGCGGCCCGTCTTGGCTGCGGCGAGACGTCGTTGACTGTGCTTGACCGCTCGATGGGACACGACGTGGCACGCGCCGAGTGAGCATCACGGTCGGCCAGTAGGCTCCTTGTCCATGGATGCGTTCATACCGTTCCTCATCGTGTTCGGCGGCCTTGCCGCAGTCCTGGGCTTCTTCTCCTGGCTGGCCGCACGCATTCGTCGCCGGGGCCTCGCGGGCGGGGCCATGAGTGGGGCCCTGGCCTCCTACGAGGAGGCGTTCCGTATCACCGCTCACGAGTCCCACGTCGAGATCCAGGCGCAGAAGGAACGCAAGGCGCCGATCCTGTCGCCTGATGACCACTGGGGGCGTGGCCCTGACGTCGGCCCAGTCGGCGCAGCGGACCGCCGACCTCCTCGGTCGCGAACTCGGCGCTCGCGACGGGGCCTTGGCCGTTGGGTCGGTCGCCTGAGGCCGGGAGGCTGATCCATGCGCATCGTGTTGCTGAATGCCGGAGCAGCTGTTGCGCTGGGCGTCGTCGCGTTCCTGGCGGATCGCGTTCTGCTGGCGATGGAGGCTCGGCGCTGGATCTACTGGCGCAGGACCAAGAGCCTGTTATCCATCGGTGCCGACCTCGTCCAGGAGGGCGCCCCCGGGGCCCAGGTCGCCAAACGTGCCATGGAGCAGGAACGCGTACGTAAAAACGTCAGGCCCGCAGAGGACCCTCCCTTCCGAGTGGACCTGAACTCCGGCACGGTGCACATCCGCCGTACCGGAGACGACGGGAAAGCCCCACGTGGAAAGTCGTAACTCAGCCGACGACATCGGGCAGTTCGATCTGAATTGCCGCTTGATGGACGGGCATCGCTGGAGGCCGAGCCTCGCGAACTCGCCTTGACTGGCAGCGCCTTCCCTGCCGTCGGCCGTTCCTCACCGGCAAGTTCACGCGCTTTCCCGCAACGGCGGGTTGGCGGGCGAGTACTCGGGGGCGGACCAGCGCAGAGGGCTGGCGTGCGGGGTCTGAACGACCTCGGCGACCGTGAAGCGGTTGGTGCGGCCGTGTACGCCGAATTCGGTTTTCGCGGTGCCGGTGAGCTGGAGCGTGGTGCCGGTGCTCCAGTCGAGGAACAGCAGTCCGGCGCGCGGATCGTTCTCGAGATTGCCCAGGGTCAGGAACATCGAGTTGCCCGCGTAGTCCTGCCAGGAGAGTTCGTTCGGCGATTCCACCCGGACGAATCCGGGATTGCCGCCGCGATGGCCGGCGTCGGCGCCGTCGGCCGACGCGGTGGCGATGAAGAAGGTGTCGGCGGCGTGGACGAACCTCGCCTGGTCGGGGGTGAGTTCAGGCTCACGCCGTACGGCACCGTGCCGGGCCGGTACGGATGCGCGGAGTTCCCGCTTCTGCAGATACTTCGGGCAGTTGGAGAAGACCTGCTCGGCCTCCACCACGAACCCGCGCGCTGTCGGTCCGGCCGTGCCGTTGAGACGCATACGGCGGCGGGTACGCGGGTCGAGAGCGATGGTGCCGACCGCGGTCCCCTCGGCCGCGAGAGCCGCGACGAGCGGGTCGCTGTCCGGCAGGCCGGCCGCGACCGACATCCAGCGGCGGCCCGTGGCCCTTACGAAACCGGGCTCGCCGGTGAGCAGTGAGCTCCACATCCGACCGCCTTCGTCCGCCGCGCCGATGACCAGCATCGGCTGAAGACCGAGGAAGACCGCGGCGACGTCACGGATGTCCTGCCCGATGGAGCGGCCGACGTGGTCGGCCGCTTCGCGTACGCCAATGCGGGTCTGCACGGCGCGCGAGCCCTCGTGATACGGATCCACGGCCCTCCGCCCCTCAGAAGAATCCACAGGTCGGTGCGGCCGCCGCCGGGGCGGGTGCGCCTGCCGCGCCGGTGGGTACGGAGATCTCCAGCCGTGTGCCGTCCGGATCGTGGAAGAAGATCCCGCCGGAGGGCGCGCCCTCGCCGTGGGCGACGACCCCGTCGTACGCGAAGTCCACACCCCGCGCGCGGAGCCGGGCCTCGAACGCCTTCACCTCGTCGATCGTCCCGGCCTCCCACGCCAGATGGTGCAACCCGGCCAGATCTGGGGCGTATGAGCCGTCCGCCTGCTGCCACAGCGTGAGCGTGAGTTGCCCGTCCTGCCCCAGGAAAGCGAAACGCCGGCCGTCGTCGCTGCCCTCGCTGAGCACATCGAATCCGAGCACCTCGCCGTAGAAGCCGAGTGAGCGCTCGAGGTCGGTGACGTTCAGGCCGACGTGGCCGGCCCGCAGTGTGCTGGTCGCCGTCATGGCAGACCCCTCTCCATCGATATCGGTCCGATCCCTGCAATCTAACCCCTCAATTGAATCTTAGAGGTTAGACGAAGAGGCAGTCAACCAATCACGTACTCTTGAGTGGTTAGGCCGCATGTCCCCGCCAGGAGAACCGGAGGGACACGGACAGGGGAAGGAGACACGGATGCCCGAGACCGACCCGCGCCCCCTGACCGGCGAGCCCGTCTCACTGGATCTGCTGAACACCCGCTGGATGCACGACGGCGTACGCCAGGACCTGCTGACCGGCACCGAAGGGCTGCGCATCTGGCTCGCGAGCAACGGTCTCGACCGCCGCTTCCCCGCCGACGCCGCAGCACTGGAGCATGTGCTGCTCGCCCGGGAGGCGCTCACCTCTGCCGTCACCACCCCCGGCGACGCGGCCGGCATCGAGCGCGTCGACGCCGTACTCGCCCACGGCCGGATCCGCGCCACCCTTACCGCCGAAGGGCCCGGGGAGGAGACGGAGTTCGAGGACCCGTCATGGGGCGCGGCCTGGACAGCGGCGCACGACTACCTGAACCTGCTGCGCACCGCCCCCGACCGGATCCGGGGCTGCGCGCACGAGGCGTGCATCCTGCACTTCTTCGACACCTCACGGAACGGCACCCGCCGCTGGTGCTCCATGGCGGCCTGCGGCAACCGGGCCAAGGCCTCCCGCCACTACGCGAAAACTCGCGAGCCCTGAGCACCGCCCATCACAGCCTTCAGGACAGCGACAGGCCCCCTACAACCGGGAAACCGTAGGTAGGGGGCCTGATCGGTGAGGCTTACTTCTTCTTTCCCTGGTTCTTGACCGCTTCGATCGCGGCCGCCGCCGCGTCCGCGTCCAGGTACGTGCCGCCCGGGTTGACCGGGTGGAAGTCGGCGTCCAGTTCGTAGACGAGAGGGATGCCGGTCGGGATGTTCAGGCCCGCGATGTCGGCGTCGGAGACGCCGTCGAGGTGCTTGACCAGGGCGCGGAGGCTGTTGCCGTGGGCGGCGATCAGGACTGTGCGGCCGGTGAGCAGGTCCGGGACGATCGAGTCGTACCAGTACGGCAGCATCCGGTCGACGACGTCCTTGAGGCACTCGGTGCGCGGGCGCAGCTCGCTCGGGATCGTCGCGTAGCGGGGGTCGTCGCTCTGCGAGAACTCCGAGCCGTCCTCCAGAACCGGCGGCGGGGTGTCGTACGAGCGGCGCCACAGCATGAACTGCTCCTCGCCGAACTCGGCGAGCGTCTGCGCCTTGTCCTTGCCCTGGAGCGCGCCGTAGTGGCGCTCGTTCAGCCGCCAGGAGCGGTGGACCGGGATCCAGTGGCGGTCGGCGGACTCCAGCGCGAGCTGCGCGGTGCGGATCGCGCGCTTCTGTACGGAGGTGTGCAGTACGTCGGGCAGCAGGCCGGCGTCCTTGAGCAGCTCACCGCCCCGGACTGCCTCCTTCTCGCCCTTCTCGGTGAGGTTGACGTCCACCCAGCCGGTGAACAGGTTCTTCGCGTTCCATTCGCTCTCGCCGTGGCGGAGGAGGATCAGCTTGTACGGTGCGTCGGCCATGGGCCCGAGCCTAATGGAACGGCTCCGGGGGCCTCGATCGACGTCCGTCGTCACCTCACCGGCGCCGGTGAGGCCACCGTACGTACGTGTGGTGTTGATGGCGGTGGCGGCCGTGTGCTCGGCCTGGTCCAGGTGCTGAAGGCGTACGAAGGCGTGGACCAGCCGGAAGATGCCGACGAAGACTCCGAGGCGGTCGCCGGCGAGTTCGGCTGCCCGGATCGCGCGGTCCGCCGATACCCAGGCGGCGTCCGCCTCGTTCTGTCGTACAAAAGCCGCTGCCAAGGCTTGGTACGTGCGGGCCAGAAGCCGGTGGATCTCCGAGCGGTGGCCCTCGGTCGCCGTTCGCGACGCACGTTCCAGCCGTGGCACGAGTGGCCCCAAGACCGTGCTCAGCTCCGCGAACCGACCGACATGAGTGAGCTCCCAGACTCGATCGACCTCGGCCCGCAGCTCGGGCAGCGTGTCGGCTCGAAGGTCGCTGCGCGGTTCCAGCAGCACGTCAAGCGCCGAATGCCCGGAGATCACCAGACGTGCCTGGTCCAGGTCGTTCGGTGATGCCTCATCCGCCGCTTCCGGCTCGGGGGCACTCGGCGCATCAGGCTGGAGCGCTTGCAGTGGTACGCCGAGACCGTCCGCGAGCAAGCGGAGCACGTCAAGTCGGTTGATCGGCTGTATGCCCCGTTCGACCTGGGACATCCAACTCGCCGTGCGCCCGATCGCGGCGGCCAGTTCGCTCTGGGTGAGTCCGCACTGCCTGCGCAGTTCGGCCACCCGCATGCCAAAGGCGCGCCGTCTCTCCGATGACACTGCTACAACGCACCCTTTCCCGCGACGGCGTGGAGGAACATCACTTCGACGTCGGTGAGGTACTGCTCACGCTCGGCAAGGAAGTGCCGTGTGTGCGGCTGCGCTTCATGCGTCTCGAACGCGGCGCGGTCGGCGTACAGCTCGTAGAAGACACGTACCAGCGGCTCGTCAACCGGGATGTGACTGACGTACGTCAGCGTGCCCGGTTCCCTCTCCCTGATGCCCTCCAGGGTACGAACACATAGATCGTCAAAGGCAGTTGCCGCCCGCTCGTCGCGCAAGGTGAAGCGCACGACCAACCCGTAACCCTCGCTCATGTGCTGCGTGTCGCCGAAAGTCGGGGCGCACGGCTCCCCTTGTACGACGATGGGGGCCAGGACGACGAACCGACTTCCGGATAGCCAGGAATCGCCGCAGAGATCCCGCCCTCCGGGGGCTCCGCGCCGCCCTCGATCAGAACCTTTCCTTCATGACGTGTACGGGACATACTCCGAAAGGCTCTCTCCCCCCACGGCCTACGGAGGCACCCCCGCATGAGCACGCAGCCCGGCAGGTACATCGGCGCACACCCCGGCACCCGACGCGGTTTCCTCGCCGGCGCTCTCGCCGTATCCGCCACCGCCCTCGTGGGCGCCGCTCCCGCCGCCGCCGCTTCGCGGCGCGTGCTCGCCACGCAGGACTGGATGCGCGGCTTCGCCGACTCCACTCCCGTACAGCGGCTGACCATTCCCGGTACGCACAACTCCGGGGCGCGCTCCGGCGGGCTCTACGTGGCGTGTCAGAGCACCACCGTCGCCGAGCAGTTGAACAGCGGAGTCCGCTTCCTGGATGTGCGCTGCCGGGCGTTCGAGAACTCGTTCACGATCCACCACGCCGCGTACTACCAGAACCTGAACTTCGACGACGTGCTCGGCGCCTGCCGGGGCTTCCTCCAGGCGAACCCCTCCGAGACCGTGCTGATGCGGGTCAAGCAGGAGTACTCCACGGAGAGCGACGCCGAGTTCCGGCGGATCTTCGACACCTATCTGGACGGCAAGGGATGGCGTTCCCTCTTCCGGCTGGACGGCGGGCTCCCGACCCTCGGGGAGGCGCGCGGGCGGGTCGTGCTGCTCGCGGACAACGGCGGGCTGCCCGGGGTCCGGTACGGGGACAGCGGGCTGTTCGACATCCAGGACGACTACCAGGCGGAGCCCGGCGCCAAGTACCCCAAGATCGAGGCCCAGTTCCGCAAGGCCGCCCAGCAGCCGGGCAAGATGTACATCAACTACGTCAGTACGGCGGCGCTGCTGCCGCCCCGCTGGAACTCCGACCGGCTCAACCCGCAGGTGCACAGCTTCATCGACGGGAGCGAGGCGAGCGGCTGGCGCGGGCTCGGGATCGTACCGCTGGACTTCCCCGCCACCCGCTCCGGACTGGTCGAGTCGCTGATCCGCCACAACGGCTGACCCCGACCCGTCGGTACGGCTCCGTGCGGTACGGCTGCGTGGGGGTACGGCTGCGTGCGGTACGGCTGCGTGCGGTACGGCTCCGTTCGCGGCACAGCCCGTCGGCGTAGCACGGAAAGCTTACGGCTTGGGCGATCCCGTCCCTCAGGGTGGGATCGCCCACGTGAACAGTGGGCCAATTGACGGCAAACTGCCACATATCACTGATGAGACGTGTGTGCCGGACAGGTGGACGTGGTGGGATGACTCGATGCGACCCCCCACACGCATACCCGAGCATCCGCCCAATCCCTATGACGAGCTGGCCCAACTCGCCACACCCGAGACAGACTTCACATACGACCCCCGCGACCCGCTGGAGCTGGGGCTCGCGTCGGACAACGACGACGACAGGGACGAGTGGTCCCCGCCGAACCACCGTGGCCGCAGCCGCTTCGGCTCTCTCCCCGCCGCTCTCAAGATGACCGTCGCCCTCGTCGTCTGCGCCGCCTTCCTGCTGCTGGGCGACCGCACCGCCGAGTTGTACGCGCAGGACAAGGCCGAGGACACGCTCCAGCAGTCGCTCGGCCTCGCCACCCGCCCGGCCGTCGACATCCACGGCTTCCCGTTCCTCACCCAGGTCGCGTCCAAGCGGCTCGACCGGGTCGACGTCACCGTCCCCGATGTCGCCGCGAACCGGGTCTCGCTGGCCGAGGTCCACGCCAGCGCCCATGACATCGGCATCGAGGGTGACCTGCCGACCTCCATCAAGGGCGCCGTCATCGGCCGTATGGACGGCGATGTGCTGCTCTCCTTCGACGACCTCAACCGTGAGCTGGGCATGTCCCAGGTGAAGTTCACCGATGCCGGCAAGGACTCCGTGAAGGTGGCGGGATCGCTGCCCGTGGCAGGCCATGACCTGCGCCTCCGGGCCACGGCGCACATCAAACGCGAGGGCGTCGGTACGGTGTCCACCACCGTGGACGGCATGCGGCTCGACGTCCCCGGCGTGGCCAGCTACACGCCCGGCAAGGACCGCGCCCACTCGGGGCTGCGGCTGGCGCCCGAGACCGCCAAGGCGATCACCCAGCAGAAGAACCGCGCCAGGGCGCTGCTCGAAGTACCCACCGTGGTGGACCGTCTCGGGGTCCCGGAGGAGCGGGTGCAAGAGGCGCTGCGCAACGAGGACGAGCTGAGCCGGCTCACCGGAACGCCGCGCTTCGCCCAGCAGCTGATGGGGGTCAACCTGGTCGACGTGGTCGCCGACAACCCCCAGCTGCTGAAGGAGGCAGGAGTCGACCCCGCCCTGGTGGACGCGCTGCTCAACCTCCGTCCCCCGGAGCTGTCCGACCGGCTCTCGCTCTCCTTCTCGCTGCCGAAGACACCCGGCAATCTGGGGTTGCGGGATGTCACGGTGGAGCCCGAGGGGATCAGGGCGGAGCTGGCCGGTTCGGGGCTGCGCTTCGGCAAGGACGGCTGAGCGCAGTCAGGTACGGCCGAGCGGAGTCAAGTACGGCTGAGCGGAAGCGGTTGCGCCGGGAAACCCGGCCGGCTCACGGAGTCTCCGGCGGCGGCGTCGGTGCCCCCGGGATACGGATCGCCGCGACCGTACCGCCGCCCGCCGCCTGACGCAGCGCGATCTCGCCGCCCGTCTGCTGGACCGTACGGGCCACGATCGACAGCCCGAGACCGGAGCCGGGCAGCGCGCGGGCCGTGGGTGAGCGCCAGAAGCGTTCGAAGACGTGGGGCAGTTCCTCGGCCGGGATGCCGGGGCCATGGTCGCGTACGGTCAACTCGCCCCACTGGCTCAGCGCGACCTCGACGGTCCCGCCGGGCGGGCTGAACTTCACCGCGTTGTCGAGTACGTTGACCAGCGCCCGCTCCAGGGCGGCCGGCTCGGCCCGTACGTACCAGGGGTTCAGCTCGGCGCCGATGGTCAGATCGGGGCCGCGCAGCCGGGCCCGCTCCAGCGCGCTCGCCATGGTCTCGTGCAGCGCGACGACCTGGAGAGGCCCCGGATCGGCGGCGTCCGGGCGGGACAGTTCCTGGAGGTCCCCGATGAGCGCGGCCAGCTCGGTCATCTGCGCCTTGACCGACGCCATCAGCGCCTTGCGGTCGTCGGGCGGGATCGCCCGGCCCGTCTCCTCGCTGCGGGCGAGCAGCTCGACGTTCGTACGGAGCGAGGTGAGCGGGGTACGCAGCTCGTGCCCGGCGTCGGCGATCAGCTGCGACTGCCGGTCCCGGGAGGACGCGAGCGCGGCGGTCATCGAGTTGAACGAGCGGGACAGCCGGGCGATCTCGTCCTCGCCCTCGGCGGGGATACGGACGGTGAGATCCTCGGTCCGCGCGACATGCTCGACCGCGCGGGTCAGACCGTCCACGGGCCGCAGCCCCGCCCTGGCGATCCAGAGGCCCGCCGCGCCCGCCCCGAGGACGCCGATGCCGGCGACGGCGGCGAGCAGCAGGGCGAGCTGGTTCAGGGAGGAGTCGATCTCGCCGAGCGGGCGCGACACGGAGACCGCGATCTCGGTGCCGGGACGCAGAAGCTCGCGCTGGGTGTAGACGCGGACCTTGGCCCCGTCCTGGGTGATGCTGTCGTGCAGGGTGTCGCGCCGGGTGCCGCGCGCGACCTCGACGTCCTGCGGCTGGAGCTTCACGGGCTCCGAGTACGTGGCCACGCAGGAGTGGCCGCCGGGCGTGACCACCTGGATGTAGGCGAAGCCGGTGGTGGCCGTGGCGTCCGGGTTGGTGCCGGTGGCGCAGTTGTCCAGGGCGTCCTGCACGGTGCCCGGCGGGGCGGAACTGTTCTGGAGGGACGTGTCCAGCTCGCTCGACAGCTGGGCGCGGGTCAGCAGCCAGCAGGCGACGGCCGCCGCCGCCACGGCGACCGCGACCGCGAGGGCGACCAGCAGCGCGAGCCGGGAGCGGAGCGGCAGCCCCCGGAACCGGCTCACAGGACCGGTCACTCCGGACCGCCGGTCCCGGCGAAGCCGGCGCCCGTACCGGTACCTGGCCCCGCGCTGGTACCTGGGCCCAGACCGGAGCCCGTGCCCGTACCCGTACCCGGCCCCGTACCCGTACCCGTACCCGGCCCCGTACCCGGCCCTGTACCCGTGCCCGGAATCGCACTGGTACCTGGGCCCGTACCGGAGCCTGGGCCCGTACCGCTTCCTCCGTCCGCGCGCAGCGCGTACCCCACTCCCCGCACCGTGTGGACCAGCCTCGGCTCGCCGCCGCTCTCCGTCTTGCGGCGCAGATACATCACGTACACGTCCAGGGAGTTGGAGCTCGGCTCGAAGTCGAAGCCCCACACCGCCTTGAGGATCTGCTCGCGTGTCAGCACCTGGCGGGGGTGCGCCAGGAACATCTCCAGCAGGGTGAATTCGGTACGCGTCAGCTCCACCCGCCGGTTGCCCCGGGTGACTTCGCGCGTCGTCAGGTCCATCCGCAGATCGGCGAAGGCGAGCACGTCGTCCTCGGGCAGATCGCCGGTGGTCGTCGCGTACGAGCTGCGCCGCAGCAGCGCGCGGATCCGGGCGAAGAGTTCGTCCAGCTCGAACGGCTTGACCAGGTAGTCGTCGGCGCCCGCGTCCAGACCGGTGACCCGGTCACCGACCGTGTCCCGGGCGGTCAGCATCAGGATCGGCACCGTCGAGCCGCCGGCCCGGAGCCGACGGGCCGCGGTCAGCCCGTCCATCCGCGGCATCTGGATGTCGAGGACGATCAGATCCGGGGCGTGGGCCGCGGCCTTGGTGAGGGCGTCGATTCCGTCGACGGCGACTTCCGTCCCGTACCCGTCGAAGGCGAGGCTCCGTTGCAGGG
The DNA here is from genome assembly GCF_044741745.1 of Streptomyces sp. NPDC088116. Classification (NCBI taxonomy): domain Bacteria; kingdom Bacillati; phylum Actinomycetota; class Actinomycetes; order Kitasatosporales; family Streptomycetaceae; genus Streptomyces; species Streptomyces sp. NPDC088116. Next base: position 710,047 of record NZ_JBIUTF010000005.1, on the reverse strand, counting down.
CCTCGCGCACGGCGGGCTCGTCGTCGACGATCAGGATCCGCTGGGGATCGCCTTCGGCGGGATTCATGTCGCTTCTACCTCGTCGGTTCGGCCGTCGCCGTGGGCGACGGAGCGGGCAAGGACCTTTCAGGGACCCTGAACGGGCAACCGGTGGTCTTCAGCCTCGCACGCCGGCGGAGCGGCGGCGTGCACCGCGCCTTCCTGCACCGGCCGGGCCCGGGGTGCTGCCGCCGCGCGCCCCGGCCGAGAAGTGCGCGGCGGCATGGAGGAGATCATGGACGAGGGCGAGCGGAAGGGCCAGATCGGCCGGACCGGCGGGCCGGATGACGTTGCTCTCGGTGCTGGCCATGGGTGCCTCCTCGGGGGTTCCCCGGTACCGCGGTATCGCTGATGTGCTCTTCGGTCAGGATCGGGCCCGAATCAGACCCGGATCGGGCCCGGATCAAGCCCGGATCGGGCCCGGACCGCGCCCGGATCAGGTCAGTTGTCGCCACCGGAGCGGAGGCTCGCCAGGTCCGCCTTGACCGTGTTGATCGGGATGGCGAAGCCCAGACCGACGCTTCCGGCACTGGAGTCACCGCCGGCGGACGACGAACTCGGCGCGTACATCGCAGAGTTGATGCCGATGATCTGGCCGCTCATATTGATCAGGGCGCCACCCGAGTTCCCCGGGTTGAGCGAGGCGTCGGTCTGGAGCGCCTTGTACGTGGTCTTCGAGGACCCGGTGTCCCCGTTGAACTGCTGCCCGCCGAACTCGAACGGCCAGTTGCCGCCGCCCTGCTGCTGTTGCTGTTGTTGTTGCTGCTGGCCCTCGTCCTTGGCCACCGTGACATCCCGGTTCAGCGCCGAGATGATGCCGCTGGTGACAGTGCCGGTCAGGCCCTCCGGGGAGCCGATCGCCACGACCTCGTCGCCGACCTTCACCTGGCTGGAGTCGCCGAGCGAGGCCGTCTTGAGGCCGCTCGCGCCTTCCAGCTTGATGAGCGCGAGGTCCTTGTCGGGGTCGGTGCCGACGACGTTCGCGGTGTACGACTTGCCATTGTCGAGCTGGACCTTCACCGACGAGGCGCCGGAGACGACATGGTTGTTGGTGACGATCTCGCCGTCGGACGTGATGATCACTCCGGAGCCCGTGGCCTGGCCGCCGGTGGATGTCGCGATGATCTCAACGATGGCCGGGGAGACCGCCTGGGCGACACCGGAGACCGTGCCCTTGCTGCTCTGCGAGACCGTCGTACCGCTGACGGCCGTGCCGCCGCCGTTCGCGCCGTTGTCGGCGTACTGCCCGACGAGAGTGGCCGTACCGCCGCCGATGACCGCCGCCGCGATCGCCACGGCCGCGAGCAGCGCGACCGGCCCCCTGGCCCGGCGTGCCTTCGTGGCGCCGCCGTGCGCGTGGTGGTTGGGCGGGACGGGAGGGACGGGAGGAACCGGAGGGCCGTACGCGGGCGGCGGCGGCCAGGATGCCGCGCCCTGGGCACCGCCGTGAACACCCTGAGCGCTATGAACACCCTGGGCGCCGTGAACACCCTGGGCCGGGGCCCCGTGGGGCTGAGAACCGTGAGACTGAGACCCGTGGGACGGGAACCCCTGGGTGGGGTGCTGCTCTTCGCTGCCATCGTCGCCGTTACGGCGGTCGTAGTCGGTCATGTAGATGACTGTCGGCGTCGGAGATGAGAACGGGCTGAGGACGCTCTGAGAAGCCCGACAGAACCGTGTATGCCCGATATAAAGCTGCCCCGAAGGGGAGCTCCAGCGGCTCTGGCCCTCTACGCCCTCTACGCCCTCTCCGCGTGCCCTACGCGCAGCCGCAGGACTTCCGTACGACCAGCGCCGACGGGAACTGCTTCACCCGCTCCCGGCGCGATCCCACCACCCGCAGCCCCTCGTCCAGCACCAGGTCCACCGCCGCCCGCGCCATCGCCGGCCGGTCCGAGGAGACCGTCGTCAGCGGCGGATCCGTGAGCCCGGCCTCCTTGACGTCGTCGAAGCCCGCCACGGCCAGCTCGCCGGGGACGTCGAGCCGCAGCTCGCGGGCCGCGCGCAGTACGCCGATCGCCTGGTCGTCGGTGGAGCAGAAGATCGCCGGGGGCCGGTCGGGGCCGGCCAGCAGCTCCAGCGCGACCTGGTAGGCGTCGTACCGGTTGTACGGGGCCTGGAAGAGGCGGCCTTCCAGCGACCGGCCCGCCTCCAGCATCGCCCGCCGCCAGCCCTCGACGTGGTCGGCCACGGGGTCGCCGACGGCCGGGGTGGACTCGACCCCGCCGAGGCAGGCCACGTACGGGTGGCCGTGCTCCAGCAGGTGCCGGGTGGCGAGCTGGGCGCCGCCGATGTCGTCCGTGACGACCGCGACATCGTCGATCGCCTCGGGCCGCTCGTGCAGCAGCACGACCCGGGCGTCCCAGGCCTCGATCTCGGCTGCGGCGCGCTCGCTCGGGCCCTGGCTGACCAGGATCAGCCCGGAGACCCGCATCCCGAGGAAGGCCCGCAGGTAGTGGACCTCGCGCTCGTCGCGGTAGTCGGAATTGCCGACGAGGACCATTTTCCCGCGCTCGGCCGCGGCCTGTTCGACCGCGTGCGCCATCTCCGCGAAGAAGGGCTGCCGGGCGTCGGGCACGACCATGCCTATGAGGTCGGTACGCCGCGAGGCCATCGCCTGGGCGACCCGGTCGGGGCGGTAGCCCAGCTCCTTGATCGCGGCGACCACCCGCTCGCGCGTGGCCGGGGCGACCGGCCGGGGTCCGTTGTTGATGACGTAGCTGACGACCGCGGTCGACGTACCCGCCAGTCGTGCCACATCGTCCCGCGTCACCTTGGCCACGCGCGGCAGTCTACGCGTGGTGACCTACCGCTTGGCAGGCCGTACCGCGGGTTCCTGCGCGGAGAGAGGCCCGGCGGTCGTCTCGTGGTCACCGGGCTGCCCGAGGGGCTCGGGCTCCTCGGCCTTCTCGTGCCGGGGCTCCTGCCGGGGCTCCTGCGCCAGGGAGTTGGCCGCGGCCTTCGCCCTGGCCTCCTCGGACCCGCGCTCGGCCTTCTCCGGGGCGACGAAGCGGTAGCCCACGTTCCGTACGGTCCCGATGAGCGACTCGTACTCGGGGCCGAGCTTGGCGCGCAGCCGCCGTACGTGCACGTCGACCGTCCGCGTACCGCCGAAGTAGTCGTACCCCCAGACCTCCTGGAGGAGCTGGGCCCGGGTGAAGACCCGGCCGGGGTGCTGTGCGAGGTACTTGAGCAGCTCGAACTCCTTGAAGGTCAGGTCGAGGACCCGTCCCTTCAGCTTCGCGCTGTACGTCGCCTCGTCCACCGACAGATCACCGTTGCGGATCTCCATCGGGGAGTCGTCGGTCGAGATCTGCTGGCGGCCCATCGCGAGCCGCAGCCGTGCCTCGACCTCGGCCGGCCCCGCGGTGTCGAGCAGTACGTCGTCGATGCCCCAGTCGGCGGTGACGGCGGCGAGGCCGCCCTCGGTCACGACGAGGATGAGCGGGCAGCCGGGTCCGGTGGACCGCAGCAGCTGGCAGAGCGACCGCACCTGCGGAAGGTCGCGCCGGCCGTCGACGAGAATGACATCGGCACCAGGAGTGTCGACGAGAGCGGGCCCCTCGGCGGGGGCGACCCGCACGTTGTGGAGCAGCAGTCCGAGGGCGGGCAGCACCTCCGTGGAGGGCTGAAGAGCATTGGTCAGAAGCAGCAGAGAACTCATCGCCGCTCACCTGCCTCGGTCGCCATTGCCTGGTTCGCCTTGGTCGGGCGGTTCGCCTGGGTCGGGCTGTAGTCGTACACGATTCGCTTGCCCATTACGTCGGTTCCTCCTCGGTCCCTGCGAGGACGTATGCGGCACTGCATGTGTCATGTCATCTGTCTGTAACAACGGACGGGAAACACAAAAGGACCCGGGGGCTACATTGCCCGGATCCTCTTCACAGCAGAATAACGCACATGCGCGCCATGTCAGAGGGGCAATCCCGCAGATCACTGGTTCCCTCGACCCCTCCGGGGGCCCTGCGAGGGACCCTCAGGACCACCGACGGCATCGGCATCGAGGCGGTGTACGAGCCATGTACGGAAGGTTTCGAGGGCGATTTCCCGAAGGACTGCGGGACCGCAATCGTGATTGCCCACGGATTCACCGGTTCGGCGGAGCGCCCGGCAGTGCGGCGGGCGGCGCGCGTATTCCAGCAGTATGCGGCGGTGGTCACATTTTCATTTCGGGGCCACGGCCGTTCGGGTGGGCGCTCCACCGTCGGCGACCGTGAGGTCCTTGACCTGGCCTCGGCCGTGGAGTGGGCTCGCGCGCTCGGGCACACCCGTGTCGTGACGGTGGGCTTCTCGATGGGCGGGTCCGTCGTCCTGCGCCATGCGGCGCTGCACAGGGGGCGCACCGAAGCGCGTACCGACGCGGTGGCCTCCGTGAGCGCGCCCGCGCGTTGGTACTACCGGGGTACGGCCCCGATGCGCCGCCTGCACTGGGTGGTGACCCGTCCCGCCGGACGGCTGGTCGGCCGGTACGGATTGCATACACGCATCCACGACCGGGACTGGGATCCGGTGCCGCTCTCGCCGGTCGAGTCGGTCCCGCTGATCGCGCCGACCCCGCTGCTCGTCGTGCACGGCGACCGTGACCCGTATTTCCCGCTGGACCATCCGCGCATGCTGGCGGAGGCGGCAGGGGCCGGCCGATCCGGCGGGTCCGCCGAACTGTGGCTGGAGCCGGGCATGGGGCACGCGGAGAACGCGGCGGACGACGCGCTGCTGGCCCGTATCGCGGGCTGGCTCATGCGGGTGGGGTGACGGAGCGCCGCCGTCGGTGTCCCGGTGCCGGTGTCCTGTAGCCGGTGTCCTGGTTGTCGGTGTCCCGACCTGTATGTGTCCCGAGCTGTCGGTGTCCCGAGCTGTACGTGTTCCGGCTGTCGGTGTCCCGGCTCTCTGTTCCCCGTGTCCCAGCCGCCGGTGTCCCGACGTCTGTTCCCGGCTGTCGGCGCCGTCGGCCATCATGGAGGCCGACGAAAGGAGTGCCGGTATGGCAGCGGGGACGATCCGCTACTGGGCTGCGGCCAAGGCCGCGGCGGGGATCGCGGAGGAGCCGTACACGGCGGAGAATCTGGCCGACGCGCTCGACGCCGCGCGCCTGAGGCACCCGGGCGAGCTGGCACGCGTACTCCGGAGATGTTCCTTCCTCGTCGACGGTGACCCCGTGGGGACCCGTGGCCATGAGACCGTACGGCTTGCCGAGGGCGGCACGGTCGAGGTGCTCCCGCCGTTCGCAGGAGGGTGAGCAGGAGGGTGAACCGCACAGCATGAGCAACGATCAGCAGTATCCGTACGGTCAGTACGGGGACCAGGGGCACGGCCGGGCACAGGGACAGATCCCGGGGCAGGACGGCCGGTACCCGGACTCCGGCGGCCAGGACTCCCAGGGCTCGCAGGGTTCCCAGGGCTGGGTCGAGCCCCAGCAGCAGGAACAGGGGCAGCAGGAGCAGGCCGTCGCGCAGACGTGGGAAGGCCAGACCTGGGACACCCAGTACCAGCCGCAGCTCCAGTGGCAGCAGGGCGCGCAGGGACAGCAGCCTCAGCAGGCGCCGTACGCCCCACCGGCTCCACCGACCCCATCGGCCTCGCAGACCCCGTACGCCCCACAGACGCCGTACGCCCAGCAGGGGCCGTACGCCCCGCAGGGACCGGCGCAGGCCTATCAGCCGCAGCAGGCCGCACCGGCTCCCTCGGCCGCCGACACCGCGTATCTGCCGCCGCAGGGCGGCTACTCGCTGCCGCAGGAGCCTCCGGCCGGGGCGGCTGCCGCTCCGGCCGCCGCTCAGCCGGCTCCCGCCCGGCCGGCTCCCGCCGCGGGACCGGGAGCGGACGCCGACGGGTACAGCGCGCCCACCACCATGGGCAGCACCCGGATGACCGCGGCCCAGCGCGCCCGCGCCGAGGGCCGGTCGCCGATCATCCCGCCGGGCATGCAGCCGGCGGGGCTCACCGCCCTGCTCGGCCTGCTGCTGGCCGGGGGCGCGGCCCTCGGCACATACGGACTGGTCGTCCCGCTCGTCCTGCTCCAGGCCGTCACGGCCGCGGGCTGGTTCCGGCTGAACGGCATGTGGCCGGCCCGGCAGGGCATCGCGCTCGCCTTCCTCGGCGGCGTCACCGCCGACATCGTGCTGCTCATCGTGGGCAGGGAGAGCGCCCCGGCCGCGATCATCGGGACGCTCGGTGTGTGGGTGCTGCTCACCGTCGTCCTGCAACTGCGCAGTCGCGCGGGCGCCGACGAGCGGATGGAGGGCCTGATGGCCACCGTCGCCTCGGCCGCGCTCACGATCCTCGCCACCGGTCATCTCGCGGCCGTACCGGACGCGGTGGTGGTCGGCGCGGTGGCCGTCGCCGCGGCGACGGTGGCCCGTGCGCTGCCGCTGCCGGGAACCGCCTCCGTCGTGGTCGCCCTGCTCGCGGCGGCGGGCGCCGGTGTCGCCGTCGGCGGGATGACGGACCTGGGCGCCGCGGGCGCGCTGCTGGGACTCGGCGCGGGGGTCTGCGCGCTGGTGGGACTGCGGGCGGCGAGCTACGACTATCCGTCGCGCTTCGTGCACATGACGGCCGGGGTCGCCCTGCCGCTCACTGCCGCCGCACCGGCCGTCTATCTGCTCGGACGCGCGCTGGCCTGACGGGGAGCCGGACGGGGGCCTACGGGTTGCCTGACGGAGAGCCGGGCAGGGCCTACAGGTTGCCTGACGGCGCGTCCGGCGAAGGCCTGGGCAAAGGCCCGGCCGAAGGCATGGTGAAGGCACGGATGGAGGTCTGACGAACCGCCAGGGAACCGCGGCCCCTCGCCGAACGTCGATCTTTCCGGCACCGGACGTGCCGAACGGCGTTACGCTCACGGTCGTCGGGGGGCCGGGGAACACACAGTGAATGACCAGGGTGGGGGCACCGAGCAATGCGTGCACTGCGAATACTGCTGATACTCGTCATCGTCTTCGGCGGGCTGTTCGTCGCCGCCGACCGGGGCGCCGTGTACTTCGCCGAGGGTCAGGTGGCCGACAGGATCAAGTCGAGTCAGGGGCTGACCTCCGACCCCAAGGTCTCCATCAAGGGCTTCCCGTTCCTGACCCAGGTCCTGGACTCCTCGCTGGAAGAGATCGACATCAGCCTCGACGGCGTCAGCGCCTCGGCGGACGGCCACGATGTCCAGGTGACCGAGGTCAAGGCCGAACTCAAGGACGTGAAGATCAACAGCAGCTTCTCGTCCGCGACCGCCGCGCGGGCCACCGGTTCGGCGCACATCTCGTACGCGAATCTGGCCAAGTCCGCGCCGCCCGGCTCGACCATCGCCTACGCGGGCCCCGAGCGGGCCGCCGAGGGACAGGTCAAGCTCTCGGGACCGCTGGCGGACGTGCTGGAGGGCGCGGGCGTCGATGTCCCGCAGCCGGTGAAGGCGCTGCTCGGCGACCGGGACGTCAGCTTGTACAGCACGGTGTCGATCGAGAACGGCAACACCGTGCGGCTGCGCGCCAAGACCCTTCCCACACTGCCGATTCCGGGCCTGACCGACCAGATCCGCGACGTGGTCGACTACGACCTCAAGCTCGACGGAATCCCGTCGAGCATCAAGCTCGACCAGGTCACGGCCACGCAGGACGGCCTCCGCTTCGCCGGCGCGGGCACGAACGTCTCGCTCGCGGGGTAGGCGGAGGCGGGGAGTGGGCCGGCCTAGCTAGGGCCTGACCGGCCCCCACGGCCGCAGCTTCTGCGGATTGCGGACCGCCCAGATGCGGGTGACGCGGCCGTCGGCGACATCGAACGAGGCTACGGTCATGACGGCGCCGGCCCGCCGGGCCACCAGGCCCGGCACACCGTTGACCGACCGCTCCAGGAGTTCGAGCCCCGGGGCCTTGTCGGCGATGGCGATCAAGTACTGGGCGATGCGCGCACCGCCTTCGATCGGGCGCAGGACGGTACCGACCAGGCCGCCGCCGTCGGCGGTCATCACGGCTGCCGGGTCGAGGAGTCCGACGAGGGCCGCGATGTCCTTGGTCTCCCATGCCTCTTTGACATGCCGCACCGTGTCGGCCCGCCCGGCCCCGGCCGCCGTCACCGGAGTCCGCGCGACGCGCACCCGCCGCCGGCCGGAGGCCGCGAGCTGCTTGCATGCCGCAGGGGTCCGGCCGAGGATGCCGGCGATCTCGGCGAAGGGGTACCGGAAGACGTCGTGCAGGACGAACGCCACCCGCTCGGCGGGTGTCATCGACTCCAGGACGACGAGGAAGGCCATGGTCACCGATTCGTCCAGGACCATCTGCTCGGCGGGGTCGGTGCCATGGCCGTGGTCCCACTCGGCGTGGTCGGGCAGCGGATCGGGCAACCACGCGCCGACATAGCGTTCACGCCGGGCCCGCGCCGAGCCGAGCACGTCCAGGCAGATGCGGCCGGTCACCGTCGTCAGCCAGGCACCGGGGGACACGATCTCGTCCCGCCGGCTTCGCGGCAGCGCGTACCAGCGCGCGTAGGCCTCCTGCACGGCGTCCTCGGACTCGGCCAGTGAACCGAGCAACCGGTAGGCGACATTGATCAGTTGGGGCCGCTCACCGGCTGTCTCACCGCTGCCCGCCCCAGCCGTGCCCATGCTCCCGACCGCCTCCTCGCCTTACCTTTCGCGGGCCCGCGTCGTCGGGCTGGTGAGACCTTATCGATCCACTGCCCCCCGGGGCGGAAAAGGGGACCGTGGCATGGCATCCCAGGCGACGGCACAGCACCGCTTCTCGTTTCTGCGGATCGCGATCGCCCTCCAGACCCTGACCATCTTCCTTCAAGCGGTCTCCGCCGGACTGCTGTTGACCTCGTCCTACGGAGAGATGCTGCACAGCGTCGGAGCCCGCGTGATGTACGGGGCGTCGATGCTGTATTTGCTCGCGGCGGTGCTGGCGTGGAAGCCGGGCGGCGGCTCGCCCCGGCCCGTCCGGCACGCGTCCGGCTTCCTTGTCCTCGCCTCGGTCCAGGTCGTGCTCGGCATCGCGCACATACCGTCGGTCCATCTCCCCCTGGGCGTCCTGATGTTCGCACTGAGCGTGCTGGCGCTGGCGCGGCGCTGAACTCCTGTACGGGACCTGGGCCGGCCGGTCCTCGCCGGGCCCGGAACGCCTGGCACCGCGCTGATCCGACAAGACCGACCGGACAGGACCTAGCCGAGCGGCTGCTCGGTCCAGATGACCTTGCCGGTGGGCGTGTAGCGCGTACCCCATCGTCTGGCGAGCTGGGCGACCAGGAAGAGGCCGCGTCCGCCCTCGTCCGTCGTACGCGCCCGGCGCATCCGCGGGGAGGTGCTGCTGCCGTCCGAGACCTCGCAGATCAGCGTGCGGTCACGGAGCAGCCGCAGGCCGATGGGGTCACCGCCGTAGCGGATCGCGTTGGTGACCAGCTCGCTGGCGATCAGCTCGGTGACAAAGGCCAGCTCGGGCAGGCCCCACCGGTCCAGGCACTCGGTGACCGCCGTACGTACGCGGGATACGGCCGCCGGGTCGGACGGCAGTTCCCAGTGCGCTGCCTGGTCGGCTCCCAGCGCGCGGGTACGGGCGACGAGCAGGGCGATGTCGTCGCAGGGGCGGTCGGGCAGCATGGCGCCGAGGACCGCCTGACAGGTCTCCTCGGGGGTCCGGCAGGTCTCCTCGGGGGTCCGGTCCCCGGACCGGGGCTGGGACCGGGGCGGGACTTCCGGCCCGTCGGGCGGGACGGTGAGAGTACGGCGCAGCAGGTCGAGCCCGACGTCGATGTCCCGGTCGCGCTGCTCCACAAGTCCGTCGGTGTAGAGCACCAGTTGGGTCCCCTCGGGCACCTCGACGTCTACGGCCTCGAAGGGCAGGCCGCCGCCCAGGCCCAGCATCTGGCCCCCGGGCAGGTCGAGGAATTCCACGGTGCCGTCCGGCTGGACGAGCGCGGGCGGCGGGTGGCCGGCCCGTGCGAAGGTGCACACCCGTGTCACCGGGTCGTACACCGTGTACAGGCAGGTGGCCCCCACGGTCCCGTCGCCCGTACCGCCCGGGTCCGCGTTCATGTCGAGCTGGGCCACCAGGTCGTCCAGCTGCGTGAGGACCTCGTCCACGGACAGGTCGAGGGCGGAGAAGTTGTGGATGGCCGTACGCAGGCGGCCCATGGCGGCCGCGGCGTGCACGCCGTGTCCGACGACATCGCCGACGGCGAGCGCGACCCGGGCACCGGAGAGCGGGATGACGTCGAACCAGTCGCCCCCGGCCCCGGAGTGGGCGGGCAGATAGCGGTAGGCGGCGTCGACGGCGTTCTGCGGCGGCAGGCTGTGCGGGAGCAGGCTGCGCTGGAGCGCCAGCGCCATGGTGTGTTCACGGGTGTAGAGGCGGGCGTTGTCGATGCAGGTGGCGGCTCGCCTCGCCAGTTCCCCTGCGAGCGAGAGGTCGTCGTCCTCGAAGGGCTCGGGACGTTCGGAACGGTAGAAGCCGACGACTCCGAGGATGGTCCCCCGCGCGACCAGCGGAACGGTGATCAGCGAATGAATGCCGTGACGCAGCACCTCCCCGCCGCGGGCGGGATCCTGTTCGAGCCAGCCGGATGCGGCGAGGACCGGTTCCAGCACCGCGTCGCCGGTGGCGAGGGAGCGTGCCTGCGGGGTCGAGGGGACGTAGTGCATGACGTCGCCGATGCCGAAGAGAGGCGAGTCCGGGCGGATGCCGCCGACGGCCACCCGGTGCAGGCCGTCCTCCGTACGGATCGGCTCGTCGCCCGAGAGCACGGCCTCCGGCAGGTCGACCGTGACGTAGTCCGCGAGTCCGCGGACGGCGACCTCGGTCAGTTCCTCGGCGGTCCTGGTCACGTCGAGCGTGGTACCGATGGCGACCCCGGCCTCGGCGAGCAGGCCCAGGCGCCGCCGCGCCAGCAGCGCGATGCTGCTCACTCCCGAGTCGCCGACCGCCAGCAGGCACTTGTCCATGGCGGCCGTCAGCTCCTCGGCCGTGGCGGCGGAGAAGCCGGCGGGTCCGGAGGCGGCGGGGGCCGCGGGGGCCGCGACGGGCAGGGCGGCGGGTACGGGAGTGAGCGCGGTGACGGGTGGGGTGACGGGCGTGGGCGGGGTGACGGGCGTGGGCGGGGTGACGGATTCGGGCACCGGCGCGGGCCGGGAGTGGGTGACGCCGCCGGGCAGGATGAGGGCGGTCGCCGTTGTACGGTCCGGGCCGCCGGCGCCGTCCGTACGGCCTCTGCCTGGGGTGTCTGTACGGAGGGTGTCCGCACGGGGGGCGTCTGTGCGGACGGGACCGCCGTCGGCCGTGTCGGTCGCCACGTGCCGCAGCGTCCCGCCCGGCAGAGCGACCTCGACGACCACGCCCGTACCGCTGCTCGTACTGCTCGTACTGCCCGTACGGTCCGGACTGCTCGTACGGTCCGGACCGGCCGGTGAAGCGTTGATCGCGTGGGCGAGGAGTACGGCCGTACCGCCTCCGGAGAGCCGTATCTCGGTGATGGCCGTACGCCCGGCGGAGATCAGCTCCGCCGCGCGTTCCTGAAGCGCGAGCCGGTCCCTCGGGCTCAGGCCGTCGCCGGCCCCGGTCGCCGGCCGAAGGGGGCCCGACCTGCCCCGGGAACCGAGAAACGTCCGGTACAGGGCGCGTTCCCGCGCCTGAGTACGGTCCAGCAGCGCCCGCTCGATCTCGCGCGCCGCCTCGCGTACGAGCGGGAGCATGGCCGGGTCGGCGTCGCGCTCGAAGCAGGTGAGGTCGAGCGCGCCCAGCACCTGGCCGCTCAGCGGGTCCCTGATGGGGGCCGCCGCGCAGGCCAGGAGCCGCATGGCGTCGGCGAAGTGCTCGCGGCCGTGGACGAAGGCGGGCTTTCGCTCGGCGAGTGCCGTACCCATGCCGTTCGTACCGGTGAACTCCTCGGCGAAGCCGAAGCCGGGGGCGAGCCGCAGCCGGTCGAGCGAACTGTTCAGGGACGGCTCCCCGACCCGGCGGTCCAGCACCCGCGCGCTCTCGTCGCACAGCACCGCGCTCGCGCGGATCCCGGAGATGGTGGAGCCGAGTTCGTCGAGAATCGGCCGGGCGAGCTGTACGAGAGGACCGGAGAAGTCCAGATCGTCGTGGTAGAGCACCTCGACGTGGTCGGCCGCGATGCCGAGCATGCGGCAGCGCTGCCAGGACGCCAGAATCGGGCCGCGCACCCGCTCGCCGACCTGTTCACCCCCGAGGAACTCGTCGTGCGCGGAACCGACGGCCATGACGTCGTTCCAGTCAGCCACCCGGATCACTTCCCCGGCCCGCCTCGTCGGTCACACCCGCCTGGTCGGTCGTAGCCTCGTTCAGACAGGGCTCATGCCGCTCCAGGTCTCAGCGTACTCGCGGCCCTGCGCGAGGGACCTGCTCGCGGGCCACTCGCGGGCCCTGCTCGGGGAGGCCGCCCGGACCGGTCACGGCCGCAGGAGAGCGGGGCCGGTCGGCGGGAGCGCGAGATCGGCCGGATGATGAGACGCTGATGTCCGCTCCGCAGATGCATTCGGGGCGAGCGCGCCCGCCCCGAATGCCGAAACCGTACGAACCAAACATCCGTCTCACTCAACGGACGATCGCGTCTCACCATGCGACACGCCGGTGACATGGCCGCCAGGACGTCCCTACGATCGAGGTATGAAGCGTCAGGCGGACCTCACGAAGCGGCGGGCAGTAGACCTGTGCCGCGTCGCCGCCATGCTCTGTCGCACTTTCTGAGCGGGTTCCTCGATTCCCGCGCTTCCCCCCGGCCCTTCGAGCATCTCAGGGCCACCCTCCGCGGCGTACGCAGGCCCTTCTGCCCCGCGCCCGGAAGCCGCACAGCCCCACCGCATCACCCCGCCGCCCACTGCCCCGGAGGAGAAAAGTATGAGCCGCAGCGACGTTCTGGTAGACGCCGACTGGGTCGAGGCCCACATCGACGACCCGAAGGTTGTCATCGTCGAGGTCGACGAGGACACCTCGGCCTACGAGAAGAACCACATCAGGAACGCCGTCAGGATCGACTGGAAGCAGGACCTCCAGGACCCGGTCAAGCGTGACTTCGTCGACCAGGAGGGCTTCGAGAAGCTCCTGTCGGCCAAGGGCATCGCCAACGACGACACGGTCGTCCTCTACGGCGGCAACAACAACTGGTTCGCGTCCTACGCCTACTGGTACTTCAAGCTGTACGGCCACGACTCGGTCAAGCTGCTCGACGGTGGCCGCAAGAAGTGGGAGCTGGACTCCCGCGACCTGGTCGAGGCCGTCCCGGAGCGCGCCGCCACCTCGTACAAGGCCAAGGCGCAGGACACCTCGATCCGCGCCTTCCGTGACGACGCGGTCGCCGCGATCGGCACGCAGAACCTGGTGGACGTGCGCTCCCCCGACGAGTTCAGCGGCAAGCTGCTCGCCCCGGCGCACCTCCCGCAGGAGCAGTCGCAGCGTCCGGGTCACATCCCGTCCGCGCGCAACATCCCGTGGTCCAAGAACGCCAACGACGACGGCACCTTCAAGTCGGACGAGGAGCTCAAGGCGCTCTACGCCGACGAGCAGGTCGACCTGGCGAAGGACACCGTCGCGTACTGCCGCATCGGTGAGCGCTCCGCGCTCACCTGGTTCGTACTGCACGAGCTGCTCGGCGTCCCGAACGTCAAGAACTACGACGGCTCGTGGACCGAGTACGGCTCGCTCGTCGGCGTGCCGATCGAGCTCGGCGCCAACAAGTAATCACGCCCCGACCTGGAGGACTGAACAGTATGTGTGGAGCACAGGCCGGTGGCCCCGACGCTTCGACGATCAAGCCCGGTGAGACCACCATCCAGGGTTCCGTGACCCGCGACGGCGAGCCCGTCACCGGTTACGTGCGCCTGCTGGACTCGACCGGAGAGTTCACCGCGGAGGTCCCGACCTCGGCGACCGGACAGTTCCGCTTCTACGCGGCCGAGGGCACCTGGACGCTGCGCGCCCTCGTCCCGGGCGGCACGGCGGACCGTACGGTCGTCGCGCAGACCGGTGGTCTCAGCGAGGTCGCGATCGCGGTCTGAGACCGGCGCTCGCGGTCCGAGACCGTTTCGCATCGGCCGAAGGGCCGCACCCCAGGGGGTTGGACGCCACTGGACGGGGTGCGGCCCTTCGGCCGTTCCGCTTGCCGGCCCCGACGTTCCCGCGCACGCCTGCCGGCCGGCCGGACACCTGTCGCAGCGGCGTCGCCGGTCGTACGCTGGAAGCATGTACGCGCGACGCCGTCGCCGGTATTTCCTGCTGATGGGCGGATGCCTGTTCCTCTTCATCTCCGCCTGGAGTTTCGTACGGCTCTGGTCGATCCCGGCCGCCGTCGCCCTCTGCGTCGTCGCCATGATCATTCCCCCGATCGCAGCCATGGTGGGCAATGCGCGCGGCAAGGACGACCGCTGGTGGGACGACCCCTCGGGGGACCCCAAGTCCGACGAGTGGTGGGACGAACTGGACGGCAAGAAGCGCGACAGCCGGTAGGGCCTGTCCGAGCCACGTTTCCGATGTTCACGGCGGCCTTCACTTCGCGTTCCAGCAGGCCACCTGGGGCCGCCGGAACTGGCGTGGACGGGATGGGAAGGGGCGAGCGCACATCCTGGATGTGTACGCGCCCAGGACCGCAACGTGAGGGAGCGCGTCATGTCGCGCAACAGCAACACCGCCGTCCTGGAGGGCTTTGGATCAGCGGTGAACAGTGACCACCTCGGCGAACTCGAGGAATACGTGGCGCCCGACTCCGTGGACCACGACCCGGCCCCAGGACAGGTTCCCGGACCCGAGGGTTATGAGGAGATGTTCGCCTCCATGAGGCGGGCCTTCCCCGACCTGCACATCGAGGTCGAGCACGTCATGGCCACCGACGACGAAATCGCGTTCGCGTACACCATCACGGGCACGCATCTCGGTGAACTGATGGGGCGCAGCGCGACAGGAAAGACGGTGAGTTACCGGGGCATGCAGATAAGCCGGTTCGCCGACGGGAAAATGGTCGAGCGCTGGGGTAGCAGCGATGAGCTGGGCATGCTGCGTCAACTCGATCTCACCTGATCACCTGATCAGTAGACGAGTGCCTGGACGTCGTCCGCCACGATCTCGCTGACGAAGACCTGCGCGCCGGCGATCCGTACTCCTTCGAGCACATCCGTCTCCGTGATGTCGCGCCTGGCCGCGCACTGCGTGCAGAGCGTGATCCGTCCCGAGGCCCGGATCGAGTCGATCAGGTCCGGCAGCGGCGCCGCGTGCGGCAGTTCGAACTCCGCCGCCCTGCCCGGCAGCGCGAACCACGCGGACTCGCCCGTCAGCCACAGCGAGACCTCCACCCCGCTGGCCACGGCGACCGCCGCCACCGTGAAGGCCTGGGAACAACGCTCGGGGGCGTCGGCTCCGGCGGTCACTTTGATCACGAGTTTCTTCGTCGTCGTCGGCATACGCCGAACTGTAATCCGCCCCGGCGCACCCCCCTCGGCGCACTCCACCGCCCCTCACCGCACCTCGACGAGAGGGCCGCTCGCCCACCCATTAGGCTGGTGCCCGGCCCTTACCGCCCTGGCGGTGGCGAGACCGCTACCGCGACCGGCTACCGACATCGCGCATCCGAGGAGCACTCGTGCTTGAGGCTTTCTTCACTTCCCTGCTGATCCTCGTCTGCGTCGGCGTGCTCGCCTTCACCGGCCTGGCCGTGAAGAAGCTGTACCAGGGTCAGCGCTAGGCCGTACCCCCGGGCTGTCCTACGTACGGCCCCGGGCACATCCCGGTCCCGGTCCCTCCGGTCACCTCACCCTCACGCCTACAGATCGTCTGAGCTGCTCATGATCGAGATTCCGTCCGACCTGCACCCGGACCTCGTCCCCCTCGCCTTCCTCCTCGGCAACTGGGAGGGCGTCGGCGTCTTCGATTTCCCCGGTGAGGAAAAGGCCAATTTCGGCCAGGAAGTCACCTTCAGCCATGACGGCCGGGACTTCGTCGAGTACGTCTCGCACACCTGGGCGCTCGACGGCGACGGCAAGAAGATCAGGCCGATCGAGTCCGAGTCCGGCTTCTGGCGGATCGACGCGGACCGCAAGGTCGAGGTGGTCATGGTCCGCGACCAGGGGGTCGTGGAGGTCTGGTACGGCGAGCTGGCCGACCAGAAGCCGCAGATCGACCTGGTCACCGACGCGGTGGCCCGTACGGCGGCCTCTGGCCCGTACAGCGGTGGCAAGCGGCTCTACGGCTATGTGAAGAGCGACCTGATGTGGGTGGGCGAGAAGTCCACTCCGGACATCCCGCTGCGCCCGTACATGTCGGCGCACCTGAAGAAGGTCGTGTCCCCCGACCAGGTCGAGGCATGGGCCAAGGACCTCGGTGACCTCCCGGACGACGGCATCGCCTTCTTCAAGTAGACGACGGGTTCCGACGGCCCGGTCCAGGGGCCGGTCCGCGCAGACTCGTTTCCCGGCGGACCCGACAGGGTCCTCCGTGCGCCAGCGCCTGCCTACACTGGGTACGTGGTGAGCACCGACTGGAAGAGCGATCTGCGGCAGCGCGGCTACCGGCTGACCCCTCAGCGCCAGCTTGTCCTCGAAGCCGTCGACACCCTCGAACACGCGACGCCCGACGACATCCTCGGCGAGGTGCGCAGGACCGCGTCCGGGGTGAACATCTCCACCGTCTACCGGACGCTGGAGCTGCTGGAGGAACTGGGCCTGGTCTCCCACGCCCATCTCGGGCACGGCGCTCCGACGTACCACCTGGCCGACCGCCACCACCACATCCACATGGTCTGCCGGGACTGTACGAACGTGATCGAGGCGGACGTCGAGATCGCGGCCGAGTTCACCGCCAAGCTGCGGGAGGACTTCGGCTTCACGACGGACATGAAGCACTTCGCGATCTTCGGCCGCTGCCGTACCTGCACGGCCCGCGTCGCGAACGGCGAAGCGTAGAGACAGGGCCTGGGCAGGGCAACGATTCAAGGTGCGGCGGCGCCAAGTCGTAGGCTCGTCACTATGAAAAGCCCTCTGCTGTCCCTGCCCGGAGCTGTAGCAGCCGAAGGACAGGACGAAGGTGTCGCCGCCCACTACGGCGATCTGTTCCGTGAACAGCGCGCCCTCGCCAACGGCACCGGCCTGGTCGACCTCTCGCACCGCGGTGTCGTCGCCGTCACCGGGGACGACCGGCTGAGCTGGCTGCACCTGCTGCTCACCCAGCACGTCAGCGAGCTGCCCGCGGGCCGGGCCACCGAGGCGCTGATCCTCTCCGCGCACGGCCACATCGAGCACGCGCTGTACCTCGTGGACGACGGCGAGACCGTCTGGGCGCATGTCGAGCCGGGCACGCGCGAGGCGCTCATCGCCTATCTGGAATCGATGAAGTTCTTCTACCGGGTCGAGGTCGCCGACCGTACGGACGACTTCGCGGTCGTACACCTCCCGGCGGGCTCCATCGCGGAGGTGCCCGAGGGCGTGGTCGTACGGGAGACCCCGTACGGCCGGGATCTCTTCCTGCCGCGTGCCGACCTGGAGTCGTTCGCCGCCGGTCATGGCCCGGTGGCCGGGATCCTCGCGTACGAGGCGCTGCGGATCGAGGGCCACCGGCCGCGCGTCGGCTTCGAGACCGACCACCGGACCATCCCGCACGAGCTGGGCTGGATCGGCAGCGCGGTGCACCTCCAGAAGGGCTGCTACCGGGGCCAGGAGACCGTGGCGCGCGTGCACAACCTGGGGAAGCCGCCGCGTCGGCTGGTCTTCCTGCACCTGGACGGCAGCGAGGTCCACCTGCCGGGGCACGGCACCCCGGTCCGGCTCGCGGCGGACGGGGCCGAGGGGCGCCAGCTGGGCTTCATCACCACCTCGGCCCGCCATCACGAGCTGGGGCCGATCGCACTGGCGCTGATCAAGCGCAATGTGCCGGTGGACGCGGAACTGATGGCCGGGGACACGGCGGCGGCGCAGGAAGCGGTCGTGGAGGCCTGAGGCCGCCGGTGACGGCGGGGAGGGAGGGCGAGGGGAAGGGGTTACGCACGGCCCTCCCTCACGAGCGTCTGACCGTCACCCTGTCCGGTCGCATGTCACCGTCGCACGTCCCGTCCGTTGTTCCGTCCCGGGTTCCGTCACATGTCGAGCACCACCGTGAACGGGCCGTGATTCGTGAGCGAGACCCGCATCTCCGCTCCGAACCGGCCCGTCTCCACGTGCGCGCCCAGCCCGCGGAGGCACGCCACCACCTCGTCGACCAACGGTTCGGCCACCGGGCCCGGCGCCGCGGCGTTCCAGGTGGGGCGGCGGCCTTTGCGCGCGTCCCCGTAGAGAGTGAACTGCGAAATCACCAAGAGCGGGGCGTTCACCTCCGAACAGGACTTCTCGCCCTCCAGTATCCGTATCGACCAGAGCTTCCTGGCCAGCCGCTCGGCCTGCTCCTTCGTGTCCTCGTGGGTGACTCCCACCAGCACACACAGTCCCCCACCGGCGATCTCGCCCACGGTTTCGGTCCCGGACCCGGTCACCGCGACGACGCTCGCGCCGTCGACTCTCTGCACCACTGCACGCATACAGACCAACCTATCGGGGGCCGAACGGGTGCAGACCGCCCCCCGGCGTGGGTACATGAGTGGCACGATGCGGGGAGGGCGGTGCGTTCACGCACCGGTCGAGGGATGGGGGTTCCCAGCGAGGCGAGGGACGGGGTCTCCCCAGCGGAGTGAGGGGAAGTACGCGCGATGAGCACATCTGGCGCCGGGCAGCCGCCCGGTCCCGTACCGACGACCCGTACGACCGGCGGCACAGGAACCGGCGGCGCAGGAACCGGAACAGGCGGCGCCACAGCCGGTGGTGGTGCCGCGGCCGGGGGGCCGCGACCACCGGCGCAGCGGACGGGAGCGGGCACCGGCGGAACGGGCACTGCCGGAACCGCCGGAATCACCGGAACCGCCGGAACCGCCGGAACGGGTGCTACCGGAACCGGAACCACCGGGACGGGGGCCCCCGTCGGGGCCATGGCGGAGACCGTGGCAGGGGCCGGTGCCGGCGCCGTCACAGGAGCCGCCCCAGGGGCCGTGACAGGAACCGCGACCGGGTCCGTCACGGGAACCGGGACAGTGACCGGAAACGTGACCGTTCCCGTCACCGGGACCGTGACGGGAACGGTGACCGCGGCCGGCACCGGCATCGAGGGCTCGCTGCCCGCGCCCCGGCCGTACGACTTCGCGGTGCTGCGGCTGCCCGAACTGCGCGAGCTGCGCCGGGACTCACAGCGCGACGAGGCCGACCTGAGCTATCTGCGCCGGCTGCTCCAGGGGCGTATCGACATTCTGCGGGCCGAGTTGGCCCGCCGTACCGCGCCCGAGACACCCGTCGTCGACCGGCTCTCCGAGATCCTCGCCGACACCCCTTCCCGGCACCGCACCTCCGCCCGCCATGTCACGCTCTCCACCCCGCGCCGGGAGGAGTACCGCGTACTGGCCGCCGAGACGCTCGCCGAGGTGGAACTGTCGGACCTTCAGGCGCGTACGGACGAGGAGTTGCACGCGGCGATGGCGCGGTTGGTCCGTAACGAGCAGCAGTTGTCGCGCCGCCGTCACCAGTTGCAGCGGACGGCCGACGACTGCACGGCGGAGATCGCGCGCAGGTACCGTGAAGGCGAAGCACAAGTAGACGACCTGCTCACGTGATCCCGCCGTCGGCATCCGGGACGGGATCCGCCGGGTTGGGTCCACCCGCCGCTCCGGAAGGCTGACGATGACCAGCACCACCGCCATATCCTCGGCCACGGGCCCGGATCCGGCACCGGCCCCGGTTCTCGCGGAGGTGGTACGGTCCGGCTTCGCCGAAGGCCGTCACCGCGGTTCGCTGGTGCTGCTCGGCGCGGACGGCCGGGTGGAGCTGGAACTGGGCGACCCGGGCGCCCCGGTCTTCCCCCGCTCCAGCAACAAGCCGATGCAGGCGGCGGCGGTGCTGCGCGCAGGTCTCGACCTGTCGGACGAGCGGCTGGCGCTGGCCGCCGCGAGCCATTCGGGCGAGGGCTTCCACCTCGATCTCGTACGCACGATGCTCACCGCGCACGGGCTGACGGCCGAGGATCTGCGGAACCCGCCGGACCTGCCGCTGGACCCGGTGGAGGCGGAGGCTTACCTCGCGGCCGGCAAGGTGCGTGACCGGGTGACCATGAACTGCTCCGGCAAGCACACCGCCATGCTGGCGGCCTGCGCGCTGAACGACTGGCCGACGGACAGCTATCTGGACCCGGTCCACCCGCTCCAGAAGCTCGTCCGCATGGTGATCGAGGAAGCCGCCGGGGAGCGGGTCTCCGCGGTCGGTACGGACGGCTGCGGCGCCCCGCTGATGGCGATCGGACTGACCGGACTCGCCCGCGCCTTCCGGCACTTCGTGCTCGCCGCGCCGGGTACGGCCGAGAGGCGGGTGGCGGACGCGATGCGCGCCCACCCCGAGTACGTCGCGGGCACACGCCGGTCCGACACCTGGCTGATGCGCGAAGTGCCGGGCACGCTCTCCAAGATGGGCGCGGAGGCGGTCCAGGCGGTGGCCCTGGCGGACGGCCGGGCGCTGGCCTTCAAGATCGAGGACGGTGGGAGCCGGGCGCTGGGCCCGGTGCTGGCACGCGCGCTCCAACTGCTGGGCGTCGAGGCCGAGGTGGTGGGCCGGATCGGGCGGGCGCCGCTGCTGGGCGGCGACGCGGAGGTCGGGGCGGTCCGGGCCACGTTCTGAGAGCCGGGGCGGGCGGGCCGCGTCCGGAGACTCGGGCGGTCCGGGCCGCGTACTGCGAATCGGGTGGTGCGGGGCCACGTACTGAGGCTCGGGTGGTCCAGGCCACGTACTGAGGCTCGGGCGGTCCGTTCTGCGGCTCGGGTGGTCCGGGCCACGTACTGAGGCTCGGGCGGTCCGTTCTGCGGCTCGGGCGGGCCGGGCCACGTACTGGCGGCCGGGGCCGGTCCACAGCGGCGTGCTGATGGCCCGGGGCGGTCCAGGGCGGCGTTCCGCGCCCGCGGAAACTCGGATGCGGCAGGCCGGACGCAGCGCCTAGCGTGCCGAGCATGAGCCTTGAGATCCGTACCATCACCGCGTCCGAGTTCCCCGACTGGACGCGGGCGCTGGACACCGGGTTTCTGCGGCCGCCGGTCACCTCGGACGAGGTGCTGGCCGATCGCCTGGCCCACAGCGATCTGGCCCGTACGCGCGGCGCCTTCGACAACGGCCGCTGTGTCGGCACCCTCCGGTCCTTCTCCCAGGAGATCACGACGGTCGGCGGCGCCGTACTGCCCGCCGACGCGATCAGCAACGCGTCCGTGACACCCACGCACCGACGGCGCGGGCTGCTCAGCCGGATGATGTACGCCGACCTGGCCCAGGCGAAGGAACGCGGTGACGCCGTCGCCACCCTGATCGCCGCGGAGTACCCGATCTACGGGCGGTACGGCTTCGGTCCCGCCGCCTTCATCACCGAGTGGGAGATCGACGTGGTGCGGGCGGGCCTCGACCCGCGCCGCCCGGCACCGGACGACGGCGGCCGGATCGACCTGATCGACGGAGCGGAGGTACGCGGGACCGGCCCGGAACTGTTCGAGCGTTTCCGGACGGGCCGGGCCGGCACGGTCAGCCGCGACGAACGCTGGTGGCGGATCCACACCGGCGTGACGTCCAACGGTCACCCCTGGACAGAGCCCTTCCACGCCGTGTACCGCTCGGCGGCCGGCGAGGTCGATGGCCTGGTCACGTACCACTCCGCCGACGGCATGTGGGGCGATCGCAAACAGCCGCTGAACACCGTGTCCGTACGGAAGCTGATCGCGACGACCCCGGCCGCTGAGCGTGCCCTGTGGCACTTCATCTGCTCGATCGACTGGGTCACGACGGTCAGGACGGACTACCGCGCCCCGGACGACCTGCTCCCCCGGTACCTCCCCGACCCGCGCGCGGCGCGGATCGTGACGCAGGCCGACTACCTGTGGGTGCGGATCCTCGATGCCGTGCGGGCGCTGGAGGCGCGTACGTACGGGGTCCCGGGCACCCTGGTCCTGGAGATCCACGACAAGGCGGGCCTGGCCGGCGGACGCTTCCGCCTGGACGCGTCCGAGGCGGGCGCGAGCTGCGTTCCGACCGCCGAGTCGGCCGATATCGCCCTGGACGTAAGGGAGTTGGGCGCGCTGTACCTGGGCGACGAATCGGCGCTGAGTCTCGCGGCGCTGGGCAGCCTGTCCGAGGAACGACCGGGCGCGGCGGCACTCACGGAGGCGCTCTTCCGTACACCGCGCCGACCGTGGTGCCCGGACGTCTTCTGAGCCCGGCCTCGTCCACGAACGGGCCGGCCGGCGGACGGCGGCGCCGACGGCGGGTTCCGGGGCCGCGCACGGCTGTCTGTCCCGCGGCGGACACCACGTCCGCCGCAGGCCAGGGGTGACCGCGTCTGTCAGTGCGAGGCGCCGGGCCCGGACGGCCTCGCGGCGGCCAGTTCCCGCTCCGCCTCGAACTCCGTCTCCATCTCGAACTCCCGCTCCGTCTCGAACTCCCGCTCCGCCTCACGTTCCCGCTCCGCCTCACGGGCGGCGAAGGGGCACTGCCATTCGGCGGGCTTGGGGCGGCCGGAGTAGCGGCGGGCCTCGGAGAGCTGCTCGTACTCGTACAGGTTGGGATTGATGTCGCCCTGCAACTGGATGTCCTGCTTGCGGATCTTCTCCGCCAGCCGGTCCCACATCCGGGCGCTCTTGATCTGGTCGAACTGCTCGTGGGAGTTGAAGGCGAGCATGGGGAAGGGGGGCCGGCGGCCCCACCGGCGGTGGGTCTCGTGCAGGCCGATCACGAAGAAGGGATGGCCGGCCACACTGAACGCGAACTTCCCGGACTGCGGATCCGACGAGTAGCCCTCGGCCCAGCGATGGGACTCCGCGTCCTGCTCGTGGAGCAGCTGCAACTGCTGCCAGAGAAGCTCTTCGAACCGCAGCTCATCCACCCCGCGAGGTTGCGCGAAGGTCGCGATGAAGCTGGTGAAGGTCCGTGGGCTCCAGTTCGCCGATCCCACGAACTCCGCCAGATCGAGCGCCATCAGCCGGGCGGATTCCTCGCCCCCCAGCAGGTCGTAGTGCCGGTGGGTGATACCGCCCCGGCGCCAGGCGGAGCGACCCGCCAGACAGGTGAACCGGTCCCCCAGGATGAACTTCTCGACCTCACCACGCGCGTCCGCCGTCATGGCAGCCTTCCTTCCCACCTACGTACCTCCTCTAAGGGAGATCATCTCCTTCACGCATTCGAAAGCGCCCACCCCACACCTGCGGTACCCGACCCCACATGCGACCGCGGTCGTCTTGACCGCACGCAGGCAGGACCGAGTCCGCTGGGGAACGGGGGGTCACTCGGTGATTGTGACGGGGCCGAGCCCGATCAACAAAATCCCCTGACGAGGCCTATTACTCGTGTCACCGCCGACTACGCGGTAGGCACCCGGAACAGCACGCCCGACAGCCCCAGCGCGAGTGCCAGCAGCCCGGCGCACCAGGCGAGTGCGACCCAGGGAGCCGAGCCCACCGGCTGCCCCAGGAGCAGGCCGCGCAGCGACTCGATCACCGAGGTCACCGGCTGGTGGTCGGCGAAGCCGTGGAGCCACGTCGGCATGGTGTCGATCGGCACGAAGGCGCTGCTCGGGTAGGGCAGGAACATCATGAGGAAGGTGAAGCCGCCCGCCGCCTCGGGGGTCTTGGCGAGCAGCCCCACCGCCGCCGAGAGCCACGAGACCGCCACGACGAAGCCGAGCAGGACACCGAACGCCGCGAGCGCGGCGGCCGGGGTCGCGGAGGGGCGGAAGCCGATCAGGAGACGTCAAGTGGCACGGCACCCCCACGACGGGGACAGAGACGGGGACAGAGACGGGGACGGACACCGATGGCGACAGCAGACGGAGAGGGGCCGGGGCGGGCAAGGGCCGGCAACACCGGCGGTACGGGGCTGCCCGCCGGCATCGAGGCCGCCTGGGGCCTGCGCGAACGCCCGGCCAAGGGCCCCAAGCCCGGCATCGGTGTGTCACGCATCGCGGACGCGGCGATCACCGTCGCCGCGACCGAGGGGCTCGGCGCCGTCTCCATGGGGCGGGTCGCCAAAGAACTGAGGCGTCTCCACGATGTCGCTGTACCGGTACGTCGCCGCCAAGGACGAGCTGTACGTCCTGATGCAGAAGGCGGCCATCGGCGGACCGGACGGCCGGCGGGTTGAGCGCCGGGTTCGATTCCGGTCGAGGCCGGTCGCTGCGTAGGCTCCCTGGCCATGAGCGGCGACGATCACGCGTACCAGGACGAACCGAACCACCGCGAACAGCAGCACGGCGCATCGAACCACGACGCATCGAACCAGGACGAACAGCACCACGGCGAACACCACCTCGGCCTGCGGGAACGCAAGAGGCGGCAGCGCCACCAGGCCATTTCCGACGCCGCGATCACGCTGTTCCTCGCCAAGGGCTTCGACAGCGTCTCCGTCGCGGAGGTCGCCGCCGCCGCCGAGATCTCCAAGCCGACCCTCTTCCGGTACTTCCCGACCAAGGAGGATCTGGTACTGCACCGGTTCGCCGACCATGAGGACGAAGCGGCCCGGGTGGTGTCGGGGCGGCCCGACGGCGTACGGCCGCTCGACGCCCTGCGCCGCCACTTCCTCGCCGGGCTCGACCGGCTCGACCCGGTGACCGGGCTCAACGACCACGACCAGGTGCTCGCGTACCACCGGCTGCTGTACGGGACACCGAGCCTGGTCGCCCGGCTGTACGGGTATCAACGACGCTCCGAGGAGGCACTGGCCGGGGCCCTCGGAGGCGGGATCGAGGGCGCGCTGGGCGCCGGGCAGATCATCGCCGTACAGCGCGTCCTCGCCCAGGAGAACTGGCGGCGGATCGAGGCGGGCGAGACGGCGGGACAGGTGCGTGCCGACGCGGTGGCGGCGGCGGAGCTGGCGTTCGAGCGGCTGCGCACCGGACTCGCCTTTTGGTGATACTCGGTAAACTTTTTAACTCGGTTACGTTATTCTCGACGGAATGACGGCACCCGACCCTGACCTCGCCGACGGACTCGACAGCGACCTCGACCACGCACTCGACAGCGAACGCGCCTACCACCAGACCTGCCGCGCCGCGCTGACCGGCATGGTGGACGGCGCGCACGAACAGGTCGTCACCGGCCAGAACGCTTTCGCGTCGGGCGCGGACGCCGAGGTCCTCGGCCGCCATCTGCGCAGCTACGCCAAGGAGTTGCGGCTGGAGCCCGACGGACCGCTGTTCTTCGGCCGCCTGGATTTCGCCGCCACGGCGGACGGCGCCGACGGGGATCACGGCCCCGGGGATCCCACAGGCGATCACGCGGGCGATCACGCGGGCGATCAAGGCACCGGCCTCGATCACGCGGGCGAGAGCTACCACATCGGCCGCCGCCGCATCAGCGAACACCCCTCCGCCCCACCCCTCGTGGTCGACTGGCGGGCGCCCGTCTCGCGCGCCTTCTACCGGGCGAGCGCGCGCGATCCGCAGGGTGTCGCCGTCCGCCGCCGGTTCGGCTGGGCGCCGTGGAGCAAGGGCGCACCAGAGGATCTGACGAGCCTGGAGGACGAGCACCTGGGAGCAGCGGGGGCGCCGCCGACCGCCGGAAGCGCGATCCTCACCGGCGAGATCGAGCGCCCCCGCGTGGGCCCGATGCGCGACATCGCGGCCACCATCCAGCCCGAACAGGACGCTCTCGTACGCGCCCCGCTCGGCACCTCCGTCTGCGTCCAGGGCGCCCCCGGCACCGGCAAGACCGCCGTCGGCCTGCACCGTGCCGCGTACCTCCTCTACACCTACCCGCAGCGGATCCGGCGCGGCGGCCTGCTGATCCTCGGCCCCAACCGCACGTTCCTCTCCTACATCTCGGAGGTGCTGCCCGCCCTGGGGGAGATCGGCGTCCGCCAGTCGACGGTCGAGGACGAGATCGCGCGTGCTCACGTACGGACGGAGACCGACGCGGACACCCGGGCGGCGGCGGTCGTCAAGCACGACTCCCGGATGGCCGAGGTGCTGCACCGCGCGCTGTACGGACGGGTCGCGGCGCCCGCCGAGCCGCTCACGGTGCCGGACGGCTCGTACCACTGGCGCCTGGGGCTGGACGAGCTGGACCGGATCGTGGACGAGGTGCGTACGGAGGCGCCTCCGTACGCCACCGGCCGGGAACGGGTCCGCAGCCGCGCCGTACGGGCCCTCCAGCTCCAGGCGGAACGGCGTGCCGGGCCGCAGTCGGCGGCCTGGGTGCAACGCGTCGGCCGCTCGCGTGCGGTCACCGCGTACCTCGACGCGACCTGGCCCAAGGTGCGCCCCGAGGAGGTACTGGCGGCTCTGCTCGCCGACCCCGGCCCCGCGTGCGACGGCATCCTCACCCCCGAGGAACAGCACGCGATCCACCGGCCCCGGCGCGGCGCCGCCACCGGAGCGCTGTCGGCGCGGGCGATCAGGTCCCTCCCGTGGTCGGCGGCGGATCTCGTCCTGCTCGACGAACTCGCGGGCCTGATCGAACACCCCGAGGGCTACGGCCACATCGTCATCGACGAGGCGCAGGACCTCTCCCCCATGGAGAGCCGCGCGATCGCCCGCCGCGCCGCCTTCGGTTCGCTGACGGTACTGGGCGACCTGGCCCAGGGCACCACCCCCTGGGCCGCCCGCTCCTGGCCCGAACTCCTCGCCCACCTGGGCAGACCGGAGGCAGCGGTGATCCCCCTGACCACCGGCTTCCGCGTCCCGGGCGCCGTCGTGGACCTCGCCAACCGACTGCTCGCCTCACTGGACGTGGACGTACCACCGGCCCGATCCCTGCGCGGGGACGGTTATTTGACGATCCGTCAGGTGCCGGACATGGCATCGGGAGTGACCGAGGCGGTACGGGAGGCACTCGCCCACGAGGGTTCGATCGGCGTCATCGCGGACGGCGGCGAGGCGGACCGTCTGCGCGTGGCGCTCGAAGCGGCCGGCATCGCCACCTCGACGGCGGACGCACTCGGCACGACGACGGCGAGGGTGACCGTACTGCCCGCGACGGCGGCGAAGGGCCTGGAGTACGACCACGTGGTCCTGGCCGAGCCGGCGGCCGTAGCGGAAGCGGAACCCAAGGGCCCGCACCGGCTGTACGTGGCCCTCACGCGCGCGGTGTCCCGCCTGGACATCGTGCACGGCCGCCCGCTGCCCGAGGAGCTGGCGTGAGAAGAGGAGGCCGGGACCGCTTCAGCTCCTGCCGCGGCCCTCGGGTCTCTCCGTCGGTCCGGCATCCACTGCCGCATCAGGCAAGGTTCGCCTCGTGGTCGGGGACACAGTTCACGCTGCGAGTCTGTCCGTGCCTGCGAGCATCGGCGGATGCTGAGCATCGGAACGACCGTGATGGGTGCCACCGACGTGCGGCGGGCCGCGGAGTTCTGGAGTCGGGCACTGGGCTACGTCCCTCGCGGTGGTGAGGTGGAGGATGACTGGGTGGTACTGGTGCCGGCCGACGAGCATCCGACGCTGTCAGGCTGCGCGCCATGGACCGCGAAAAGATCTCTCGGCTGGCACACACCGATCACCCCGTCAACAGCCCTCTGGACGACGAGTCGGTGCGCCGGCTGTTGCAGCGGACCCTGAACCGGGGCGATGAACGCATACTCGATCTCGGTTGCGGTGAGGCGGCTTGGCTCCTGCGGGCCCTGACCGCTCATCCGAATGTCACGGCCGAGGGCGTCGACAGCTCGGCCCAGGTCCTGGCCAAGGCCCGCGAGGAGGCGGCCGGTCTGGGAGTCGGGCAGCGACTCGTACTTCACCAGCGGAACGCCACGGATTTCACCTCTCCCCGTCCCTTCGACGCGGTGCTCAGCGTCGGTGCCACCCATGCGTTCGGCGGCCTCCTGCCCACCCTCGACGCCGCCCACAGCCACCTCGCCCCCGGAGGCCGCGTCCTGGTCGGCGACGCCTATTGGGAGTGCGAGCCCAGCGCCGCCGCCCGCGAGATGCTGGGCGAGTACGAGGACCTCGCGACCACCATGGACCGCGTCGTCGCCCACGGCTGGACCCCCGTATTCGGGCACATCAGCACACGTCAGGAACTCGACGACTTCGAGTGGTGCTATACGGGATCCCTGGCGACGTGGGCGCTGGACCACCCCGAGGACCCGGACAGCGCCGAAGTCCTCGCCGCCGCTGCCACCCACCGCTCGCAATGGCTGCACGGCTACCGCGACAGCTTCGGCTTCCTCACCCTTGTGCTGGGCCGGACCCCCGAGTGACGACCCGGACGGGAGAGCCGCCCGCACCGGGCCCTCAGGGCCGGGCCCGATCATGGCTTCCCGCCCAGGTGGCACCGTCCGAATGATCGAAATGGCGGAGGGTTAGCATATGAGCGCCGCCTAGCTCGAAAGAGAAATGCCTGTGACTGTCAACGAGGATTCGTTCACCAACTGGAAAAACCGCGAAGAGATCGCGGAGTCGATGATCCCCATAATCGGGAGGCTGCACCGGGAGAAGGACGTCACGATCTTGCTGCACAGCCGCTCCTTGGTGAACAAGTCGGTGGTCAGCATTCTCAAGACCCACCGATTCGCCCGGCAGATCGCCGGTGAGGAACTCTCGGTCACCGAGACGCTGCCGTTCCTGCGCGCCCTCACCGTGCTCGATCTCGGCCCTTCCCAGATCGACATCGGCATGCTCGCCGCGACGTACCGGTCCGACGACCGCGGTCTCTCGGTGGAAGAGTTCACCGCCGAGGCCGTCGTCGGCGCCACGGGTGCCAACAAGACCGAGCGCCGCGAGTCGCGCGACGTCGTCCTCTACGGGTTCGGCCGCATCGGCCGCCTGCTCGCGCGCCTGCTCATCGAGAAGGCCGGCTCCGGCAACGGCCTGCGGCTGCGCGCCATCGTGGTCCGCAAGGGCGCCGGCCAGGACATCGTCAAGCGCGCCTCGCTGCTGCGCCGGGACTCCATCCACGGCCAGTTCCAGGGCACGATCACCGTCGACGAGGCGAACAGCACGATCATCGCCAACGGCAACGAGATCAGGGTGATCTACTCCGACGACCCGACGTCGGTGGACTACACGGCGTACGGCATCAAGGACGCCATCCTCATCGACAACACCGGCAAGTGGCGCGACCGCGCGGGTCTGTCGAAGCACCTCCGCCCCGGGATCGCCAAGGTCGTCCTGACCGCGCCGGGCAAGGGCGATGTCCCCAACATCGTGCACGGCGTCAACCACGACACGATCGAGCCGGACGAGCGGATCCTGTCCTGCGCGTCCTGCACCACCAACGCGATCGTGCCGCCGCTGAAGGCGATGGCGGACGAGTACGGCGTTCTGCGCGGCCACGTGGAGACCGTCCACTCGTTCACCAACGACCAGAACCTGCTGGACAACTACCACGGGTCCGACCGCCGCGGCCGCTCGGCGGCGCTCAACATGGTCATCACCGAGACCGGCGCCGCCTCAGCCGTCGCCAAGGCGCTGCCCGACCTCAACGCGAGGATCACCGGCAGCTCGATCCGCGTCCCGGTGCCGGATGTCTCGATCGCGATCCTCAGCCTGCGGCTCGGGCGCGAGACCACGCGCGAGGAGGTCCTCGAACACCTCCGCAACGTATCGCTGACCTCGCCGCTCAGGCGCCAGATCGACTTCACCAGCGCCCCCGACGCGGTCTCCAGCGACTTCATCGGCTCGCGTCACGCCTCGATCGTCGACGCCGGAGCCACCAAGGTCGAGGGTGACGACGCGATCCTCTACCTCTGGTACGACAACGAGTTCGGCTACTCCTGCCAGGTCATCCGCGTCGTACAGCACGTATCCGGAGTGGAGTACCCGACCTACCCGGTTCCGGTGGCCTGACTCGTTCGCGTCCGTACGGGGGACGCCGTTCACCGGGGCGGCGGCGTCCGCTCCGGTGAACGGCGCCCCCCGTCTCACTCCCCACGGGTCGCGCACCGGGGGCTTGTGACAAGCCCCGTGGCGTACCGCGGAATCGCCGGCCGAGGCCGCGGCTGTCGGCCGCGCTCAGGACGGCCCTGGCCGCCGAGGCCCGCGTACGAGCGAGGCCCACGGCCGGAATGATCCGTACCGACGGAGCGACGGCGACCGCGAAGCGGCTGCGGCTGCGACCGCGACCGCGACCGCGACTGCTCGACACGGTCAGCCGGGGAAGGCCGGCCCTCTCCGCCTGAACCACACGTGTCTGGCTCAACCACACGTGTCCGCGTGAAGCACCTGCATCTGCTCCAACACGCGCGCGCCTGGAGCACACGCGTCTGCCCCCGCACGCGCGCCCGCCTGAACCACAGAAGGCGGCGAAGGCGTCTGGGCACCACAGCTCCGTACGCCTTCACTCGGCCACCCCGCGCCGGTCCCGTTCGGTGACCTCCACTCCGGCGCCCCTCCCCTCGGCCGCCCGGCCCGCGCCCCGTACCCCCTCACACGCGCCCCGTCACACGTGCCCGTTCACACGCGCCCCCCTCACACGTGCCCCGCACCACCCGCGCGGCACGGAAGAAGCTTGCGAGCGCGACTAGTCTGAGATAGAACTAGTCCACCCTGATACTAGATCGCTATCGCCACTACATCGTCATCACTACAAGAAGGGGAGCCGTATGAGTCCGAAGGCGACCCCCAAGGCGGACGCCACCGGCGGCTGGGTCCGCGCGACCCTCGAAATCGCCATCCTGGCCGTGCTCACCGAAGGCGACCGTCACGGCTACGCGCTGGCCCAGCGCCTGGGCGACTACGAGTTCGGCCCGATCCGCGGCGGGTCCCTCTACCCCGTGCTCGGCCGGCTGGAGGCCGAGGACGCCGTCCGCTCCTTCTGGCAGGCCGGCGAGGGCGGGCCCGGACGAAAGGTCTACGCACTGACCGAAACAGGCCGGACAAAACTGAGCACCGACCGCGCCCGATGGCAGGACTTCACAGCGAAACTCGACCGGCTTCTGAGCGCATCCGGAGAGGAACAGCCATGACAGACCAGCAGACCGAGAGGTGGGCACTCAGCGCCCGACTCGCCCTGGCCAAACAGGGGGTTGACCACCACACCGCGGATCCCCTCCTCGCCGACGTCAAGGCGCGCTGCGCGGAATCCGGACACAGCGCCGAGGAACTGTTCGGCTCCCCAGCCGAGTTCGCGGACGCGACCGTCGCGGAGCAACCCGCCGACGCGGTACGGAAACAGGACACCCAGGGCATGACACCCGGCGCCTACCTCTCCGGGGCACCGTTCGCCGTGACCTTGGTGGCGCTCGTCGGCGTGCTCCTGTACTGCCTGTTGACCTGGACTCTCAGTATCACCGTGACACCGGCCTCGCTCACCGGATCGGTACTGGTCGGGATATGCCTCATAACGCTCTACGGCCTGCCCGACGCCCTACGGGCCTCCGGGCGACCGCGGCTGGCCCCGTGGGCCTTCGGCCTCGTCGCGGTCCTCGTGCTGCTCGCCGCCGTCGCGTTCACCGAACTGCCCCGCACCCACCTCACCACCGTCCCGGTGTTCGCGATCGTCGCGGTGGCCGTGTGCGTGCTCGCCTTCCAGCTCAGGAAGAGCAAGCCCCCGCGCCCGTCCGGGCCCGCGAACGACCCCGCCGACGCCGACGAGTGGCTGGACCGCCTCACCGGCGTCCTGATCGGCCGTTACGACCTGCCGCCCGAGCGGGCCCGCGCACTGGCCGGAGAGGCGGGCGACCATCTCGCCATCGCGGCCACCACGCCCACCGAGGAGTTCGGCCCGCTCGACCAGTACGCCGAGAACCTCGCCGAATACGAGCCCGTGCGGCAGCCGCCGTGGTGGCGCGGCAAGGTGGCGGACATCGTGATCGCGGCGTTCGGCGCCGTACTCGGCCTCGTGGCGTTCCAGTACTGGCTGAACGACGGCCACGTATGGGCGGCCTACCTGCTGGCCCTGCCCTTCACCCTGGCCCGGATCGCCCGCGTGGCCCTGAAGATCCGGCGCCTGACCCGCTGACCCGCTGGTCCGCTGACTCGCTGGTCCGCCGGTCCGCCGGTCCGCCGGTCCGCCGGTCCGCTGAGGGGAACGTACCCGCCGGGAGCGGATGGGCGGTATGACCGAGCACCGCGGTTGGCCGGTGGAGCGCGGGTTCCGGCGGGGTACGGCTCCGTCCGGAGAACCGCACCCGGTCCACCCCGCGTCCCCGCCTCGAACGGGACCCGAGGACACCCCTGACCACGTCCCTGTGCTTTCCCTGACTTCCGTCTTGTTCGGTTGTGACCCCGCGTGGATCGCTGCCACGCTCGACCGGGGAGACAGACCTCGTGATCGCGCAAAACCTCGGGAGGGACTTCATGCGACTGCTCTTCAAGGCGCTCACCGGAGTGCTCACCGCTGGATTACTCGTCGGGGCGACGCCGCCGGGCACGGCGGCGTCGGATCCCCGCCTTCCCGGCGGCAGAAGCCCGACGACGCAGGATGCCATCGACTGGAAACCATGCCCCAAGGGCGCCGCGGCGGAATGCGGGAGCCTGCGCCTGCCCGTCGACTGGGCACGCCCGTCGGGTGAGACGTTCGATCTCGCGGTGGCCCGTCGCAGAGCGACCGATCCGGGTCGCCGGATCGGCGTGCTGCTGGTCAACCCGGGTGGACCGGGCGCCTCGGGGGTGGACTACGCCGTGGACCAAGCCCCGACCCTGTTCAGCGCGGAGGTCCGGGAGAGGTTCGACATCGTCGGATTCGACCCGCGAGGCGTCGCACGCAGCCTGCCGGTCAAGTGCTCGACGGAGCTGCTGGCCCGACAGCCGTCCGTATACCCCCGCAATCAGGCGGAGTTCGATCAACTCGCCACGTTCAACCGGGCGTTACGCGAGGACTGCCGACGGCACAGCGGGCCGGTCTTCGACCACGCCGACACCTTGAGTGTCGTCCGGGACATGGACGCGCTCCGCGGGGCGCTGGGCGAGGAGAAGATCAACTACTTCGGTCACTCCTACGGCACGTTGATCGGCGAGCAGTACGCGGAGCGGTACGGCGACCGGATCCGGGCCATGTCCCTCACCGCGAACATCGACCACAGCCTCGGCATCCGGGACTTCATGGTCTCCTCCGCGGCCACCGCGGAGGACTCGTTCCACCAGTTCGTGAAGTGGTGTGAGGCCACCAGCTCCTGCGCACTGCACGGCCGGGACGTCACCGCCGTATGGGACGGCCTGCTCGCCAGGGCGGACCGGGGGGAGATACGCGATCCCGAGGCCCCGGACCAGGTGCTCACCGCGAACGCGATCGCACTTGCCGCCTTCCAGCGGTTCTTCTACGGCCCGCGCTGGGAGGAGTTGGCCACATATATAGCGGGACTCGACGCACAGGAACGGAAGGAACGGAAGGAACGGAAGCGGCTCGAGCAACCTCGGCAGCCTCAACAACCCTCACAGCCTCAACCCCGGACATCGCTGGGAACGGAGGAGCAGACGACAGCGGAACCGTTCCAGGCTGTTTTCTGCCAGGACTGGCGATTCCGGCCCAAGGACTACCGGGATTACGCGCGTCTGACCGAAGCCGAGCTACGGGCCGCACCGCACATGCGCGGCTCACCGCGTGTGCACCGCGCGGTGGCCGGCTGCGTCGGCTGGCCGGACGAGGTGAACAACCCGCAGCACCGTCTGCGTATCACCGAGGCGCCCACGATCCTCATGCTGCATTCGATGCACGACCCGGCGAACCACTACTCGTGGGCGACCAATGTGCACCGTCAGACGCGCGGGACGACCGTCCTGCTGCCGTACGAGGGCGCGGGACACAGCGTCTACGGTCGCAGTGACTGCACACGCGACGCCGTGGACGATTACCTCACGGACCTGAAAGTCCCGAGCGCCGGCAGCAGTTGCGCCCCCGCAGGACCCGGGCCGGGGTGAGTTGTTCCGGCCCGGCCGGCTTCTGATTGCGGCGGCCGAGCCCCGATTGCTCACGAAGCGGCTGTGACCGGCAGACCTAACCAGTGGCGATCGCAGCGTCGGCGACAACGGGGGGGCGGTCGGCTCCGCGGCGGCGGGAGGGGTGCGGTAGGCGCGCAGGTGCGTGTGGGGCGCGGGCGGGTGTCGAGGAGCCGGACACGCCGGCTCATCGCGGTGGCTCGACGAGGTGGTGGAGGATCCGCTGCCGCATCGACCGCTGTTCCAGCGCCCTCCGCAGCTCCTCGACAACGGTGGTCAGCGCGTGCGGGACTTCACCGTCCAGCTCGGCGACCGTCGTGTGCGTGGCGCGCCACTCGGCCTCCAGGAACGGCACCAGCGCCCGGCCGCGCTCGGTCAGGTCGATCCGCCGGGTGCGGGCGTCGGGCCCCGGCTCGGAGGTGACCAGGTCCTCCTTGCGCATGGCGGCGATGGTCTGGCTGATCGCGGAGTGCGAGCGGTCCAGGGACTCCGCGAGTTCACGGATGGTCAGCGGCCCGGTGTGCGCGAGCCGGATCAGCGGATAGGCGAACCGCGGCCGTACCCCCTTGATGCCACGCTCGACGTAGACCTGCTCGATCTCGGCGTCCATGACGGCCAGCAGCTGGTGCAGCGACTGCCAGGGATCGGGCAGTGCCGTGGGATCGGAAGATGTCACAGCGCTAATATAACAGCGCAGCGATAATCGAGAAGACCCTCACGCGGTGGCCGGGCGCCGGGCGATGAGGTCCCGACCCGGCCACCGCGCCCGTACCGGTCGCCGC
Organism: Streptomyces sp. NPDC088116; assembly: GCF_044741745.1. Taxonomy (NCBI): domain Bacteria; kingdom Bacillati; phylum Actinomycetota; class Actinomycetes; order Kitasatosporales; family Streptomycetaceae; genus Streptomyces; species Streptomyces sp. NPDC088116. The sequence continues at coordinate 675,420 of NZ_JBIUTF010000005.1, read as the reverse complement.
CGAAGGGCCCCGGCTCGGATCACGGAACCCGGGCTCGCGGATCACGGAACTCGGGGCTCGGATCACGGAACTCGCGGCTCGCGGCTCGCGGCTCCCGCCTCGGATCTCCCGCCCCGGATCTCTTGCCTCGGGACCCAGGGCTCGCCAGTCAGCCGGCTTCGGCCGTCCCCAGCTGTTCGCGGTACGTGCGGGCCACGGCCATCAGCTCATCGAGTGTGTCCCTGGTCCGCACGAGGCCGTCGATATGCGCGGAGAGCCGCTCGCGCTCCAGCGCCATCCGCTCCAGCGCGGCGTCGGAGTTCTCCTCGCTGGGCTCGTCGACGCAGGGCAACAGCTCGATGATGGTGCGGCTGGACAGGCCCGCGGCGTACAGCCGCTGGATGAACGCGACCCGCTCGACCTCGACCTCCGTGTAGTGCCGCTGCCCGCTGACGCTGCGGGTGCTGGTGAGGAGGCCCTGCTCCTCGTAGTAGCGCACGGACCGGACGCTGACTCCGGCTCGTGACGCGAGTTCCCCGATCCGCACGATGCCCTCCCGGCCGTGTCCCGCGTCACAAAAGCTTGCCTCTGACGTCAGTGTGAGGTTTTAGCGTAGCCGAGGTGCCCGAGGCGCGGGCGCCGCGGACCGCGAAGGAACCCTGACATGACGACCCTCTTCACCAGCTACCAGCTCGGCGGCCTGACCCTGCCCAACCGGGTGGTCATGGCCCCGATGACCCGGGTCCGGGCCGCCGCCGGCGGTCTGGCGACTCCGTCGATGGCGACCTACTACGCCCAGCGGGCCACGGCCGGACTGATCGTCAGCGAGGGCGTGCAGCCGAGCGTGATCGGGCAGTCCAACGCGGGCACGCCGGGACTGCACACCGACGAGCAGGTCGAGTCGTGGCGTCCGGTGACCGCCGCCGTCCACGCCAACGGTGGACGGATCTTCGCCCAGATCATGCACGGCGGCCGGGTCTCGCATCCCGACACCACCGGCATGCGCCCGGTCGGGCCCTCGGCGGTCCCCGCGGTCGGCGACGCGTTCACCCCGACCGGTCCGCAGCCCCTCCCGACGCCGCGCGCGTTGGACACCGCCGAAGTGGCCGAGCACGCGCAGTCCTACGCCGATGCCGCCGGCCGCGCCGTCGACGCGGGCTTCGACGGCGTGGAACTGCACGGCGCCAACGGCTACTTGATCTCGCAGTTCCTCTCGTCCAACGCCAACCTGCGCACGGACCGCTACGGAGGCCCGGTCGCCAACCGGATCCGCTTCGCCGTCGAGGCCGTCGCAGCCACCGTCGAGACCGTCGGCGCCGCCAGGACCGGCATCCGCCTCTCACCGGGCGGAACCTTCTGGGGAATCGAGGAGACCGACACCGTCGAGCTCTACACCGCGCTGCTGACCGAGCTGGCCCGCCTCGAGGTGGCCTACGTACACCTCGAAGCCACCGTCGACGAGGAGGCCCTCCTCACGCTGCGCCGGGCATGGCCTGGCACCCTCGTCATCAACCCCTCGGTTCCGATGGGGCCCAAGCAGACCGGCCGGGACGACGCCGACCACTGGCTCGCGCTGGGCGCCGAGCTGGTCAGCTTCGGCCGCGCTTACATCGCCAACCCCGACCTGGTCGAGCGGCTGCGCGGCGGCCTCCCGATCGCCCCCGTCGACGAGGCCGCGTACTACCAGGGCGGTGACGCGGGCTACCTGACCTACCCGGCCCACCAGTACTCGGCCTGACTCCGCGCATGGCGAACGGGCGGAACCGGCGCGGGCGGTGGTACTCGGCCTCGCTCACGAGCACCACCGCGCACCGCCCCGGCCCGGAGCCGCCCCAGGCCCCTAAATCAGGCCCGTAACCAGGCCCGCGAATCCACACCCAGCCGCGCCCCCGGCTACCCGCCGTGCGCCTGCGGGGCCGCCATGACGCGATCGAGGGGATCGAGGGGATCGACGCCCGCGCGCAGCTCACGTTCCAACTGCGCGATGGCCACCGTCGTGGCCATACCGGCCTGCTCGTAGAGGTGATTCGCGCCGGTCGGGCTCTCACTGTCGACATCAAGTCCGACAGAGGCGGCGCCCCGTTCGGCGAAGAGCGCGAAGCTCGCCAGCAGCAGCGCCCGGCCGAGCCCGAGCCGACGGGCCTCGCGGCGAACGCCCAGCTGACCGATCTCGCCGGAGGCCAGGCCCTTGACCTGGCGGGCGCGGCACAGGGACGCGCCCACGATCCGCCCGGCGCGTTCGGCCACGAGCCAGAGTGTCGGGTCGAACCCCTCGTACATCATGTCCCCGGCCCACTGATCGTACGAGCGGCTCGCGCGGCCCCAGCGGTCGGCGAAGGCCTCTTCGACACACGCGTGCACCCGCCGCAGATCCTCCCGAGTCCCGTCGCACGTACGCACGTCGACCCCGCTGGGCCACACCGGCGCTGCCGGCGGTCCGTCGAGAGCAATCCGCATGCGCTTGTGGACACGCGTCAGGCCGTATCCCCGGGCGCGGAGCATCCGGTCGGCCACTCCGCCGAGCAGGACATAGTTCACCAGGACGACGCGCGCGAGTCCGGCGTCAGAGGGGATACCGGCCGCCATCACGGTGGCGCGCGCTTCCATACGGTCGAGGAGCGTCGTCCCGATGCCCGCCCCGACATGCTCCGGGTGCGTGTACGCGTCGGCGAAGACGCGGCCCTCGTGCGGCGCGGCGATCACCTGCGCGTACCCATGGACCCCGCCCTGCGGCCCGGTCACCACCCACGCGTCCCGGGCAAGGTCCATCCGCGCCCACTCACGCCGGAACTCGTCCTCGGTCCGGGCGCCCGCCTCGGGATCGTGCGACCGCTCGGCGGCGCTCACCATGCCGGTCACCGCGGAAAGGTCCGACTCCCGCGGAGCGCGTACCTCGTACTCAGCTCGCATCAAAGCCCCCATGTCCCCTGTCCCCATCGCTACCGCTCGACGCGGCAACGCACCGCGCACGCGCATGCCTAGCAACGCCGGAGGACGTCCGGCAATCGGTTTACCCCCGGTCAGGAAGCCCGCCGGTCAGGAGAGTTGTACGCCGTCAACCGGCTTCCGGCGCGGCTTACGAGAAGGTGCGGCTTACGAGAAGTCGTACACGGCCCAGTCGGCAAGCCGGACGTATCCGACGCGCTGGTAGAGGGCGTTGCTGGTGGGGTTGGCCGGGTCCGTGTACAGCACGACCTCCTTCGCGCCCGCGGCCAGCGCGGCCCGGCTCACTTCGGCCGTCAGGGCCGCCGCGTAGCCGCGGCCCCGGAGGTGGGCCCGGGTGTAGACGGGGTCCACCCGGACCTGGTCGCCGATCACCGACGTCACGGCCGCGATGGAGACCGGAGTGCCGTCCGGGGTCTCCCAGAACGAGAAGTGCCGGTCCGCGAAACGGGTGTCGGTCCAGACCTCGGGGACGACCTCGCCGACGGCGGCGGCGAACTCGCGGCACCAGAGCATCACTTGCTCGATGTCCGCCTCGCCCGCGACGCGAACGCGGCCCTCCGGGCTCGGATCCGGCGGGGTGAGCGTGCCCAGACGATAGAGGTACAGCGGCTGGCGGAGTACCGGAGTCGCGCCGGTGAGCCGCTGCCATGCCTCGGCGAAAGCGGTGGCGGTGTCGTGTTCCGCGCTGACGCCGGGGAGCGGGTGACCGAGGTCGGTCAGGCGAGCGGCGAGCGTGTCGGCCTCGTCGCGGGTGACGGCGGGGGTGAGGCTCAGGGGCCCGGACGCGGTGCGGCGGTAGAAGACGGCGCGGACCTCTCCCCCTCTCTCCAACAGGCCGAATACGGGGGCTTCGGCGCCGCCCGCGTCCGCCGCGTGCTTTCGCAGTCCCTCGATCGCCGTCAGCGGCGTGGTGTGCAGAGCGGGGCGCGAGCGCAGGAAGTCTCCGGCGCGGGCGAGAAAGTCGTCGACGTCTTCGGTGAGGTACCAGTCATCCGGGCGCATGCTTCATGTTTTCCCATGCCCTACGTGCGCGCCGTGGTTTTCCGCCAGGGCGATACGGACGGAGACGGGTCGGCTGTCTCGGCTCACACGGGCCGGCGAAGCTCTCGTCAGCGTTCGGTCGCCGGTGATTCCCGCCGGCCTTGCCGTCCCTTGCCGCTCTGGGGGCGCCGGGTGAGCACGAGCGGGCCGGTCTCGGTGATGGCAACGGTGTGCTCGGAATGAGCCGTGCGCGAGCCGTCGGCCGAGCGGATCGTCCAGCCGTCCGGGTCGTACACGATCTTGTTCGTACCGGCGGCGAACCAGGGCTCGATCGCGATCGTCAGGCCGGGACGCAGCTTCCAACCACGGCCAGGACGACCGTCGTTGGGGATGTGCAGGTCCTCGTGCATCGTGCGGCCGATACCGTGACCGCCGAACTCCAGGTTGACCGGGTAGCCGTACTCGGCGGCGACCGCGCCGATGGCCGCCGAGATGTCCCCGAGTTTGTTGCCCGGCCGGGCGACCTTGATCGCGGCCTCCAGGGCGACCTCGGTGGCCTCGATCAGCCGCAGGTCCTCCGCGGCCGGGGTGCCGACGATGACGGAGTGGGCCGAGTCCGCGGCCCAGCCATCGATGACCACCGCCATGTCCATGGTCAGCAGGTCCCCGTCGCGCAGCTTGTAGCTGTGCGGCAATCCGTGCAGCACGGCATCGTTGACCGAGAGGCACACCACGTTACGGAACGGGCCCTTGCCGAACGAGGGCTCGTAGTCCCAGTAGCAGGACTCCGCGCCGCGCTCCTTGATCCGGCGGCGGGCGTGGTGCTCCAGGTCCAGCAGGTTGACCCCTACCGCGGCGAGGTCACCGAGTTCGGCCAGCACCTGGCCGACGAACTGTCCAGTGACATGCATGCGCTCGATTTCGTTGGGAGTTTTGTGCTCGATCACTGCGTTCCTCGATCCCCGGGACACTGAGAGGTATATTTATACCAGTTATTTATACCAGGGAACTGGTTGCCGCCGGATACGGGCGGCCCTAGCATGTGCGCATGGTTCGCTATCCGCTCGCCCCCGAACAGATCGAGGCGGGCCGACGCCTCGGGGCGGCGTTGCGCTCCGCTCGGGCCGGACGCAACCCCACCGAAGTCGCCCTGGCCGCGGAGATCTCGCCGGAAACCCTCCGCAAGATCGAGACCGGCCGGCTGCCGACGCCCGCGTTCGGCACCATCGTCCGGCTCAGCGAGGTCCTTGGTGTACCACTGTCCGAACTCGCCTTCGTCTGGCGCACCGACCCCGCCCTGAGCGAAGCGTCCTAGATCCTGCCGTCACCGCGTCGCGGTGCGGCGCCGCCGTGCCGGGCGGACCTCAGCTCCTGACGGCCTCCGCGATCCGCAGGGCAACCTCGGCGGGCGTGAGGTGCGTGGTGTCGACGACCTCGGCCTCGCTGTGCAGCCACGTGCGCGCCGCCTCGGCGTAGGGCTCGAGGTATGCGAGACGGAACGAGGAGGGGCCGAGACCGGTGTCCCCCTCGATGCGCCCGCGAAGGGTGTCCTGGTCGGCGTGGAGGACGAAGTGCCGTACCGGAACGGCATGGTGGGCAAGGCCCGCGCTGATCTCGCGCCAGTACCGCTCGACCAGGACAGTCATGGGCATCACCAGGGTGCCGCCGGTGTAGTCGAGTACGCGGCGGGCGGTCTCGACCACGAGCGGCCGCCACGGCGGCCAGTCCTGGAAGTTGCCCGTCCAGGGCAGCCCAGGCGTGATGTCCATGAGCGTCTCGCCGACCTTCTCGGCGTCGAACACCCGTGAATCCGGGATCAGTTGCCGCACGAGCGCACTGGTCGTCGTCTTGCCCGCGCCGTGCGTGCCGTTGAGCCATACGATCATGGGCCGACGCTACCGCCGCGCGGGCCGCGGAAACGGGCACCACTGACATCCGGTACGGCTTCGGCGCCTCCCGGAGCGCTCCGCCCACTGGCCATCACCCACTACTCCGCGATACCGTGTAGTGGTACTTGGTGCTACGCAGTACCAGGAGAACCGAAGAGGACCGCGATGGACCATCTGACGGAGATGCTGAAGGGCACGCTCGAGGGCTGCGTGCTTCAAATCATCGGCAGCGAGGAGACCTACGGGTACGCCATCACGCGTCGGCTGAACGAACTCGGCTTCACCGACGTCGCCGAGGGGACGACCTACACCATCCTGCTGCGACTGGAGCGGAACGGGCTCGTCCAGGTGACGAAACGACCATCCGAACTGGGCCCACCGCGCAAGTTCTTCGCGCTCAACGACGCGGGGCGCGAAGAACTCGCGACGTTCTGGGCGAAATGGGAGTACCTCTCGTCACGCATCGACAAGCTCAAGGAGGGCGGGCGATGAACTTCTGGGAGACCGTCACGGGCAGCGACCTCACGAGGGAATGGAAGGCGTTCGAAGCCCGCGCCGAGGCATTGCCGGCCGACCACCGGGCGGCGTGGGAACAGATCAGGATTCATATCTCCCCCTGCTCGGACTTCACGGGCCGCAACCTGATGCCGATTCTTGACGGCGCCCTGGGGCTGCTCGAAGAAACAGCGGCGGACGGGCAGAGCGTTCACGAGGTGCTCGGCGACGACATCGGCGGCTTCTGTGCGGCGCTGACCGGCGGAGAAGGGGCTCGGAGCCAACGCGACCGGTGGTGCGAGCAGTTGAACAGGAACGTCGCGAAGAAACTGGGCCGGCCAGGAGGCTGACATGAGCATCCACGACATCATCCGGGGCAAGAAGCAGTGGCGGACCCACATGGCGCGGGTCCAGGCACTGCCGACGGATTACCAGATCGTCTACAAGGAGATCCAGAGGTACCTCTTCAAGGTCGGACCGGTCGATCTGCCTGACGGGAACCCGCTCTCAGGGATGGTCGACTTCTTCGAGGAGGGCGCGGCGTCCGGCAAGGGAGTCCTGGCACTCATCGGCGACGACGTCGCCGCCTTCTGCGACGGCCTGATCAAGGACTCGCGCACCCACGCGGACATCTATCAGGAGTCCATCGGCGCGGAGCCCGGCGCGGGCGGGAAGTAGCGCTCCCGCTGGACGCCACGGAGCCGTACCGCCATGACGCGGAACACTTTTGCAAGCGAGCGCTTGCAAAAGTTAGCAAGGTGACGCAGCATGGGCGTCATGGCATCACTCAACGTCGGCAATCTCGGTGAGTACCTCCGCGAGCAGCGGCGCAACGCGCAGCTGTCGTTGCGGCAGCTCGCCGATGCCGCCGGGGTGTCCAATCCGTACCTGAGCCAGATCGAACGCGGTCTGCGCAAGCCCAGTGCCGACATCCTTCAGCAGCTGGCCAAGGCGCTGCGGATCTCCGCGGAGACGCTGTACGTGCAGGCCGGGATGCTCGACGAGCGGGAGCGGGAGGAGCTGGAGACGCGTGCCGTCATCCTCGCCGACCCCTCGATCAACGAGCGGCAGAAGCAAGTACTGCTCCAGATCTACGAGTCGTTCCGCAAGGAGAACGCGCTCGACCCGGAGAGTACGAAGGCCGCGGACGGCACGGAGCGCTCCGCGGGCAGACGCGCCGAAGACGGACGCTCCGACGGTACGGAGAGCAAGGAAGCCACGGAGACCGCGGACCGGGCGGCCGGTGCGGACGCCGGCGCGGCCGGGGATTCCGGGGACACCTCCGCCGGCGGCCCCCGCACGGCCGACGGCAAGGGCGACTGAAGTGCTGCCACCCACCCTCACAACGACCTCACTCTGATCCGGGAGGACCACAGTCATGGCCATCACTGATGACCTGCGCAAGACCCTCACCGACCCGACGCCCCTCTACTTCGCGGCCGGCACCGCCGAGCTCGCGGTCGAGCAGGCCCGGAAGGTGCCCGGCCTGATCGACCAGCTGCGGGCCGAGGCCCCGGGTCGTATCGAGGCCGTACGGAACTCCGACCCCAAGGCCGTCCAGGACAAGGTCACCGTCCAGGCCAAGGAGGCCCAGGCGACCGTGCAGGCCAAGGTCACCGAGGTGATCGGGACGCTCGACACCGACCTCAGGAAGCTCGGCGAGAGCGCCCAGGACCTGGCGCTGCGGGGCGTGGGCGTGGCCGCGGAGTACGCGGTCAAGGCCCGGGAGACGTACGAGAAGGTCGCCGAGCGCGGCGAGCAGACCGTACGGTCGTGGCGCGGCGAGGCCGCGGACGAGATCACCGAGATCGCGGTCGCCGTCGAGCCCGAGACCGAGACGAAGGCCAAGCCGGAGACCAAGCCGGGCGAGGCGAAGGCGACACCGAAGCCGGAAGCCAAGCCGGAGGCCAAGACCGCCACCGCCAAGAAGGCCGCGCCCCGCAAGACGCCGGCGAAGAAGGCCACCCCGCCCGCCAAGTAACGGCGACCGCGACGGCGTAAAAGGCAACGGGCCGGGCACCTCTGAGGTGCCCGGCCCGTTGTCCAGGTACCTTGGCGGTCAGTCCGCGAGGCGTTTCATCCACTTTTTAGGCGGTGCTCCGCATGTTGCTCTCGGGATTCAGCTCGTTCCTCTGGCTGCTCAACATGGCCATGCTCGTCCTCGCCGTCGTCGCGCTGTTCATCTCCGCGACGACCCGCGGGGACGCCTATCCGGCGGCCGACAAGCAGACCAAGAAGTTCTGGCTGATCGTTCTGGGGATCACGGTCGCCGTGAACCTCCTCGTGCCGATGCTGTTCCTGCAGATCGCCGGGCTCGTCGCCACGATCGTCTTCATGGTCGACGTACGGCCCGCCGTCAAGCACGTCTCCGGCGGTGGCGGCGGCAGCCGCGGCGGTTCCAGCAGTGACGGTCCCTACGGGCCGTACAACGGCGGACGCTGAGCCGGGGGACACCTCAGAGGGCCCGGGAGCCAGGGGTCAAGGGCCGGGCACCGCCCGGGGCCCGCCTCATGCCCGCCGCCTCACGCCGCCCGAGGCCCGCCTCACGCCGCCCGGGACCCGCCTCATGCCGCCCCGCGCCCGCCGACCCCCGCGGCCTCAGCCCGCGCCGGGCCCCGCCTCGCGCGTCACCCCGCGCCGCGCCCCAGCAGCAGCACCGCCACGTCGTCGGTCAGCTCTCCGCCGTTCAGCTCCCGCGCCTGGGCGACCGCCGCCTCCAGCAGATCGTCGCCCCCCAGCCCGCGGGCCAGCTGGCTGTTGATCATCTCGACCATGCCCTCCTGGCCCAGCCGCTGCTTGGCGCCCGGTCCGACCCGGCCCTCGATCAGTCCGTCGGTGTACATCAGCAGGTTCCACGCCCCGCCCAGCTCGACCTGGCGGCGCGGCCAGCGGGCGCGCGGCAGCAGCCCCAGGGCCGGGCCGCCCTCCTCGTTCGGCAGCAGCTGCGTGGCCCGCCCCTGGTGGGTGACCAGCGGCGAGGGGTGGCCCGCCAGGCAGAGCCCGGCCCGCCGCCCGTCCGGTGCGATGTCCACCGTGCAGAGCGTCGCGAAGATCTCCTCGCTCTCCCGCTCGTGCTCCAGCACCTGCTGGAGCGTGGAGAGCAGCTGATCGCCGCAGAGCCCCGCCAGCGTCAGCGCGCGCCAGGCGATGCGCAGCTCCACCCCGAGCGCGGCCTCGTCGGGGCCGTGGCCGCAGACATCGCCGATCATCGCGTGGACCGTGCCGTCCGGCGTACGGACCGTGTCGTAGAAGTCCCCGCCCAGCAGCGCCCGCGAGCGGCCGGGCCGATAGCGGGCGGCGAAGCGCAGGTCCGAGCCCTGGAGCAGCGGCGTGGGCAGCAGACCGCGCTCCAGCCGGGCGTTCTCCTGGGCACGCAGCCGGGACTCGGTCAGCTGGCGCTGGGCCATGTCCGCGCGCTTGCGCTCGACGGCGTACCGGATGGCACGGCTCAGCAGCCGCCCGTCCAGTTCGTCACGGAAGAGGTAGTCCTGGGCGCCGACCCGGACGGCCGCCGCCCCACGCTCGCTGTCGCCCTCCGCCGCCAGCGCCAGTACGGCATGGCGCGGCGCGAGCCGCAGCACATGCTTCAGCGGGGCCAGCTCGTCGCCGTCGTCCGCCCCCGGCGCGGGGTTCGTCCCCGGCGTCCTCGGAAGGGCGAGATCCACGAGGATGCAGTGGATGTCGTCGGTGAGCAGCCGCGCGGCCTCGGTGAGGTTCCGGGCGGTACGGATCCGGACACGCGTGCCCGCCCCCTCCGGGAGTTCCGCAACGGTGAAGGTGCCCGCCGGGTCGTCGTCGATCACCAGGAGCATGAGGTCGCCGCCCGTGGCGGTCGCCGCGGCGGGTTGTTTCTCGACTGTGGAGCCTGTGCGCTGCCGCGGTACGGGTACGGCCATCGGTCTGGGTTTCCTTCCCTCCCCCCGAGGGCACGGTGAAACGACGATCGACGCCTCACCAGACCGGGACCATAGCGGTAGCGGCCGCCCCAACGGAATGCCACGGACGCGACGGGACAGCGTCATATGCCGCTTCACGCCACGCATCCGGCGTGATCGGGGCGCCGGGGCCCATGACAAACATCACGTACGGGGACAGGTCTCACGGCTCCGAGGATGCACTGGGTCACACGTGCACACCCCGCCCGGATCCCCTCCGCCTCCCCCGCCCACGGCACGGCACCGCGGTGACCTATGTGTCCGGGCGTACGACTACGTCCGGGCGTACGGCTTTGTCCGGGCGTACGGCTTTGTCCGGGCGTACGACCCCGAGAATCCGCATCGAGCCCGCGCCCGTCAGCGTCACGTCCCGCCCCGGCCTCGGCGCGTGCACGATCGCGCCGTCGCCGACGTACATCCCCACATGGCTCGCGTCCCGGTGGTAGATGATCAGGTCACCGGGCCGCATGTCCTCGATGTCGACGCGCGGCAGCAGCCGCCACTGCTCCTGCGAGGTGCGCGGTACGGTCCGTCCGGCCGCCGCCCACGCCTGCGAGGTCAGCCCGGAGCAGTCGTACGAGGACGGCCCCTCCGCGCCCCAGACGTACGGCTTGCCGATCTGCCCCGTCGCGAACCCGACCGCCTTCTCGCCCTGCGCGCTCGGCGCCCGGTCGATGTCCTTGAGCGCGCCGGAGGAGAGCCAGGCCGACTGCGCCGTGGACGCCGTGTCGTTCTCCAGCCGCACCAGCCGCGCGCGCTCCTTCTTCTCCAGGCCCGCTTCGAGCTTCTTCGCGGCGGCGATCCGCTTCGTGATCTCCTTCTTCGCCTTCTCCTTCGCGACCCGGTTGGCTTCGAGCTTGCGCGACTGCGCGCCCGCGTCGGCGGCGTAGGCCGTCAAGTCCTCCTGGGCCCTGGACAGTTCGTCGAGAAGGTTCCTGGTGGCCTTCATGCCCTGCTGTATGCGCCCCGCGCCGTCCAGGAAGAGCCGCGGATCGTCGGTGAGCACCAGCTCCGACCCGGGCGGCAGCCCGCCCCTTTGGTACTGGGCACGGGCGGCGGCCCCCGCGCGCTGCTTGAGGTCGTTCATCCGCCGCTGCCCCTCGGCGATGTTCCCGGCCAGCTTCGCGACCTCGGCCGACTGCTTCTCGGCCCGCTCCTCGGCGAGGTTGTACGCGTCGGTGGCGGAGGCGGCCTTGCGGTAGAGGCCGTCCATCTCGATCCGTACGTCTTCGAGGGACTTCCCGCCGGGAGCGCCGGAGGCGGCATCGGAGGGGGCACCGGAGGCGGTCGACGCCCCCGCGCCCGGCGGGAGTTCGACCGGAGGCGGGGCGACGGCCGGCGGAGACGACACGGGCGACGGAGCGGGAGGCGCCGCGTACGCCTGGTTCATCATGTCCGGCGACGCCGACACGGCGAGCGCGCAGACCAGCGTGATCGCGGCAGCGGCACAGCGACGTCGGTTCACAAGCTCCCCCTCCGAGCCAACCCCACACCTCGCGTGATCGTGCCATGACCCCCCTGAAAACGACAGAGAGAGCCAGAACCTCACAGGAAGCGTCAGCGCGCGTTCGTACCCGAACCAGGCGCGAGCGCCGCCCAGTTCACCGTCACCTCGCCCTGCCGCAGCCGGTGCGGATCGTCCGCGAGCGGCCAGTCGGCCGCGAGATCCCGTACGGCCCTGATCCACCGCTGCCGCACGCTCAGGGAGGCGTACGGCGCCGCCGCCGCCCACGCCCGGTCGAAGTCCCGCAGGAAGGCGTGCACCGGCTCGCCCGGCACATTGCGGTGGATCAGCGCCTTCGGCAGCCGTTCCGCCAGGTCGGACGGCCGCTCCAGCGAGCCCAGCCGGGTCGCGAAGGTGACCGTACGCGGACCCTCCGGGCCGAGCGCGACCCAGACATGCCGTCGGCCGATCTCGTCGCATGTCCCCTCGACCAGCAGCCCGCCCGGCGCCAGACGCGCGCACAACCGTGCCCAGACCGCGGCGACGTCGCCCTCGTCGTACTGCCGCAGCACATTGGCCGCCCGGATCAGCATCGGCCGTCGGCCACCCGCCAGCGGGACCTCGAAGCCGCCGTGCCGGAACCGGAGTCCGTCGCGCTCGTACGGGCGCGCGCCGTCGACCCGGGCCGGATCGATCTCGACGCCGACGACCTCGGCGCGCGGGGCGGCCGTACGCAGCCGCAGCAGCAGCTCGACGGCGGTCCAGGGCGCCGCCCCGTACCCCAGGTCCACCACGACGGGATCCCCGGAGCGGCGCAGCGCACCGCCGTGCACGGCGGTGATCCAGCGGTCCATGCGGCGCAGCCGGTTCTGGTGGGTGGTGCCACGGGTCACCGTGCCCACCGGGCGGGACACAGGCCGGGAGGAAGAGGAAGGGGACGGATGCGCCATACGAGTGACCCTAGCGAGACGGGGCAGCCGCCCGACGAGACAGGGCAGCCGCCCGGGACGCGAGCCTTCACCGCCGAAGGCCGCCCCTCTTCCGCCGAGGGCGCGCCCTCGTCAACCTTGGGTGCCGAGGCCGCGCCCTCGCCGCCGAAGGTTGAGCCCCCTCGGGTAATGATTTGGCAAAACGGAAATGAAGGAGTGCGTTCAGCTGTTGACGGCCTTCGGAGGGGATCACATCCCCTCTTCCTTGCCGTGATCCGAGCTCCGAGCTCCGCGTTTCGTTTCCGAGCTCCGATGAGAGGACCGCAGTCGTGAGCCAGTACGTGTCCCGTATCGCCGGCACGCTGGTGGGGCCCCCGCGGCAGCCGCGGCCGTCCCGTCTCCGGCTCCCCGGCCAGCACCGCCGCCCCCGGCGGATCGCCATGCTCAGCGTCCACACCTCCCCGCTGCACCAGCCGGGCACGGGCGACGCGGGCGGCATGAACGTCTACATCGTCGAGCTGGCGAAGCGGCTGGCCGCCATTGACATCGAGGTGGAGATCTTCACCCGCGCCACCACCGGCGGACTGGACTCCGCCGTGGAACTGGCGCCCGGTGTGCTCGTACGGCATGTCGACGCAGGTCCCTACGAGGGCCTGGCGAAGGAGGAGCTGCCGGCGCAGCTCTGCGCCTTCACCCATGGCGTGATGCAGGCCTGGGCCGGCAACCGCCCCGGCCACTACGACCTCGTCCACTCCCACTACTGGCTGTCCGGGCATGTCGGCTGGCTCGCCTCCGAGCGGTGGGGCGTCCCGCTCGTCCACGCCATGCACACCATGGCGAAGGTCAAGAACGCCGCGCTGGCGGAGGGCGACACCCCCGAGCCCGCGGCCCGTGTCATCGGCGAGACCCAGATCGTGCGCGCCGCCGACCGGCTGATCGCCAATACGGCGGAGGAGGCCGAGGACCTCGTCCGCTTCTACGACGCCGACCAGGCGAAGGCCGCCGTCGTGCACCCCGGGGTCAATCTCGACCGGTTCCGTCCGGCGGACGGCCGCGCCGCCGCGCGCGCCCGCCTCGGGCTGCCGCAAGGCGCGTTCATACCGCTCTTCGCGGGCCGCATACAGCCGCTGAAGGCCCCTGACGTGCTGCTGCGCGCCGTGGCCGTACTCCTCGACGAGGACCCCTCGCTGCGTACGAAGCTGGTCGTGCCGATCGTCGGCGGTCCGAGCGGTACGGGCCTGGCCAAGCCGGAGGGGCTCCAGAAGCTCGCCGCGCGGCTGGGGATCGCCGATGTCGTCCGCTTCCGGCCGCCGGTCGAACAGGGCCGGCTCGCGGACTGGTTCCGGGCCGCGTCCGTCCTGGTCATGCCCTCGTACAGCGAATCCTTCGGCCTGGTCGCCATCGAGGCCCAGGCGACGGGCACCCCGGTGGTGGCCGCGTCCGTGGGCGGTCTGCCGGTGGCGGTACGGGACGGCTCGACCGGCGTGCTGGTCGAGGGGCACGAACCGGCGGCGTACGCGCGGGCGCTGCGCGAGTTCATCGACCACCCCGAGCTGGTGGACCGGATGGGCGGGGCGGCGGCGCGCCACGCCCAGTCCTTCGGCTGGGACAGGGCGGCCTCGGCCACGGCGGACGTGTACATGGAGGCGATGCACGATCACCGCCGCCGGGTCCGCTCGCACCACGGCTGAGCGCGCACACCCGCACCACGGCTGAGCGCGCGCCTCTGATCACGGCGGAACACGTACGCTCGCACCATGGCTGACGTACAGCGGACCACGCACCAAGTCCCGGCCACCCGGGCCGCCTCCGAGACCATCGAACGCACCCTGGAATCCGCCGAGTTGGAGTGGGAGAGCCCGGAGCCCGGCTCGTACGTCGTCACCCTTCCCGGCACCCGCAAGCTGTCCACGACCTGCTCCCTGCGGGTCGGCCGGCACGCGCTGTCCCTCAACGCCTTCGTCATCCGCCACCCCGACGAGAACGCCGAACGCGTCCAGCGCTGGCTGCTGGAGCGCAACCTCAAGCTGTACGGGGTGAGTTACGCGGTCGACCGCCTCGGCGACGTCTACCTCACCGGCAAGCTCCCGCTGGCGGCGGTCACGGAGGACGAGATCGACCGGCTGCTGGGGTCGGTTCTCGAAGCGGCGGACGGTTCCTTCAACACCCTGCTGGAGCTGGGGTTCGCAAGCGCGATCCGCAAGGAGTACGCGTGGCGGGTGTCGCGGGGCGAGTCGACGCGGAACCTGGACGCGTTCGCACATCTGACCCGGCCGTCCGGGGACTGACGCGGCGGTCGGTCCCCGGAACGCCCCGGTCCGGTCGGTCCCGTCCGGGGTGCGTGATCCCCCACCTCAGGGGAAGATTCCCGCATGAGCGACAAAGGGGATATAGCGGCCCCCGGAAAGGGTCCCTGGCGGGGCCTCTCGAAGGGCCGGGACCTCTGGAAGAACGCGCGGAAGGCCACGGGACGCGGCACCGGACCGCGTACGCGACCGGGTGCAGAACCGGGCTCCGGACCGGGTACGGAACCGGACTCCGGACCGCGTACGGGACCGGATACGGAACCGGGCTCCGGGAGCGGCGCGCCGGACCGGACCATGGCTCTGGCCGCCATGCTCTTCGCCGTGTCGATGACGTTCATCGACCAGACCATCGTGGCCGTCGCCGCGCCGGACATCGTCCATGATCTGGGGTTCTCGGCCACCGCGATGCAGTGGGTGTTCAACGTCTACCTGCTGGCCCTGGCCGCGTTCTTCGCCCTCGGCGGACGGCTGTCGGGCATCTTCGGGCACCGCCGGGTGATGCTGATCGGCACCCTCGTCTTCGTGATCTCCTCGGTCTTCTGCGCGCTCGTCCCCGCGGGCGATGCCGCGCCGGGCTGGCTGATCGCCTTCCGGGCAACGCAGGGCGTGGGCGCGGCGCTGATGTTCCCGGCGGCGCTCGCCGTGGTGATCGCGGTGTTCCCGGTGGACCGGCGCGGCCGGGCCCTGGGCCTGTTCTTCTGGCTGGCGGGCGCGCTCACCGTACTGGGCCCGCTGCTCGGCGGCTGGCTCACCGCCTGGAGCTGGCGGGCGATCTTCTGGATCAACGTGCCGGTCGCCGCGATCGCCCTCGTCCTGACGGCGAAGGCCCGGATCCCGGACACCCCGCGCCGCGAACCCCTCGACCTGCCCGGCGCCGTACTCGTGGCGGCCGGCATGGGACTGAGCGTGCTGGGTCTCCAGCAATCGGCCGTCTGGGGCTGGGGTTCGGCCGCGACCTGGGCCTGCCTCGTGATCGGGGTGCTCCTGCTGGTGGCGTTCTGCCGCTACGAACTGAGCCGGAGCCGGAGGGATCATCCGCTCCTCGGCCTCCGCGCCTTCCGGGACCGGGGTTTCGCGGTCGACGCGGCGGTGCTGTTCTTCGCGATGACGGCGTTCGTCCCGGTGTTCTTCTTCGCCTCGGTGTACAGCCAGGTCTCGCTCAGCGCCTCGCCGCAGCAGGCCGGGCTGTACCTCCTCTACTTCTTCGTCGGCTTCGCCTTCGCCTCCTACTGGGGCGACCGCGTCCAGGACAGGTACGGCGCCCGCCCCGCCCTCCTGCTCGGCACCGCGCTGGGCACCCTCGGATTCGCGCTGTGGGCGAGCAAGACGACCCAGCTGTCCATGCACGACCAATGGCCGTACGTGGCCCTGTCGGGCGCGGGCATCGGCTTCCTGCTGGCCCCGGCCTCGACGGACGCGGTCCACCGCGTGATCGGCGCGCCGTACGAAGAGGTGACCGCCCTCACGCAGACCGTCCGCACCTTCGCGGCCTGCGTGGGCGTCGCGCTGTTCGGCACGGTGCTCATGCACACCACCACGAACCGCGTCGCCGGGACGCTCCAGTCGCTGGGAGTCCCCGGCGACCCGGCCCACAACGTGGGTCACACCATCGCGGAGGCCGTGACGGGCAACGGCGACACCCGCGTACCCACCGGCTCGGGCCCCATCGCCCAGATCACCCGCGAACTCATCGGCGACATCCGCCTGGACTTCGCCGAGGCCAACCGGGCGGTCTTCTACGGCATGGCCATCGCGCTCGCCATCGCCTTCGTGTGCGCGCTGTTCCACCCGGGCGGGAGGGTCGGGAACGTACCGAGCACGGGTCCGGCTGTCACCGGTCCGAGTCGTCCCACTGGTCCAGCAGGGCCCCGTCCGTGAGGGCGTTCGGGGGCGGGGATCCGCCCGCCGGCGACTGTCCGGTCCAGACGATCTTGCCGCTGGCCAGGTATCGCCTACCCCGGCGCTCGGCGCACCGGGAGACGAGGCAGAGCCCGCGGCCGCCCTCGTCCGTCGTCGCCGCACGGCGCAGCGCCCTCGTGCAGCGCCCGGAGGCCGCGTCGTAGACGGCGTACGGACAGGTCGCACCGGAGATCCGGGCCGTGTCCGGGCCGACGCTGTCGTCCCGGACAACGACGCGCGCACGACAGCGCCCCGGCGGCCGTCCATCACGGCCGCCGGGGCGCCGCGCGCTCCACGCACCGGGGCGCCGCGCGATCAACCACCGGACTACAGGAACGAGTTGATCTGGATCGTCTCCGTACGTCCCGGACCCACGCCGATCGCCGAGATCGGCGCACCGGACATCTCCTCCAGCGCCTTCACGTACGCCTGCGCGTTCTTCGGCAGCTCGGCGAAGGTCGTCGCCTTCGTGATGTCCTCCGACCAGCCCGGCAGGTACTCGTACACCGGCTTCGCGTGGTGGAAGTCCGTCTGGCTGTACGGGAGTTCCTCGACGCGCTTGCCGTCGATCTCGTACGCCACACACACCGGGATCCGCTCCCAGCCGGTCAGCACGTCCAGCTTGGTGAGGAAGAAGTCCGTCAGGCCGTTGACCCGCGTCGCGTAACGCGCGATCACCGCGTCGAACCAGCCGCAGCGGCGGTCGCGGCCCGTCGTGACTCCCCGCTCGCCGCCGATACGGCGCAGCGCCTCGCCGTCGTCGTCGAACAGCTCCGTCGGGAACGGCCCGGCGCCGACACGTGTCGTGTACGCCTTGAGGATGCCGATGACCCGGCTGATCTTCGTCGGCCCCACACCCGCGCCGGTGCAGGCGCCGCCCGCGGTCGGGTTGGAGGAGGTGACGAAGGGGTACGTGCCGTGGTCCACGTCGAGCAGCGTGCCCTGGCCGCCCTCGAAGAGGACGACCTTGCCCTCGTCGATCGCGTTGTTGAGCACCAGCGTCGTGTCCGACACATACGGCTTGAGCTGGTCCGCGAACGTCAGCAGCTCTTCGACGATCCTGCCGGACTCTATGGCGCGCCGGTTGTAGAGCTTGGCGAGGATCTGGTTCTTGAAGTCCAGCGCCGCGTCGACCTTCTGGATCAGGATCGACTCGTCGTACAGGTCCTGGACACGGATACCCACGCGGTTGATCTTGTCGGCGTAGGTCGGGCCGATGCCCCGGCCCGTCGTGCCGATCTTCCTCGATCCGAGGAACCGTTCCGTCACCTTGTCCATCGTGGTGTGGTACGGAGTGATCAAGTGCGCGTTGCCGCTGATCAGCAGCTTGGACGTGTCGACACCGCGCTCGTTGAGCCCGCTCAGCTCGGAGAACAGGACAGCCGGGTCGACGACCACTCCGTTGCCGATCACCGGGGTACACCCCGGGGAGAGGATTCCGGAAGGGAGGAGATGCAGTGCGTACTTCTGGTCGCCCACGACGACCGTGTGGCCGGCGTTGTTGCCGCCCTGATAGCGCACGACATAGTCCACGGATCCACCGAGCAGGTCGGTGGCCTTTCCCTTGCCTTCGTCACCCCACTGAGCACCGAGCAGCACAAGTGCGGGCACAGGCGTACACCCCTTCCGGGCGGGGCATGTCCAAGGTCAGGGAGCGCGCACACGCTTTCCGTACGGCGCACGTGTGCCGTATGTCATTGCAATGCCATCGCACAACGTTGTACGACACAGCCCGAACCGTCGAACCGGTTGCCCCGGAATAGACGAAGCCCCTGGCGCAATAGCGCAAGGGGCTCTTGCACAAAGATGCTACCCGAGGAAGGACCGAGGTGTCGGCTCCGGAGCCCGCCGAGAACGGCGCGCAAGATCTTCTGGTGGTCATCGACCCGGTCGCCCGCCGGACCGACGGCGAATCCGTACGGATCGCGAAAGACGTGCTGGGCGCGGGTGCGACGATGAAAATCGCGCTCCCCGACGGCCCCGAGGAGTTCGCGCGGGCGCTGGCCAGACGGGGCAGCAGACGGCCCGTGCTGATCGGTGACGACCGCGCGCTGCTGCGGATGGTCGGCCTGCTCCACCGGGAACGGGAGCTGGCGTCCGGGGCGCTCTCGCTGGTACCGGTCGGCGCCTCGGTGGACCTGGCGCGTTCGCTGGGCGTGCCGACGGGCGCGGTGGCGGCGGCGCGTGCCGTGCTGGACGGGGTGGTACGCCGACTGGATCTGCTGGTCGACGACAGCGACGGGGTGGTGCTGGGGGACCTGCGGATCCCGGCCCTCCCGGTGACGGACGGGGCGGGCCGCGCGGAAAGGATGGACCGGGCCGACCGGGCCGACGGGATGTTCGGGGCCCTGGGCGCCCGCGCCCCGTCCGGGGCGGGCAGCACGGGCGGTGCGGGCCCGGCGGCCGGGGCGGCGGCCGTCTGGCACACCTGCCGGTCCCTGGTCCGCACGCTGGTCGGGCCGGTCCCGGGAGCCCTCGCCACGCGTACGCACCGACTGCGGGTGGAGGCGGACGGCGTGCTGCTCAGCGACCTGGACGAACTGGTCGAGGGGGTGACGGTGCGCTCCTGCGGCGGTCGCGCCGAGGTCGTGATCCGTACCCACGCGGCGGCCGAACCGGTCCGGGCCAGCGCGCTGTCCGTGACGGTCTCGGGCGCGGACTTCCGCTACCGCGCGGACGCCCGGCTCACGGGCCCGGTACGGACCCGGACCTGGACGCTCCGGCCGGCGGCGTGGGAGCTGACACTGCCCGCCGGGGCGGGAACGGGCGCGGCGGCGGGAGCCGGGACGGCGGCCGGAGCGTAGGGCGTCGGCTGTAGGGCGCGGCGTGGGGCTGGCGTGGGTCGCGGCGTAGGGGCATGGCCTCACCCAGGCCCGCTTCCCGCTTCCCGCTTCCCGCTTCCCGCTTCCCGCGCATTCTGTTGGGGGGGCCGCGGGCGCGATCACGCCCCGCGGCCCCCCAATCCCCCGAACCTTAATGCGTGATGCCACGCATTAAGGCGGCTACGTTATCGCGACGTGAGCACGTCACGCAACGCGATTCAGCCGAGGCAGGGGAGGCGGGAGTGAAGATCCGGTGCGCACCGGACGCATTAGATTGCGCGAGTACGGGACGACCACGGCGACGACGAGGACCATGACGACAGAGCGACCACCTCACGGCTCGGCCCGGCCCGGCGGGCGGACGGCCCGCACCCGCGCGGCCGTCCTTGCGGCGGCCCTCGAAGAGCTGGGCACACGTGAGTTCGCGGCCCTGACGATGGACACACTCGCCGTGCGTTCCGGAGTCCATGTCTCGACCATCCGACGGCGCTGGCGCACCATCGAAGGCGTGGTCATCGACCTGCTGTCGCAGCACAGCACGACCATCCCCACCCCCGACTCGGGCGACTTCCGGCGGGATCTGCGTGAACTCGCCCAGGCCATCGCCGAGTTCCACGGCACGCTGCGCAACCGCAATGTCATCGAGGGAATCATCGCCGCGGCCGCGCACGACCCCCATATCGCGGACATCGTGCGCGGCACCTTCACCGCCCGGATCGAGCATGTGACCCGGATCGTGGACCACGCGGTCGCGCGCGGCGAACTCCCCCCGGACGTGGACGCGAAGGAAGTGATCGAAGCCCTCAGCGCCCCCTTCTACTACCGGCTCCTGGTCCTGCGCGGCCCGGTCGACGAGCGTCTGGTCCAGGTCAGCGCGGAAGCGGCGTACCACGCGGCGCACGCCGGAGTGTTCACCCCAAGGGCGGACACCGGCCGGGGACCGGACCCGGCCACCGCCCGAGGGACGGCCCCGGCCACCGGCTGAGGCACGGCCCCCTCGCCGCTCAGCTCCGGCCGCCCTCGGCCCGGCCCCCTTCGAGGAGCAGGCCCGCCCGGTGCTCCTTCCAGCGCTCCAGCAGGTCACCCAACTCCTCCTGCATGAATTCGAAGAAGGCCAGCGTCTCGGCGACCCGCGCCCCCGCCGGACTGTCCCTCCCGAGCGAGTCGACGCCTTCGCGCAGGGCGTCCTCCCAGCGGGTCAGCAGCGAGTCCCGCTGGGCGAGGGTGGCATACCAGAGTTCGTTGCGCAGCCGGTAGCGGTCCCGGCGGGAGCCGGGGTCGCGCTCCCTGCTGACCATGCCGACCGTGGTGAGGTAGCGGATCGCGCCCGACACGGCGGCGGGGCTGATGCTGAGCTGTTCGCTCAGCTCGGCGGAGGTCAGGCTCGCGTCGTCCGAGGCCAGCAGGGCGGCGAAGACCCGGGCCGCCGCCCGCTGCATCCCGGCCCCGGTCATCTCGGACGCGAAACGCTCCACGAAGCGCGCCACCGCCTCCGTGTCCGCCCTCGGCCGCCGGTCGCCCTGGTCCGGGCCCCCCGGGCCGCCCGGACCGCTCGCGCTGTTCTGGCTGCTCATCGCCCCATCGTCTCCCTCAACGCCCCCGTCTCGGCCTGCTCCCCCGATCCTAACCCGACCCTTTTTACGCTTCCTTAACTTCATAACTTTGTGAAAGTAGCGTACGTTCCACATCATGACGAAGGCAATCACCGTCGCCGGACTGCACAAGTCGTTCGGCCGGACGCAGGCGCTGGACGGTCTCGACCTCGCCGTCGAGACCGGTGAGGTCCATGGCTTCCTCGGCCCCAACGGAGCGGGCAAATCCACCACCATCCGGGTCCTCCTGGGCCTGCTGCGCGCCGACTCCGGCGCGGCCCAGCTCCTCGGCCGGGACCCGTGGAAGGACGCCGTCGACCTGCACCGGCGCGTGGCCTACGTACCGGGGGACGTGACACTGTGGCGCAACCTCTCCGGCGGCGAGGTCATCGACCTGTACGGACGGCTGCGCGGCGGCCTGGACACCGCCCGCCGGGCGCGGCTCGTCGACCGCTTCGAACTCGACCCCACCAAGAAGGGGCGTACGTACTCGAAGGGCAACCGCCAGAAGGTCGCCCTGGTCGCCGCGTTCGCCTCGGACGTGGACCTGCTGATCCTCGACGAGCCGACCTCCGGGCTCGACCCGCTGATGGAGGAGGTCTTCCAGAGCTGCGTCGTCGAGGAGCGCGACCGGGGCAGGACCGTCCTCCTCTCCAGCCATGTACTGAGCGAGGTCGAGGCGCTCTGCGACCGGGTGAGCATCATCCGCAAGGGGACGACCGTCGAATCGGGTTCGCTCACCGAGCTGCGCCATCTGACCCGTACGAGCGTCAGCGCGGAGCTGTCCGGCCCGCCCGGCGCACTCGCCGGACTCCCCGGCGTGCACGGCCTCGCCGAACAGACCCTCGACGGGGGCCGGGGCCACCGGATCCGGCTCCAGGTGGACACCGACAAGCTCGACGCCGTACTGCGCTCCCTCTCCGCGTCCGGCATCCGCTCGCTGACCAGCACCCCGCCCACCCTGGAAGAGCTGTTCATGCGCCATTACGCGGCCGACGAGCAGCGGCCGGCCGTCGGCGGGGCGGTGTCCCGATGACCGCCACCACCGCCACCACCGGGGTCGTACCGGCCGCGCGCACCGGCGGCACCCGGCATCTCGCCGGTACGCGACCGCTGCTGAGGCTCGCCCTGCGCCGCGACCGGATCATGATCCCGGTGTGGGTGCTCGCCCTCGGCGCTTCGTACCTGTCGGTCGCGGACTCCTACACCTCGCTGTACGGCACGGCCGCCGCGCGGGCGGACGTCGTACGGTCGATGTCGTCCAACAGCTCGCTGCGCGCGCTGTACGGGCCCTTCTTCACCGACTCCGTCGGCGGGCTCACCACCGCGCGCATGATCGCCTTCGGGTCCGCGCTCGCCGCCGTGATGAGCCTGCTCATCGTCGTACGGCACACCCGCGAGGAGGAGGAGACGGGCCGTCAGGAGATGCTGTCCTCCGCGATGGTCGGACGCCGGGCGCCGCTGACCGCCGCCCTGCTCACGGCCCTGATCGCCAACACCGCGCTGGCGCTGGTGATCACCGTCGGCCTGGCGGGTGCCATCGGGGACCCGACCGGTTCACTGGCGCTCGGCCTCGCGACGGCGGGCGTCGGCATGCTCTTCGCCTGCACCGCCGCGATCGCCGCGCAGATCACCGAGAACGCCCGGCTCGCGAAGGGCCTCACGGGCGCGGTCGTCGGCGCCGCGTTCGTGCTCAAGGCGGCCGGCGACGCCGCGACCGACGACGGCTCCTCCGTCCTGACCTGGCTCTCCCCGATCGGCTGGGCGGAGAACGTACGCGCCTACGCGGACGAACGGTGGTGGGCGCTGCTGATCCTGGCGGCCGCCGTCGCCGTCCAGGCCGTCCTCGCGTACGCCCTCACGAGCCGGCGCGACATCGGCATGAGCTTCCTGCCCGCCCGGCCGGGGCCCGCCGCCGGAAGCCTCGGCACGGCGGGCGCGCTCGCCCTGCGGCTCCAGCGCGGCGGCCTCATCGGCTGGGGAACCGGCTTCCTGCTGGCCGGGATCCTCTTCGGCGGCATCACCGAGGGAGCGGCGGAACTGGTCGGCGACAACGAGCGGACCAGGGAGATCTTCCAGCGGATGGGCGGCCACCAGGGCCTCACCGACGCCTTCCTCGCCGCGATGACCGGCATGCTCGGCATGGTCGCGGCGCTGTACGTGGTCGCCTCCGTGCTGCGGCTGTACGGCGAGGAGACCGGCGGGCGCGCCGAACCGGTCCTGGCGGGTTCGGTCGGCCGACTGCGCTGGGCGGCGGGCCATCTGCTGATCGCCTTCGGCGGCGCCGCCTTGATCATGCTGCTCGGCGGTGTGGGCCTGTCCCTCGGATACGGCCATGACCTGCCGGGAATCCTGGGCGCCGCCCTCGTACAACTGCCCGCGATCTGGCTGCTGGGCGCGCTGGCGGTCCTGCTGTACGGCGCTCTGCCGAAGGCGGCCGTGGCCGCGTGGGCGGTCGCCGGTCTCGCCCTGGCCCTCGGCTGGATCGGCCCGGCGATCGACCTCCCGCAGGCGGTGATGAACCTGTCGCCGTTCGGGCATCTGCCCAAGCTGCCGGGCGCGGAGATGGCGTGGACGCCGGTGGCCGTACTGACCGCGCTCGCGGCGGCGCTGACGGCGGCGGGTCTGGCGGGGCTGCGGCGCAGGGACATGCTGAACTGAACCGGACCGGGCGCACGGCGCACGGCGCACGGCGGCCCGCTTCGTCCACAGGTTGTGGACGAAGCGGGCCGCCGCGCGCGCTACCGACTGTTTACCGCCCGCCGCCTCACCCGGGCGTGACCAGCCGCGCCTCGTAGGCGAACACCGCCGCCTGCGTACGGTCCCGCAGCCCCAGCTTCACCAGGATCCGGCTCACATGTGTCTTGATCGTGGACTCCGCGACCACCAGATGCTCGGCGATCTCCGCGTTCGACAGACCCTGCGCGATCAGTACCAGGACCTCCGTCTCGCGTTCCGTGAGATCACCTATCCGGGCCATCGTCGGGGCCCGCGGGGTCTCCGAGATCTTGGAGAACTCCGTGATCAGCCGCCTGGTGACGGTCGGCGCCAGCAGCGACTCGCCGGCCGCCACCACCCGTACCCCGTCGGCCAGTTGACGCGCCGAGGCGTCCTTGAGCAGAAAGCCCGAGGCACCGGCGCGCAGCGCCTCGTACACGTACTCGTCGAGGTCGAAGGTGGTCAGCACCAGCACCTTCGCGTCGGCGTCGCCCGCGACGATCTCGCGGGTCGCCTCGATGCCGTTCAGCTCCGGCATCCGGATGTCCATCAGCACCACGTCGGGGCGCAGCACGGTGACCTGGCGGACGGCCTCGCGGCCGTTCACCGCCTCCCCCACGACCTCGATGTCCGGCATCGCGTTCAGCAGCACCGAGAAGCCTTCGCGGACCATCACCTGATCGTCGACGATCAGTACCCGGATCGTCATGACGCGTCCCCGTCCCGCACGGCGGCCACCGGGATGAACGCCGCCACCTCGTAGCCACCGTCCTCCAGGAGATCCGCGGTCATCTCACCGTTCAGCATGGCCACACGCTCCCGCATACCCGTGATGCCGTGTCCCGAGCCGGGAGACGGTTTGACCAGGCCCCGGGGCGGTGTGTTGACGATCCGCAGGCCGATCCCGCCCAGTACGTAACTGATCTCGACACTCGCGCTCGACCCCGGCGCGTGCCGCAGCGCGTTGCTGAGCGCCTCCTGGACGATGCGGTACGCCGACAGCTCGACGCCCTGCGGAAGCGTACGGACCGAGCCGGTGACGCTCTTCTCCACGGTCAGACCCGCGTCCCGGACATTGCCGAGGAGCACGTCGAGATCGGCGAGCGTGGGCTGCGGGGCGTCCGGGGCCTGGTAGTCCGCCGACCGTACGACACCGAGGACGCGGCGCAGTTCGGTCAGCGCGGCGACGGCGTTCTCGCGGATCGTGACGAAGGCCTGTTCCAGCTCGGGCGGCGGATTCTCCACCCGGTACGGGGCGGCCTCGGCCTGGATCGCGACGACCGACATGTGGTGCGCGACCACATCGTGCAGCTCGCGGGCGATGGTGGTGCGCTCCTCCAGCAGCGTGCGCCGGTCGCGTTCGACGGCGGTGACGCTCTGCTGGGCCGCGACCTCCCGGTCCGCGTCGCGCCGGACATGCAGCATGGCGATGCCCAGCAGCATGATCGCGGAGAGGAAGATCATCAGCAAGGACGTCGAACTTCCGTACCCGTGACCGCGGTTGAGGAAGGTTTCGACGAACGTCGCGTAGGCCACCGTGATCATCCACATCCAGGCGGCGACGCGGGGGCGGGTACGGACCGCCACCACCGCCATCACGATGAGGTAGGCGAGAAAGGCACCCGGTGTCCAGGGCCAGTCGAAATCGTCGAAGGCGGTTATCACCATGCTGACACCCAGCGCCAGCCACCAGGCACCGACCGGCCTGACCAGCGTCAGCAGCACCACCAGCACCGCGACGCAGTCGGGCGGGTACGCGCGGTCGGCGAGGGCCAGGAGCAGGACCGCCAGCGCGCCCAGCCCGATGGCGATGTGCGGGGTCCAGGCCGCGCGCTCACGCAGCCGGCCCGGCAGCCGGCGGACGATCGGGCCGTCCGTCCGCA
This sequence comes from Streptomyces sp. NPDC088116, assembly GCF_044741745.1. NCBI lineage: Bacteria > Bacillati > Actinomycetota > Actinomycetes > Kitasatosporales > Streptomycetaceae > Streptomyces > Streptomyces sp. NPDC088116. Next base: position 649,602 of record NZ_JBIUTF010000005.1, on the reverse strand, counting down.
TGGGCTTCAGCGGACGGTAGGCGAAGGCGTCCTGGAAGAGATCCTGGCGCAGGCCGGCGAGCGCCCCCACGGCCAGGCGGAACTCGGGGCTCCGGGGCTTCCCGGTGTCTGTCTCGGTCACGGTGCCACGGTAGGCGGCGCAGGTGGGCGGGGGCGTCACCAGGGATGGGGATCCTCGCCCGTCCGTCCCAGGTACTACACGGTCCGACCAGGCAGGGAAGACGTCCGCTTCACGGAGTACAACCACACACGCACCACTCCGGCACGCACCACCCCGGCACGCACCACCCCGGCACACATCACCCCGGCACGCACCACCCCGGCACACATCACTCCCGCTCCCGCGCTCACCACGCGAGCTGGGCGATCTCCTCCGCCACCACCGCGCACGCGTCCGCCGCCGGGTCGATGAGCGGGAAGTGCCCGACGCCCTCCAGCAAGGTCAGCCCGACCATCTCGCCCGCCCGGCCCGCCGCGTCGACATAGGCCTCGGGGACGGCGTACGGCACGGTCAGATCCGTACGGCCCTGCACCACGGCCGTCGCGATCCCCGTCGGCACCAGCACCGCCGGGTCGGCGCTCTCCCTGCGGTGCTTGAACTCCTCTTCGCCGCCGAGCAGTTGGAGGATCGCCCCGCCGCACACATCCAGCTCCACGGCCCGTACGAGATCCGCGATCGGAGCCAGCGCGACGACACCGCGCAGCGGCGGCGGCTGCGGCAGGCGCCAGGGCGAGCCCTCGGGCAGTACATGCCGGGCCGACGCCCAGAGTGCGAGATGGCCGCCGGCGGAGTGCCCGGTCACCACGGTCCGCCGCGCGTCGGCCTGCGGCAGCGCGTCCGCGACGAGCGCGGGCATCGCGTCCATCGCGGCTGCCACATCGTCGAACGTCTCCGGCCAGCGCCCCGCCACCGCCGCCCCGCTCTCCGCCGAACCGCCATCCGCCGCCTCGCCGCCCTGCTGTGGAAGCACCGCACCGCGCCGGTACTCCACATTGGCGACCGCGAACCCGCGCCGGGCCAGGAAGTCCGCGAACGGGCTGAGGTGGGCCCGGTCGTACGGTGCCCGCCAAGCCCCGCCGTGCAGGACGACGACGAGCGGCACGCTCTCCTGGTTGGCCCGGGGAGCGTAGAAGTCGATCACCTGATCAGGGTGCTCGCCGTAGGCGGCGGTGGCGTCGGGCCGGACGGCCGGGTGGGCGAAGGCCGATTCGGCCTCGGCGGCGTCACGAGCGACAGCATCGTGCGCGGCGGGGTCCGGCATCTTGCTCCAACCTTTCGGTACGGGGGCCGAATTGACCAGATCGCAGGGGGCTGATCGGCATGGGTCTGATCAGCGGGACGCTACCAGCCCCACAGGCCCCAGTTCGCCCCTCACGTCCCCGTAGTCACGCGGACCGACCCCAAGGGCCGTCCCTGCGCTAAAGCGTGTCCGGCACTTCCCCCAGGACCTCCCCCAGCACTCTCGCCGCCCGTTCCGTGTCCGCGAAACCCGTGTACAGAGGGGTGAACCCGAAGCGCAGTACGTCCGGCCGGCGCAGATCGCCGACCACCCCGCGCCCGATGAGCGCCTCCATCACGGCGGGCGCCTCGGCACACCGCAGGGCGATCTGGCTGCCGCGTTCGGCATGCGCGGCGGGCGTCAGCGAACGGACCCTCCCGCGCGGGGCGTACGCCTCCACACACTCCAGGAAGAAGTCCGTGAGCGCCAGGCTCTTCTCCCGTACCGCCTCGATGCGCACCCCCTCCCAGACGTCGAGGGCCGCGTCCATCGCCAGCATCGAGAGGATGTCCGGGGTGCCGACCCGGCCGCGTACGGCGCCGTCCCCGGCCGCGTAGTCGGGGGCCATCGAGAACGGATCGGTGTGCGAGTTCCAGCCGGGCAGCGGGGAGTCGAACCGTTCCTGGTGGCGCTCGGCGACGTAGAGGAAGGCCGGTGAACCGGGCCCGCCGTTCAGGTACTTGTACGTGCAGCCCACCGCGAGATCCACACCGTGCGCGTCCAGCCCCACCGGCAGGGCGCCCGCGCTGTGGCACAGGTCCCAGACGACGATGCCCCCGGCCTCGTGCACGGCCGCGGTGATCCCGGGGAGGTCGTGGAGGCGTCCCGTACGGAAGTCGACATGGTTGAGGAGCACGACGGCGGTACGCGGACCGAGCGCGCCGGACAGGTCGGCCGGGTCGACGGGGACGATCGGACTGCCCGTCATCCGGGCCGCGGACCGCGCGATGTACCCGTCCGTGGGAAAGGTCGTGGCGTCGAGAAGGATCTCGTCCCTGGCCGGTTCCGCCGGATCCAGCAGGCGCCCGGCCGCGATCACGGCCTTGAAGACATTGACGCTGGTGGAGTCGCCGACCACGATCCGGCCCGGCCCGGCGCCGACGAGCGGCGCTATCCGGTCACCGATCCGCTCCGGCGCGGTCCACCAGCCGCTCTCGCTCCAGGAGCGGATACCCAGCTCGCCCCACTGGCGGCCGACGACGTCCTGGAGACGCGCGGGGACATGGCGGGGCAGGGCGCCGAGCGAGTTCCCGTCGAGATAGACGGTGGCGTCGTCGAGTGTGAACAGGTCGCGCAGTGCGCGCAGTTCATCGGCGGCGTCGAGCGCGGCGGCCTTCCGGACCAGGGGTCCGACCGGGGACTGGGGGTGCGCGGAGGACCCGTCAGAAGACCCGGGGTGCGCGGAGGACCCGGTCCCGGCAGGTACGGAGGAGGGCTCAGACATGGCTGCGCGCCGTCCACAGTTCGGGGAAGACGTTCTTCGTGGCGCGCTTCTCCAGCCAGGCGACGCCCGCGGAACCGCCCGTACCGGTCTTGGAACCCATCGCCCGCCGGGTCGCCACCAGATGGTCGTTGCGCCATCGCCAGACCAGCTCACCGACATCCGTCAACGCCTCGCCCAGCCGGACGAGTTCGCCCTGCTGGTCGGGGTCCGCGTAAAGGGCCGCCCAGATCGCCTCGACCTCGGGGGACGGCTCGTACCGCAGCGACAGATCCCGTTGGAGCACCGCCTTCGGCACCGGCAGCCCGCGCCGGGCGAGCAGCCGCAGCACCTCGTCGTACAGGCTCGGCTCCTGGAGCGCCTTCTCCAGCTCGGCGTGGACGCGCGGGGCGCCCCGGTGCGGCACGAGCATCGACGCCGACTTGTCACCGAGCAGGAACTCCATCCGCCGGTACATCGCCGACTGGAAGCCGGAGCCCTCGCCGAGCGCGCCGCGGTACGAGTTGAACTGCGCGGGTGTCAGCTGACCGAGCGGCTTCCACGACGCGTTGAGCGCGTCCAGCTCGCGTACGGACCGCTTGAGCGCGTCCACGGCCACCTGTGTGCGGTCCTCGCGCAGCGCGCGGGACGCGGTCTCCCACTCATGGACGATGACGGTGAACCACAGCTCCATGACCTGGGTGGTGACGAGAAAGACCATCTCCCCGGGGTCGTCCGAGAGCGGGTGCTGCAAATGGGTGAGGACGTCCGCCTGGACGTAGTCCTCGTACGGAGTGGTCCCGGCGAAGTCGAGATTCGGGGTGTCCGAACCGGCAGAACCAGGTGAATTGACCGAACCGGCCGAACCGGCAGAACCGGCTCCGGGAACATCGGGGGCGTGCGACATCTCTGTCTCCTCGATATGTGCTCCGGGTAGCGGTCCGCCCCTTCCGTGTGGTTACGGAGCTCCGGTCCCCTCCCGGCATCATAATCCGGGGCCGGTGCCCGGGGGCGGATCGGTCCCTGCCTCCGGACAGGCGCTGAAGTCTTTCGTTTGGATCAGGCCGGATCAGGGAGCGGGGTCTGGTGCCGTGGATCGCAAGGCGGAGGAGCGAGGCGACGCGGAGCGTCGTGGAGCGTCGTGGAGCGTCGTGGAGCGTCGTGGAGCGTCGTGGAGCGTCGTGGAGCGTCGTGGAGCGTCGTGCAGTGACGACAACGCGGCGAGGCGCGGTGCCAGGGCACGCGAGCCCGGCAAGATCCAAACGAGAGGCCCTGGGTCACGCCGGGGGACCCGTGACGTATTCCCCGTCCTCGTCGTACGGCCAGGCGTTGGCCCGGCAGCCGTCGAGGCCCTTGATCTGCTGCATCATCACCGGCGCGAGCCTGCCGGGACCGGCACAGCCCAGGTGCTGCCGGATGCCGATCTCATGGCCGACCTCGTGGTTGATGATCAGATGCCGGTAGTCGGCGGGCGGCCCGTCGAACGTCGGCGACCCCAGCAGCCAGCGCCGCAGATTGACCACCACGCCGTCGGTGGTCTCGCAGTTCAGCTCGCCGCCCGTGTCGAGCCCCTGAGCGAGGCAGAGCTTGTCGGCGGTGGCCGGGGTGGCTATGCGGATGACGAAGTCTGCGTTCGAGGAGACCAGTTGGAAGGAGCCACGGCCGTGCGCGGCCCAGCCGCGCGGGTGGGCGAGGATCCGCTGGATCTCGGTGGCCGCCCCCGACGCGGAGACGTCGATCCCGTCCTCGACCTGTACCCGGTAGCGGCGCAGCGGCCCCGAGCCGGCCTTGGCGCCCTGCGCCTGGGCGGTGGTGAAGGTGCCGGGGCCCGAGGCGGGGACATCGGCCGACGAGGAGGCGGAGGGGGCGGAGCCGGGGGCGGAAGCGGAGTCGGAGGGGCTCGGCTCGGGGGAGGCGGAAGGGCTCGTGGTCGGGGAGGACAGGCGCTCCGCGGCAGCCGTCCCGGTGGGGACGACGGGCTCGGCGGCGGCCTCGTCCTTCGTGGAGGTACCGGTGTCCGCCCTGCCGCCCTGCCAGGCGGCGACGGCGACCCCACCGCAGACGATCCCCACGACGAGGGCGAGCCCGGCCAGGACGAGGGGCGTGGCTCTGCGACGGCGGCCTCCGCCGGTGCTTCTGCCCGCTCCGCCGTACCGGCTGTTTCCGCTGGTGCCGGTGGCCCGGCACGTTCCGGTGACTCGGCGGCGTACGGCGGCGCGCTTACCCAAAACGGACTTCTCCCCTGGTGGGACCGGCGTTCCTTGCTGGGGAGAGGCGAGTGGGAAGCCTCTGTGCCGGAGTGACGGACAGATACGACTGCTGTACGGAAACGGGCAGCCGTTCCGCAGCCCGCGCGATCGCACGCATGAACGAACGAAGGCCCGCGCCCTGGCAGACGGGCGGGGCCTTCGAATGGTTCCTCTTTCAAGCAAGCAGCCGACTCAACCAGTCGGGCGGCTCCGGCCAGTTGGACCGGCCGGGATCGGACAGCGGGGAGCGCGGCACGCTCCCCGCGGCAGGTGCCGGCTCAGCCGAGCGTGTCCGCCGCCTGCGGGGAGGAGTCGCGCAGGAACGCCGCGCAGCGCTCGTACTCCTCCTGCTCACCGATCGACTGCGCGGCGCGGGCGAGCGCGTGCAGGGCGCGCAGGAAGCCACGGTTGGGCTCGTGCTCCCACGGCACCGGGCCGTGGCCCTTCCAGCCGCTGCGCCGCAGGGCGTCGAGCCCGCGGTGGTAACCGGTCCTGGCGTACGCGTACGACTCGACGACCCGCCCGTTCTCGTACGCGCCATCGGCGAGCTGTGCCCAGGCCAGCGAGGAGGTCGGGTACTTCGCGGCGACGTCGGCGGGCGCCGTCCCGTTCGCGAGCAGCTCACGCGGCTCGGGGTCGTCGGGCAACTGGGTGGGGGGCGGTCCCCCGAGGAGGTTTTCGTGGATGGCCATACGTACAGTCTGCCCTGCCCCCGCCCCACCCGGGCGCCGCTCCGTCACCCGCCCGGAGGCCGCTCGGTCACCGGGCCCGCGCGGACCCGGGCGCGAACCCCGCGGAGCCCGTCCCGCACCGGCCTCCGGCCACGTCCCGGACCGGTTGTCGATCCCGTACAGCCCCGACCACCGGCCACGTCCGACCGGTTGTCGGTCCCGTACAGCCCCGGCCACCGGCCACGTCCGACCGGTTGTCGATCCCGTACAGCCCCGGCCATCGGCCTCGTACCGCACCCAGCGTGAACGAATCAACCGGTCGCCCGGTCCGGCCACTCACAACGTCCCCGAATCCCCTTCCGCCACCGGACGGTCCGTGGGTTTCACCACTCTCCTCGGCTCCAGGGGCGGTGCCGACAGCCCGCAGTTCACCCGGCACTCGGGCGCGCTCGACGCCGCCTTCAGCAAGGGCGTACGCACCGTCGCGAACGCGATCACCGCGCCCACCACCAGCACCCCCGCGCACAGCGGCATCGCGCGCCGGAAGGTATCGCCGAATTGCGTCGCCGAGTGGTACGCCTCCGGGCCCGTGCCGGCCAGCAGGGGCAGCGCGGCCACCGCGAGCAGGCCGGCAGCGCGGGCCACCGCGTTGTTGATGCCGCTGGCCAGACCCGCCTTCGCGGTCGCCACCGAGGCGAGGACCGTCGCCGTCAGCGGCGCCACCAGGGTCACCATGCCCATCCCCATCACCACCAGCGCGGGCAGCACATCCACGAGGTACGAGGCGTGCTCGCCCACCCGCAGCATCAGCATCATGCCCGCGGCGCACAGCAGGGGGCCCACGGTGAGCGGGATACGCGGCCCGATCCGCTGCGCCAGCGCGCCGGACCGGGCGGAGAGCAGCAGCATCAGCACGGTCGTCGGCAACAGGGCCGCCCCCGCGCCCAGCGCCGAGTACCCGACGACGACCTGGAGCTGGAGCGCGGCGAGGAAGAAGAAGCCGCCGAACGCCGCGTACACGCACAGCGTCACCGCGTTCACCGAGGTGAACTGCCGGGACGTGAAGATGGACGGCGGCACCATCGGATCGGAACGCCGCCGCTCGACCTGGACGAAGACCACGGCGATCAGCACACCCGCGATCCCCGCCCACAGGGCCTTGCCGATCAGCGCGTACGTGACCAGGGCCAGCCCCGCCGCACCGAGCACCGCGCCCAGGACGTCGAACCGGCCGTGCGCCGCCGGGTCCCTGGTCTCCGGTGCGTGCCGCAGCGCCACCGGCGCGCAGATGGCGGCCAGCGGCACATTCAGCAGGAACACCCAGCGCCAGCCGGGACCGTCGACCAGCCAGCCGCCCAGGAACGGACCCACCGCCGCGCCGACCCCGCCGAGCCCCGACCACAGCCCGACGGCCCGAGCCCGGTCTTCCGGACGGAAGCTCGCCTGGATGATCGCGAGCGAGCCCGGCACCAGCAGCGCCCCGCCCACGCCCTGCAACGCCCGCGCGAGGATCAGCACCACGGCGTTCGGCGCGAACCCGCACATCAGCGAACCGCACGCGAACCAGATCACCCCGAGGACGAAGATCTTCCGCCGTCCGTACCGGTCACCGAGCGAACCGCCGAGCAGGATCAGTGCGGCCAGCGTGAGCGTGTAGGCGTTGACGATCCATTGAAGAGCCGCGAGGTCGGCGTTGAGCGAGTCCCCGATATGGGGCAGCGCGACATTGACGACGGTCGAGTCCAGCAGGGCCATGCTGGAACCGAGCACCGTCGTGAAGATGATCCAGCGTCCCTTGGCCGAGGACAGCCTGATGTCCATACGGGGATCATCCTCGCCCCGGAGCGGGAGGGCGACCCGGCGAACGCGACAACAGCCGGGCATGGCACGGGCCCGGCACCGTCGTACGGAAAACCGTCGACGGATACCGGGCCCGGCGTACCGGCCCGCGGGCCTACAGGCCTACAGGCCTACAAGCGGGCTCGCCTACTTGAGCTTGGTGCCCGTGGAGCGCAGCGCGCCGCACGCCTCGGTCACCCGCTTGGCCATGCCCGCCTCGGCCGCCTTGCCCCAGGTGCGCGGGTCGTAGGTCTTCTTGGAGCCGACCTCGCCGTCGACCTTCAGCACACCGTCGTAGTTACGGAGCATGTGGTCCGCGACAGGGCGCGTGAAGGCGTACTGGGTGTCGGTGTCGAGGTTCATCTTCACGACGCCGTTCTCCAGCGCGGTGGCGATCTCCTCGGCCGTGGAGCCGGAGCCGCCGTGGAAGACGAAGTCGAAGGGCTGGCTGCCGGCGGGCTTGCCGTACTTGGCGCTGACACCCGCCTGGAGGTCCTTGAGCAGCTCGGGGCGGAGCACCACGTTGCCCGGCTTGTACACGCCGTGCACATTGCCGAACGAGGCGGCCAGCAGGTAGCGGCCCTTCTCGCCCAGGCCGAGCGCCTCGGCGGTACGCAGCGCGTCGTCCACCGTGGTGTACAGCTCGTCGTTGATCTCGTGGGTGACGCCGTCCTCCTCGCCGCCGGTCGGGGTGATCTCGACCTCAAGAATGATCTTGGCGGCGGCGGCCTGCGCGAGCAGCTCCTCGCCGATGGCCAGGTTGTCGGCCAGGGTCTCGGCGGAACCGTCCCACATGTGCGACTGGAAGAGCGGGTTACGGCCGTCCCGGACGCGCTCGGCGGAGATGTCGAGCAGCGGACGGACATAGCCGTCGAGCTTGTCCTTGGGGCAGTGGTCGGTGTGCAGCGCGACATTGATGTCGTACTTGGCCGCGACGATGTGCGCGAACTCGGCGAGCGCCACCGCGCCGCTCACCATGTCCTTGTTGTACTGACCGCCCAGGAACTCGGCACCACCGGTGGACATCTGGATGATGCCGTCGCTCTCGGCCTCCGCGAAACCGCGCAGTGCGGCGTGCAGAGTCTGGGACGAGGTCACGTTGATGGCCGGGTAGGCGAACTTCCCTGCCTTCGCCCGGTCGAGCATCTCGGCGTAGACCTCGGGGGTTGCGATGGGCATCAGGCCGCTCCTTGTGATGTACGGGTGTGAGGTGCTTGTCCCTGACCTGGGTGCGACGGCGTCGTCGCACCCATCCTTCCAGACTCCTTCACGGGCTCCACCTGGAGCACCGGCCTGCCCGGCAGCGGGGGCTGGGCCGTTTCACGTGAAACAGCCCAGCCCCCGGCGAAATCCCTGGTCAGACCTGGTCAGGCCAGGTGATCAGACCTGGTCGGACCCGGTCAGGCCAGGCCCAGCTCGTCCAGTGCGTAGACCTTCACGTACGGGAGCCCGGCCGCCTCGACGGCCGGAGCCGCGCCCCGCTCGACGATCACCGCGACGGCGACGACCTCGCCTCCGGCCTCGCGTACCGCCTCGACGGCCGTCAGCGGCGAACCGCCCGTGGTCGAGGTGTCCTCCACCACCAGACAGCGGCGGCCCTTCACATCCGTGCCCTCGATCCGGCGCTGCATCCCGTGCGCCTTCTGCGCCTTGCGGACGACGAACGCGTCGAGCCGCTTCCCGCGCGCCGCCGAGGCGTGCAGCATCGAGGTCGCCACCGGGTCGGCGCCCAGCGTCAGCCCGCCCACACAGTCGAAGTCCAGCTCGGCGGTGGTGTCGAGCATGACCTGCCCGACCAGCGGCGCGGCATGACCGTCCAGCGTGATCCGGCGCAGGTCGATGTACCAGTCGGCCTCGAGCCCCGAGGAAAGAGTCACCTTGCCGTGCACCACGGCCTTGTCCTTGATCAGCTGGAGCAGCTCAGCCCGTACGTCAGTCATGCCCCCGAGCTTATGCGGTGTCCTCACAGCCGCTGCCAGGTCCAGGTCGTCGCGATCTCCAGCGGCTCCACGGGGGTGACCAGGTGCGGCAGGGTGTTGAGCCCGTTGGGCGGGCCGGACTGCGGCTCCACACAGACCGCCTCGGCCTGCTCGTCGTAGATCACCGCCCACCCGGCCCGGCTGGCGACCTTCAGCTCCAGCTGCCCCGGCCAGGTCAGGGTGACATCGACGCCGTCGGGCATGCCGAAGCAGTCGTCCCAGGGACCGGGGAGCGGCGGGATACGGCGCCCGGTGGGCAGATGATCGTCCCCGCGCTCCTCCTGCCAGGCGGCGGCGAAGTCGATGCTCACCTCGCTCTTCCCCTCCCCCAGACTCCGCAGGAACCAGGGGTGCCAGCCGGCCTGTGCCGGGAACGACGAGTCGTACGTCTCCACCCCGAGCGCCAGCGTCAGCGAGTCCTCGGTCAGCTGGAAGGTCTGGGTGACCCGCCCGCTGTACGGCCAGGGCTCGACCAGGTCGTACGTGAACGCCGCCTCGCTCTCGCCGGCCCGCGCGATACGCCAGGCCGTGTCCCGGCCGGTGCCGTGGATCGCGTGCGGCGGAGAGTTGAGCGGCATCTGCTGGACCGCTCCGCCGTTGCGGAATTGACCGTGTTCGATCCGGCCGCACCACGGCACCATCGGGAAACAGCCGTACCGCTCGCCCTGGCGCAGCAGTTCGGTCCCGCCGATGCGCAGACTGCTGATCCGGCAGCCGTTCGCCGGAGTGATGGTCAACTCGGCGTCGCCCGCCGCCAGCTGGATGCTCTTCTCGCTGCTACTCACACCCCGACACTACTTGCGGCGCCGCAGTGCGCGCCCGACCACCACGGCGGAGGCGAGCGCGAGCGCGGCGGCGGGCGCGACCCAGCGGAGCGTGGCCCGGGTGCCGGCCGCGTCGGGCGCGGGTACGGGCGCGTAACGCCCGCGCGGGGGCGCGTGATCGACCTCCTCGGCGCTGCGCCCGATCATGGTCCGCCGGGCGTGCGCGGCCTCGGCGGGCGGCTCGTCGGGTACGAGGAAGTCCCCCTCGCCGGAGACGGTCCCCGCATCGGCGGAGGCGGCCTCGGCACCGGGCTCGACATCGGAATCGACATCGGAATCGAAGTCCATGCCGGTGTCGTCCGCGGAGTCGTCACCGACACTCACGTCTCCCGGCGCGTCCGCGTCCCCGGACCCGTGCGCCTGCGCGTCCACGTCCGCCGGGGGATCCGGCCGCTCCGAAGGCGCGGGGCCCGGCCCGGCCGACTCCTCACCCAGGCGCACGACCAGACGGTCCAGCAGACGGTGCGCGGCGGCCACGGTCGTCTCGGCCGGGAACTCCGCCAGGCGGCCCTCCGCGTGCGATCCCCCGGTGAAGGTGAGCATCGTGCCGCCCGGTGCCTGGGCCAGCCGTACGGCGAGCGTCACCTTGACGGAACCGGTGCCGCGGACCTCCGCGCCCTCTCCCTCCGCGGTGAACACACCGTCCCGCTCTGTCAGGGTCAGCGAGCCGCGGTAGGTGATCGTGTGCCCCCCGACGCGGATCCTGAGCCGCCCGGCCGACGGCCCCGCCGCCCCGTCCGCGTCCTGTTGAAGCCCCGGGACACAACGGGCCACCCGGACGGGATCCCGCAACGTCCGCCGGAGCGCCTCTGCCGTAACCGGAACGAACACCTCATGCTCCATGGACCCGAGCCTACTCAGTTCTCCCCGTGTACGACCCGTCCTCGGGCCTCCGTTGTCCGCGGCCGGCCGTACGGTGCCGCCGCTACCCCCCGTACCGCGGGTGCATCAACGTCGACGCCGGCAAGCCCTTCATCCGTGTCCCCTCCACCCCCCGCACCCCCGCCAACAGCGTCGGCATCGCCAACGACCGCAGTCTCGGTGCGTCGGCCGCCAGGCCGAGCCGGGGACGCGTGCCCAGGCCCGCCAGCTCGAACCCCCAGTCGCGGACGGCCGGTTTGCCGCCCGTCACGCGGTCGGGGCCCGCGGCGAAGCCGGAGGGCCGCCCCGTCGCGCGGTACGGGCTGGTGCTGAACCCGGCCGCGCGCAGCGTCGCGTCGACCGTCCAGTACAGATGCGGCTCGGCCATCGGCGACCCGGCGTGCACGGCCAGCCGTCCGCCGTCCGCGAGGACCCGCGTGGCCAGGCCGTAGAACTCCTCGGAGTACAGCTTCGTGCTGGGTGTGATGCCGGGGTTCGGCAGATCCGACACGACCACGTCGTACGCCCCCTCGTGCACGCCCTGCGCGCCGCGCAGCCAGGTGAACGCGTCCGCGGCCACCGTGCGCATCCGCGGATCGTCGTACACATGCCCGTTCAGCGCGGCCAGCGCCGGGTCCGTACGGGCGAGCCGCACGAACTCCGGGTCCAGGTCGACGACGGTGACCGAGCGGACGTCCCCGTACCGCAGGACCTCGCGCGCGGCCAGCCCGTCTCCCCCGCCCAGGATCAGCACGCGCGCGTGCGGCCCTCGCATCGCGGGATGCACCAGCGCCTCGTGGTAGCGGTACTCGTCCCGCGCGCTGACCCGCAGCCGCCCGTCCAGATACAGCTCCAGCGGCCCGTCCCGGTCTCCCGTGACCACGACTTCCTGCTCGGCCGTGCTGAGGGCGACCCGCACCTGGTCCCCGTACACCGCCCGCCGCGCCACCCGCTCGAAGTCGTCGACCAGGACCGCCGCGGTGGCCAGCACCGTCAGCACCAGAACGTTGACCGTCAGCAGCACCCAGCGCGAGCGGCGCGTCAGATCGCGCCCGAAGACCCACAGGACCAGTGCCCCGCCCGCCACCGCGTTGACCGCGCCCGTCAGCAGCGCGCCCGTGAGCTGCCCGAGCCAGGGCAGCAGCAGGAACGGGAAGGCGAGCCCGCCGACGAGCGCGCCCACGTAGTCGGCGGCGAACAGATCCGCGACCGTCCCCTCCGCATCCTGCCGGGAGACCCGCTGGATGAGCGTCATCAGCAAGGGGATCTCGGCACCGATGAGGATGCCGATGCCCAGCGAGAAGCCGACGAGCACATAGCGCGACTCGCCCATCCACACGAAGCTCGCGTACAGCACGAGCGCCGAACTGCCGCCCAGCAGCGCCAGCGCCGCCTCCAGCAGCCCGAAGCCGAACGCCGCCCGGCAGCGCAGCCGCTTGGCGAGCAGCGAGCCGACGCCCATCGCGAAGACCATCACCGACAGGACGACGGACGCCTGGGTGACGGAGTCCCCGATCAGATACGAGGCGAGCGCGACCAGCTCCAGCTCGTACACCAGTCCGCAGGCGGCGCAGATGAAGACCACGGCGAGGATCAGAAAACGCCCCGCGCCGGGGCGCACGGGCAGCCGCGTCTCACCCGGGGACAGCGAGGGCACGGACTGTTCGATCACCCGTGTAACGCTACGTCACGAACTGATTGCGGTTTGTCACCCACACGGGTGTAACTACCGCCCCGGCGGAAACGCGGGTGCGCTACAGCACGGCGGGAGTGCGGGCCCCGATCCTCGTCCGCGTGACGACGAGCTGACCCTCCTGTGGATACGCGTGCCAGGTGCGCCACCGCACCTGATCCTCGTCACGCTGCGCGAGCATCGCGGTGAAGGCGTTCGGGATGCCGGGGAAGATGCCGGCCAGCCCGTTCGGATGGTCGGCGACCAGCGCGAGCAACTCCTGCGCGCGCCCCGCGAACGAGCCGTGCGAGAGCGTTTCGACGCGCGCGGCGAATTCGTACTCACGCTCCCCCAGGCGCGTGGAGACACCGAGCGGCAGCGGCGTACTGCTGCCCGGGATACAGGCGACGGTCTCGGAGCAGGCGCCCCGCTCGTCCTCCAGAAGTACTTGATGGGAGGCGCCGAGCAGTCGTAACTGGACCGCGGCACCGTCGAGATCGAGATCGAGGACGGCCAGAGCGGGGAGCGGCTCCCTGCCCAGGGCCCAGGCCAGATCGGCTGCACGGGAGTCGGTGTAGGCGGTATGGAGAGTGGTGAGCATGGGTCGGCTCCGCAAACACGCTTGACGGGTGGACCGGGGACGTCCCGGACGATGAGCGAGGGAACTTGTGGGGGGAGATCGCCTGCTCGGTGCCGAAGGAGGCCCGAGGGCTGGAAGCTCTCAACAGCGAGGGAATCATGAACTACGCGACGCTCACAGCGTTTTTACCCAACTTGGAGGGGTTTCCATCCCCTCGGGGGCCAAACAGTTCAAATGTTCAACAAATGCCGTCGGACACGGTCAGGAACATAGTCAACATGAAGATGCCCGGTGGGATTTCGCTCCCCACCGGGCATCGTCGGCGCACTGTCGGCCGCCGCGGACCAGCTGCCCCGTGTCAGCCTCCGCCACCACCACAGCCCCCGCCGCCGCCACCGCACGACGAGCTGCCTCCACCGCACGACGAACCGCCGCCGCAGGAAGAGGAGCTGCCGCCGCAGGACGAACCGCCGACACCACCGGCCGCGCCGCCACCGGCCCACCAACTGCCTTTGGACGACTTGCCCTTGGCACCCTTCTTCTTCAGCGAGGGGCTCGACGCACCACGGCGCCCGGCCGCCTTGCGGGCCTTGACGCCCGCGCCGTTGCGCCCGTTCACCATGCTCACCACGAGCCCGACGAACGCGACCACGACCAGTACGACCACTACGAGTCCTGCCACTGTCCTCACCGTCCTTCTGTCTCCCCCGAGGCGGAACCCTCGCGTTCTCGCGCGTCCGGCTCCGCGTGGACCTGCCTGCCGCGCCGTCTTCCGCGTACCGCCTTGGACGTCGCGCACCGGCCGAGAGGTTGCGCCCCGCCGTACCGCTTTTGCCGTACCGCTTTGCCGTACTCCGTCGCCGTACCGCGTCGTCGCCTCTCGCGTGACGTGAATGTCCCCTCCCGGCCACGACCCCAAAGGCGACTTGAGCAAGTCCAGAGGTTCGGCGCAGGATGGCCGACATGACCGCACGCGAACCAGGCTCACGCCCGCTGCTCAACCGCCGCCTCGGGGAGTTCGGTACGACGATCTTCGCGGAGATGTCGGCGCTCGCCCTCAAAACCGGGGCGATCAACCTCGGCCAGGGATTCCCCGACACCGACGGCCCCGAGGAGGTCAGAGAAGCGGCGGTACGGGCGCTGCGCGACGGACGCGGCAACCAGTACCCACCGGGCCCCGGCATCCCCGAACTGCGCACCGCGATCGCCGAGCACCAGCTGAAGCGGTACGACCTGACGTACGACCCCGACACCGAGGTCCTGGTCACGGCGGGCGCCACCGAGGCGATCGCCGCCGCGCTGCTCGCCCTGGTCGAGCCCGGCGACGAGGTGATCGCGCTCGAGCCGTATTACGACTCGTACGCCGCCTGCATCGGCCTGGCGGGCGCCACCCGCGTCCCGGTCACCCTCCGGCCCCGGGACGGCGCGTACCACCTGGACCTGGACGAACTGCGCGACGCCGTCACCGACCGCACCCGGCTGATCCTGCTCAACACCCCGCACAACCCGACCGGCACGGTCCTCACCCGCGAGGAACTGGCCGCCGTCGCGGACCTGGCCGTCGAACGCGATCTGCTGGTCGTCACGGACGAGGTGTACGAACACCTGGTCTTCGACGGCGAGCACCTGCCGATCGCGTCGTTCCCGGGGATGCGCGAACGGACCCTGACGATCGGCTCGGCGGGGAAGACCTTCTCGTTCACGGGCTGGAAGGTGGGCTGGGCGACCGGGACCCCGGAACTGGTGGCGGCGGTGCGCTCCGCCAAACAGTTCCTGACGTACGTTTCCTCGGGCCCCTTCCAGTACGCGATCGCCGAGGCACTGCGCCTGCCCGACAGCTACTTCGAGAACCTCCGCGCCGACCTGCGCGCCAAACGCGACCTGCTCTCCACGGGCCTGACGGCGGCCGGCTTCGATGTCTACCGCCCGGCCGGCACCTACTTCGTGACCACCGACATCCGCCCCCTGGGCGAGAGCGACGGCTTCGCCTTCTGCCGCGCCCTGCCGGAAAGGTGCGGGGTCGTGGCCGTACCCAACGCGGTCTTCTACGACCACCGCGACCAGGGGGCGCCCTTCGTACGCTTCGCGTTCTGCAAGCGGACCGATGTGCTGGAAGAAGCGATCAACAGGCTGTCCGAACTGCGGGAATGAGCCCCGGCCCGTCAGCCGCTCGGACCCGGCCCGCCGCCGACCGGGTCCGAGCGGCTGACGGTCGTCAGTCATCCCTTCAGCCGTCCCCCTCCGCAGCCTCGGAAACGGCGCCGGTCCGGTCGGACGCGGCGGCGGCGCGGGCCTCGCCCGCGAGCGTGGCGGCCTCGATCACGAGCGGATGGTGCAGGTGGTGGGCGACGGCCACGAGATGCTGTCGCTCGGCATGGGGCTCGACATCGCTACCCGGAAGCCGCGCGAGCCGGTGAGGGGAGGGAAGCGCGGGCGGGAGGGCGTCACGGGCCTGCGCGGCGTGCAACAGGGTGGCCGCGGCGTGCGCGGCCGTCACGTCCCAGCCGGCACCCGGTCCCGCGCCGTCGCAGTCCCGCTGATCGGCCGCGAGGCGGTCGACGAACAGGGCGGGCAGGGGGCTCCACCAGGGGCTGAGGCGTCCGGCCCCGTCGTGGATCGCGGCCATGACGGCGACGAGGTCGAGGGCCGTGTTCAGGCCCGGCCAGAGAGCGGAGGCCCTGGAGGCCTGGGAAGCGTCGGATTCCCCGGACACCAGGTCGAGCAAGGGCTTCAGCGTCCGCTGGTCCTGGCGTTCGGCCCGCCGCGAGCGCAGCATGACCGAGGCCAGGGCCACGTTCGCGGCGACACAACTGGCGATGGTGGCGAGCCAGGCGCTCGCGGCGACGGTGTCGAGGCGGCGCTGTCCGGTGGCCGAGCCGATCATGGCGGTGGCGGCGAGGGGTACGTTCACCAGGTTGAGCCCGATGGCCACGGCGAACCACCCCAGAGCCGACCTGAGGTCGTCGGCGAGGGCCGGGCGCCCGGGGATCGACAGGGACCTGCACTCCCGGACGGTGACCACGATGGTGATGATCAGCGCGGTCCAGTAGACCAGGTGGAGCGCGACGACATCGGGCACGCGGGCGTAGACGGCGGCGAACCGGAGGGGAGTCGCCGGTCCCAGATCCGCGTGCGCGTAGAGCGCGGCCATGGCGACGATGGCGCCGCCGTAGACGGGCCCCCAGCGCAGAGCCGTCGAACGCAGGGCGGCCGGCGTGCTGCGGTGCGGCTGCCAGAGCTGGCTCAGCGCGTGGGCGTGCGCGACGCAGACCAGGGTGAGGACGGGGACCAGGAGCGAGCTGATGTTGGGAGAGCGCACCGCCGTGCCGACGGTCCGGTACACGACCGGGGTCGCGAGCAGGAAGATCAGCCCGGCGCAGAGGAGCACCGAGGCCGTCAGCGTCAGGGTCCACTCGCGTTCGTGGCGTGCGGCGAAGGCCTTGACCGTGCCGAGGCCGAGAGTCACCCCGGCGATGACCAGGTTGGTCAGGGTGAGGAGCAGGCTCGTCATATCGAGCGTCGGTTGCTGAACGCGGTGGTGAGGGAGCCGACACTGCGCCCGTCCCGGTTCAGGTCGAGCAGCGGCAGCGCGACCCGCGCGAACCACTCACAGGCGCGCTCCTCGGGGTCGTCATAGGTGGAGCGCAGCTTCGCGGGCCGGGTGAGGATCTCCTCCCTGACCCGGGCGGGCAGGGCGGACATCTGGTCGCGCAGGGCCTGGAGGCTCACGCCGTCGAAGTGCTGGTGCGCGGCGACGGCTTCGGCGTCGCCTCCGGAGGAGGGGCGCAGGTGGCGCACCTCGTGCAGGAGGACATGGGCGTGGTGGCGGCGGCTGAGGCGGTCACTGAGCCCGATGTAGTCGACGTTCTCACCCGGTACGGCTATGCCGCTCACGTCGGGCGGCAGGCCGGGCAGCAGGAGACTTTCGACGCGACGGCCACGCAGGGTGGAGATGGCCTCCAGCACTTCGGGCACGCTCGCCCCCGCGGCGAGACGGAGCTCGTCGTGGAAGAAGCGGCGCGCCTCGCGCAGTTCGCGGGTACGGGAGCGGTGGTCCCGTACGGCCGTACCGAGCCGGGTGGTGGCCGTACCGAGCCGGGTGGTCGCGCCGCCCCGGGCCGTGGCCTCGGCGAGACGGATGAGGCCGGCGCGGCGTGGGGATGGTGCGCCGGTGGTGGTCACGGGCCGGTCAGTCCTCGGACGGCCGCGCGGTTCGCCGGAGCCTGGACGGCCGCGCGGTTCGCCGGAGCCCGGCCGGGCGCCCGGAGGCGGCTGTGCATCGGCTTCACGCTTTCACGCTCCCCTTCACGCTCCCCGTTTCCCCTGTTGTGACAGGCCGCGCCGACTGAACTGCGGGGCGACAGTATCAAGGCCGCCGGGAGCGGCGCCGGGTCGGAGCGCGGTGCCAGGGTCCTGCTGAGGAGGCCAGGCCCGTCGATCATCAGCAGTAAGCTGTCACCAAATGACGACAGTTCTGGCCGCGGCTGGTGCCGCCCGGATACGCTGCCGCCGCACCCCGTCTGTCATGGCCCCTGGAGACCGTCAGGTGAACGTTCCTCGCGAGGTAACCGCAGCCGACATCGCCCAGCTCCTGCGCGATGTCGACGCCGCCGCCTGGCGACTGGGCTACGAGGGCCGCGATCCCGTCCTGGACGTCTGCGACATCGCGCGGAAGACCGGCATCGGACCCGCTCGCGTACGGGAACTCCTCGACGGCGCCGAGCCCGAGCCGCCACCCCGCGAGAACAAGGCACGCGAAGGCTTCTACCGCCGGCTCGTCGGTCAGCGCCTGGACGCGCTCCGGCGCCGGAACCCGGACTCGCCGGACGGCGAGAGCTACCGCGAGATCGGTGACGAGGTCGACCTCTCGCACTCGCTCATCGGGCACCTCGTCAACGGCAAGCGCAGCTCACGCCCGGAGTACAGCTCCCCCCTGGAGACGCGTTACGGCGTGCCCCACGGCTTCCTGTCCAGGCCGGAGGGCGACGCCCTCGCCGATCACCTGCTGAAGGTCAAGGAGGGGCTGCACGCGGGCGCGGTCCTCGAAGGCCTGCGGGTGCTCGGCGGCGAGCAGGTCTCACTGCGTCGCACCGACGACGGCACCCCGTCAATGGAGGGCCTGGTGGAGGTCGTCGACGCCCTGGTGGCCCGCAAGCGCATTCTCGACCGCGGGAAGCCGGACGAGTCCGAAGGCTCCTGACGGCGCCACCGATCCCCGCCTGTAGGGGTATCACCCCATCTGGGGCCCGACCCGCACCCTCCACTGTATCCATTTGTTGACAGCGTGGCGGATGGTGCATGAGTATCTGGGCACGTCAGAGATTCACCGTCGGCACCCCCCACGGCCAGGCCCGCCGCGTACGGCCGGCCCGCTTCGTGCCGACCGTACACAGCTACGTGAACGTCCCTGGTGGCCCGTCTACAGCAGGAGCATGTCCTTGCCGCACCACAAGCCCGCGCGTCTCGCCCTGGCCGTGCCCGCCGCCCTCCTGGCTCTCACGCTCAGCGCGTGCGGAGGCGGAGACGACAGCACCGGGAGCACCGGGAGCACCGGGCAACCCACCCCCTCGTCGAAGAACGCCTCGCCGACGGCCACCACGTCACAGGCCGAGGCAGCCTCAGGCGGCGACGTGGCCACCGGCGAGAGCGTCACGGGGAAGGTCGCGGAGGAGGAGGGCGAGGTCACGTACGAGATCACCGCCGAGAACGCGCCCGGGTGCGAGGACCTGTACGACATCGAGAGCTGGAAGGCGGGCGAGAGCCACACCGTGTGCACCACGTACCAGGTTCCCGCCGCGGCCAAGGACATACAGGTCCACTGGTCGCAAGAGGACGGCGAGCCCTACGTCTGGACCTTCCCCAAGGGCTGACACTCCCCAGATCCGGCGGGGTGCCGCGCAGGGGACGGCACCCCGCCTCTTTCTTCCGTACGAAAAGCCCGGCCAGGGGCCGCGATCATGATCGATCGCGGCGCCGGCCGGGCTCTCACGCCGTTACGAGACGCGGGCGCGCACCGGAGGAACGGCTCAGGCCTCCTCGGGCTTCTCGTCCCCCGGCTCCAGTTCGAGCTGCTCCACGAGCCACTTGTCGAACTCGATCGACGCCCGCACCCAGCTGACCGTCGACGACACGAAGTGCTCCAGGCTGACACCCATGCCGATCAGCATCTGGGCCTCGCCGATGAGCCGGACGGTGGGAGGACCATCGCCCTCCTCGTGGATGTGGCTGTAGACCTTGGGCCAGAGCGTGCGGCGGTTCCAGTCGTCGATCGCGTCCAGGATCTTGGACTTGTCGGTGACAGGGTGCGGCCGGTCGTAGAAGGTCCGTACCGAGAAGACCTGCTGGTCCTCCTCCCCACGGAACATGAAGTACGTACGGAATTCCTCCCACGGCGCCGCGAGGTCACCCTCGTCGTCGACGACGTACTTCAGCTCCATCTGTTCGAGGAGCTGCTTCACCAGATCCTGGTCAGGGACGACGGGGCCCGCCGGTTCTGCACCCTGCGGTTGGGGCTGGCCCCCGAAATTCGGAATCGAGGACGGGTCGATGCTCACCGTGTATTTCCCTTCGTACGGTTCCTGCCATCCTCTCCCATAGCAGGAGGGCCCTGGCAAGCCCGGCCCGCCCCGATCCGCCACGAGCTGACACGATCAGGCCCGCCACCCGGGCGGGTGACGGGCCTGTCGTCGATCCGGAGACTTCCGGAGACTTCCGGAGACTTCCGGAGACTTCCAGAGAGATCCGGAGACTTCTTACAGCGTCTTGTCCAGCGAAGGCGCCGCCCCCGCCGCGCCCACGATGAGCCCGTCCCCGACCCGGTCCACCCGGACCGTGTCGCCGTCCGTGACCTCGCCCGCGAGGATCTCCTTCGCCAGCTGGTCGCCGATCGCGGTCTGTACCAGGCGGCGCAGCGGCCGGGCGCCGTAGGCCGGGTCGTTGCCCTCGTCGGCCAGCCATTCCAGGGCCGCCGGGGTGACCTCCAGGGTCAGCCGGCGTTCGGCGAGGCGGGTGGCCAGGCGGGCGATCTGGAGTTCCGCGATGTGGGCCAGTTCGTCCCTGGTCAGGGCGGTGAAGACCACCAGGTCGTCCAGGCGGTTGAGGAACTCCGGCTTGAAGGACGCCCGTACGACCTCCAGGACCTGCTGCTTCTTCTGTTCGTCGCTGGTCAGCGGCTCGGCCAGGTACTGGCTGCCCAGGTTGGACGTCAGGACCAGGATGGTGTTGCGGAAGTCCACCGTCCGCCCCTGGCCGTCGGTGAGCCGGCCGTCGTCCAGGACCTGGAGCAGGATGTCGAAGACCTCGGGGTGGGCCTTCTCGACCTCGTCCAGGAGGACGACGGAGTACGGCCGCCTGCGGACCGCCTCGGTGAGCTGGCCGCCCTCCTCGTAGCCGACATAGCCGGGCGGGGCGCCGACGAGCCTCGCGACCGAGTGCTTCTCGCCGTACTCGCTCATGTCGATGCGGATCATGGCCCGCTCGTCGTCGAACAGGAAGTCCGCGAGGGCCTTGGCCAGTTCCGTCTTGCCGACGCCCGTCGGGCCGAGGAAGAGGAAGGAGCCGGTGGGGCGGTCGGGGTCGGCGATGCCCGCGCGGCTGCGGCGTACCGCGTCGGACACGGCCCGTACCGCCTCGCCCTGGCCGATCAGCCGCTTGCCCAGCTCCTGCTCCATCCGCAGCAGCTTCTGGGTCTCGCCCTCCAGCAGCCGCCCGGCCGGGATGCCGGTCCAGGAGCCGACCACGTCGGCGATGTCGTCCGGGCCGACCTCCTCCTTGACCATCGTGTCCTTGGCGGCCTCCTCCTCGGCCGCCGCGGCCTCCTCCAGCTCCCGCTCCAGGCCGGGGATCTCCCCGTACAGCAGCTTGGAGGCGGTGTCGAAGTCGCCGTCGCGCTGGGCACGCTCGGCCTGGCCGCGCAGGTTGTCCAGGCGTTCCTTCAGCTCACCGACGCGGTTGAGGCCCTGCTTCTCCTTCTCCCAGCGGGCGTTGAGCCCGCGCAGCTCCTCCTCGCGGTCGGCGAGGTCGCGGCGCAGTTTCTCCAGCCGCTGCTTGGAGGCGGGGTCGGACTCGTTCTTCAGCGCGAGTTCCTCCATACGGAGGCGGTCGACCGAGCGCTGGAGTTCGTCGATCTCGACCGGCGAGGAGTCGATCTCCATACGGAGGCGGGACGCGGCCTCGTCGACCAGGTCGATGGCCTTGTCGGGGAGGAAGCGTGAGGTGATGTAGCGGTCGGAGAGCGCGGCGGCGGCGACCAGGGCCGCGTCCGCGATCTGCACCTTGTGGTGGGCCTCGTAGCGGCCCTTGAGCCCGCGCAGGATCGCGATCGTGTCCTCGACGGTCGGCTCGGCGACCAGCACCTGCTGGAAACGCCGCTCCAGCGCCGCGTCCTTCTCGATCCGCTCGCGGTACTCGTCCAGCGTGGTCGCGCCGACCATCCGCAGCTCGCCGCGGGCCAGCATCGGCTTGAGCATGTTGCCGGCGTCCATGGCGGAGTCGCCGCCGGCGCCCGCGCCCACGACGGTGTGCAGCTCGTCGATGAAGGTGATGATCTGTCCGTCGCTCTCCTTGATCTCGGAGAGGACGGTCTTGAGGCGTTCCTCGAACTCGCCACGGTACTTGGCGCCCGCGACCATCGCGCCCAGGTCCAGCGAAACCAGCCGCTTGTTCTTGAGCGACTCCGGCACGTCGCCCTTGACGATGCGCTGCGCGAGGCCCTCGACCACGGCGGTCTTGCCGACACCGGGCTCGCCGATCAGCACCGGGTTGTTCTTCGTACGGCGCGACAGCACCTGCACCACGCGCCGGATCTCCTGGTCCCGGCCGATGACCGGGTCGAGCTTGCCCTCACGGGCCGCGGCGGTGAAATCGGTGCCGAACTTCTCCAGGGCCTTGTACTGGCCCTCCGGGTCGGGTGTGGTCACCCGGCGCCCTCCCCTTGACTTCTCGAACGCGTCCAGCAGCCTCTTGGCGCCGGCCCCCCGCTGATCCAGCACCTCGCCCGCCTGGCCGCCCTCGGCCGCGATGCCGATGAGCAGATGCTCGGTGGAGAGGTAGTCGTCCCCCAGCTCCTTGGCCCGCCGGGCCGCGTCGGCGATGACGGCGAGCAGCTCACGGTCGGCCTGCGGGGGCGCGACGGTGGACCCGGTCACGCTGGGCTCGGCGGCCAGCAGCCGCTCCGCGCCCGACCGTACCGCGGCCTGGTCCGCCTCGACGGCCGCCAGCAGGTCGGTGACGTTCTCGTTGTCCTGGCCTTCGAGCAACGCGAGCAGCAGGTGCGCGGGGGTCAGATCGGGATGTCCGGCCGCCACCGCCCTGCTGGTGGCGGCGTTGATCGCGTCCCGGCTCTTGTTGGTCAGCTCTGCGTCCACGTGCCCTCTCCTCCTCGTACCACGCCTCGTACCGTGCGCGCACACGCCCGCGCCCGTCCCACATCTGCCACATACAACATACGTAAAGTTGAGCCTATTCCACTCAACCTGAAAGCGGGAGTCCGGGGTCCGCGGATCCGGCGCGTTCTACGCTTTCGGCATGACCCATGGAGTACGTAGCCCCAGCCCCGATTTTCTCGCGTTCTGGCGCGAAAGGCATGTGTGCACGCTGACCACCACACGCCCGGACGGCAGCCCGCACGTGACCCCGGTGGGCGTGACGTACGACCCGGTGGCCGGGGTGGCGCGCGTCATCGCCAACAAGAACAGCCGGAAGGTGGCCAACATCCTGGCGGCGAGCGCGGGGACCGGCGCGGAGGAGGGCGCGCGGGCGGGCGGAGGCGGCGGCGCGCGTGTCGCGGTGTGCCAGGTCCAGGGCCGCCGCTGGTCGACGCTGGAGGGACGCGCCACGGTCCGTACGGAGCCGGAGGCGGTGGCGGACGCGGAGAGCCGTTACGCGGAGAGGTACGAGCGCACTCCCACGCCCAACCCGGACCGCGTCGTCATCGAGATCGAGGTGAACCGGACGCTGGGCCGCGGCTGACGGCCCACGGACGCGACGGGCTCACGGACCCGCGCACGCGAACCGTACGCGGACAGCACAACGGCGCCATCGTGTTTCAGGTCCACGATGGCGCCGTTGTGTGGGGGAAGTGCCCGAGCGATTTACAACGACGGGGGAATCGCTCAGGCACTGCGGGGGGTGGCGATGGTGGTATTCGAGCCGACCAGCTGGTGGTCGCGCTGGTCGAGGTTGACGAAGATCATGTCGTATCGGATCGTGCACCGTACCGGCTGCGGGGCCCCCCGCGGCCTGCGGAGGCAGCGGTAGGCGCGGACGTCGTCGTCCTCCTCGCGCACAACGACGACGGGCTCTCCGAACAGAGTGACCATCAACGAATCACCACGGTGAGGAATAGCCGTGACGATGTCGATGAAATGCCACCCGGACCGGTAGGCCGTGGCCATCTCGCGCCGGAAGACCCGATCGTCCGGCGGCACGGTCATGCGCCGGCGCCGGCCGGCGAGGTGTGCCAGCCGATGTCCTTTGGGGCGTTCTTCGGGGACACGATCCAGCCAATGTCACCCGGCGTCCCACCCTGAGCAGCGGATCCACGGGCCGAATCGCTCCAGCCGATGTCACCGCCCGTACCCTCAGCGGCAGATGCGACAGGCTTGGTGCTCCAGCCGATGTCCCCCCCGACAACCAGCGCACCATAGGCCAGAGCCGCAGAGAAAGCAGTGGCAACCACCGCGCGAAGCATTCTCTTGTACATAGTCGGCTTCGTCCTCACTTGATGGATTCCTCTCCCCCGCCATCTAGACGATGTCTCACCCGGACACGTCAACACCACCGGGACGAGGCATCATGTTCCTGCATGTTCAGGACCCTGGGGGGTGGAGCTTTGCCCGCAAACAACTCAAAACCGACACATCCCCATGCCGTCACTGATCTGTGTGATGACGGCAGACGGCTTTACGCCAGCGCGTTGCGCTCCGGACGCCTCGCCCGAAGCGAAGCCGCGGCGGCACCGTGCCTGATGGAATTCCCCCTCCTGCACCCCGATCCCGACGATCCGGACTGGCTTCGCCCTGTTCCACCCTCCGCGGCCCTCGCCCAGCGGCTCCACCCCATCGAACGCGAGATCCAGCAGCGGCGGCACTTCGCCGTCGAACTGACCGACTCTTTCGAGCCGTTCATGACCATCAGCGCTCAGGACCCGCCCACCACCCACGCCATCACCGTGCTGGAGGGCGTCAGCCGGATCAACGCGGCGCTCGACCTCTCCACCGCCGAGTGCCGCACCGAAGTGCTCACCGTGCAGCCGGGCGGCGGTCGCAGCGCGCATGTGCTCGCCCAGGCGCTGGAGCGCGGCCGGTCCGTGGTGGACCGCGGTGTCAGCCTCCGCACGCTGTATCAGCACACCGTCCGGCACAGCCAGGGCACACTCGCCTACGCGGAACGGCTCGCCGAGGGCAAGGTCGAGATCCGGACGTTGGAAGAACTCATCGAGCGGCTGATCATCTTCGACCGCACCGTCGCGTACATACCCGCCCGTTCCGACCGCCAGGTCGCCCTGGAACTGCGCCACCCGGGTCTGGTCGACTACCTGGCCCAGGTCTTCGAGCAGCTCTGGCGCCGCGCCACCCCCCTCACCCAGCAGGTCCGGTACGCGCCCACCCCCGACGGCATCACGGGCGTCCAGCGCTCCATCGCGCGGCTTCTCGTCGAGGGGTACGTGGACGAGGCCATCGCCCGGCGCCTGGGGATGAACGTACGGACCTGCCGCGCGCACATCGCCAAACTGGCCGCCACCCTCGGCAGCGGCAGCCGCGCCCAGCTCGGCTATCTCATCGCCCGGTCGGGAGTCCTGGAACAGGGCCAGGGCGGCACCGAAGGGACCATGACCATGGGGACGGCGGGGGCGGCGGGAACAGTGGGGGCGGCGGGGGAGTACGAAAAGGACCCCCACCCGGCGGGTCCGCCGGGTGGGGGTCCTTCACAGACGGTGCCGGGCCGCTGAACACACTCCCCGGCGACGCCCGGACCTCATCAGGCCCTCGCCAGGTCCTGGGCACACTTCACGGCGCCGGTCAGTCCGCCGGCCGCTTCGGCCGCCACACCACCAACGCGCTCGTCTGCTGCACATCCTGATACGGCACCAGGTCCCGGCGGTACGAGGCATGCACCTGCGCCTCGCGCTGCCGCATCGCCGCCGCCGCGCCGTCGACCGCCGACGACAGCTCGGCGATCCGGGACTGGAGCGCCGCGACCTGGTTCTCCAGCTCGATGATGCGCTTGATGCCGGCCAGGTTGATGCCCTCGTCCTGCGACAACTGCTGTACCTGACGGAGCAGTTCGATGTCACGGGCCGAGTAGCGGCGGCCCCGGCCCGCCGTACGGTCCGGGGAGACCAGGCCGAGACGGTCGTACTGCCTGAGGGTCTGCGGGTGCAGCCCGGAGAGCTGGGCCGCCACCGAGATGACGTACACCGGCGTTTCCTCGGTCAGCTGATACGCCCTGCTGAACGATGCGGACTGCCGACGACGCCCGTCCCTGTCCATCGCGTCATGCTCCCTTCGCCGCCTGGAACAGCTCTGCCCGCGGGTCCTGGTCCGCGGTCGCCTTCCGGTAGGCCTCCAGCGCGTCACGTGCCTCCGCGCCGAGGTCCTTGGGAACGACGACCTCGACGGTGACCAGCAGGTCGCCGCGAGTGCCGTCCTTACGCACGGCGCCCTTGCCCCGGGCGCGCATCGTACGGCCGTTGGGAGTCCCCGGGGGCAGTTTCAGCGTGACCGGCGGTCCGCCGAGGGTCGGCACCTTCACCTCGCCGCCGAGCGCCGCCTCCGAGAAGGTGACGGGCACGGTGACCGTGAGGTTGTCGTCCCTGCGGCCGAAGACCGGATGGGCGTCGACGTGGACGACCACGTACAGGTCCCCGCCGGGGCCGCCTCGCTCGCCCGGAGCGCCCTTGCCGCGCAGCCGGATCCGCTGGCCGTCGCTGACGCCCGCCGGGATACGGACCTGCATGGTCCGTGAGGACCTGGCACGCCCGCTGCCCTTGCACACCTCGCAGGGGTCCTGGGCGATCAGCCCACGCCCCTTGCAGTCGACACACGGGTCGGTGAGCGAGAAGCCACCGCCGGTGCCGCGCGACACCTGACCGGTGCCCACGCAGGTCGGGCAGACCCGCGGGGTGCCGTTCTTGTCGCCCGTACCGGAACAGGCCTTGCAGGGCGCCTGGCTGGACATCCGCAGCGGGACCGTGGCCCCGTCGACGGCCTCGGTGAAGCTGAGCGTCACCTCGGACTCGATGTCCTGACCACGGCGCGGCTGTGTGCGGGTCCCCGGGCCACCCCGGTTGAACAGCCCGCCGAAGACGTCCCCGAGTCCGCCACCGAAGCCACCGGCGCCCGCGGGGCCCGTCTGCGGACCGCCCTGGCCGCCGCCGAAGAGGTCGCCCAGGTCGAAGTTGAACGAGCCGTTGCCGCCGCCGGCGCCGGGTCCCGGACGGAACCCGCCGTTGCCGAAGAGCGCGCGGGCGTCGTCGTACTCCTTGCGCCGCTTGGGGTCACCGAGGATGTCATTCGCCTCGGAGACCTCCTTGAAGCGCTCCTCGGCCTTGGCGTCACCCGTGTTGGCGTCCGGGTGGAACTCGCGGGCGAGCTTGCGGTACGCCTTCTTGATCTCGGCCTCGGTGGCGTCCTTGGGGACGCCGAGAACCTTGTAGTAGTCCTTCTCCACGAAGTCCTTGGTGCTCATTCCCGACGTCCCTCCTCTCCGCCTTCATTGCCTGGCACCGCGTCAGCCCCCGTCCGGGCCACCGCTCTCCTCGTCGCCCGCCTGCTCATCGGCGGATTTGGGCTGGGCCCCTGGCTGGGGCTCGGCCACCGCGACCCGGGCGGGCCTGATCGTCCGCTCGCCGAACCGGTACCCAGGCTGGAGGATCGCGACGCACGTCGTCTCCGTGACGTCCGGCGCGTACGAGTGCATCAGGGCCTCGTGGACCGTCGGGTCGAAGGGCTCGCCCTCCGTACCGAACTGCTGGAGCCCCAGCTTCGCGGTGACCGCCTCCAGGGACTCGGCGACCGACTTGAAGCCGCCCACCAACTCCTCGTGGTCCCGCGCCCGGCCGATGTCGTCGAGCACGGGCAGAAGCTCGGTCAGCAGGTTCGCGACAGCGATCTCCTTGACCGTGACCCGGTCCCGCTCCACCCGACGGCGGTAGTTCTGGTACTCGGCCTGGAGCCGCTGGAGGTCTGCCGTGCGCTCACCGAGCGCCGTACGGACCTGGTCCAACTGGGCCTGCAGGGCTACATCCTGGACGTCCCCGCCCGGGGCCGCCGGGCCCGGCTCCGGTACGGAGTCCGGCTCGGCGGCCTTCGGCGCGGTCTCTTCGGGGGTCGCGCCGGAGGGGACGTCGGGCTTCTCCTCGAAGCCCGGGGTCTCCTCGGTCACGCGGCACCGTCCTTCTTCGGCTTCTCGTCGTCGACGATCTCGGCGTCGACGACATCGTCCTCGGCGGCCTTGCCGGCACCCGGGGCCTCGCCCGCGCCCTCGGCACCGCCGGCGGCCTGGGCGTCGGCGTACATCGCCTGGCCGAGCTTCTGCGAGACGGCCGCGACCTTCTCGGTGGCCGTCCGGATCTCGGCGGTGTCCTCGCCCTTGAGCTTCTCCTTCAGCTCGCCGATGGACGTCTCGACCTCGGTCTTGACATCGCCGGGGACCTTGTCCTCGTTGTCCTTGAGGAACTTCTCCGTCTGGTAGACGAGCTGTTCGGCCTGGTTGCGCGTCTCGGCGGCCTCGCGGCGGCGGTGGTCCTCGTCCGCGTACTGCTCGGCCTCTTCGCGCATCCGGTTGACCTCGTCCTTCGGCAGCGAGGAGCCACCGGTGACGGTCATCTTCTGCTCCTTGCCGGTGCCGAGGTCCTTCGCGGCCACGTGCATGATGCCGTTGGCGTCGATGTCGAAGGCGACCTCGATCTGCGGCACACCGCGCGGCGCGGGCGGCAGACCGGTCAGCTCGAACATTCCGAGCTTCTTGTTGTACGCGGCGATCTCGCGCTCGCCCTGGTAGACCTGGATCTGCACGGACGGCTGGTTGTCCTCGGCCGTCGTGAAGATCTCCGAACGCTTCGTCGGGATCGTCGTGTTGCGCTCGATGAGCTTGGTCATGATGCCGCCCTTGGTCTCGATACCGAGGGACAGCGGGGTGACGTCGAGGAGCAGGACGTCCTTGACCTCACCCTTCAGGACACCGGCCTGGAGCGCGGCGCCGATGGCGACGACCTCGTCCGGGTTGACGCCCTTGTTGGCGTCCCGGCCACCGGTCAGCTCCTTGACCAGCTCCGCGACGGCGGGCATGCGGGTCGAACCACCGACGAGCACCACGTGGTCGATCTCGGACAGCTGGATGCCGGCGTCCTTGATGACGTTGTGGAACGGGGTCTTGCATCGGTCCAGCAGGTCCGAGGTCAGCTGCTGGAACTGAGAACGGGTGACCTTCTCGTCCAGGTGCAGCGGGCCCTCGGCGGACGCCGTGATGTAGGGCAGGTTGATCGTCGTCTCGGACGAGGACGACAGCTCGATCTTCGCCTTCTCCGCGGCCTCGCGCAGACGCTGGAGAGCCATCTTGTCCTTGGACAGGTCCACGCCGTGGCCGTTGGCGAACTGCTTCACCAGGAAGTCGACGAGACGCTGGTCCCAGTCGTCACCACCGAGGTGGTTGTCACCGTTGGTGGCCTTCACCTCGACGACGCCGTCACCGATCTCCAGCAGCGAGACGTCGAAGGTGCCGCCACCGAGGTCGAAGACGAGGATGGTCTGGTCGTCCTTGTCGAGCCCGTAGGCCAGGGCGGCCGCCGTCGGCTCGTTGACGATACGCAGCACGTTGAGGCCCGCGATCTCGCCGGCCTCCTTCGTGGCCTGGCGCTCGGAGTCGTTGAAGTACGCCGGGACGGTGATCACCGCGTCGGTGACCTTCTCGCCCAGGTACGACTCCGCGTCCCGCTTCAGCTTCTGCAGCACGAAGGCCGAGATCTGCTGCGGGTTGAAGTCCTTGCCGTCCAGGTTGATCTTCCAGTCGGTGCCCATGTGGCGCTTGACCGACCGGATGGTCCTGTCGACGTTCGTAACCGCCTGGCGCTTCGCGACCTCGCCGACGAGCACCTCGCCGTTCTTGGCGAAGGCGACGACGGACGGCGTGGTCCTGGCGCCCTCGGCGTTGGTGATGACGGTGGGCTCGCCGCCTTCGAGAACGCTGACGACGGAGTTAGTCGTGCCCAGGTCGATGCCGACCGCACGTGCCATTTCAATTCCTCCAGCTGACTTGAGTGGAACAGACTCAAGGATGCATCACGGATCCCAAGGAGTCAAAGGACCTGAGCCAAGGAGACTCAACTATTGTGCGGGCACCTTGCGCCTGAGGGCTTCGCAAGGGCTTCCTCCGGGGGTTTGAGCGCGCCCGGCGGGGCCGCCTACCCGATCCGCGCCGGTTCACCGTGCGATCGTTCCGTAACAAAAGATACGAATCCATAGCAAACGGAATAGAACCTAACGGAACTCACAGAACGGTCGGGTACCACCATGAAGCAACGCGTGAGACGCACGAAACGGCCCCTGCGGTGGCGCCCGAGACCACACCTCACCTGGCGCCCCACCTGGAACCCGCGCCCCCGCCTGGAACCCGAGCGCTTCCTGGAACCCAAACGCCTGCTGGATCTGACGCTGGGCACAGCGCTGCTACTCCTGTCCGCGCCCGTCCTCGCGACCGCCGCCCTCGCCATGGCGCTCTCCAGGAAAAGGCCGTCGGACGGCCTTTTCCTGCGCGAGTACCGCATCGGGTTGAACGGCCGGCCCTTCATCCTGAGTTCCCTGCGCACCCGCCGATTCCGGCTCGACCTGCTCTCCCGGCTGCCCCATGTCGTACGCGGCGACCTCTCGCTGGTCGGGCCCGCGCCCCTGAAGCCCGGCTCCCCGGCGGCGGCCGCGCCCTGGCGCCAGCTCGTACGGCCGGGCCTGACCGGCCTCGCTCAGACGCGGCGGCACTCGGCGCTGCCATGGGACGAGACGGCGCTGCTCGACCAGCATTATGTGGAGCACCACTGGATCGGCCTCGACCTGGCGATCCTCGCCCGAAGCATCCCGTCGCTGTGCCTCACCCCCGGACAGGCGCCCGCACGCGCGCCCCGGCGCCTCGGGCGCGGACACCGGCCCCGGCCGCTCCTCGCGCACGGCCACAGGCGCGGGCACACGGCCCGGCCGCCCGTTCAGGGCACCCCGAGCGACACAGATCACCGGGTACGCCGTTACATTGCGACCGGATAAGTGGGTAACCTCAGCACGACCTGATTAAGTTACCGCTTAGTACGTTTGTAAGAGTGCTCAGCAGGAGTGCTCGGTAAGAGTGCGGATTTCCCCACCCTCGCAGGCCCGAGGAGCCCCCAAATGCAACTCGCCGCGATCACCGTGTCGTTGGTACTCGCCGTCGTCGGTGTGGCGCTGTTCGGCCGAGCCATCGCGCAGATCTACCGCTTCGTGAGGCTCGGCCAGCCGGTCCCCGCGGGCACGCGCACGGACGAGCCCACCCAGCGGACCCTGACCGTGGCCAAGGAGTTCCTCGGTCACACCCGCATGAACACGTGGGGCGTCGTCGGTGTGGCGCACTGGTTCGTCGCGGTCGGCTTCTTCTCGCTCGTACTGACCCTGGTGAACGCCTTCGGGCAGCTCTTCCAGGCCGACTGGCTGCTGCCGGTCATCGGCGACTGGACACCGTACGAGGTCTTCGTCGAGCTCATCGGCCTGCTGACCACGCTCGGCATCCTGACGCTGATCGTGATCCGCCAGCTTTCGCTGCCCTCCCGCGCGGGCCGCAAGTCCCGCTTCGCGGGCTCCAACTTCGGCCAGGCGTACTTCGTCGAGGCCGTCATCCTCGTCATCGGCATCGCGATCCTCGTCCTGCGCGGCCTCGAAGGCGCCCTGCACCACGCCGACTCGTACCAGGCCGCGTATCTGGTCTCGTATCCGCTGGTCGCGGCGTTCAACGGGCTCAGCCTCGGCACCCTCCAGAACCTGGTCTACCTGGTCGCGATGATCAAGATCGGGACGTCCTTCGTCTGGATGATCACGGTCGCGCTGAAGACCGACATGGGCGTCGCCTGGCACCGCTTCCTGGCCTTCCCGAACATCTGGTTCAAGCGCGAGGCGGACGGCGGGACGGCCCTCGGCGCGCTTCTGCCGATGGTCTCCGGCGGCAAGGAGATCGACTTCGAGACGGTCTTCGACGACGAGGAGGGCGGCGAGGAAGCCGTCTTCGGCGCCTCGCAGATCGAGCACTTCTCCTGGAAGGGCATCCTCGACTTCTCCACGTGCACGGAGTGCGGCCGCTGCCAGTCGCAGTGCCCGGCCTGGAACACGGGCAAGCCGCTCTCCCCGAAGCTGCTGATCATGTCGCTGCGCGACCACGCGCACGCCAAGGCGCCGTACCTGCTGGCCGGCGGCGGCAAGACCATGGAGGGCGAGGAGAAGGCGACCGAGGAGCAGCTGGCCGGAGTGCCGGCCGCGGCCCTCGCCGAGGCCGAACGCCCGCTGATCGGGACGCTGGAGGAGAACGGCGTCATCGACCCGGACGTGCTGTGGTCCTGCACGACGTGCGGCGCGTGCGTGGAGCAGTGCCCGGTCGACATCGAGCACGTCGACCACATCGTGGACATGCGCCGCTACCAGGTGATGATCGAGAGCTCCTTCCCGAGCGAGGCCG
Source organism: Streptomyces sp. NPDC088116 (assembly GCF_044741745.1). NCBI lineage: Bacteria > Bacillati > Actinomycetota > Actinomycetes > Kitasatosporales > Streptomycetaceae > Streptomyces > Streptomyces sp. NPDC088116. Next base: position 617,543 of record NZ_JBIUTF010000005.1, on the reverse strand, counting down.
GGACGATGCTCAAGAACCTGGAGAAGAAGGGCAATCCCTGGGGCCTGGCCAAGAAGCAGCGCCTTCAGTGGACGAAGGAGGTCGACTTCGAGGTGCCGGTCGTCGGCAAGGACGTCGAGGACCTGACGGAGGTCGACTACCTCTACTGGGTGGGCTGCGCGGGCGCGTTGGAGGACCGGGCCAAGAAGACCACCAAGGCCTTCGCGGAGCTGCTGCACATCGCGGGCGTCAAGTTCGCGATCATGGGCGGCGACGAGAAGTGCACCGGTGACTCGGCCCGCCGCCTGGGCAACGAGCCCCTGTTCCAGCAGCTCGGCCAGGAGAACGTGGCAATGCTGAACATGGCGTACGGGGAGTCCCCCGACGAGGAGGGCGACGCGGACGGCGACGCGGACGGCGCCACGAAGAAGCCGAAGCCCTCGAAAAAGATCGTCGCGACCTGCCCGCACTGCTTCAACACGATCGCGAACGAGTACCCGCAGCTCGGCGGCGAGTACGAGGTCATCCACCACACGCAGCTGCTCCAGACCCTCGTGGACGAGGGCAAGCTGGTCCCCGTCACCCCGGTCGAGGGTCTGATCACGTACCACGACCCCTGCTACCTGGGCCGCCACAACAAGGTCTACACACCGCCGCGCGAGATCATCGCGAGCGTGCCCGGCCTGCGGAACGAGGAGATGCACCGCCACAAGGAGCGCGGCTTCTGCTGTGGCGCGGGCGGCGCGCGGATGTGGATGGAGGAGCGGATCGGCAAACGCATCAACAACGAGCGCGTGGACGAGGCGCTTTCGCTGAACCCGGACATCGTCTCGACGGCCTGCCCGTTCTGCCTGGTCATGCTGACCGACTCGGTCAACGGCAAGAAGAACGACGGTCAGGCGAAGGAGTCCCTCCAGGTCGTGGACGTGGCGCAGCTGCTGCTCGAATCGGTACGGACGCCGGCGGACCCGGCGGACTCCGAGGAGGAGGAGAACGCCCCGGACCCGGATCCGGAGCCGAAGCCCGAGCCGGTGAAGTAGCCGTCCTGGGACGTGTGTGAGCGGCCGGATCTGCCAGGGGCGGGTCCGGCCGCTCGCGTATGGCCGCCGAAGCTCCAGGCCCTGCCCGGTCGATCTCCGCCGGGCAGGGCCTGGAGCGTGGAGGCGACGGTGGCCACAATGACCTGACGGTGGTCACCGGGGTCGGCCCGGACGGATGGGATGGGTGGGGTCGTGCGCATACGCGTCTGTACGGCGTTCTTGCTACTGCTGACGGTCGGCGCGGTGGGCGCCGTCAGCACGGGCTGTACGGCCTCTCCGGACCGGGAGACCAGGGCGGAGGCAGAGGCGAAGAACGGCGACACCGCCCCGGCCTCCGGTATCCGCCGCCCCGTCCCCCGCGGCAAGGGGAGCCGTCTCCCGGCCGACTTCAACGGCGACGGCCACCCCGACCTCGTACTGAACGACCTGGTCAAGGCCCCGGGCGACTCCTACGGCGACGACGCGGGCATCGGCATCGTGTACGGCACCGCCGCCTCCCGAGGGCGCGGCCCCGGCCCCGATCCCGCCGTACGCCAGACCCTCGGCCCGCGCACCCGGGGCGCCCGGGTCGACGGCACGCTCCCCGCCGCGTTCGACGCCGAGGAGGCGTGCGATCTCGACCAGGACGGCTTCGGTGATCTGATCATCGCCACGGACCCGCCGTACAACGGCACCGGCATGCCACCCGTCCCTCTCCAGATCCTCTTCGGCGGCCCCACCGGCCTGGCCGGCAAGGCGGTCGTCCTGAAGATCCCCGCCAAGGCCAGGGCCGGCAACGAATGGCCCGACCACCCGGTCTGCGGCGACTTCGACGGCGACGGCGGGAACGACCTCGCGGTCACCGCGAGCGCCGGCCAGATCAGCTATCTCCGCGGCCCCTTCACCCGGGCCGGCGCCCCGCGCGCCGCGTCCGCGCCGATCCAGGACGGCGGCCCGGTCCTCGAAGCACCCGCGCCCAAGGCCGATACGAACGGCGACGGCTACGACGACCTCGTCCACTCCACCCGCGCGCACACCCCCGGCGAGGCGGCCCGGGGCACGCTGCTGCTGGGCGGCCCGGACGGCCCGGGGCGCGCGGGAGGCGCGTACCGCTTCAAGGCCGTACGCCTCCCGCCCGCCCCCGAGCTGCCCGCGGGCAGGGGCAGGGTGTCGACCGAGGTCCTCCAGTACACGGACCTCGACGGCGACAAGCGCCCGGACCTGGTGACACGTACGCACCGGGGGGAGAAGACGGACCTGATCGCGCTGTACGGGTCCGGTGGCCCGGACGGAGCCACCGGGGCCGCGGCGGACCGGCCGGTGATCACGTTCAGTACGAAGATCTTCCTCGGATGACCGTCGAGACTGCCCAGACCGCCGAAGCCGTCGAACCGGGGCGGGAGGTGCACCGGAGCCGCCCCGGAGGTGCGGCGAACCCCCCAGGGATCCCCTAAGGGATGTCACAGCTCGGCCGCAAAGGCACCCCCGTTCCCCTCCCTCAGTCATTCGACCCGTCAGGACCGGGTACGTTCGATCGCGTGGCTGGATTCAGGATCGGACGCGGCCGGGACAACCGCACCCCGCAACAACAACCGCAGCGGCAGCGGCAGCAACCGCCGCAGCAGCAGACGTACGGACGGACGGCAGCTCCGCCGGGATACGGAGGCGGGCCCCAGGCCTCGCCCCCGTACGGGCAGCAGCAATGGCCTCCGGCGGGCGGCGGACAGTACGGCGGGCAGGGCGCGCAAGGCGGCGGCCATGGCGAGCCGGAGTACTTCGGCGACCCGTACGGCCAGCCGTCGCACCCGGGCTCGCACGGCGCCGCACAGGGCGGCCCGCACGGCGACTCGTACGCCAACAACCCTGGCAGCACGCAGGCGTTCAGCATCGGCGAGGACCCGTACGGCGACGGCGACGCCTACCGCGCCCCGGCGCCCCCCGTGGGCCCCCGGCTGCCCTGGAAGGAACTGCTGAGCGGCATCGTGCTGCGCCCCGCGCCGACGTTCCTCCAGATGCGCGACTACCCGGTCTGGGGCCCCGCCCTGGTCGTGACGTTCCTCTACGGCCTGCTGGCGCTCTTCGGTTTCGACACGGCCCGTGAAGAAGCGATCAACGCGACGCTCTCCACCGCCATCCCGTACGCGCTGACGACGGCCGTGGCCTTCGTCATCGGCGGCCTGATCCTCGGCGCGGTGACCCACACCCTGGCCCGCCAGCTGGGCGGCGAGGGCGCCTGGCAGCCGACCGTCGGCCTCTCCATGCTGATCATGTCGTTCACGGACGCCCCGCGCCTGATCTTCGCGGTCTTCCTGGGCGGCGAGAACTCCCTGGTGGTGATCCTCGGCTGGATCACCTGGCTCGTGGCGGGCGCACTGTTCACGGTGATGGTGAGCAAGTCGCACGACCTGCCGTGGCCGAAGGCACTGGGCGCGTCGGCGATCCAGCTGGTCGCGCTGCTGTCGATGCTGAAGCTGGGCACGCTCTGACACACACATGCGGAGGGCCCCCTTGATCCGGATCACTCCTGGATCAAGGGGGCCTTCGCGTGTGTGCCACCGGTGTCACTACGGCGATCGGGGACGTCCGGCCGCCGGGGACGTCCGGCGATCGGGGACGTCCGGCGGTCATCGGGGACGTCCGGCGATCGGCGGTCCAGGACAGGGAGGCGCCGTTCCGGCCCACGCCCGCGCCCGGTCGTTCACCGACCCCGCAGAGCCCCTGCCATCACCGGCCCCGACCGCGGGACCGGCCGCCCGAAAACCATCCGTCCGGTGCTACAGCGCATCCTTGGAGGGCGTGATGGGCTCGCCCGCCCTGCGTACGGGAGGCTGGACGCTCCAGGGGAAGTTGATCCAGTCGTCCGTGCGCTGCCAGACGTACTCGCACTTCACCAGCGACTGCGTCTTCTCGTATATGACCGCGCTGCGCACCTCGGCGACATGGTCGACACAGAAGTCGCGCACCAGCTTCAACGTCTTGCCGGTGTCGGCGACATCGTCGGCGATGAGAACCTTCTTGTTGGAGAAGTCGATCGCGTTGGGCACGGGCGCCAGCATGACCGGCATCTCCAGGGTGGTGCCCACGCCGGTGTAGAACTCCACGTTGACCAGGTGGATGTTCTTGCAGTCGAGGGCATAGGCCAGACCGCCGGCCACGAACACACCACCGCGCGCGATGCTCAGGACGACATCCGGTACGTACCCGTCGTCGGCGATGCTCTGCGCGAGCTCACGGACGGCACGGCCGAACGTCTCGTACGTCAGGTTCTCTCGTATCCCGCTCATGTCAGCCTGTCAGTCATGCAGGCCATCACACCTGCGTCCGATGGAAGTTGAGATACGAACGAGAGGCCGTGGGCCCCCGCTGCCCCTGATAACGCGACCCGTACCGCTCGGAACCGTACGGAAACTCCGCCGCCGAACTGAGCCGGAACAGACACAGCTGCCCGATCTTCATCCCCGGCCAGAGCTTGATGGGCAGCGTCGCCATGTTCGACAGTTCGAGCGTGACATGCCCGGAGAACCCGGGATCGATGAACCCGGCGGTCGAATGCGTCACCAGCCCGAGCCGCCCGAGACTGGACTTGCCTTCCAGACGGGAGGCGATGTCTTCGGGCAGGGAGATGACCTCGTACGTCGAGGCGAGCACGAACTCCCCGGGATGGAGGATGAACGGATCGTCCCCCTCCGGCTCGACCGTCCGCGTCAGATCGACCTGCTCGACGGCGGGATCGATATGCGGATAGCGGTGGTTCTCGAACACCCGGAAGAACCGGTCGAGCCGCACATCGATGCTGGAGGGCTGCACCATCGATTCGTCGTACGGTTCGAGGCGTACGCGTCCGGAATCGAGCTCGGCCCGGATGTCCTTGTCTGAGAGAAGCACGCCCCGAGGATACGCAGAGCGCGCGAGCCCACCCCAATCGGGCGGCCCCGCGCGCCTCGGCCGACTACCCGGCCACGGTCAGTGCCGCTTCAACTCCAGCAGCTCCGCGGACTCCACCGGCACGGCGTGCCGCAACCGCGTACACCGCGGACAACGGATGAGCCGACCGGGCCCGATCCGCCCGGCGTCGAGCTGCTGCATCGGGAACGACGCGGTACTGAAAACATGCCCCTCGGCACAGCGGACGACGGTGCGCTCCATCAAGTCCATCAGGTCCTTTCCCCAACAAACGCGGACGAAAGCCCACACTAGGGGATGAACGGAACGCCCCCGCGAGCGGCACTCCACCCCGGACCCTACGCCCCAACTCCCGCCCCCTACAGCCACATCCACGCCCACCCCGGGCCGCCCGACATGACGACGGCCCCGCGGCGAGATACGCCCGGGGCCTGCGATGAGGTAGAGTGTCCGACGATGCGAAGCCGTTCTTCGGCCGCCTCGCGGGTGTAGTTTAATGGTAGAACATGAGCTTCCCAAGCTCAGAGCGCGAGTTCGATTCTCGTCACCCGCTCCACGACGAAGGCCCAAGTCAGCGACTAGCGACTTGGGCTTTGTTTGATGTACCAGTCCAATTCGACGGTCCACTCCGCGCCGTCCCGTACCATCTCGGCCCCGGGCGACAGATCCAGCACACGGCTGCCGACCGCATGTCATCGTTCCCTGGGCTGCGCACCCATGAGCTGTCCACCAGCGGCACCACCAGATCCAACCCGAGCCGGCGGTGCCAGATCAGGGCAACACCTGAACCCGAGCCAGGGGCTCGTAGGCGCTGGCAGTGGCGAGTTCGCCGAACGTCAGACCGAACCGCCGGCGGTCGTTCTCCCACCTGATCAACGTGCGACAGCCCGCGGCGTCAGGCCGCAGCAGTTCGCCTGCAGCCCGGCCACCTTCACCTGGCATCGACCCGTCAGCGTCGTGGTGTCCGGGGCGCCCACTCCCTTCTCCTCCGTCCCGGCTCCGGTGGAGCAGGACTCCGGGGCAGCCCGTCAGGCGAACCCCGGTCGGATGGGCGTGCGGGGGGCAGCACGGGCACAGGCGCCTTGTGTGGTGGCGCCGTAGCGGGCGATCTCGGCATCGATGTCGAGTTCGCCACGCCGAGCGCGGGCCTCGTCGTCGACGAGGTGCGGGGGTACCACCCAGCAGACCTCGAACTCCAGGCCGTCCGGGTCTTTGGCGTAGACGCCCTTGGTGGTGCCGTGGTCGGTGGCGCCGACCAGGGCTCCGCGTTTGGACAACCGCTCGGTGACGATGCGCAGGTCGCCAAGTGTCGGGACCTCCCAGGCAATATGGTAAAGGCCGGTCTCGCCCCGCCCGGCCTTCGTCTCTTCGGCCTGTGCGCCGATGCCGAACAGGCCGAGATCGTGGTCATTGTCGGATTCCGGTGCCCGGAGAAAAATTGCCTTCCGAGGGGCGTCTCCGGATTCGGCGACCACTCGGAGTCCGAGGGTTTCTGTGTAGAAACGGGTGCTGGCGTCCGCGTCGCGCACCCACAGCACCGCGTGATTGAGCCCTCGGACCGGCACCGAAATTCCTCCGAAATCCTCCTACGGCACAGCCAGTTCGGCCCCGCCTTGTTGCCACCATTCTGCATACACGTCGTCGGCCTCAACAAGGGCGAGGTAACCCTCCGAGATGTGCGCGCACAGCGCGTCCACGGCGGGGGCGACCGGGGAGTCGGTGCGCCAGGCCAGCACGAGGTCGCGGACCAGCGGGTCACCGGCCAGGGTGAGAGTGGCCAGCGACTCGCGCGCCTTGCCCAGCGGGTAGAGCACGCATACCGCGTCACCGGCCGCGGTCAGCGCGAAGGCGATGTGCGCCTCGTCGGTGATGTGCCCGACGCGCTGCTCGAACCCCGTACGCCGGCAGGTATCGGCCACGTAGCCGTTCATGCCGCTGTCGTCCGGGTGCGGCATCACCCAGACGTCGTCCGCCAGGTCGTTCAGGGCGATCCGCCGGGCGCCGGACAGGCGGTGGTCCAGGGACACCCCGACGAAGATGGGCTCCGTGAGCAGGACCCGGTGCGCGATTCCGGGCGGCAGCGTCACGGATGTGCCGGGAAACCTGCGCAGCACCGCCACGTCGAGCTCACCGGAGGCGAGCAGCCCGGTGACGGTGTCGGTGCGCCGCACCGTACGGCTGGTCGTGCCGCGTTCGGGCAGCAGGACAGAGAGCGCCCTGATCAGCAGGCTGAACTGCTGCGCAGGCACTCCGCCGACACGCACCGGCGTTGCCGCGTCGGCGTGGAGGGCGCGGCGGACCGTGCGGGTCAGCTCCTCCAGGTCCGTCCGGATGCGGGTGCCGTCGCGGACGAAGAGGGTGCCCGCGAGGGTAGGCACCACACCGTCCGGGAGGCGAACAAAGAGTTCGCCTCCCACGTGCTGTTCGATGCGTTTGAGTTGCGCGGTCACCGCGGGCTGGGAGAGGTGCAGGCGGGCGGCAGCACGTCGCAGGCTGCCCGCCTCGGCGATGGCGAGAACCAGATCCAGATGTCGTATCTCCAGACGCATGGCTGGATCGTACGGCGGTCGCGGACTGCGGGGACAGAAGTGTTATCGCCGAATGCGATAGGGCTCCGAAACGGGACAGTGGTCGATAATTGCGGCCCTTCGGGCGCCTACCCGGCCATCTGTCTGTTGCCGCGCCTCCGCGTCGGGTGGCACGGTCGGAGACCACCCTTCGAAGAGCCGTTTTCCGTTTAAGGCGAGTGCCATGCTGACGCATACCAGGACCACGAGTGACAAAATCACACGCTTACCGGAGAATTCCTCCGTACTATTCTCCGAGCCCGCGCTGCACCGCTTTCTCAAGGCGGCCGTACGCGAATACGCGAACATCACCGAGAACGATCCGGTGCCGTGTTTCGCCGTGTTGCTGGGAACGGCGGCGGATGGTGACTGGCTGGTACACGACGTGGCTTTCGGGCGCAACGTCCGCACCACCGACCCGAGCGCGCGCCAGGAATTCGCCACAACGATCGTGCCGCGCTTCGGAGCGGCCTACGAGAACGCGGTCCGCGCGTGGTGGCTGGACCCGGCGGACCTGCTCCGCATCACGCGCGATGCGGACCGCCGGGGCCTGGATGTCTTGGGTTCGGTCCACATGCACCCCGACTGGCACCGGCTCGGCCCCGCACAGGCCCGTACTCAAACGCTGGACGAGTGCCCCACCGAGATGGACCGATACGTGTTTCGCAGTAGCGGCTGGCCGGTCAACGCCGTCTGTTATGTGGAGCGTCGACATGGGGCGCACGGTTACGCCCTGTCGGCGTGGGACGCGGAGTGCCGGCAACTGGCGCTGCGTGTGCACCGGCTGGTGGAGAGCGCCCTGCCGGAAGGCGGAGGCGACAATGGCTGACGACGACATGGACGGTGTACGCGCCCTGTGGCGGGCGATGGCCGACGGGTGGCGACGCGGTGACGCCGAGGCGTTCGGCACGGTCTTCGACGAGGACGTCGAATTCGTGACTGTGCGCGGAGAGGAACTGCGGGGGCGCGTTGCGGTGGTGGCCGGGCACGCCCGTCTCTTCGCCGGTCCCCTCAGGAACACCCGGCTGATTCCCGACATCCGGCTGGTGCGTCCGGTCGGTGGTGAACTGACGCTGGTCCATGCGGTGACCACGATCGAGCCGGACGGACCCACCACGCACGCGCAGGCGGTGGTGGCCGGTGACGGGTCAGGCCACCGCATCATCGCCTTCCACAACATGACCGTCACAGCTCCCCGGGAGGAACAGAAGTGAACCGGCCCCGCCTCAGGCATGTAGCCCTCGTCGTCCAGGACGCCGCCGCTGCCGCCGCCTTCTATCACGGGACACTCCAGATGGAGGAGTTTCACCAGGACCCCGACGGCAGTCGGTTCATGACCGACGGCTACATCAACCTGGCGCTCATCCAGCAGCGTCTGGACGGGGATGTACCGGCCGGGTTCAACCACTTCGGGTTCGAGGTGCCGAATGTCGCCCGCGTCGCGGACCGGATGACGGGGCATGGCGTCGCCCGGCCCATGCTGCGCGGCGGCAACCGGCCGTTTGCCGAGTACCGGGCGATCGACCCGGAGGGAAACTGGTTCGACCTGTCCGAGCACGGCTTCCTGCCTCCGGACGCGACCAAGTAGCCCCAAGGCCATGCGCGGAGGTCTGTGCGGTACAGGGAGGAGTGTCACTCGGCACGCTGCGAAGCGCCCGCCGAGCTCCTCCGTTCCAGAGGGCGGCCGTCGTCGGGTACGACGACCGGCTCCGAGGCACCGCGCCGATCCGGTGGTGCAGTCGCGGCAGGCAGGGCCTGGTGGGCGTGGTCGACTTCCAGCCACTACAGGCAGCCGCCTTGCGCGAGCACCAGGACCTCACCAGGGCAGTCGCCGGTTTCGGTGAAGAGTTGTACATCTGCGGCCACGGTGGTGCCCGGGACGGCCGCTGCGGGCACACCCTCGCCGGCCGGTATGCGGCCTGCTCACAGGTGGGCGTCCAGGAAATCCCCGAGCGCTGTCCTGGACATCGGACCGCTCCCGGCCGCCATCGCCTCGCCCCGATCGATCAGCACGAAGGAGGGCGCGCCGGTGACGCCGTACCGCCGTACGGGGCCGGGGCACCTTGCGATGTCGGCCCGCACGACGATCAGTCGGCCCTGGTAGACGTCGGCCACCTCCCGCACCAGGGCATCCATTTCCTTGCATGCTGCCGTGGCCTTGGGCCACACCCCGTGGAAGTACGCGAGCACCGGCACGTCCGCCCTCGCCAGGATGAACTCGAACTCGGCTTCCTCATGGGGTCGTTGGACCCTGTTCGCCATCGGCACTCCTTGACGCTCCACTCGATGCGAGGCAGTGGGTGCCTCTTTGTGTCTCCCGACCGTGACGGCCGTACCGCTCGTCAGTGGGCCTTGCGCGCTCGGGCGGCCTTACGGGCCTCCGCCATCGTGCGCGCCTCCGCGGCCTTGCGGGATTCCTTCGGCGGGCGGCCCGCGCGGGTGCCCAGACCCCGGAACGCCGCATTGCCGGTCTTCGCCCCGTCCAGCACCGGCGGGCGCTTCGCGCCTGTGATGCTGGTCAGCTTCTCCTCGCCGGAGCGAACCTGAGCGACCGTGGGCCGGATCCCGGCATCCGACATCATCCGGTTCACGTCCCGGCGCTGGCCGGGCGTGACCAGCGTGACCACGCTGCCGGACTCCCCGGCACGCGCGGTGCGCCCGCCGCGGTGGAGGTAGTCCTTGGGGTCGGAGGGCGGATCCACGTTGACGACGAGGTCCAGGTGCTCGACGTTGATGCCACGGGCAGCGACGTTGGTGGCCACCAGCACCGTGATCTCCCCGTCCTTGAACTGGGCCAGCGTGTGCGTGCGCTGCGGCTGCGACTTCCCGCTGTGCAGAGCACCCGCCTGTATGCCGCTGCTCCGCAGGTGGCGGGTGAACTGGTCCACACCGTGCTTGGTGTCCAGGAACATCAGCACCCGCCCGTCCCGAGCCGCGATCTCGGTGGCTGTCACGTACTTGTCGGCGGGATGGACGTTCAGTACGTGGTGCTCCATCGTCGCGACCGAGCCCTCCGCCCGGTCGACCGCGGCGAACACCGGCTCCCTCAGATATTGCCTGACCAGTTGATCGACGTTGCGGTCGAGCGTCGCGGAGAACAGCATCCGCTGCCCGCCGGGGGGCGTCCGGTCCAGGGTCTCCGAGACCTGCGGCAGGAAACCCATGTCGCACATCTGGTCCGCCTCGTCCAGCACCGCGATCCGCACCCGGTCCAGGTGACAGTCCCGCCGGGCGACGAGATCGGCCAGCCGTCCCGGCGTCGCCACCACGACCTCGGCACCTGCCCGGAGCGCCCCCACCTGCCGGCCGATCGCCAGCCCGCCGACCACAGTCACCGAGCGTAGCCCGAGCGCCTCCGCGTAGGGAGCCAGCGCCTCGCTCACCTGCTGCGCGAGTTCCCTTGTCGGCACCAGGACCAGCGCGAGAGGGCACTTCGGTTCGGCGCGCCGGCCCGCCGTACGTGCGAGGAGCGCAAGCCCGAAGGCGAGGGTCTTTCCCGAGCCGGTCCGCGCGCGGCCGAGGACATCCCGGCCGGCCAGCGCGCTCGGCAGGGTGGCCGCCTGGATCGGGAATGGCTCCCGTATCCCGAGCCCTGCCAGCACCCCCATCAGCTCGACCGGCAGTTCCAGCTCCGCGAAGGAGCCGGCCGGCGGGAGGCCGGGCGCCAGTGTCCCCGGCACCGAGAGCTCGCCCCGCGGGGCCCTCCCCTGGCCGGACCTGCCGGGTCCGGAGCGACCGGAGGCCGACTGCTTCGCCTTCATTGGGGGTTCCTCGTTTCGGCGCCCTGAACGGACCTGGGCCCGTACCTTGTCCGGCACGGGCCCAGGCTCTCTGCAAGCGTGACCCAACCTTACCAGCGCGGGCCTCGCGCCGGCCGTCCCGCGGCCCGGCCGGATACCCGCCCCCGGGGATCGTCACGCGCTGAAGGCCCGTAAGCCCCTCGACATCCGGGATGCTCTTGCCGCGCTTGCACTGATACATGACCAGCATGTCCGTGCACGGCGCATACTCGGCGGAAGGCCAGGAGGCCGATTTACGAGTGAGAGCGTGATGGGACCCTTCTGACGTCCCTCGACATCGCCACGCCCGCCCCCACCGATGAATCCGTAGATCACTTCACATCATTCCAGGAGAACCCATGACCGTGAGCAAGAACATCAACAACCCTGTGGGCATGGGTGGCGGCCAGCGCAAGAGGCTGTCCCGCGCCGAACGGCAGAACAACGGCCCGCACCGCAACCTCGACCGCAAGGGTGCCGCCGACCAGAAGGCAGAGCTGGTACGCAAGATGCGCGAGAAGGCAGGCGCAGCCGAGGGCGCCGAGCAGACGGGCGACAACACCGCACAGAGCTGACGCACCGCCGCCGCAGGGCGGCAGGCATCGCACGGGGCAGGGCCCGGCCGGTCCTGCTCAGCTCAGCTCTCGGCCGACCGCCCTCGTCTCAGCCGACCACCCGGCGTGGGCGTGACACCACGTGCCGGTCAGGACGGCGAACGGCGGTCAGCAAAGACCCGGACGAAGCCTCTGTGGCCCGCCCCAAGGGCGCGTTCCCCCAGTTCAGAGGCGGGCGAGCCTACGCAATACCGGGTGATTCCCAAGCTCAGAGCGCGAGTTCGATCCTCGTCACCCGCTCCATGGAAAGCCCCAGGTCAGAGACCTGGGGCTACATGCTTGCGCAGACCTCTCAAAACCCGCGCGTCGTATCGCGTGCCATCTACAGGCCGGGCCTGCACCTCGTTGGCGTTGAAACGCCGATGCCTGGAAGGTCAAGCGGCCGCGCCGGGAACAACCGGTCCGGCCGGCACGGTTGCAACCGTCGAACCGGCGCCGCAGGTGCGGGGAACACGGAGACCAGCAGGTCCTCGGCCCCACCAGGATCCGGGCCCCAGGATCGCGGTACGCCCACCGCACACTCGGACCAAGACGTAGTTCCGCAGGAGGACTGTTTTTCATGACTGACCGGCCTTTGACACTCATGGCAGTACACGCCCACCCCGACGACGAAGCCACCGGTACGGGCGGGGTCCTCGCGCGGTACGCGGCGGAAGGCATCCGCACGGTTCTCGTGACGTGTACCGACGGCGGTTGTGGTGACGGGCCGGGGGGTGTCAAACCGAGCGATCCCGGCCACGATCCGGCGGCCGTCGCCTCGATGCGCCGTCAAGAACTCGAGGCGAGCTGTGACGTCCTGAAGATCAGCGATCTGGAGATGCTGGACTATGCCGACTCCGGGATGACGGGCTGGCCGAGCAACGACGCCCCCGGGTCCTTCTGGCGGACCCCCGTGGAGGAAGGCGCGGCCCGACTCGCGGAACTCATGCGGCACTATCGGCCCGACGTGGTCGTCACCTACGACGAGAACGGCTTCTACGGCCACCCCGACCACATCCAGGCCCACCGCATCACGATGGCCGCGCTGGAGATGACCGCGCTGACACCGAAGGTGTACTGGACCACGATGCCCCGCTCGATGATGCAGCGGTTCGGGGAGACCATGCGCGAGCTTCAGGAGGACATGCCGGAGCCGGATCCTGCCGAGGCCGCCGCGATGGCCGAGATCGGCCTCCCCGACGATGAGATCAGCACGTGGGTGGACACCACCGCATTCAGCGGTCAGAAGTTCGATGCGCTGGCCGCGCACGCCAGCCAGGGCGAGAACATCTTCTTCCTCAAGATGGGCAAGGAGAAGTTCGGCGAGTTGATGGGCATGGAGACCTTCGTACGTGTCAAGGACGCCACCGGCGCGGCCGTACCCGAGAACGATCTCTTCGCCGGACTGCGCTGATCCGCCCGTCCGGCCGGGGCTTGGGAAAGCTCATCGGCCTCAACGGACCTGCCCGCCCCGTCTCACTCCGAGGATCAGCGAGTCCATGTCGTCGTCCGGATCGACCGACCAGCGCTGATCGCGGCCGCTCCGGCGAAGCGGTCGGCCGCGGCAGGGTCCCGGAGGCGGTACGGATGCTGTGGGCAACTCCGGGGCCGTGCGTGACGTCGGCCTTCAGGACCTGGGTGTGGTCTTGAAGGCCGACGTCGTCGTATGCGGTGGGTGCGCATGTTGATGCGGCCGAAGGCCGGGGACATTCCGGCGGAGACGGTGCGGGGCGCCGGCCCCCGCTTGCGCTATTCTTTGATTGGCCAGTCAGTTAATGAATGGGGTGAGGTGCGGGATGCCACGAACAGCCGACCCTGCGCTGCACGCGCGGCGGCGGGAGGCGATCGTCGCTGCGGCGGGCCGCCTCTTCGGATTGCAGGGATTCGAGTGGACGACGGTCGCGCAGATCGCGTCGGCCGCCGGGCTCAGCTCAGGCAGCGTCTTCTACTACTTCGCCGACAAACAGGCCCTCTTCCGCGCGCTCTTCGAGCAGGATCTCCCGCGCGCGGAGGCGCTCATCGCCCGTCACGAGGGGACCGACGACCCCCTCGCCGCCATCATCGACGTCGTCACCGAGCTGGCCGCGGAGGCCGAGGACCCGGGCGCCTCGGGCATGGTCGTCGAGCTGCTGCGACGTATCGCGCACGACGCCGAACTCCTCGATGTCGTCGGCCGCACGTCCCAGGTGGTGCGCGACGGGCTGGCGGGACTCCTCGCACGCGGGATCGAGGCGGGCAGCATCGACCCGGAACTCGATCCTGCCGAGGCCGCCGCCTGGCTGGAGAACATGGTGGACGCCGCGTACCTGGGCGCCCGCCCCGACCACTCCCCGCTCCCCGCGCTGCGCCGTACTGTCGCGCGCTACCTGGCGCCCGCCGGGACGGAGCGAGAGGCGGGGACGGATCGAGAGGCCCGGACGGAGCGAGAGGCGGGGACGGAGCGAGAGAGTGAGGACATCGATGGTCGAGCATGAGCCCCCCGTCACCGTGCGGCTGCCCGAGGCGTGGCTGTGGACCGTCATCCTGGGCGGGGCCGCACTCGGCCTCGGCGCCGCGTTCGCCGTGGGCCCGCTCGCCGACTGGATGATCGGCATCTTCGACGGCGCGCCGGGCCCGCTCCGGCTGGCGGCCGCGCTGCCGCTCGTGTGGGCCGTGCCGGTGCTGACGCTTGTCGGTGGTGTGGTCGGGGCGTGGGCGGCGGGCGCGTGGCGCGAGGAGAATCCCGTGATCGAGGTGGGCGCCGACAGTGTCGTCGTCCACGATGCCACCGGCGGCCGCCACGTCGAACGAGCCCGGATCGCCCAGGTGTTCACCGACGGCCGCGAGCTGGTGCTGCGCGATACCGACGGCCGGGACCACGTCCGCACCCGGGTGGACAGTGGCCTCGCGGGTCGTCTTCGGTCCGCGTTCGAGCGGCACGGCTATCCCTGGCGCGGCACCGTCGACCCGTACGAGGCGGATTACACCGCCTGGGTCGACAAAGGGCCGGGCCTCGACGAGCGTGCCCACGCGTTGCTGCGGATGCGGCAGCGGGCACTCGCCGACGACCGGACCGGTGCCGCCGACGAGGCGCGCGAGGAGCTGCGGGCATTCGGCATCAGCGTGCGGGACCGGGGCAAGGTCCAGCAGTACCGCAAGGCGTGAGGCGCCTGTCGGCGGTCAACCAGCGGACGGTACGGGGGGCTTGGTGCGGGCGGACCCGGCCGCCCTGGCGAAGGTACGGTCGCGCCCCCGTCGAGGCGGCGGGAACTGCCTGACCGTACGGGACATCGTTCCGGCTTCCCCCGCGAGCTGCTCGCCGACGGGCCCCGACGCTTCCGCACCGGGGCGTCGGAACGCGGCCGGGGCCACCGCCCCGGCCTGGCCATCGCCCTCGGCCAGGCCCAGGCCATCGGCGCGTTGCCGTCCTTCGCCAACGCGCCCGGCGGCCGGGCCGTCGCCACGCTTCGCCTCCCGGCGGCCGGCTGACGCGTCGCGGAACGCCGCTACAACGGCGACCGCGGCGACAACGGCGACCGCGGCAGAACCTGGCCGCGAGGCGCGGGCCGGAAACTCGTTCACCTCCTGTCGGCAGGCGTCGGCCGCATCATGATTCAGGCTGCGGTTCGAGGCGGTGTCTTTCCGCGAGGGAGATCAGGGCGCTGCCGAGGGTGAGGACGACGGCGAGGATGAGCGGCAGGGCGAGGGCGGTGCCGATGAGGGCGCCGGCGACGGCTGTTCCCGCCGATCCGGCTGTGATCTTCAAGGCGCCGACCCAGACGAAGATCTGGCCGCGGGCGGCGTCGGGGGCGTATTCGTTGCGGGCCGCGAGGGTGGCGGCGAAGAAGTAGGAGTTGGCGATTCCGGCTGCCGCGTAGGCGACGACGGCGATGGCGAACGTGTGGGTGAGGGTGATGAGGGCGAGGGTGGCCGCGATGGGGAGGGCGAGCCGGGTCATGAGCCGGTCCGCGTCCCCTCGCGCCGGGCGGATCATCACGCCCGCGGAGCCCGCGAGGTTGCCCAGGCCATAGGCGGCCGTGAGCACGCCGGCGGCCGCGTTGTCGACGCCGAGGGTGCGGGCGCTTGCCACGGCGGTGATGGGGAGGGCGGCGACGCCGAAGGCGACGGTGACAGTCAGGTACAGCGTGCGGCGCAGCGGGCCGGAGGCAAGGATGCCGAGGAGGGTGCGCCCGGGGCGGGGGACGTCCGCGGCGGCGGCCGGGGGTGGGGCGTACGGGAGGAAGCGGATGACGGCGGCGGCCAGGAACGTCCCCGCGGCGAGGACCAGTACGGCTGTCAGGGGTGAGGTCCAGGCGGAGACGGCGGCGACGACGGTGGGGCCGATGGTGCCGCCGATGCCGTACGTGGCCACGTCCCAGCCCTGTGCGCGGCGTTGACGCTGCCGGCCCTCACCGGCGATGGCGGGCAGGCGGCTGCTGATGCCCCCGGTCAGCAGCGGGCCGACCAGTCCGGAGACGATCAGCAGTACGGCGGTGACGGCCGGGTGGGTGACCGGGTACAGCAGCACGGCCGCCGCGAGTGTGGTGCCGTGCACGACGCAGGCTCCGGCGATCACGGTGCGGCCATCGCGTGCGGTGTCCAGGGTCCGGGCGACGAAGGGACCGAGCAGGTGGGGTGCGGTGATGCAGGCGCCGAGCAGGCCGGCCAGCCAGCCGGGGCCCCCGCCGGTGGTCACCAGCAGCACGACGGCCACCACCGCGCCGCCGTCGGAGGTACGGGCCAAGGTCGCCGCGATCACATAGCGGGCCAGGCCGCCCCAGCCATGCGCCGTTGTCGCAGAGTGGCCGTCCGCTGCCTCACCCGAGTCCAGCACCTCACCCGAATCCGCTGCCTCACCCGAGTCCAGCACCTCACCCGAATCCGCTGCCTCACCCGAGTCCAGCACCTCACCCGAATCCGCTGCCTCACCCATCTCCGTTGCCTCACTCATGATGGCCGTGCCTCATGGCCGTGCGTCTGCATGGATACGTATCCGGCGTCGGGCTGTCGTCTCGTACGCCGTCCCCTCCCGCAGGCCGCGGGAGGGGACGGCGGCATCGCGCTCGATGCCGGAATCACGCACGCAGCCGCAGTTGTTCGAGCACGTCGGCGACCCGTGCGCGGTCGTCGGCTTCGAGGCCGCGCAGCGGCAGCGGCAGGCTGTGGGGCGGAGTGAGGCCGAGTCGCGCGGCGGCCTCGGCGACCACGCGCAGGGAACCGTGCCGCTCGAAGAGGTCCCACAGCGGCTGGAGGCGCCGCGACTCGGCGCGGGCCTGTTCGGCGTCGCCGGACCGCGCGGCCCGGGTGATCGTCAGTGCCGGTTCGGGGAAGGTGCCGGCGATCACCGAATACCAGGCGTCGCACCCGGCGTTCAGCCCCGTCGCTCCGAGGGGATCCCCGCTGACGCCCAACGTCACCGTCCCGGGCAGGATCTGACGCAGTCGCCGGACGCGGGCCTGGGCGGCCGTGGGTTCGGCGGGCACGCCCGGGATCTTGATGGACGCCACGTGCGGCAGCTCGGCCACCCGTGCGTACAGCTCGTCGGTGAAGGTGAAGTGGGTGGTGCCGGGGTTGTCGTAGACCACCAGCGGGACGGAGAGGTGCGCCGAGACGTCCTCGTAGAGCCCGAACACGTCGTCTTCGGTCAGCGGCTGATACGACATCGGTGCCAGCAGCACCCCGGCCGCGCCCGCGTTCTGCGCGTCCTCGGCCGCCTCCAGGACGTGCCGGGTGCGCAGCGCGCCGATGCCCACGACGACGGGGGTCCGCTCGGCGTGTTCCACGGCGACGCGTGCCGCGCGGGCCCGTTCCTCGCGGGTCAGGTAGGCGTACGACCCCGTGGAGCCCAGCGCCCCGATCGAGTCGGCTCCGGCGGCGGCGAGTCGGGCGACCAGAGTGGCGAACGCCTTCTCGTCGATGCCGGCTTCGGTGATCGGGGTGAGCGGGAAGGCGCTCAGGCCAGTGAACATGGTGTCTCCCGGATAGCTGTACAAAGCTGTACGAACAGGTGTCTGGCGAGAGGCGACTCGTACCGGCATCAGGCGGTACGGCGCACAGATGTCAGGGCATGGCCCTGCGCGCGTCCGTCGAGCGGCGAGGTGCCGTGCCGGACGCCGCGAGCCGGTGGACCTTTCCGGTCACGGCACTACAAGGGGTTCTCCCGCAGCCAGGTCAGAACCTGGTCGGCGTGCTCGTTCGGCGGGAAGATCGGATAGAAGACGTGCTCGACCGCGCCGTCGCGGATGATCAGCGTCAGCCGCTTGTAGAGCGTCGTCCCGCCGGCCTCGAATGTCGGCAGCTCCAGCGCGCGGGCCAGGCTCCACACGGGGTCGGAGAGCATCTCGAACGGCAGGTGGAGCCGCTCGACGACCTCGCGCTGATAGTCGGTGTCCTGGCTGGAGAGACCGAACACCCGGACCGCGCCCGCGTCCAGCAGTTCCTGGTAGTGGTCGCGGAAGCCGCACGTCTCGGGGGTGCACCCGCGCGCCCCTGGGATCGTGTCCCAGCCCTCCGGCAGGTCGGTGCCCGGCCGCCCGGTGAGCGGGTAGATGTAGATCACCGTCCGGCCCGCGCCGAGCGCGTCGAGGCGGACCGTCGCCTCGCCGGTGCTGTGCGGCTCCAGGGGCGGCAGCGGCTTCCCGGGCAGGTGCGCGGCCGCGCCGTCGTCCTCGGGTACGGGCAGGCCGGCCGGCAGGCTCGTGTAGTCGGGCACCAGGTCCTCTCCTTCGTCGGGCGGTGGGACACGGCTGTTGCGATGGGCCGCCTGCCGCAGGTGCGTGATCAGTGCCGTCCGGCGCGCCGTGAGTCCCACGATGCGCTGGGAGAGCCCGTCGATCGCCTCGCGGTACTCGGCCAGGGAGGCCGGGCAGTCGTCCGCGTGCTGATGACCGACCGCGAGGCAGTCCAGGAACGGCCGGGTGCGTTCCACGGGAATCCCGAGCCCGCTGAGGGCCCGGATCTCCCGCGCGAGCCGTACGTCGTGCTCGCCGTAGTCCCGGTAGCCGTTGGCCAGCCGCTCGGGCCTCAGCAACCCCAGCGATTCGTAGTAGCGCACCGCTTTGGTCGTCACGCCCGCCCGGCGGGCCAGCTCACCGATCCGCATGTCTCTCACCTCGATGAACGCTAAACCCTGCCCCCGAGGGTAAGGTCAAGCCGCTTCGCGGACGGCCGGCTCCTCCTCGGCAGGGGCCCGTCCGACTACGCCTACGTCCGCGCCGTGCTGCGGCAGCACGAAGAGCACGACGGCTTTCTGCCCAGGCCGCTCGCCACCAGCCCGCAGCGCTCCGAGATCAAGCGTCGTGTCCTGGAGGCCTTGGCGGACCGGACGTGGATGCGGCCGGAAGCGTACGAAGCTGGGTGACCGCAGGACGCGGGCGCCACAGCGGTGCCGGGGTCCGGATGTCGGTGTGGGCGAGCCTTGCTCACCGTACCGGTCCGGGTGCGGAGTCGGTGTGGGCGAGCCTCGCTCACCGTACGGGGAGGCCGAAGGTGTAGCCCTGCTGCCTCAGCCAGGGCATCACCTCGCGCAGGGCGGCCACGGTCTGGGATCGTTCTCCTCCCGCGTCGTGGAAGAGGACGGTCGGCCCATTGGGGATCTCGCGCTTGACGGTGGCGACCATGGCGTCCGCGCCGGGGCGCTCGAAGTCCCTGGAATCGACGTTCCAGCCCAGCGGCCGCATCCCCCGGGACGCGGCGAGTTGACGGCTGTACGGGGTGAAAGCACCGCCCGGGGCCCGGTAGTACTGGGGCCGGACGCCACCGGACGCCTTGGTGATCATGCGTTCGGCGTCCAGGATCTGCTGGGACTGGTAGGCCTCGGACTTGGTGTCCATGGTGGTGTCGTGCGAGACCGTGTGGTTGCACAGCCGGTGCCCGGCCGCCACGACCGCCTTGACCAGGTCCGGGTACGCCTGGGCCTGCGTGCCCACCATGCAGAACGTGGCCTTCGCTCCGTTGTCCTTCAGCAGTTCCAGCACCTGCGGCGTCCAGACCGGGTCCGGTCCGTCGTCGATGGTGATGTTGACGCCCCGGGCGCCGTCTTCCGAGGCGTGCGCGATGTCCGCGGCCACCTTGGCCACTTTTCCGTCCTGGCCGTCCGGCGCCGAGACACCTGCTTGCGGTCGCCGGCCTGCGGCGGAGTCGGCCTGCGCGGTCCACACCGAGGTGGCAGCGGCCAGCGCCGTCACGCCGAGCGCCGCCGCGAGAACCCGGCTGTACCAACTGCGTTCCTTGTGCCGTGCCATGTCCGCCCGCCCCTTTGCCGTCTCCGCCGATGCCGTGCACCCATGGAGACAGACGAACGCCCGTGCACGATCCCGCTGTTACCGATCGCGGACGAATCCGCAGGGGGCCGGCGACAAACGCGGGGAGTCGGGGACAGACGAGAGGTACGACGGCATCGAAGGACCGGTGAGGGCCGCTGAGGACCGGTGGGGGCCGGCGAGGACCGGCGAGGACCGTATGCGCGGTGCGCGCGCCACCGGTCCGCGCGATCTCACCGGTTCCGCCCGCACACCCCAACACCCGCCCCGGCAAACGAGGAAGAGCCCGTCAGCAAGCTGACGGGCTCCCGCGAAGGACCGAGGCTAACCTGTCATCAGGTCAGATCGTCGGTGTCTCATCGACGATCTCCTTGTGCGGCTCGACAATGAACTTCCAGCCGTCGCTGGGCTCCATGAACCGCACTCGGGTCGGGTAGATGTCCAAGGCGCGGCGGTCGCGGTTCTGGCTGCTCGTGTTCTTCCGCGCCCGCGCCGGCTCCTCGAACAGGTCGACCTTGACATCCGGCACCTCGGCGACTTCCTCGCTCCAGCGCTGAACGATCCCCGCGCCAAAGGCGTCCCGGGCGGCGGAGTAGAGCGACTCCAGGGATTCCTTGTTCCCATTGGGAACGAAGAGGGCGAGATTCAGGAGGACGCCGGCACTCTGCAGAACCTCGATTTCTTCCCCCGCCTCGTCGGCGACCCAGATCCCAGGCTCTTCGGCATTGTCCGGGAGAACATGAATTTCCTCACCGAAAATCGTCCTCGCAGTGAAGGACCCTCCCTCAAAATTCTTACCCGGCTCCGTGAGGGAAGCCGGGGCGTAGCAGTCGAGAGGAAGGCCGTCCATCCCTGCCGAGACAAAGATTCCGTCCTGGAGACCCAACTCTGAAACCTCTCCGGCCGCAAGACGTCGAGCCGTAACCTTCTCGGTATTCACGCCATTCCCCTTTTTTTCGTGGCGTCCTGTGAATTCATCAAGACTCTATCACGAAAATGCCCGGCCAGTTCACGTTACGCATTTCTTCACGGTCGCGGTAACGCCGGTCAACCCGTCAAGTAATTCATTCCGATATCGGGCCGCTTCCGGAAATGCCCATTCCAGTCGCCACCGAGCGCCATGTCCGTCACCGAGGGCCACGTCACGGCGACCGGGCTGACGACGCAAGCCTGGGGCGCCCGCCGCGACGGCCTTTCTTGACCGATCGTTCTGGATGGGTCTATGGTCTCCGGCGTGGCCAGGACCAAGGAATTCGATCCGGACGCCGCGCTGCAGTCAGCCCTTGAGCTGTTCTGGCGGCGCGGCTACGAAGCGACGTCGATGGCCGACCTCGTCGAGCACCTCGGCATCGGCCGCGCCAGCATCTACGCCACCTTCGGCAACAAGCGCGAGCTGTATCTGAAGGCCATGGACCGGTACTCCGAGGAGCGCGATCCGGCCTTCCTCACCGAACTGTCCCAGCCGGGACCCGCGCTGCCCGCGGTGCGGGCGGTGATACGCCGCTTCGCCTCGGAGGCCGCCTCCCCCGAGGGCCGGCTGAACGGCTGCCTCATCACCAACACCGCGGCCGAACTGGCTCCGCACGACCCCGCGGCGGCCCGCCGGGTCGAGATCAGCTGGGAGCACGTCGAGACCCCGCTGCACTCCGCGCTCGTACGAGCCCAGGCCCAGGGCGAGTTGCCCGAGGACCGCGATCCGCGCGCGCTGGCCCGCATGCTGCTCGTCCTGTTGCAGGGCGTACGGATCGTCGGCAAGGCGTCCAGCGATCCCGCCCGGGTGCGGGACGCGGCCGAACAGGCGCTGGCCCTGCTGGACTGAATCATACGCGCCCGAGCCGTCGCGCTTCCCGCACGACTGCCCAAATATTGGACCGATCGATCAATTATCAGGGGCGGTGTGAGCGTCACCGCGTACGCCGTCTCCCCACCGAAGTAATCCCTCGTCAAAGGAGTTGCCGAAATGAACCGCTTCACTGGCAAAACCGCGCTCGTCACAGGCGCGGGCTCCGGCCTCGGCCGTGCGATCGCGATCGCCTTCGCAGCCGAGGGCGCGTCCGTGGTAGCCGCCGGGCGCACCGCGGCCTCCCTGGACGGGACGGTCGGCCTCATCGAAGCGGCCGGGGGCACGGCTGCCGCCGTCACCGCCGACGTCACCGACTCCGGTCAACTCCGTCACCTCGTAAGCGAAAGCGTCAACCGCTTCGGCGGGCTCGACATCGCGGTCAACAACGCCGGGATACTCCGCGGCACCGTGCCTGCCGGAGATGTGAGCGAGGAGGACTGGGACACGGTGCTGCGCACCAATGTCACCGGCGTCTGGCTGGCCATGAAGCACGAGATCGCGCACATGAAGGAGAACGGCGGTGGGGTCATCGTCAATATCTCCTCCAACCTGGGCGCACACCTGCGTGTCCCGAATCTCGCCGCGTACAGCACCTCGAAGGCAGCGGTCTCCGCGCTGACCCGCGCCGCCGCCCTCGACCACATCCACCAGGGCATTCGGATCAACGCGGTCAGCCCAGGCATCTCCGCCGCCCCCATGTCGCTACGCCCCGGCGAGAGCGAGGCCGACCGTGCCGAGCGGGTGAAGTCGGAGATCCCGCTCGGCCGGGTCGCGGAGGCCGAAGAGGTGGCGGCCGCGGTGCTCTACCTCGCCTCGCCCGCGGCCGGCCCGGTGGTCGGCACGGACCTGGTCGTCGACAGTGGCGCGTCGGCCTGACGGTTCGTGAGCGGAGATGACCTCCCCGGCGAGAAGCTTCACCACGACGGCCGGAAAGCGGGCCTCATCCTCGCGGGCCGCCCACATCGGCCGCGACGGCAGCCAGTTCGCCCGCGTCCTGAACTCGACGGCACTCCCCGGTCCGGGAAACCCCCAGGAGATCGACCGGGACAGTGCCGAGAACCTGCTCCTGGCTCTCACGGGCGACAGGTGCACCCTGTCCAATCTTGAGCGCTTCACGGAGAGCGAGGAGGAGCTGCGGGCGATGGCGCGCACGATCCTCGCGCGTTACGGGGCCGGGGCCAGCTATCACACCAACGTCAAAAGGCCCGGCCCCCGCTGGCTCGCCCAGCACACCCGGGCCCGCCTCACCATCGAGGCTGCCTGGCCATCCCGCGAGGAGCCCGTGGGCCGGGTCCAGCTGGAAGCCGAGCTGCTGGCCGGGCGCGGGCCCGTCGACGTCCGCGCGGCGCGTGTGGTGCTGCGCCGCGAGCCGTCGAGCCCGCACGGCTTCGTCGTCCACACGACCGTCCCGTTCTACCTGTAGGAAGAGGCCCCAGGTCAGCGGAGTTCGTCGTTGTCCGGACCGAGGGAGCATCCCGCCGGGAGCGATCACGACGCCGCCGCCGACGGCCGTTCGGGATTCGTCCGTCGGAGGCGACGCCGTGAGCGCCGCGGTGGATCAGCGGTCCGGGTCAGTGACGCGAATCAGTGACGCGAATCAGTGACGCGGATCAGTGATGCGGATCAGTGATGCGAGTCAGTGGCTCGGATCAGTGGCTCGGATCAATGGCGACCGAAGATCTTCCTGCCGGGGCCGAGGTGCAGGAAGGCCGTCTCCCCGGTGGCGTTGTCCAGGCCGTCGTTGTCGGTCACGGCGTAGACCTCACCGTCACCGGCCACGGCCAGCCCTTCGAGCTTCTCCTGGGTCCAGCCGTTCGTCGCGCGCAGGTCGGGCAGCACGTCGTGGGCGAGCTTCTTCGGCAGCACGGGCAACTGGCCTGACGGCGCGGCGGACTTCGGCAGGTCGACCGTGTACACCCGCTTGATCCTGGCGGACGGGCCGTTCAGCTTGTCCCGTTCGATGACGGCGAGCTTGCCGCCGACCGCGGTGATCTCCGAGAGGCCGATCCAGTCACCGGGGGTGGTGGTGCCGCCGGTCCGGTAGCCGTACCAACTCCAGGTGCCGGCCGCGACGTCGTACCGGCCGAGCCGGACGATCCCCGACGGGTCGCTCTTGACCTCACGCTGCAACGTGGCCCAGACGACCTCGCGACCGTTGCGGTCGGTGGTGGCGGTGACCCCCTCGAAGCCCTGGCCACCGAGGCCCGCCGCGATGTCCGCCGGCAGCGGGACGACCTGCTCGGTACGCCCGGCGCTGTTGAGCCGGACCAGCTTGTTGCCCGCGCCGGTCTCGCCTTCCACCGCGAGCCAGAAGCCGCCCTGCGGCCGGGCGTGGATGCCCTCCGCGTCGTAGCCGACCGGCCGGCCGTCGGCCCCCTTGACGGTCAACGAGCGGGTGATGACCGCCGGTTGCCGCGCCGCGTCGATGGTCAGGATCCTGGTGTCGGAGTACGCCGCGTCGGTGACGCTGTAGACCTTGTGCGACTGGCCGGGTACGGCGGAGAGCGCGCCGAGCGCGCCCCATCCGATCGGCGCGCCGGTGGAGTCCGCGGCCGAGACGATACTCGGCGACGCGGGGGCGTTCTTGCCCAGGCGGAAGAGGCTCACCGAGGCCCTCACGTTGGCCGAGGCGTCGTCCTCCTCGCTGGAGACCGCGAGCAGGTCGCGTGACGGGATCGGCAGCAGCCCCTCGGGGCCGTTGGTGGTGGCCAGCACCTGCCGGAAGACCGGCGCTGTCGGCCGGCTCATGTCGTACACGGCGACGAAGTTGCTCCGCTCCGAGCCGACGAAGGCGTAACGCACGCCGTCGAACTCGGCGATGGCCAGGCCCTCCGGCTCGGCGCCCTTCTTCTCGGCCCGGCTCTCGTTGTGCAGCCCGTAGCGCGCGGCGATCGACTCGAAGCTGTTGCCCGCGTCCCAGACGACCTTGCCGGTGCGGCTGTCGAAGACGGACCAGCCCCGGGTGCCGCCGCGCCAGTCGCCCTCGTTGGCGGTCGCCAGGTAGCGGTCGTCGACCCAGCCCACCGAGTCGGGCTCACGCGGCACGTCGGTGATCGAGCCGCTCAGGTCGATCCTGCCGTCCTCGACCGTGTCGATGCCGTCGACCGACGCCGTACCGGTGCTGAAGGCCTTGGTGATCCTGCCCGTCGGCAGGTCCAGCGCGACGACGCCGTTGTTCTCCTGGAGGGTCACCACGAGTTGGTTGCGGCTGTTGATGGAGACGTACTCCGGCTCCGGGTCCGTCGGCTCGGTGATCCCGGCGGCGGCCAGGACGGGCAGCGCCTTGCCGTTCGACTGGGTCAGCGGTACGGCGCGGGTACGCCACTGCTCCGGCGCATCGCCCTTGAGGTCGACGATCCGCACGAAGCCGGCCGGAGCCTGGGGCAGGTCGCCCTCCTCGCCTCCGGGCGGGGTCGCCTCCTCGTCGCGCTCGTTCTCGATCGCGATGGCGGCGTACCGCTTGTCCTTGCTGATCGCGATGGAGTCGGGCTGTCCGCCGAGGTCATGGCTCGCCACCCGCTTGCGGTCGCGCAGCGAGATGACGTCGAGCCGGCCGGACGGGTCGGCGTAGCCGGCGCTGGTGTTCACGACCACCAGGACGTACTGGCCGACCACCGCCACCGAGGTCGGCTCGTCCTCGGCGTTGCCGAGTTCCGCCAGCGACAGCGTTCCGAGCCCCCGCGGGTCGTCGGGGTCGCCGATGTCGAGGAAGCCGATCCGCCGGGCCGCCGCGTCGGTGTAGACGAGGGTACGGCCGTCCTCACTGGTCGCAGAGATCTCGGCGACGGTTGTGGAGGCCGGGTCCTCGCCGGCCGGCCGGTTCTGGAAGACCGGGTAGGTGGCGGTGCGGTCGAAGGCGGCCGGCCGCCGCGGCTCCTGGTGTGCGCTCGCCCCGCCCGTGCCGGCCAGCACGCCGGCGGTGACAGCTACGGCTACAAGCGCGGCGCAGGTTCTCTTCGAGGGCATCTTTTCTCCGCTGTACGACAGTGACGACAGTGACGGAGCGGATCGTCCCACCCGGCGAGGGGGCGGGAAACGGTGTCCGGATGAACAGCCGACGAAGACCCACGGCGCCGCTCGTTCGCGGTGAGGGTCCCTCACGGCGACAGAACTCCCGAAGCCCCCTGCGCCGAACTCCCGCGAACCGCGGGCGAACAACACCCGGCGGGCTGACGGCCAGTCTCCGACAGTACGGCGAAAGGCCCCGGCGCACCCGCCCCGGCTCCGTACGGTGTGCGGACGCGTGTACGACACGCATGCGACGTGCGAGGTGCGGGGGCAAACTCGTGGAATGGCTGAACGCGGAGAACATCGTGGCGGTGGGGACGGCCGTACTCGGCCTCGCGGCCTCCGTCGGCGTCGTCTGGTACGAGCGCCGGATTCCGCGCCGCAAACGCATCGGCTTCCGAGTCCAGATGGACACGCCGATCGGCAGCGGCGCCCGTAACGGCGGACGGGCCAACGTACGGCTCGGTCTGTTCGACGAGTTCTCCGACCTGTCCGATGCCACCCTCGTCCTGCTGCGTGTCGAGAACGACGGCTTCGAGGGCATCGCCGGTGACGACTACACCAGCCGTGAACACCACGGCCTCACCGTCGTCTTCAGCGGTCGCTCCATCCGGGGCATCGCCGTCACCCAGCCCGCGAACGCCGCTCATCTGATCGAGCATTTCACCCCGATCGCGGGCCTGCACCATGACGGGGACACCCTGTACCTCCCGAAGGTTCCGCTCAACAGGGGCCAGCATTTCAAGGTGCTGGCGCTGCTGACCGGCGGCGGAGTCGGAGGCGATGTCACGGTGACCGGCGGTATCCGGGACGGCGAGGTGACGCCCAACCGGAGTACGACCCCCGACGACAAGCCACCCCTCTTCAGCCGCCCGGCCCGTCTGATCACGGTCCTGCTCACGGTGTGCGTCATCACGCTCGCGTCCATCATCGTCATACGCGGCAGCGACGTACCGTCCCCCATCGGCTGCGCGAGGGGGACCCTGACGGTCACGGGATCCACGGCCTTCGCCCCGGCCGCGGAGAGACTGGCGGAGGGATACGAGAAGGCCTGCCCCGGTTCCGACATCACGGTGGAACCGCACGGCAGCACCGCGGGGATACGGGCACTGGACGCGGCGGGCGCCACATCGCTCCCGGCGGGCGGTACCCCGTCCGTCGTCGCCCTCTCCGACGGTCCCAAGCCGAACGGCTACCCGGAACTGCGCGAGAACCCCGTCGCGGTCTCCGTCTTCACCCTGGTGACGAACGACCGGATCCCGGTGGCGGATCTGTCCCTGGCCGAGGTGCGGAAGATCTACCGGGGCGAGATCCGTAACTGGCGTGACCTCGACGGCCCGGATCTGCCCATTCTCCTGGTCAGCCGGGACGCCAATTCCGGCACTCGCGAGGTCTTCCAGCGACAGGTTCTGGAGCGCAACGAACCTGTCAACTCCTCCCGGGACTGCCGCACCAAGGACGACCCGAGTGCCAGCGTCATCCGCTGCGAACTCGACAGCACGGAACAGGTGTTGAGCACGGTGGCCCGGCTGCCCGGCGCGATCGGCTACACCGAGCCCCGCGCCGCCTCCGCCACCGAGGGCCTGCACCCGCTGCGCATCGACGGACAGCCGGCGTCCATCGAGACCATCGGCACCAGCGGCTACCCGTACCGGGAGATCGAGTACGCCTACACCTTCGGCCGCCCGCCCGCCGACTCGCTCGCCGCCAGCTTCGTCAACTACCTGAGCCGCGGCGCCGGGCAGGACATCGTGCGGGACCAGGGGCATTTCCCCTGTCTCACCCCGGAGGGCCTGCGGCTCTGCGGAGGGGAATGACCCGGTGGCGCACGGCGCTGCTCATGACCGGCCCGCCCGAGCGTGCCCGCGGCCCCTTTCGTACGACGAACTCTTCGCAACGCTCGTCGCACGAAAGAGAGCCGGTCGGGGAAGGCCGCCGGAAAACACTCAGCGCCGGAGAACACTCAGCGCTGGAAACACTCAGCGCGGCAGCCGCCAGGTGTGGACGTGGTCCCAGGTGAGGGTCCGCCACCAGCGGCCCGCCCAGTCTTCGCTGCGGGTGCGGTAGAGGGTGACCCGGTCGCCGGGGAACGTCTCCGGGAACGCCACGGGGAGCCCGTTGACGTACTCCTCGACCTCGTCGCCCAGATCGGGGCGTACGTACATGTCGTGCGAGACCAGCGAGAGGTGCGCCCGGAAGGTGTTCCTGTCGAAATCGTGCATGGTGTGATTCGGTGCCGGGCTCTGCAAGGGTGCGACGGCGTTGTCGACGCGGGCGGCGAGGTCCACGAAGTCGGGGTTCGGTGTGATGCCGTCGGCGAGGTGGTGGACGTCGTAGACCATTCCCACTCCTTGCCGTTGGGCGCCCGCGTTGTGGACGGTGAAGGCGCGGACTCCGGCCAGTGCCCGGGTCACCGCGGCGACGATCTCCTCGACGGGAGCCGTGATGTGCCGGCTGCCGACCAGGGTCGCGTGGGGCGGGAACGCGCCGGCCGAGACGATCCCGTACTGCGCCCGCAGTTGTGCGGTCACGGCCGTCACCGCGTAGCAGGTCGCGGGGTCGGGGCGGAGGTAGACGCCGTAGCGGTACGGGTCCCCGGGAGCCTGCGCGAACCGGTCGGTCGTCTCGGCCGGGTCGGGGGCCGGGGTGTGGGGCTGAGCAGAGGCCGGAGTGTGAGGCTGAGCAGGCGCCGGGGTCTGCGTCGAACTGTGGATCGGGGTCTGCGTCGAGCTGTGGATCGGGGTCACGTTCGAGGTCACTGCCCTGCCTGCTCTCGGTAGTTCTTGATCTTGGTGGTCGCCGCCTTCTCGGCCGCCTTCAGGGCGCTGTCGAGGGAGGTCTTGCCGGTGAACGCCTGCTGCATCGCGGGTACGACCTCGGCACGTATGCCCGACATCGCGCCGGTGAGGCAGCCGGAGGCGGCCGTCGTGGCCGGGGTGTCGGCGAACTGCTTGTCGAGCACGGCGTAGGGCTCGTTCTTCGCGAGGAACCGCTTCCAGGCGGGCGAGTTGTCGACGGCGGTGTTGATCGGGGCATAGCCGGATGCCTCGGCGAACCGCTGCTGTGCCCCGGCGGACGCCAGGTAGCTGATCAGCTTCCAACTCGCCACCTGCTCGGCCTTGCTGTGCCCGGCCTGGTCCACCCACATCGCGGCACCACCGATCGCGGGCCCCGCGGTGTCCTTCGAGCCGGAGAGGGGATAGGGCAGCGCGGTGTAGCCGGTCATGCCGGCCTCCTTGACGCCGCCGATGGCACCGCTGGAGTTGAACATCATGGCGGTCTTGCCGGCGGTGAAGGCGGACAGGGCGGCGTTGCCCTCGACGCCGGTGTCGAGCGCGACGCCGTCCGTGTAGAGCTCGGCCATGGTGCCGATCGCGGCGCGCTGCGGCGCGCTGGTCAGCTTCAGCGCCGTGGCCCCGTCGCCCTTACGGCCGTTGTCCGGCGTGCAGTACGGGACCCCGGCGGCGGCGGTGAGCTGCTCGAACCACCAGCCGTCCAGAGGCATGTCGATGCCCTTGACCCCGGGGACCTTGGCGTGGATCTTGCGGGCGGCCGCTGCCACGCCCTCCAGCGTGCCGAGGGTCGAGCGGTCCACGCCCGCCCGGTCCAGCATCTTGTCGTTGACGTACAGCAGGGGCATGGACGTGTTGAGCGGTACGGCGAGCAACTCGCCGTCGGCCGTGTAGTAGTTGCGCGCAGCCGGGCGGAGCTGGTCGAGATCGAGGTCCTTCGGGTTGGCGGCGGCCATCGCCTGGGCGGAGACCGTCTGCTTGGTGTCGCGCAGATAGCCGGTGGTGATGTCGTTGGAGACCATGACACTCGGCGTGCCGCCGTCGCGGATCGCGGAGGTGTACTTGGCGGTGGCGTCGGCGTAGCTGCCCTGGAAGGACGCCTTCACCACGATCTTGCCGGTGTTGGCCTTGTTGAACGCGTCGATCTCCTTCTGGAGCGCCTTGCCGGCCGGGCCGCCGACCCCGTGCCACATGGTCACGGTGACCGGCCCCTTGGCGGCTGCCAGCTCCGAGGGCCCCGGTGCGGCTCCGGTGGCCTCCTCGCCGGAACCGCCGCAGGCGGTGAGCGTCGTCGCGGTGATGGTCGTCAGGAGCACGGCCAGGAGGGGCAGTCTCCCGGGGCGCGAGGTTCGTGAGGACATGGCGGATCGTCTTTCTTCTCGGTGCGTGTGACGGGGTGCTTGCCGGTGTGCGTCTCAGTACGTGTGGCGGTGTGCGTCTCAGTACGTGTGGCGGTGTGTGTGGCGGTGTGTTTTTCGGTACGTGTGCCGGCGTGTGTGCCGGTGTGTTTCTCGGTACGTATGCCGGTGTGTTTCTCGGTACGGGTGACGGACAGGGCCTAGGTGGTGACCCGTGAGGCCAGGCCCCGGACCAGATAGCGCTGCCCGAACAGGACGAGCAGCAGGGTCGGCAGCAGTACGAGCAGGGTGCCCGCGTAGATCACGGCCGGGGTGGTGGCCTGATCGACGGCGAGTTGGGCGAGGCCCACCTGGATGGTGCGCCGCTGGGGGGAGTCGGTGATCAGCAGCGGCCAGAAGTAGCCGTTCCATGCCGACAGGGCGCACCACATCGCCGCCGTGATCAACTGCGGCCGTGCCATGGGCAGTACGACGTGCAGCAGGGCCCGCAGTTCGCCGCAGCCGTCCAGTCGGGCGGCCTCCCAGGTCTCCCTCGGCAGCGCGAGGAACGCCTGGCGGAGCAGGAAGACCGCGTACCCCGCGGCCAGGTAGGGGATGACGATCCCGAGCAGTGTGTCGCGCAGCCCGAGTGCGGTGGCGGTTTCGAAGTTGGGGATGACCAGGCTCTCACCGGGGAACGCCAGGGTGGCCAGCACCAGCGCGAAGGCGACGCCCCGGCCGCGCCAGCGGGGAAAGACGAGGGCGTACGCGGCCAGTGCGGCGGTGGCCAGTTGGGCGGCCGCCTGGAGGGCGGTGACGGCCACGCTGACCAGGTACTGCCGGGCCAGCGGAGCGGAGTCGAGCGCCTCGCGCACATTGTCCAGGGTCAGCCGGCCCGGGACCGGGACGAGGCGGCCCGCGGCGACGTCACCCGACGGGAGGAGAGCGGTGACGACTGTGGCGTAGACGGGGAAGGTGACGAGGACGACCACGACGCCGAGCCACAACCAGCGCAGTACGGAACCGGCCTGAAGACGTTTCACGGGACCCGCCTGAAGGCGATTTGCGGGACCGGTCTGAAGACGATTCACGCCCACCTCCTGAGCACCCGGAACTGGATCGCGGTGATCGCCAGGACGAGGGCCAGCAGGACCACGGCCAGGGTCGAGGCCGAGCCGACCTGGGGCAGTGCCTCGCCGAACGCGCGCTGGTACAGCTCGTACACCACCGTGGACGTGGCGCCGGCCGGGCCGCCCCGGGTGAGCACCTGTACCTGGGTGAACACCTGGAGGCCGTTGATGGTCTGGGTGACCAGGAGGAACACCAGGCTCGGCCGGAGCATGGGGATGATCACCGACCAGGCGAGCCGCGGTCCCGAGGCGCCGTCGAGCGCCGCGGCCTCGATGACCTCCTGATCGAGCTGGCTCAGCGCGGCCAGCAGCACGAGGAAGGCGAAACCGAACTCGTACCAGGCGGTGGCGATCGAGATGCTGAGGATGGCCCACGTCGGTGACTGCAACCACTGCGGCCCGGCGACCCCGAGGTGGACCAGCAGCTGGTTGAGCGTTCCGACCGCCGGTGCGAACAGGCCCGCGAAGACGGCCGCCGACGCCGCCGCCGAGAAGGCGAACGGCAGGGAGAGCAGCACCGACACCACGGCACGCGGTTTCCGGGCGGCCCGGCGCAGCGGGAGCGCCGCGGCGAGCGCGCCGCCCACGGAGAGCAGCACGCTGAGCCCGGCGATCGCCCCGGTGGCGAGCAGCGCCCGCCGCAGCTCCGGGTCGGCGACCAGGTCGACGTAGTGCGCGACGCCGACGAACCGCGAGGGTTCGCCGAGCAGGTCGGTGTCGTACAGGCTCAGGACGATGCCTCGGACGACTGGCCAGTACGCGAAGACGAGCAGCAGTCCGACGCACGGCAGGACCATCAGCGGACCGACCAGGGCGGCCGGACGTGGTCCGGCCGATCCAGGCGGTCTGCCGCGCCGGCGGCGGAGTGGAACGTTCCCAATCATGAGTGGAACGTTCCCACTTCGGGTGGGACCTCCGAAGGGCCCGATGGGTGAACAATTCGCAAAATGCCCGTCAGCTGTCGCAGCCGTCCCGGCTGTCGCTGCCGCCTCGACGGTAGCTGGCGCCTCGGATGTCTTGGCCGGCTCGGATGTCTTGGCCGGCTCGGCCGACTCAGCCGTGGGGCGGCAGCGGCGGCGCGGTCGTCGCCCGGCAGCTGTCTCTGTTGTCCCAGCTGCGGGGCTGTGGGGCCGCGGCGCCGCCGCCGTCCATCAGCTGTCTCAGCTGTCTCAGCTGTCTCGGCTGTCTCGGCTGTCTCGGCCGTGGAGCTGCGGCTCGGCCGTCGTCCGGCCCGTCACCAGCGTGCCGGGCAGCGCCCGGTGATGGTCGGGCGGCTGCTCCCCGTCGAGCAGTTGCACCACGGCGTCCACGGCCCCGCTGCCGATCAGGTCGACCGGCTGGCGCCAGTGCGTCAGGCCGATCAAGGACGTCACCAGGTCCCCGACGCCGTCGTAGCCGGTGACGGACAGCTGCTCCGGCACGGGCACGCCCCGGAGCCGGAGCTGTTCCAGGAGGGCGATCGCGTGGCGGTCGCTGGGAGCCATCACCGCCGTGATCCCGGGATGCCGTAGCACCTCGGTCACCCACGCGCCGGCCGTCTCCCGGTGCTCCCCCGGAATCTCCAGCACGCGCGCCCCGCGCTCGCGCAGGCGAGCGGCCATGGCCGCCGTCCGCGGCCCCAGCGTCACGGAACTGCTCACCGGCACCGTGACCACCGCGACCTCGCGGTGCCCCAGCTCGACAAGGTGGTCCGCCAGGGCGACACCGCCCTCCTCCTCGTCGCAGTAGACACTGGTGATGCTGGGATGGGTCTCCGGCCGTCCCGCCACCACGGTCGGCAACCGCGCGGATAAGGGCAGGATCTGCTCGCTCGGCAGCAGCCCGCTGCACACGACGAGCGCCTCGACCCGCAGCATCGCGAGAGTCTCCAGGGCCCGGTACTCGCCGCTCACCTCGAACCGGCCCGACCCGGTCGCGGTGATCACCCGGTAGCCGTGGAAGGCGGCGCGCTCCTGCATCGCGGTGAGCAGGTGACCGTAGAAGGGTGTCGCCGCATCACGCACGAACGCCCCGACCGTGTACGTACGGTGGGCCACCATGGCCCGCGCGGAGGCGTTGACGACGTAGCCCAGCTCCCGCGCGGCCCTGAGGACCCGCTGCCGGGTCTCCTCCCCCACGCTGCCGCGCCCCGAGACGACGCGGGACACCACCGACTTGGACACCCCGGCCCGCCCGGCCACATCTATGATCGTCGGGTTGCGCGGCCGGTCAGTCATCGAGCACGCCCTCCTGGGCGAGCACCGCCGCGGCCGCCTCGCCCCCGGTCCACAGATGCGCGCGCCAGCCGTGCGCGCGGGCCGCGGCGACGTTCTCCGGCCGGTCGTCGAAGAACACCACCTCCGACGGTGAGCGGCCCAGCCGTTCGTCGGCGGCCCGGTAGACGAGCGGGTCCGGTTTCATCAGGCCGAGGTCCGACGAGAAGACCAGGGTCTCGAAGGGACCGCTCCACGGCGCCCGGCGGACCGCCCGCGCCAGCGAGCCCGGAGCGTTGGAGAGGATCCCCAACGGCGTTCCCCGCTCCGTCAGTCGGGCGAGCAACGCCGCCGCGTCGGACGCGAGAGACGCCCAGCACTCGGTTTCGATCCGGTCGAGCCGCTCGATCCACCCCCCGTCGAGCGGGCGCCCCAGCGCCTCGGCGATCCGTTGCCAGTACGCGTCCGGGGAATCGCCCAGGTCGTAGGCGTCCCGGTGGCTCCAGTACGGGTCGGCGAGTTCGGACTCGGTTACGTCAAGGGCCTCGGCGAGGGCGGCCAGCGCACGGCCCGACGGCGCCAGGACGCCACCGAGATCCCACACGACGACGGTCGGCGATGTTCTTTGGGAACGTTCCACATCGGGGATGATAGCGGCCTTCGTGCCATCACGGTCCAGCCCCGGTCCTCGCCCCGGTCCTCGCCCCGGTCCTCGCCCCGGTCCTCGCGGCGGTCCTCGCGGCGGTGAGACAGCTGTTGCCGCTGCCTCCGGCAACCGTGCCCGGAGGCGCGCCTGGCGGCGGCCGGGCTCATGGCCGGGGCACGACGACCACGGGCCCGTCCGAGCAGTTCGGTTGCCGCGGCCGGTGCCTCGGCCGGTGAACCACAGCCACCCGCCCGCCGGAGGGGCACACGCGGCACGAACTCACTGATGCTTCACTGGCGGGCAGGATCCGGACTCCTCGCCGATCGAGTTGATCTCGGCGTTGGACCTCGGGTCTCCCGCGTAGTTCACCTGATCCGTGCAGCTCACGCCGTCCTTCTTGGGAGTACCCGCCGACGCAGCGGCCTCTTCGGGCACCGGGCAGTAACCGGACTCCTCACCCATCGAGTTGATCTCGGCGTTGGACCTGGAGTCCTCCGCGTAGTTCACCTGATCCGTGCACTTCACGCCGTCCTTCTTGGGAGTACCCGACGGCGCGCCCTTGGCTGAGCCCTCGGCATCCTTGGTTGTGGAATCGGCGGACTGCGGGGAACTCACCGAGGCGGATGAACCGGCAGCGGAAGATGAGGTGTTGTCCGTACCGCCGTTGCCACAGGCCGTGAGCGCCAGGCCGAGAGCCACAGTGGCAAGGGCGAGCACCGATGTCTTCCGAACGCGCATGATTCCTCCTCATTGGGTTCCTGCCCTGGTGAGCAAGCTTTCTGACCATGAGGAGGCGTGGGGCCGCCGACCCAGTTGCGGAGCGCCGGGCATCAGGACACTCCTGTGACACCGGGAACACGGCTGATACGGGAGTCCGGTCCTGCCCGCCGGAGCGGACCGGACCGGAGCCGAGCGGAGCGGAACGGAACGGAGCGGACAGTCGGCACGAGGGTGCCCTTGGTCACCTGCACGGTGGGCTCGGCGTGCGGTGGCCGCCGGGCTGGGGTCTGCTGGGTGAGTCAGACCCGTCGGCCCCACGGCCCCACGGCCCCACGGCTTCATGGCCCCACGGCCCACGGCCCACGGCTTCATGGCCCCACGGCCCACGGCCCACGGCTTCACTGAAAGGGCACCAATTCATGGCTGACAAGCCCGCGATCGTTTTGGTACACGGCGGTTTTGTGGACGGTTCCGGCTGGCGGGCGGTCTACGACCTGCTCACCCGCGACGGCTACCGCGTCGCTGTGGTGCAGAACCCGACCCTGTCGCTGCGAGGCGACGCCGCCGCGGCGCGGCTGATCATCGACGCGCAGGGCGGCCCGGTCGTGCTGGTCGGTCATTCCTATGGTGGCGCGGTCATCACCGAGGCGGGCACCGACCCGAACGTGGCGGCCCTGGTCTACATCGCGGCGTTCATGCCGGACGCGGGTGAGTCGGTCAACACGCTCCTCGCCGGTTTTCCCACCGACGTACCCGGACCGCCGATCCTGCCGCCCACGGACGGCTTCCTGTTCCTCGACCGGGGCAAATTCCCGGCAGCGTTCGCCGGTGACCTGCCCGCCGAATTGGCCGGGTTCATGGCCGACTCGCAGGTCCCCTGGGGGGTGGAAGCCGTCGGCGAGCAGATCACCGAGGCCGCCTGGCGGACCAAGCCGAGCTGGTACCTGGTCACCGGCGACGACAAGATGATCCCCCCGTCTGCCCAGCACACCATGTCCGGGCGAGCCGGTGCGTCCACCGTCGAGGTGGCGGGCAGCCATGCCATCTACGTGTCCGACCCGGCCGCAGTGGCCGACCTCATCAAACAGGCCGCGTCCGCCACGCCGAAGTAGCACGCATCTGCCGAGGGGAGGGACACGCAGGTGGCAGAAACACACGTGATCGTCCTCCCGGGCGGCGGGTACGCCGAGCACGCGCCGCACGAGGCCGAACCGATCGTCGACTGGCTCGGCGGGCTCGGGATGCGGGCCGACGTCTTCCGTTACCCGCTCAACGCCAGGCACCCGTTACCGCTCCACGCCCTCCGCGCCGAGATCGGGCGCCGCCGCGCGAACGGGGCGGACCGTATCGGGCTGATGGGCTTCTCCGCGGGTGGCCACCTGGCCGGGCTGGCGGCTCTCGCACCGGGCGCCGAGGCGCGGGAAGCCGTGCAGTTCGCGGTCCTCGGCTACCCGATCACGTCGATGGAGACCGAGACCTACCGCCCCGCCAGGCTGATCCTGCTGGGAGAGGACGCCGCCCCGGCGCTGCGGCGCTCGACATCTCTGGACGCACTGGTGACGTCCGAGTCACCACCGTTCTTCATGTGGCACACCGCGGAGGATGTCTACGTACCTCCCGAACACACCTACCGTCTCGCTGCCGCGCTCGCGGCCCACAACATCCCGCACACCACGCACGTGTTCGCGCACGGGCCGCACAGCCTCGGCCTGGCCGAAGGCGCGGGGGACACCGCGACCTGGACGGCTCTGGCCACGTCGTGGATGCGCGAACGCGCCGAAGCCTGAGGCCCGTTCCAGCGTGTCGGCGGGCGCGGGCGGCGTGCTGGTGCGCCCGTTGTCGCTGAGCGGCGAGAACGTAGACGGGAACGGTTCGAGATGGGCTTCCAGATGTCCGGCATCGTCAACCGATATGGCGACTCGGATATCTGCGACTGACTCACAGCACGAGGGCCCCCCGCGCTCGTCTCCCTTGGCCAGGGTGGCGGGTGCGGGGGTGTTTGTGTTTGCTAAAACATATCCCTGACAATTCCGACCAACCAGGAAGGCGCGTCGCGTTCGATAATTCGAAGAGTGGCGTCAAGGCGAGCTTGACTGCGGGCAGAGGTGACCACCTCTAGAATCGCAACAAGGCGCATGAGTGTCGTTTCACACTCTCGCCACGCTCCGACCTCTGCGAATGCCGACAATTCCGCTACTGCATAATAGAACGCGCCACGTCCGCCGGGAGTAACAAGCTCATTTGCTCGTTGAAGATGTGGAATTGCAGCAGCGCTCTCCCCCAAAGAGATCAGAACCTCGCCGTGATGCCCGACCACTTCCTTTTCATCAACCCACCACGTCCAATCGGGGTCACGAACGGTGATGGAATCTTGCAGTGCGCTCTTTGCTCTTTCAACCTCCGCGAGGCTGCGCGCTCGATCTCCTGCTTGCGCCAACGCACGTGATCTTCTCACTCGCGCAATCAATGCAATTCGGCGAGGAAGTCTCGACGTAGCCAAGAGGCTATCCGCAATTCGCAGCGCTTCGCCGGGCCTCCCGTCTTGGACATCTTGCATCGCCAGTAGATCCATTGCGAACCACTGCATAGGTCGATCACCCGCATGACGCGCGAGCATTTGCGATTCTATGAAAGCCTGCCGGGCTTCGGTTTTCCGATTCGCGTCAAAGAGAATCCATCCCGCAGCTTCTGCCACCTCCGAAACTGCGGCGAGGTAGCCCTTGTCCGGGTCAATATTGCGATCCAATTTGCACTGTTCCGCCCTCCAGACCTGGACTGCGGCAGAAGCGACCTGATCGCCACCATACCTATTATCGTGATCCAGAAGACGTGAAATTGCAGACCGCGCACGGGTGGTGTCATCGGCCGCTGGCTCAGGTTTCTTCAACAGCGCAGCGAAATCCCCGCCCGTTTTTAGTAACTCATCCAGCCCTTGGGCCAATTGATGAGACGGCTGCTGTTTTCCGTTGAGGACGCGGGAGAGGTACGAGACATCGTAATGAAGTGCTCTCGCAGCAGCACGCATGCTGATTCCTTGTGCTGCCAATGCTTCCCGTACACGGGTACCGAAATCATCCATGCTTGATCCTCGGAAGGTGTTGACTGCTGACTGTCCAGAGTAGTCAACACTGGTCAACTGCCCCACAGCTAAGTCGTTTCGTTCTCCTTGATGACGTAAGTGCCCCGGCGACGTCCAACCGCCCCAGGACCGGCCAACGCTGATGAGGAGCGTCTACGTGTCGGATGCTATCCGCACAAACGAGAACAGGGGTTCGCCACCTGGCTATCACCGGCCACGGGCGAGCGACGCCGACGAACTGCACGCGCTCGTCCGCGCTGGTGGCTTCTGGGGGATCGCCCCCGACTGGGTGCCGCGTGGGGGCTACGCACCACCAACTCGCCTTCTTCTCAACAGAGTTGCGCTGCGGCTCTTGGCGGAGTCTGTGCCAAGGGAGGGCGAGCGGTGGTGGTGAACCGTGATTTACCGGAAGGCGGCGATCTTCCGATGGTGTCGACTACCAAATTACCCACGTGTGCCTGCCCGTTGGGGGAGAACTGCCCCGAACAGCCGGACCACGTAACGGGTGACGGCGAGCCCGAGCATTCCCGCGCGGACGACCGGTCCCACAGCCCGACCATAGAACGCCTGCGCCCCTTGTTGGAGGAGGAGAACCGTCGGGCCAGGGGTGGTTGGTGGTGAGCGACCCGGAATGCGCGCGGTGCGCGGAGCTGACGGCCAAGAAGAAGGCAGCCGAGGAGTTGGGAGATCGCACGACAGTCACCGACTGCGTGGGGCTACTCCGTAGACATCCACAACACGGACGCTTGGCGGTGTCGGGTCCCCTCGATGCCCATTGGGCGTGGTGGTGACGCCGAGGGAAGACGACCCGTATGCGGGCATGGCGTACGAAGGCAGCCCGGAGGGCTGGTGGTCGGAGTACGGCGGAGCGCTGGACGTACGTTCCGGAGTCGTCCACATCCCGCCGGGGGCCGATCTGCCACATCCGCCGCCCCCGCTCCACTGTCGAAAATGCCGTGGAAAGGAGAGCTGTCAGGAATGAGTGTGCGGAAAGCCGGACTGGCCTTGTTCGCTGCGGGAGTCACTATCCTGATCTGCCTGGTCGCACTCGTCTTTCTGGGCGTCGGCCTCGCCGTCATCGGTCGATCATGAAACGCAGGGGAGTGCCCCACTCTCCCCGAACGGCCCTGCCTGCCTGTCACCCCCGTAGCAGGCAGGCGGGGCCACTCGCCGCCCTGGCTGCTCCGGTCGCGTACGTACGTCCCCCCTGCGGCACGGCGAGGTGCCCGCAGGGGTGTCAGGCCAGCGTCGCGTAGACGATGAGGTTGTTCACCGGGTGGCCCTGGGCGTCGAAGTCGCCGTCGCAGGTGATCAGGCGCAGCGCGCGGTCCTTGGTCGGACCGTAGACCTTTTCAGTGGGGAAGGAGTCCTTGCTGACGCTCTCGGTGCCCGTGACGGTGAAGTGCGCCGACTCTCCCTTGTTGTTGCCGACGGTGATCTCCGCGCCTTTCTCGATCTTCTTCAGGTCGTGGAAGACGGCCTTGCCGAAGCGGGTGTCGTTGTGGCCGATGATGACGGCGGCGCCGGTTTCACCGGGCACGGAACCGCCGGTGTACCAGCCTGCCGTCATGCCCTTCTCGGCCGGCGGGACCTCGACGGTTTGGTCGGCGTTGAGGCCGAGTTCCATCAGGGAACTGCTGACCCCGATCGAGGGGATGATGACCTTGGTGGGAGTTACGGGTTTCCCAACAGCCCCCGGAATGCTGGGTGTTGGAGTGCCAACAGCAGTTGATGAGATCGAGGCGGCCGGAGCGGACCGGGCAGTCGTGTCGGGCCCGGACGAGCAGCCGGTGAGCGCGGTGAGGACCACGGGTATGACGAGAGCGAGGCGGACAAGGGCCGGTGGGGGGCCGAAGCGCCGTACCGGATGGTGCGCAGGGAACACAACTGGCTCCAGAGCAGGACTGGGTGAATACGCGATGGCGCCGCCCGGCGAAGGGCGGCGCCACTGTTGTGCCGCGTCAGATGGTGTGTCGGGGCGGTGTGCTGGGGCAGAGTTCGCACCCCTGCCCGGACGGTGTAGCTGGTCAGACGTCGTACCTGGTCAGACGTTGTGCCCTTCGGCGGAGCGGCGGCGCAGTACGAGGGTGCCGGCGCCGGCGAGCAGCAGTGCGCCGGTGGCCGAGCCGACGACGGTGGTCATGTCGGTGTTTCCGGCCGGGGCTTCGCCCGCGGCGACGCCGCCCTTCGGAGCGGCAGCGGCGGCTCCGGCCCTCTTGCGGGCTTCGGCACTCCTGGCGGCTTCGCCCTTCCTGACTTCGTCGGCCGAGGACTGCTTCGACATCCCGGCCCTCTTGGCGGCTTCGGCCTTCGCGTCCGCGGCCTTCTTCATGGCCTCGGTGGTGTTGTCGTCCTGGCTCGCCTTCGCGGACGGCGTCGGGTTCCCGTCGGAGGCAAAGGCCGCGGAGGCCGGGACGAGTAGCGCGCCGGCCGCGACGGCGGTCAGGACGGCGTAACGCAGGCGGTGATGGCGGGGCATGCGTGGCTCCAGTTCCAGCCCGGCATGGGAAGTACCTGAATGCTGGGTCGCATCGGGTTCCGGGCAGGGCTCAAGACTGGCGACAGCTTGTGAAGAAGCTGTCAGGACGCCATGGTCATCGCATCAGGGCCGCCGCCCGCTCCGTACCACCGTCCGGCGCGGTCGGCAGCCGCAAGGTGAAGACCGAGCCCTGCCCCTCGGTGCTCACCACGCTCGCCGTACCACCGTGGGCCTCGGCCAGTTTGAGGACGATCGCCAGGCCGAGGCCGCTGCCGCCGGTGCTCCGGTTGCGGGACTTCTCCGCCCGCCAGAAGCGGTCGAATACGTGAGGGATGTCGTCCGCCGGGATACCGCTGCCGGTGTCGGACACCTCCAGGGCCACCTCGTCCCCGGATTCGGTGACGTACGACCGCAGCGTCACAGTGCCACCGGGCGGTGTGTGGCGTACCGCGTTGGAGACCAGGTTGCTGACGGCCTGGCGCAACCGGACCGGGTCCGCGTCCAGCGACGGCCGAGGGGAACCGGGCGTCGCCGCTGCGACCGCCAGTGTGACGCCTCCGGTCTCGGCCAGACCCTGGTGTGCCGCGGCGACCTGGCCGAGGAGTTCGTCGACGCACACCGGTTCCAGATGCATACGCAGCGCGCCCACGTCGGCCGCGCCCAGGTCCTGGAGATCGTTGATGATGTGCTGAAGCTGTACCGCTTCCTCCAGGAGCGAGGAGACGAAGGCCGGATCCGGCTCGGCCAGACCGTCCTGTGCCGCCTCCAGCCAGCCACGGATGTTGCTCAGCGGGGTGCGCAGTTCGTGGGCGACATCGCTGACCATCACCTTGCGCTGCTCTTCCAGCCGGGCGCGGTGTACGGCCATGTCGTTGAAGGCCGCCGCCAGCCGTCCGATCTCGTTGTCCGAACCGACCGGCACGGGCGCCGAGTCCAGGCCGTCCCGCATCCGCTGAGCGGCGCCGGTGAGCGCGTGCAACGGGCGTACGAGACGGGTTCCGGCGATCACCGAGGCACCGACCGTGAGGGCGAGGACGAGGGCCGTGACCCCGACGATGCGTGCGGTGTTCGCCGGTGAGAGATCGAACCCGGGCACGCTGACCGCGTCGGGGCCGTCGATGAACAGCAGTGCCGGCGCGGCGACATAGGCCGTGAGCTGTTCGCGGCGGGCGCTGCCGACGCAGGAGGCGATGGCCCGGTCGTACCCACTGCTGCGGGCTCCGGGCGTACGTCCGTCGGGCCGGATGGCGGCCGCGTCCGCTTCCTTCTTCCTGGCGGCCTGCCGCGCCGCCTCTTCCTCGCTGATGGGGGCCGCGCGGCCGTCGGCCTCGCTGGTGGCGGCCTCGGGCGCGGGGTAACCGTCCGGTTGGCCGACTTCCGCGGCCCCCTGCCGGTATCCCCAGCCCCAGGACAGGTCCAGGTTCAGTTTCACGCCCGTACGTCCCTGGCGTTTCAGACAGGCGTCGGCCAGTTGGTTGAGTGTCCGGAGGGCCTTCTTCTCGGTCGGGGTGGGAGCCGATTCGTCGGTCAGGCACTTGTGTCCCATCGTGCGGTCCGGGTCGTTGCTCACGAACTGGACGCGGGACCGCCCGCTCGGGCTCTCGACAACATCCGCGGCGATGCCCACCCGGCTGAGGCACTCCACGCTCCTGGTGGTGGCCTGCCGCAGGTCGGCACGTTCCTTCGCGGGCAGCAGGAACGGCCCCACGGCACGCGGATCGACGCGGTCCGCCTCGGCGGAGGTGGCATCGGGCACCAGCACCGTGTCGACGGACAGCGGGTCGACTACCGCCGAGGCCTGCGCCGGCAGCTGGGCGGCGGACCGAGTGCCCGAGGATTTGCCCGAGTTGGAGGTGCTGGTGGAAAAATCGGCGTCGGGGTCACGCGAGGAGTCGAAGAGCGGCCGCCGGTCCTCGGTGGTCAGGACGATACGGCGCTCGGACTGCCGGGCCAGTTCCCGCACGGTGCCGTCGACGCCCTCCCAGCCGCGGTGGGTGGCCGCGTATCCCAGCAGTGTGTTGTAGATCTTGGCATCGGAGCTGAGGTTCTGCCCCTGCTCCTGGCGGATCGCGCCGGAGGTCGTCTGCACGGCGAGCCAGGCGGTGGCGGCGACCGAGCACGAGGCCACCAGCGCCGATACGGTCAGCAGCCGGCCGAGCAGGCTCTTGCGAAGCGGCAGCCTCGCCCGCCCGCGCCCGCGCCCGCGCCCGCGCCCCCGCCCGCGCTCTCGCTCTCGCTCTTCAGGACGACGCATGGCGTATGTCCTTAGCGGGGTCCGTCAGCTTGTAGCCGACACCGAACACGGTGAGCAGCCGGACCGGCCGCCGTGGGGCGCGCTCGATCTTCTTGCGCAGATGCATGACGTGCACGTCGACGGTGCGGTTGCTGATGTACTTGTCGAAGCCGTGCAGTTCCTCCAGGAGCCGCGGCCGGGTGAAGACCCGGTCGGGCTCTGCCGCCATCGCGGCGAGGATACGGAACTCGCCGGGCGTGCACACGACTTGAGTCCCGTCCACCGATACCTCGTACCGGGCCGGATCGATCCTGAGTGTGCCCACCGACAACACGTCGTCCTCGACAGCAACGGCGGCGGCGGGCGTGGGACCCGGCGCCGGACTGCCCGAACGCCGGTTGCGGCGCAGCAGCGTACGTACCCGGGCCATCAGCTCACGAGGGCTGAACGGCTTGGTCATGTAGTCGTCCGCGCCAAGATCCAGTCCGAGCAGCAGATCGTCCTCGGTACTGCGGGCCGTCAGCATCAGCACCGGCACCTCCCGGCACTCGCCGCGCAGAATCCGCACGACGTCGAGCCCGTCGGTCCGGGGCATCATCACATCGAGGACGAGCAGGTCGGGTTCCTTGTGCCGAACCGCCTCAAGAGCCGCGCGGCCGTCCTCGACGACCGTGACCGTATGCCCCTCGTGCTCCAGATAGCGGCGCACCAACTCGGCCTGCTTCACATCGTCTTCGGCAACCAGAATGTTCGC
Organism: Streptomyces sp. NPDC088116; assembly: GCF_044741745.1. Lineage (NCBI taxonomy): Bacteria > Bacillati > Actinomycetota > Actinomycetes > Kitasatosporales > Streptomycetaceae > Streptomyces > Streptomyces sp. NPDC088116. The sequence continues at coordinate 574,250 of NZ_JBIUTF010000005.1, read as the reverse complement.
GCCCACGCCGACGATCGTAGCGAGCGCGGAGGCGGCGGCGGTGTCGCGATGACGCCACCATGTCGGGCTGGGAGGGACCCGCCTTCCGCCACTTCCGCCTGAGCCGAGCCTTCAGAGCGTCGCCGGGGGCGTCCCGTGCCCGGCGGACCACCGGTCGGCGTACCGGCCAAGTTCCGCGGCGCACAGGGCAAGGGCGTGCGCCGGCCGGCCGACGGACGCGCCTGCCCCGGCGGCCAGGGTCAGTACGGCCGTGTCGGCCGTGGGTGAACTGCCCAGCGTGACGGAACAGTCGACCGTCGTCAGGGGACCCCGTGTCTCGCGCGGCACGGGGAGGGAAAACAGAAGTTCAGCACCCTGGGCGGTCACTCCCTGTTCGGCCATGGCCCGCTCCATCTCCTCCGTCAAGAGCCCGGCGCCGCTCTCCAGGGAGTCCCCGCGCAGCCGGTACGTACGGTCGAACACGAGCGCACCGACACCGCGGAGTGTGGTGACCCGCAGTCTCACCTTGCGCGCGCTGAACACCCCATTGTTGTGCAGTACGTAAATGGCGACCATGACTGCCTTGACGGCTTCTCCCACAGCCGCCGCCCGGTCGTGGCCCATCCCGTCGAATGACCAGCTCCAGGTGCGGCGTTCGATCCTGCGGGGCTGCCGTCCCTCGGCGAGCGCGACCAGTCCGGCCGCCACGGAATCGCCCAGCAGCCAGGCGCCACCGTGGTCGACCCCGAGCAGCCTGCCCTCCTCGTCCACGGCGAGCAGGCCGTCCGCGTCCGTGCGCCCGAGAGGGAAGAGGCGCGATCCGATCGTCTCGCCCAGCCTGGCGAACGTCCGCAGAGCGTGGCGTGCCTCCACCGGGTCCACGACACATCCGGTGCCGGCGACGTCGCGCCCCGGGCCGCGCGGGCGGACACTGAGGCCGTGGAACTCCCGCACCGCCCGTTCCGCGGCGGGAAAGAGCTCCCACCGCGCGCCCTCGATCAGGGGCTCGGACACTGCCGCCGCCTCGAGGATCCTGAGCATGGCGGCGTTCCCGGCGTCACGCCCCTCGTGCCAGCCGGCATCGGTGAGCACCGTGAGACCGGCCGTCATGCGCCGAGGATGTCGATGCCGAGCCGGTCGAGGAGGGCCGAGCACGAACGGCACACAGGCGCGGGCGTGCCGTGCTCGGGGTCCCCGTGCGACCGGATCTTCTTGGCGACCAGTGCGGCACCCAGGAAGTGCGGCACCGCCTCGTCGAGCGTCGTCGGCCGGCCGTCGGTGCGCTGCTGGTCCAGCGCCCACATCTGGTCGGAGACCAGTGCGGATTCGGCGCAGTAACCGATGTACGGCTCGCGCTGCTCGACGGGGAGGCCGACGAGGAATCCATCGACGGCGGGGTGGAGATGAGGGCGTTCGTCACCGGCGAGGTTGGTGTGGCTGAGCACCTTTCCCTGGACGAGAAGGGAGGCGGCGACACCTGGAACGAGCTCAGACAAAGTAATCCTCCGCATCGTCCTGGTCGCCCGTCATAAGACTGGACAGTGCCTGCGACTCGTTCGCTCCGAGGAAGTACGGGCCGGTGTGATGGAGGTAGAAGAAACGACCCGAATCGTCCATCAGTACAATTCCGTTCTCCCCGGCTTCATATCCCACAGGAAAGAGCCGACGGCCCAGATTGTCGGCGAGCTCGGAGATATCTTCCGCATCACCCTCGTATCCGAACGACGGATCCGCCCGAAATACCCTGTCCCTGGATTTGGGTACGGGAAAATCCAGCGAGGCGTAGGAGCGGACGAAATGGACTGCCGCGTCCCACGGCACCAGCGGAAAGCCCTGAAGTGCGGAGTTGTCCACCCTCCACTGGACAAGCCGGTCCGCCTCGGCGGCGTCCTCACGGCCGGGGAACCATCCACCGGCCCGGAGCCAGCGATCCACGTCTTCCGCGGGGGCGGGCGATCTCATGTTCCTCATCTCTTTCCCGAGTGAACTACGGACGGACTGCTGACATTGCGAACTGTCTTCGAACGGACGGTAAACGGGCTGCGGACCGGCTTGCGGACGCACTCGCAAGTCGGACTTCACCGGTGCGGTGATACACCGAGCGCCGGGAGGGCGTGAGTGCAACTGTCGCATGGAGGGAAGTAGTCGCCATGACCCATCTTCGCCCCCTCGCTGCCGAATTGATCGCCCACCACGACCGTGTGGATAACACTTCCAGACAGAGCCTTCTTGGCGTCCTCGAGTGTCGACACTTTTACGCCCGAGGCCTCCAGCTGATGCAACCGGTCGGACACCAATGCTACTTCCGCACATTTACCGTGTCCGCGTCCGACCAGGATCTCGCCGGCCTCGCCGCGTGCCGCGATGTCGTCATAGACGTCCTGGACGACCGGGTGGGCCTCCGGCTTCTTCTGTCCGTGGCGCGCTTGGGTACTCGTATGCGTGGTGAGAACACCGTCGTGGATGAGGGCTCCCGCGCAGCCCGATTTCATCCCGTCCTTGCCCTCGACCACCGATCCCTTGGCCTTCTGAGTGTCGTCGGCCAGGGCTCGTGCCTCCGACTCCAGAAGACGCCGCCGCGCCTGGTCATCCAAATGATCGACGTGGAGAGCGTCGCGCCGGTGGTGGCGCATCCTTCCCGCGCTGCGACCGTGCCAGGAGGGTTGCGGTTCCATGGGGCGACGGCCGGGGTCACCGTTATGGCCGCCTCCTCCGTTGCCACCGCTTCCGTTGCCACCGCTTCCGTTGCCACCGCTTCCGTTGCCACCACGCCCACCGCCGTCGCCGTCCTTGCCGCGTTCCTTGGCGAGGCGGGCGCGGATGTCGTCGTCGTTGTTCTTGTGGTCCTTGGATATCTGCTTGACGGTCTTGGGCAGGGTCGTGCCGACGTGGTCGCCCATCGTCTTGACGGCCTTCTCCAGCGCGTCCATCGCCTTGTCCGCCACCGGATCGATGACCTCGGCTATGGAGTCACGACCACGCGTACGACCATGCGCCGTCTTCGCCTTCGACAACTTGCCCGTCGTCTTGCCGTGCATGCCCACACTGACGCCATTGAGCATCGTGCCCGCGAAATCGTGCTCGGCATGCTCGATATGGAAACCCTTGCCGGGCCCGCCCGTCCCGCCACCGCCACCGCCGTTTCCGCCACCGCCGCCCGCCGACGCGAGGTTCATGGCGTCCTTCGACCCCTGCACACCCTCCTTGAACCCCTCCGCGCCCGCCTTCTTCGCCTGATCCAGGTCCACACCACCCTGCAACCCCATCGCCGTAGCACCGAGTTGCACCACGAGATCAGCGGCGAGATTCTCCAGAGCCGCCACCGCCGGCTCGGTCATCGCCGAGACGATATAGCCGACCGCCTCCTCCGCCCCCTCCTTGATCAGCCGCTTGACGACCTCCTGCGTCGCCCGGATCGCCCCCGCCCCCAGCAGCGCCGACAGACCACCGGTCACCGGAATCAACGCCAGCGAGACCCCCACCTCGCCCGCCAGATACCCCAGCTGGACCAGCGCCGCACCCTTCATGGCCTCGATCGCCACAGCCGCCGTGTCCAACGCACCCGCGATCGTCCGCGCCGCCGACGCGATGTCCTTGATGTGCTTGTCCTTGACCTTCCCCCAATGCCCGTTCAGCGCATCGAGTGCCTCACCATGACCCGACGACAACAAGCGCTGCACATGATTGTTCGCCAGCTGACCGTCATCCTCCAGATCCTCCGCGAACTCCCGCAGAGCATCCGCCATGTCCCGATACGCGTCCTCATCCACGTTCGGCCACGACACACCGATCACGTCCAGCAGCGTGTCAGCCCAATCCGGCACCGTGACAGCCACAGCCCCAACCCCCCGTAAAAACACACACGTTCGCCGACTGCCTGCGCGAACAGAGTCTGGCACAAAGGCACTTACACCCCCGAGGGGCTGACACCTTCCGGTAGCCCGTGTCGGCGGGCCGGGCGGCGCTCCGATTGGCGCCGCAGGGCGCCCGGACGACACCCTCCAGGAGTAAAACGCCGCCCACACAGTCCTGTTGAGACCGGCAGTGGGGACAGTTCCGTTGAGGCCGGCGGCAGGGAAGGAGCTACGGAGGTTGTGGGCATGCGTAAATCGCCGCGGGAGCGAGTGCGGTACTGGTTCGACGGGACGATGGACCGTGGCACCCCCGCGCTGATCGGCTGGCTCGGGCTGGCCTCGTTGGCGTTGATCACTCTGGTCTCCTGCGCGGTGGTCGTCTTCGCCGACAAGGACACGGTGGCGAACGGCGGCTGGTCCGGCGTCATCTGGATGGCTCTGCTGCGCACGCTCGACCCGGGCACGATGGGCGGGGACACCGGGCAGCCGCTGTTCCTGATCCTCATGCTGACGGTGACCATCGGCGGGATCTTCATCGTCAGCGCGCTGATCGGTGTGCTGACGACCGGCCTGGAGATCCGTATCCAGGAGCTGCGCAAGGGCAAGTCGCGGCTGATCGAGCACGGGCACACCATCGTGCTGGGCTGGTCGGATCAGATTTTCACCGTGATCGCGGAGCTGGTGGAGGCCAATCAGAGCGAACGGCGCTCCTGCGTGGTGATCCTCGCCGACCGGGACAAGGCCAGGATGGACGACGAGATCCGGCGGCGGATCCCGGACCCGGGGAAGACGCGGGTGATATGCCGCTCCGGCAGTCCGCTGCAACGCGGTGACCTGGAGCTGGTGAGTCCGGACACGGCCAAGGCGATCATGGTTCTGCCGCCCGTCGGGGACGACAGCGACATAGATGTCATCAAGGTGCTGTTGCTGCTGAACAGCCGTACGTGGCGGGGGACCCGGCCCAATGTGGTGGCCGCCGTGCAGAGCTCCGCGAACCTGGCGGCCGCCCGGCTGGCCGCGGGCGAGAACACCCTGGTGATCGATGTCGACGACATCGCCGTACGGCTGATCGTGCAATCCCACCGGCAGTCCGGCCTGTCCACCGTCTTCAACGAACTGCTCAGCTTCATGGGCAACGAGATCTACTCCTGGGCCGAGCCGGCACTGGCCGGTTCCGGCTACGGGGAATCGCTGAGCGCCTTCGAGCTCGGCGTACCCATCGGCCTGCACCGCGAGGACGGCGGGATACTGGTCAATCCCCCGATGGACACCGTCATCGGCCGCGGGGACCGGCTGCTGATGGTCGCGGAGGACGATCTGCTCATCAAGGCGGCGAACCCACGGGCCACGGTCGTACGGTCGGCGATCACGGCGGGCGACATCTGTTCACCGGTGCCGGACCGGACCCTGATGATCGGCTGGAACCAGCGTGCCGCGAAGATCATTTCGCTGCTCGACCGTCTGGTGAAACCGGGTTCCGTGGTGGACGTCGCCGCCCCGGGCCGGCCTCGGGAGGATGTGAGCGGGCGACTGGACAACCTGACGGTCGGCTTCAAGCAGTGCGACCCCGTCCGGCGTCCGTCGCTGGAGTCGCTGGACCTGGGGAGTTACCGCCAGATCGTGGTACTGACGGACGACTCGATCGACCCCGGCCGGGCCGACGACCGCACCCTGGTCACCCTCCTCCACCTGCGCGACATCGAGATCCAGCTCGGCGACCCGTACTCGATCGTCACCGAGATGAACGACGACGCCAACCGTGAGGTCGCCCAGGTCACCAAGGCCGACGACTTCATCGTCAGCACCAAGGTGATCAGCCTCCTGCTCACTCAACTCACCGAGAACCGCCACCTGTACGCGGTGTTCGCCGACCTCTTCGACCCCAGGGGATCGGAGATCTACCTCAAGCCGGCCCCGGGCTATGTCGTTCCGGGCGCCGAGGCGAACTTCGCCACCGTGATCGAGTCCGCCCGGCAGCGCGGCGAGACGGCCATCGGCTACCGGCTGGCACAGCAGAGCGACGAGCCGCCGCTCTACGGCGTGTACCTCAACCCCTGCAAGAGCGCGCCGCTGACCTTGAACGAGGGCGACACGGTCGTGGTGCTCGCCGAGGACTGAGGACGAGAGCTGAGGACCGGTGGAAGTTCCTGGAACCAGCGGGCTGCCGGTTCCAGGAACTTCCACCGCAAGCGCCGCGCTCAGTGGCCGCCGTGACCCGCCTGGTGGTGGTCGAAGACCAGGACCTCCGGGGGCATCACGACGAAGGGCCGCATCATGCCCATGTCCTCGTGCTCCAGCAGGTGGCAGTGGTACATGAACCGCCCGTGCGCACCGGTGAACTGCCCCATCACCTTGACCATCTCGTTGCGCCGTACCTGGAAAACGTCCTTCCAGCCCTGCTCGTTCACGGGTACGGCGGTCGATCCGGTGTAGGTCACCGGGATGGTGGTCGTCGCGCCCGCGGGGTCGAAGCCGGAGGCGTCGTACACCTCGCGTGCCAGTACCTGGAACTCGCTCAGGTGGATGTGCATCGGGTGTGTGGGGCCCGAGAGGTTGAGGAAGCTCCACAACTCGTAGTCGCCGTGGGCGACCTTGAACCCGAGTGTGTCGTCGAAGGTCCGGGCGATCCGGCGGTAGATCTTCGGGGTCTGTTCCCCCTGGCCCGTGACCGCGATGACACCGTCCTGCCCCGGCCGCGCGGAACCGTCGGTGACCTCCGTCATCTCCCAGATCTCCGGGTGGCCGCCACCGCCCTTCGTACCGGGCGGGGCGAGTACGACAAGACGGTGGCCGTGCGGCGTCTCGTGGGTCAGGCGGCGGAAGGACGAGGAGATGACGCCGGGCAGCACGAACCGGTCGGTGACCGGGCGGTCCGCCACGCGGAACTCCATGACCTGCGGGAACAGCACGTCACGCGCCGGGTCGGGCGTACCCGCCGGCTGTCCTCCCACATTGACCAGCCGCAGCCTCTTCCCGCGCAGTGCGCGGAAGTCCAGGAGCAGGTCCATACGCTCGGCCGGAGCGACGGAGAGCCCCCGCAGGGCCGTCTCGTCGTACTCCACCGCGACCGGTCGCGGCAGCAGGCCGCCGTCGGAGCCGATCTGCTGGACCACTCCCCTCACCGGCCGGTTGTTCTCGTCGACCAGGGCGAGGTTGTAGATCCGCGCGTTGGAGGCGTTGAGCAGCCGGAAGCGGTACCAGCGGGCCTCCACGTCGAAGTGCGGCCACACCACGCCGTTGACCAGGGTGTACGGGCCGCTGAACGGGAGGGCGACGAACTTCCCCGTCTCCTTGTCCGGCACGGCCGAAGCCCTGCGCACCTTGTGCAGCAGCTCTCCGGTCGGCCGACCCCGGCCGTCGGTCTCGAAGTTACGGTCGGACAGGATCAGCGGGACCTCGTACGTACCGCCCGGCAGGTGCAGTGCGGCCTCTTCCTCGTCACGGATCACGTACATCCCGACCAGGCCGGCGTAGACATTCCACCGGGTGATGTTCATGGCGTGGTCGTGGTACCAGAGCGTGGTGGCCGGCTGGTTGTTCGGGTACTCCGAGAGCTGGGTGTCCTTGTACGCGACCGCGTTCTCCGCCCAGCCGTCGTTGCCGCCACCGGTCTCCGCGCCGTGCAGATGCGTCACGGACCAGGCGGGGAGGTCGGCCACCTCCTTGATCTCCACGAACCCCTCGCCGCGGCCGGGCTGAGCGCTGGGCGCCGGGGCGCCGTTGACGGCCGGTGCCTCGCCCGCCGCGACCGGGTACGGGCCGCTCCTGATGCGGTTGTGCCAGTCGATCCGGACCCGCTGCCCGCTGCGCACGTCGATCGTGGGCCCCGGGAACTGCCCGTTGTAGGCCCAGACATGAGTGGGCGCCATCTGCGAATGCAGCCGTACCCAGGTCGACTTCAGCTCGACCTTCTCCGGCCCGCTGCCCGGACACAGCGTCTCGGGCACCCGCAGCGGGTCCAGGTAGGGCGTCAGACCGCCCGCTTCCGGCTCCCTGCCGACCGTACTGTCGGTACCAGTGCTGTCGGTTCCGGTGCTGTCGATACCAGTGCTGTCGGTTCCGTCTGTGCCGGTGCTGTCGGTGCTGTGGTTGTGCGCCTGCGAGGCAGGCGCACTGATGATGTCGGACACGATCCAACCCCCGTTGACTCCCCCGTGCCACCTCCCCCGGTGGCAGCTTCACGGGCAAGGACTCATCCTCTCCGTCCCCGGTTGCCCCATTCGGTATGTTCCGAGGAAGTTGCCATCATTTTCGGCCATTTCGCCGATGCGGAGGACGTCAGAGGTCGAGCGCCGCCCCGTGGACGGCGGGGCCGCGGCCCGCGGGGACGGCCAGGTCGTTGTCCACAGCCGCGTGTGACCGGCCTCAGGAAGCAGCACGCCGGGAGCGTGCCCGTGCCCGTAGTGCGTAGGTCACCAGGGCGCGAACGGGTGCGGGTGGGCGGCGTACGTCCAGGGCCGTGCGCAGCGGCTCGTCCAGGAGCGACGCGGCCACCGCTGGGGCGAGGCCGGCCAGGGGAGCGGGGAGGCGGGCGGCCAGGAGGCCTCTGCTGGTGGCGGCCCAGAGCGTACGGCCCGCCTCGCTGGGGGCGAAGCGACGGCTCTCGTAGTCGCTCATCCAGCGTTCCACGCCGTCCAGTTGGCCGTCCTCGGAATCCGGCAGGCCGAGGGCGTCCGACAGGCTCAGGTGGAAGGTGTACGCCGCGTCCCGTTCCTCGGCCGTGACCGGCCGGTACCCGTGGCGGTCGATGAACCGCAGCGGGCACACGGTGAAACAGGCCAGCACGTAGCGCATCAGCTCGGGCGTGATGTCGGGGCGGTCGTGGATCCGGCGCAGGCTCTCGACGATCCGCCGGCCCTCGGCGCTCTCCAGCCCCTGTCCGATCAGGCCGAACATGGCCACCCCGGTCGCCTTGGCCCTGCCGCGCGGCTCGTTGGTCATCCGGCCGGTGGAGTCCAGCACTTGGGCGATCTCCGGAATGCCGAAGGTCCGCACGAAGCCCAGGGTGAGTCCGACCCGGGACTCCTCCGGCATCGTCTCCAGTACGAGGCGGGCAAAGGCGCCCTGTGGGTCGTACGCCCTGGGGGCGCCCTGTGGGTCGTACGCCCTGGGGGCGCCCTGTGCGTCGTACATACCGCTCACACCGTGCTCACCGTTCGCTTCGCGGGCGCCGCTCCCACTCTGTGCGTCACTCATCCCGGCGTTCACCCCGTCGCCGTGGCGGCGGCCAGAGCCTCGCCGGTCAGGGGCGCGTACAGGTAGTGCGCGGCCCGCACCAGGTGTGCCCGTTCCTCCGCCGGTTCCGCGTCCAGGCCGGGCAGCGGGGCCTGGTCCTCGCGGGGGCGCGGCGGGGTTCCGGTGTTCAGCGCCTCGACGGCGAAGCGCAGCGCGGCGGCCACGATCAGTGCCGCCCGGTCCCCGTCGTCCAGGCCCGCCCGCCCGGCGACCCGGGTGGCGGCGGTGACGACCGTGGGATCGACCCACGGGCGGAGTGTCAGCTGGCCGTCGCGGATCTCCAGTCCACGCCGGGCGGTACGCCACTCCAGGTCCCGGAACGCCAGCCGTTCGGTCCAGGCCGACGGCGGCGCTTCCAGCGCCAGGCGCTGGTCCGCCCGGTACACCAGGTCCCACAGGGGGCGCAGGGCCTGGTAGTCGCGTCGCCGGCGGGTCCAGGCGGCGACGGCCGGTCCGGCGAAACCGGCCGTGATCAACATGGCTCCGAGCGCGGCGAACGCGGGGCCCAGGGCGGTACTCAGCCACTCCGTCCCGGTGACCCGGGCGAAGGCCGTACCGATCGCGACGAGCTTGCACACCACGTAGCCGCAGGCGACGATCCCGCCGAGGGCGATCAGCCGGATGCCCCGGCGCAGCCACCCGTGCGGCAGCCGGGAGGCGTGGCCGAAGCAGACCCGGCTGATGTCGATCAGCGCGAAGCCGAACAGCGCCTGGTAGAGGACCAGGAACACCGCGATCTGCGGAATCGTCGCGAAGGTGGTGTCGAACGTGAGAGGCGTCTCCGGGCTGTCGGCTCCCCCCGTGAAGAACAGGGCGATCATCACCGGGACCAGGACGGCGAACACCGCCAGGCGCCGCCGCAGCTCACGCCAGGTGGCCTCGGTGGCCGCTTCCCACACCTGCGAGTTGGAGCGTTCCTTCGGCGGGGTCCACATCCGGGCCAGCACCACGGCGGCGGCGGAGAAACCCGTAATGCCCAGGTAGACCAGCAGGGTCGAGAGGTTGCCGCGGTTCGCGAGCCGGTCGATCAGCCGGTACAGCACCGGGGCCGCCACCACGAACGAGGTCGCGGGGGCGGCGATCGTCAGGGCGACGACGAGCAGGCCGTGGGACGGATCCCGGCGCCACGCCCGGATCTTGAGGCCGGCCACGATCCAGGACGCCGTGCCGATGCCGAGATAGACGATGTTGTACGGCGTGTCGGGTATCTCAGACATGCCGTCCTTCACATATCTCCGGCTGCCGCCCGCCGCGCGTCTCAGACATGCTGCCCTTTACGGTGTTCCAGCGCGGGTGCCAGTTGGGACGTGGTCCCGGCCCCGGGCGCGAGTACCAGGGTGCGCGTCAACTCGGCCCCCAGGATCTCCGCTTCCTCTTCCGCCGCGCCATCGTAGTGGGAGCGCCCGAGGACCAGTCGGAGCATGTCGGCGTCGATGGTGGGCAATTCCACCTGGGCCGCCTCCTCGTCCTCGGTCGGGGCCTCGCCGAGGTGCCCGCACAGGAGGTGCGCGAACTCATGGCAGATGATGTGCGCCTGGTGCAGTCCCGAGGTCTCCTGCTCGAAGTGGACGACGTCGGCGTCCACGAGGCGTTCGACGAATCCCGACGGCTCACCGACCCGCATGCGCCGCGGCACCAGCCGTACGGGACGGCCGGTCCGCTCGGCGACCGCCGCGCACAACTCCTCGACCGTGCTCATCCGCGGCAGGTCCAGCTCTCTGACCATGGCCCGCATCCGCCGGCGGGTACGTCCAAGATCTCGCACGTCATCCCCATCAACCAGCCGCCAGTGCCCCAACGGCGTCTGCTGGTAGTCGGTCACGTCTCGGGGCGGCCGTCGGGCAGTCCGACCGCCTTTCGCAGTTGTTCCACAACAGTAAGGGCGGCGTCCTGCATTTCGGGGGGCAGACCGGCCGCCCGCATCGCGATGCGCTCCACCCGGGCGTCCCGCAGCGCCTCGATCTTCCGCAGGTCCCGCTCGACGGCCTGCGCGGTGGCAGTGTCGCTGAAGTAGTCCAGCGGAATGCCGAAGAACTTTGCGATCTTGACCGCGTTCTCCAGACTGGGCTTCTGCGAGCCCTTGCGGAGGTTGCCGATATAGGTGCCGCTCAGACCGGTACCTTCGGCGATCTCCGAGTCGCGCCAGGGACGGCCCAAGTCCTTCGGGTAGATCACCGAGATCACACGCCGGAAGCGGGCCGCGAAGTCCGCGGAGTCCGCGGAGTCCGTCAGCTCCTCACCTTCGCCAGGTGGATGAGCCGACGCTTCTGAGTGTGGAGAATCGGTGGCCATGGGCCGGATCATAGAACTCTTCGCCCTTCAGCGGGGCTTACGCCAACGTGCCGATTCACACGATCGTTGTGAATATTCCGGACAAAAGACGCAAGGGTGACGGAACCGACCGGTATGGTTTATCTTTCAATCAACAATAGTTGACTTATGCCGAGCTTAAGTCCAGGATCGACCACGCTGGCGGACGCGCCTCACGGCCGTTCCTCAACAGCGCCCGGTTCCACAGGCGCTGGGCGCCGCTGCCCCACGGGGGTGGGCAACAGCGCCCGGTGCTGAGGCCGGCGGCCTACCTCGTTCCCGCTCAGCTTCGGCGAGTGGGAGCGAGGCAGGCCGCTGCAATGGCAACGGCGCTGTCTCCGGGGATTCGTGGATCCGGGATCTGGGGATCCGGGATCGGAATTCGGGGATGCGGGATTCGGGGATTCCGTACAGCTGGGCGTGGTCCGTACTGCGACGGGCGTGGGCGGGCGAGTGGCTCAGACGCTCTCGTGCGTCGCGCCCCGCGTCACCGCGATGCCGCCGTCACTCATCTCGACGTCCCACAGCCACCCGATGTCCCGCGCGAAGGACCAGATCAGCAGCGCGAGTGCCGCGAGGACCATCGCCATTTCGGTCACGGGCGGAAGGATTCCCGCGGACGCCGTGAGAAGGACGATCCCTTGCAGCGCCGCCACCGTCTTGCGGGCCATGCTCGGCGGCAGTGAGCCGTTCAGCCAGGGCAGTACGCGGGCCGCCGCGACGAACGCGTACCTCATGGCGCCGATCAGCAGCACCCACGTGCCCAGCGACGCGGCGACGAAGACACTCAGCACGAGGATGAGGAACGCGTCGACCTCCATGTCGAAACGCGCCCCCAGTTCGGACATCGTCCCGGTGCGGCGGGCGACCTGGCCGTCGACCGCGTCGAGGATCAGCGCCACCGTGGTGAGGGCGACCAGGGCCGGGATGCGCGGCGGGTTCACGAAGGAGTCCGCGACCAGCGCGGCCACGCCGCCGACGAGCGTCGCACGGGCCAGTGTGACGTGATTGGCCGGGCCGAAGGGGCGGGCCCACGAGCGGTGGAGGGCGCGGGTGAGTACGGCCCACATGGCGATCCCGACCACCGCCCCCGTCAGCCATCCCGCGGGCCCCAGACCGGTCTCCGTGCTGAGCAGAAGCAGCAGGAGCCACTGAGCGCCCAGTCCCGCCGCCGTCTCCCACCTCAGCGCCGTTGTCGCGTAGGTGCCTGAAGTATCGGAAGGCTCGGAAGGTTCGGAGGGGCCAGGAGCGCCTCGGGTCTCGCCTCGATTCGCGGGGTTCCCGCGCCGATTCACGGTGGTCCCGCGCCGTTTCGCGGTGCTCCCGCGTCTGCCCGCCCTGCTCTCGCGCACCCCCGCCGTGATCTCGTACACGTACTCGTACTCGTACAGGCTCACGGTTCACCCCGGCTGTCTAGCTGAGTCGATGCGTGCCGCGTACGGTGATCGCGGCCTCGTACCCAGCAACTACGTGAGCCGTCGCCCCAGCGTTCAGGAGGACCTTCATGGAGCGCGTCGCCCGCGCATTCTGGCTCCGCTCACCCGGACACGGCGAGATACGGGACGTTTCCCTGCCCGCGCCAGGTGACGACGACGTCGTCGTGCGCGCGTTGTGTTCCGGTGTGAGCCGTGGGACGGAGACGCTGGTCTTCCGGGGAGGCGTGCCGGAAAGCCAGCACACCGCGATGCGGGCGCCGTTCCAGGACGGCGAGTTCCCCGGGCCCGTCAAGTACGGCTATCTCAACGTCGGCCTCGTCGAGGAAGGGCCGCGCCACCTCCTCGGCCGTACGGTCTTCTGCCTCTACCCGCACCAGAGCCGGTACGTCGTCCCGGCGAGCGCCGTGACCCCGGTGCCGGACGGTGTCCCCGCCGGGCGGGCCGTGCTGGCGGGGACCGTGGAGACCGCGGTGAACGCCGTATGGGACGCCGCGCCGCTGATCGGTGACCGGATCGCCGTCGTCGGAGCCGGCATGATCGGCTGCTCGGTCGCCGCCGTCCTCGCCAAGTACCCGTCCGTACGGGTCCAGTTGGTCGACTCCGAGCCCGGCCGAGCCGCCATCGCCCGGAAACTGGGCGTCGACTTCGCGCTTCCCGGGGACGCCCTGGGCGACTGCGACCTCGTCGTCCACGCCAGCGCCACCGAAAAAGGACTGGAGCGCTCGCTGGAACTCCTCGCTCCGGAGGGGACGGTCCTGGAACTGAGCTGGTACGGCGACCGGCGGATCAGTCTGCCGCTCGGCGAGGCCTTCCACTCCCGCCGCCTGGTCCTGCGCGCCAGCCAGGTGGGAGCCGTATCGGCCGCCCGGCGCGCCGGCCGGACCTTCGCCGACCGGCTCGCGCTCTCGCTCGATCTGCTCGCTGACCCCGCCTTCGACGCGTTGATCACCGGCGAATGCGCCTTCGAGGAACTGCCACGCGAGCTGCCCAGGATCGCCGCCGGTGACCTTCCCGGGCTGTGCCACCGCGTCCTGTACGACGACGTCCCGGCCAAGGGTTCCGCCTGAGCCTCACGGCCCGGACGTCGAGCACGTGAACAAGCGAGCACGTGAACAAGCGAGCACGTGAACAAGCGACGGGCTCCGCCCGTACTCGTCTACGGCCCGGCAGCGGGCCGGACTCGTCAGACCTGGAGGGACATCCGTTGTTCAGCGTCACCGTCCGCGAGCACCTCATGATCGCGCACAGCTTCCGTGGAGAGGTCTTCGGACCGGCGCAGCGCCTGCACGGAGCGACGTTCCTCGTGGACGCCACCTTCCGCCGGCCCGAGTTGGACGCCGACAACATCGTCGTCGACATCGGACTCGCCACCCGTGAACTGGGTGAGGTGGTGGGCAAGTTCAGCTATCGCAATCTCGACGACGAACCCGAGTTCGCCGGTATCAACACCTCTACGGAGTTCCTGGCCAAGGTCATCGCCGACCGCCTCGCCGACCGGGTGGAGGCGGGCGCTCTGGGCGAGGGCGCCCGGGGCCTGACCGGCATCACGGTCACCCTGCACGAATCGCATATCGCATGGGCGAGTTACGAGCGGACCCTGTGAGCCACACCGCCGCCACTACGACGTCCGATGGGGCGGTAGGTGCTGTACGAGGGGTGCCTGGCGTACAGGAGGTGTCTGCCGTACGGGAGGTGCCTGCCGTACGGGAGGTGCCTGCCGTACGGGAGGTACCTCCCGTACGGGAAGTGCCTGCCGTACGGGAAGTACCTGCCGTACAGGAAGTACCTGCCGTACGGGAAGTGCACGCGGTACTGCCCGGCGGCATCGACGATCCGGCCGCGCCGAGCGGCGGCAACATCTACGACCGGCGGGTGTGCGAGGAACTGCCGCACGTCGGCTGGCAGGTCCACGAACACACCGTTCCGGGCAGCTGGCCACAGCCCGGAACGGCCGACCGCGCCTCACTGGCCCGGCTGCTCGCGGAGTCGGCCGACGGCAGCGTCCTCCTCCTCGACGGCCTCATCGCCTGCGCCGCCCCGGACATCGTCGTACCCGAGGCCGGGCGGCTGCGCCTGGCGGTGCTGGTGCACCTGCCGCTGGCCGACGAAACGGGCCTCGGCCCCGCCCTGGCGGCGGAGTTGCACGCCGGTGAACGCAGGACCCTGCGGGCCGTTTCGGTGGTCGTGGCCACCAGTCACTGGGCGGCGCGCAGACTCGTGGACCACCACGGGCTCGACCCCGGCCGGGTCCATGTCGCCGCCCCCGGAGCCGACATCGCACCCCTGGCGTCCGGTACGGCGGACGGTACGGCGCCCGGCACCGGCAACGCCCCGCGCCTGCTGTGCGTCGCCTCGGTGACCCCGCGCAAGGGACACCACCGGCTGGTGCGGGCCCTCGCCGCCCTCTCCGACCTGCCCTGGACCTGTGTCTGCGTCGGCGGCCTGGGCCAGGACCCCGGCCATGTCGCCCGGGTACGGGAGTTGATCGAGGCGTCGGGCCTCGGCGACCGGGTGCGTCTCGTCGGCCCGCGTACCGGCCCGGAGCTGGAGGCGAGCTATGCCGCCGCCGACCTCCTGGTGCTCGCCTCGTACGCCGAGACGTACGGCATGGCCGTGACCGAGGCGCTCGCGCGCGGCGTTCCCGTACTGGCGACGGCCGTGGGCGGACTCCCCGAGGCGGTCGGGCACGCGCCCGACGGCACCGTGCCGGGCATCCTCGTACCGCAGGAGACAGCGCAGGAGACACCACAGGAGACAGCGCCGGAGACACCACAGGAAAGACCACTGGAGAACCCGTCGCCGGAACGGACACCGGAACCGGCGGACGCCCCGGAACAGGCCCCGGCGGCTCTCACGGCGGCCTTGCGCCGCTGGCTGGGTGAACCCGGCGTACGCCGTCGGTCGAAGGCGGCGGCGCTCCACCGGCGTACCGCTCTGACCGGCTGGGATACAACATCACGGAGCCTGGCCGACGCGCTGGAACAGCTCCGGCAAGAACCCCGGAGGACCGCGTGAACACGACCGACGAGACTCGCTACACCCCTGAGTGGCTGGAGCTGCGCGAGGGCGCCGACGCCGCCGCCCGCGCACGTGACTTCCTCGACCCGCTGCGGGACCACCTGGCCGCTCCGGCCGCGCGCCACCGCAGGGACTCGCGCCGTCCCGGCCCGGTACCGGTGCCCGGTCCGGAAGGGCGTACGGAGGCGGAGCCGTCCGGCCAGAAGGCGGGTCCGGCGACGGAACTCATGGACACACCGGGCGAGTTGGTGATCCGTGATCTCGGCTGCGGCACCGGTTCCATGGGCCGCTGGCTCGCCCCCCGGCTGAACGGCCCCCAGCACTGGATCCTGCACGACCGCGACCCCGATCTCCTCGACCGGGCCGTCGCGCGCATGCCCCGTGCGGCGGCCGACGGCAGCCCCGTCACCGTCACGACGGAGCAGGGCGACATCGCCGCTCTGACCGCCGCCGACCTCGCGGGCACCTCGCTGGTGACCGCCTCCGCGCTGCTGGATCTGCTCACCCGGGACGAGGTGGAGAGTCTCGCCGCGGCCTGCGCGGGGGCCGGCTGTCCGGCGCTGCTGACGCTCTCCGTGGCGGGACTGGTCGAACTCACCCCGGCCGACCCGCTGGACGCCGAGATCGGCCGAGCCTTCAACGCCCACCAGCGCCGCGTCGATCACGGCCGCGGCCTGCTCGGGCCCGACGCGATCACGGTGGCCCGGGAAACCTTCAACCGGCAGGACGGCGGGACCGTACGGACGTACGCCAGCGCGTGGCGGCTCGGCGCCGACGAGTCCGAACTGACGGCACAGTGGCTGCGCGGCTGGGTGGGCGCGGCCCGGGAGCAGCGGCCGGAGCTCGCGCCGCTCGCCGACGCATATCTGACGCACCGTCTGGCGACCTGTGCGGCCGGTGAGTTGCGGGCTGTGGTGCACCACAGCGATCTGCTGGCGCTGCCCAGGCTCACGGGAGAGACCCGGTGATGGCGCGCGGGCACGGGCGCGACTCCGTGCTCCGCGCCGGACAGGGCCCGGGAAAGGACACCGCGCTCCGCCGCGGGCACGGAGGCGACCCCGTGCTCCCCGGCGGGCGCGGCGCGGACCCGGTGCTCCCGCACGGTCAGGAGCGACGCGGACGCCCCGTGATCCCGCGCGCGCTCCGCAACCGCCTCGGCATGCTCGCCGGAGCGGGGCTCCTCGCGGTGCTGCTCTGGCGGCTGGGCACCGGCGCCTTCCTGGACGGGCTCGGCAGGATCGACGGCCTCACCCTGCTGGCCGCGCTCGGCATCGGCCTGTTCACCACCGTGCTCAGCGCCTGGCGCTGGTGCCTGGTGGCCCGCGAGCTGGGGATCCGGCTGCCGCTGGGCGCCGCCGTCGCCTCGTACTACCGCGCCCTGTTCCTGAACGCGGCGCTGCCCGGCAGCGTCCTGGGCGATGTGCACCGTGCCGTACGGCACGGGCAGCACGTCGGCGACATCGGCCGGGGTGTCCGCGCGGTCGTCCTCGAACGCACCGCGGGCCAGGTGGTCCTCGTCGTGGCCGGTGTGACGGTGCTGCTCGCCCACCCCTCCGGGGCACTGGGCGTGGAGAGGGCGCACCGTCTCCTCGGTGTGCCGGGCGCCGCCGCGGTCCTCGCGGTGGTCCTCGCCGTGGCGTGCGCTCTTGCGATCGTGGCCGCCGTACGGCTGCGGCGCCGTGCGGCACGTCCTGTATCGCGGGAGGCCCCCGCCCACCGGGCACACCGCGTTCACCGGGCCCTGCACGCGCTCCGGGGCGAACTGACCGAAGCACGCCTGGCGCTGCTCGCCCGCGGGAGCTGGCCGGGAGTGGTGTTCTCCTCCGTCGCGGTGCTGGCGGGGCATCTCGCCATGTTCCTGCTCGCCGCTCGGGTCTCGGGGGCAACAGCGTCGTCGGCCGAGCTGTTGCCCCTGATGCTGCTCGCGCTGCTCGCCATGGCACTGCCGCTGAACATCGGCGGCTGGGGCCCCCGGGAAGGCGTCACCGCGTGGGCGTTCGGCGCGGCGGGGCTGGGCGCGTCACTGGGTCTGACCGTCTCCGTGGTGTACGGAGTGCTCGCCTTCGCCGCGAGTCTGCCCGGTATCGGCGTGCTCGTCGGCCAGTGGTTCGCCGCCCGGCGTCGTACGAAGACCGCCCCCGGAGCCCGGATCGAAGCCGGCGACACGCCCGAGGTCACGCCCGAGGTCAAGGTCGAGGTCGAGGTCGAGGTCGAGGTCGAGGTCGAAGAGCGTGTCCTCGCCCAGCGCGGAGCGTCGTATGCGCGGGCGAAGCGCGTCCCGCATCAGCTCCGGGCCGGCGAAGCGGATCCCCGGGATGCCGTCGCCGAGCAGGACCGGTGCCACGGTGACGTACAGCCGGTGCAGCGCCCGCTCGTGGAGGAAACGCGACACGGTGATGCCGCCGCCCTCGATCAGCACCCGGCCCAGGCCGCGCCGCGCGAGCGTTCGCACCAGGTTCCGAGGCGCGAACGCGTCGCCGTCCGGCAGGGACAGGACGTCGACGCCGTCCGGAACTGCCCGCCCGTTCTCGTGGCCCGCGCCCACCACCCACAGAGTGGGAGCTGACCCATCGGTGAACACGCCGCGCCGCAGCGGCACCCGGCCGTGCGGATCCAGGACGACACGCACCGGGTTCGCTCCCGAGCAGGCACGTACGGTGAGTTTGGGGTCGTCGGCGACGGCGGTACCGGCTCCGACGACCACCGCGTCGGCGAGCGCGCGCAGGCGGTGCAGATGGCCGCGGTCCTCCTCGCCCGTGACGTAGTCGGCGTCGCCGGTACGGGTCGCGATGAAGCCGTCCAGGCTCTGCCCCAGCTGCGCGAACGTGACCTGCGGGCCGGCCAGGCAGAGGGGCAGGTAACGGTCGAGGAGGGCATCCGCCTCGGGCGAGATGTTCCCCGGCTTCCCCTGCCACTGGCGCGAGTGCTTCTGCGCGTCGGCGTTCCCGTTCCCGTTCGCGTCGCTCACGCCTTCGCCGCCGCCTTCGCCTTCACTTTCGCTTTGGCTTTCGCTTCGGCCCTGGCCCTGGCTTTGGCCCTGGCCTTCGCTTTCGCTTTCGCTTTCGCCGGTACGGAGCAGCCCGGCGGCCTCGGCCTCCGCCTCGGACCGGATTGTGCGCAGGAGTTCCCAGGCCTGAGAGGCATCCAGCATGTCATTCCGGTGCTCGGCGGCGCGGCCGGTCATCGGGTCCTCCCAGAGGTGTGGGCCGCGTCGTCGGACATCCCGGCCGAGGGCCCTTCGGTGTCCGGCAGCGAGAGATATTCGGCGAAGGACTCGACAAGACCGGCCAGCAGTTCTTTCCCCTTACCGGCGGACGCCTTTGACGGGCACCCGATGACGCCGGATTCCGTATATGCCTCCATACCGAGAGTGAGCAGATGTTTCCGTCCGTCGGCGAGATGGTCAGAGGTCTCATAGCCGAGGCGGATCAGGTCCGGATGGGAATGCAGCAGGATGGATGTCTCCACTTCCCCCGCGTGCATGTCGCTGTGCGACGGCGTTCGCACATCGGCTCTGTTCCGCGCCGCTTCCCAGTCGGCCGATCCCGGGAAAAGCGCCATCTTCGTGCCGCTTCCGGCGGACTCCTGAACCACGTTGCGCAGTACGTAGTTTCCGCCGTGCCCGTTGATCAGAACGAGCGTATGGATACCGGACCGGCGGAGCGATTCGGCGATGTCCCGCACAACGGCGTAGAGGGTCGCGGCGGAAATACTGACGGTTCCCGGCCAGGCGGCGTGCTCGTGCGAGCAGGAGATCGTCACCGGCGGGAGCCGGTGCACCGGATACGCGGCCGCGATCTCCCCGGCGATGGCACACGCGATGACCGTGTCGGTCACCAGGGGGAGAAATGCTCCGTGCTGCTCAAAACTGCCGATGGGCAGGACGGCGACTTCGGCCCTCCGTTCCCCCACGTCCACGGTGGTCTCCAACGGCAGGAGCCCGGAGGCCGTCGATGGTATTCCAGCGCTGCTCATCTCTTCAGCCTTTCGTTCTCGGACGGAAGATCAGGTTACGCGGCAATGGAGTGCCCCGTGGCCGAACATGGTGATCCGAGACACTGATTGATGCCCCATTTTCTTTTTCGCACTCACGGACGGGTATCCGCCCGATAAGATCTGAGCATGACAGAAAGTGATGGCATGTCCGGCGGCACTGTCGGCCCATCGGTTGTCGAACGAGTGGTGGATCTCCGACTGGCCACCGTACACGGCGATTTTCTCGCTGTCGGCTACCTGGACCGCACTCGCGCGGACGAACAAATGGCCCTGGTGTATGGCGATATCAAGGGGGACGATCCACTTGTCCGCGTGCATTCGGAGTGTCTGACCGGAGATGCCTTCGGGTCGAGGCATTGCGACTGCGGCGATCAACTGACCGCGGCGCTGGGTGCCATCACCAGCGAAGGGCGAGGAATTCTCCTCTATCTTCGGGGACATGAGGGCCGCGGCATAGGACTGCTGGCCAAACTCCAGGCGATGAAACTCCAGGCCGACGGCCTGGACACGGTCGAGGCGAATCTCGCGCTCGGTTTCCCGGCCGATGCCCGGGACTACCAGGTGGCGGCGGACATCCTGCACGACCTCGGGGTGCGATCCGTACGCCTGCTGTCCAACAACCCGCTCAAGCGCGAGGCGTTGCTGCGGCACGGGATCAAAATCACCGAACAGGTTCCGCTGCTGATACCCCCGCACGAGGAGAACATTTCCTACCTGCGGACCAAGCGGGAACGCTTCGACCATCACCTCCCGCACCTGGACCGCGTGGCCGACCAGCCCTGAGTCTCAGCGGTGCACGGGCCCGGTGGTTGTTCACACGGCCGATACGAACGGCCCCTCGGCCGTGTGAATTCACCCTGTTCATCCCCTGTCACGGGCTCAGCCGGGAAACCTCCGCAGGACATCGTCCCGGCGGACGAGCCGTCCGTTGGACGGGCCGAAGAGTTCGGCGAGCCACGGGCCGTGCGGCATCCGGTGTTCCACGCTCTCGCGGGCCGCGCCGCGTTCGGCGGCGGTGCCTCCGCCGCTGCTGTCCACATAGCTCAGCAGCCGGTCACCGAGCACTTCGGCGAGCGCCAGAACGGCGTCCCGGTGGACGAGGGCGAGCGTGTCCCGTGCGGCCTGCGCGGCGTCGTCCTCGATCTCGGTGAGGTGGGTGAGCACGCACCCGAGGACATGAAGGCGGTTGGAGGGCCGGACCGCGGCCACCTGGCCCAGGGCCTGGTCGACCCAGTCACGGGGAATCGCGTCCGGCTCACCGGTCTTGACCTCCCACAGCCGACGTTCCACCTTGCGCGAGCCGGGCCATTTCCAGTCCGCGTCGGTGACGCTCTGACCGCTGGGACGCTCCGCCGCCACGCCCGCGATCCGCCCCAACAGGACGAGCGCTTCGGCCTGTTCGTCGTGGGTGCCGGTCAGTCCGGTGCGACAGCGGGTCACGGCACGCCGGATTCCGCCCGGTCCCGCTTCGCCGATCCACTCGTCCCACGCCATCCAGGGCTGGTCGTCGATACGGGTGGCCTGTTCACCCCGGAGTTCGCCGAGGACCTTGCCGAGCCGGACGAACCACGCCGTCGCCGTACCGGCCTGGGTGGCCTGACGCAACGCGTCGATCGCCCGCCCCGCCGCACCCGGCCCCCGGTCGTCGAAGTGTGCCTGGGCTTCCACGTACCTCCAGAAGGCGGAGTGTTCGATCTCGCCGGCGTTGGAGAGCGCCAGCGCGGCCTTGCGGGCCGCCTCGGCGGCGCCCTGGGGGTCCCCGAGCCAGAGCCGGTTGACGGCGTTGACCTCGTGGGGCGCGCTGCCTGCCGTGGCGGCGGCCTGGGTCCGTCCGGGACGCCTGCGCGCGGGGGCCGGCTGTCCACTGTGCTGTCCATCGTGTGGTGCCGAAGGCGGCCGGACAGCCGCCGGATCCTCCTCCCAGAACCGCTCCGCGTCGCCCCGCGCCCGCCCCCAGCCGCCGCTGAGCCGGGTCAGGGCCGTGTCGATGGCGGGACGTACATCGGCGGGAATGGCCTGCCGGACGGCGGACTGGGCGAGCAACGTCCCGAAGCTCGGGGCCAGTCCGAGGTACATCGCCCAGTCGTCGTTGCTGCGATTGGCGCGGCCCAGCGCCTGCGTGACGCGCTGTCCGACACGGTGGCGCATAAAGGTGGCATCGCCCAGGTACGCCATCACGAAGCGCTCGAACTCGGTGCTGGCCGCCGGGACGCTGGGCAGCACGACCAGCCGGCAGAGATCCTCGGCCAGGTCGAGCCCGTCGTACCGGCCCGCGGTCACCAGATGGCCCGTGGCGGACGCGCCCCACCTCTCCAGCGCGCCGTCGTCCCCGCCACCGCGCAGCCGGTACGCCGTCAAACCCGCCTTGTCCAGCACCCGTTCGATCTCGTCGGCCTCGGCGTGGGAGGAGCAGAGCCAGGCGGTACGACCGGCCTGCGCGGCCTGTTCGAGCGCGAAGCTCTCCGCCGTGACGGAGGGCTCCCCCTCTCCGTCCGGGGCCAGCAGCAGCACTCGACGGCCGATGCCCTCCTCCGCGACCGGCTGGTCGAGCACATTGGTCACGGGGGCGACACCGAGACGGCGCTGCAAGTCGTCCATCGTGCCCAACGTCGCCGAGAGATAGAGGCGTTGCCTGGACTGCCGGTAGCCGGGGAGCGTCTGCGTCGGGGGGTGGTACGGACGTATCTCGATGGCGGACGGGCCTATCAGCACCCCGCAGGCGGACAGATGCGGGCGCAGGGACGGCCAGAGGAACTTCTTGTCACTTTTCGGCAGCTTCTCGGCGAGAATGTCCGCGGCACGGTCCGCTATCGCCGCCCAGTGCGGGAAGGCCAGCAGTTCGGGCGGCTGCGTCGGCGAGGCGTCGCCGGTGCGCATCATCTCGACCGACGGGTACAGATCCGTATGGGCGAGCACGAGTTCGCACAGGCGCGCGTACAGATCGCTCTGGGCCCTGGCGCCGATCCGGACACCGAAGAGGCCGGCCAGCGGCTGCTCCGCCAGGTGGGCGTCGTCGAAGATCACCAGATCGGCCGGCTCGACCTTGGGATTGCTGTTGAAGTACGTCCAGTAGTTCATGACGCCCACCGCTCGGGCGTCGTGGTACTCGGCGAGAGCAGCCGGAGGGTAGTTCTGCGAGGAGAATTTGACCACGTCCAGGCCCGGCAGATCCTGTGCCTGCAACAGCACTTGGTCGGCGAGCTGGTTGGTCCCGGTCAGATACGCGACCGTTCGCCCCTCCTCCAGAGCGCGGTCCGCGATCAGCAGGGCGACCAGCGTCTTGCCGAACCCCGTGGGCAGTTCGATGGCCACATCCGGATCTCCGGCGTGCCGGACGTAGCCGTCCAGCACCCGCACCTGGGACTGCCGCAGCTCCCGGTAGCGGCGCGACGTGAAACTGGCCAGCCGTTCGCTGAAGTCCATTCGGCTTCCTCCCCCTGTCACACGGTGATGCGCACGACGCACCGATTGTGATCATCAGGTTAGCGAGCCGCGACGGCTTCTGTACGGCGCGGCTCCCGTACGAGAGTTCCCGTACGGGACAGCCTGCGCACGACTCCGGACAGCCTCCGTACGACCCCGGTCAGCCTCCGTACGACCCCGGTCAGCCCCAACTCTGCGCGTACTGGCTCCGATAGCTCCTGCGGTCGGCCTGCTCCGACAGATACCGGTGGGCGAACAGCAACCCGATCAGGCTGATGCCGATGATCGCCAGCCCCGGGACGAAGGTCCGCACGTCCACGATCCCGGTGACCGTCTGCCGTGCGGCTCCCGGTGTGCCGGGTTCGACGGGCTGGACGGGTTCGGCGGCGGCCGGCGCCGAGGCCGTGGCGGACGGTGCGGGGGTGGCGGAACCCGCGGCGATGCCGTCGCCCGTCCGCGCGCCGCCGTCCACGAGGCTCACTCCGAGGACGTTCATCGCCGTGGTCACCGGCTGGAAGAACGTGGTGCCCCCGTTGGTGCAGTCCCCGTTGCCGCCCGAGGTCACCCCGAGCGCCAGCCCCTCGGCGAGCAACGGGCCCCCGCTGTCCCCGGATTCGGCGCAGACCGTCGTCTCGATCAGGCCGGAGACCGTGCCCTCGCGGTAGTTCACCGTCGCGTTCAACGCGGTGACCCGCCCGGAGCGCAGTCCGGTGGTACTGCCGCTGCGGAAGACCTGCTGGCCGACCACGGGGTTGGCGGCGCCGATGATCCGTACCTCCTGGCCGCCGCCGATATCGACCGCGTTGGTCCCGTCGAAGGCGTCGCCGTCCCCGTACCGGACGAGGGAGAAGTCGTCCCCGGGGAAGCTGCCGGCGACCGTGGTGCCGACCAGGCCGCCGCCCTGCTCGTTCTGGAACCAGGTGGTGCCGACAGCACCGCAGTGCCCCGCCGTCAGTACGAAGTTCTCCTGGCCGTTGGTCACGTTGAAGCCCGCCGAACAGCGGCCGCTGCCGCTGAAGATGGCGGAGGCGCCGTTCAGCCTCGGGACGAAGGAGCCCGCGGTCCGCTCCATCTCCACGGACCCGCCGATCCCCTCGGCCACCTCGGACAACTGGGACCAGTCGGCCGCGGAGACGGTGCTGTCGGCCCGCACCACGACCTTGTTGGACGCGTAGTCCACCGCCCACGCGGTGCCGGCCACCCGGGGTGCCTCGCCCAGGGTCTCGGTGGCCGAGCGCAGGTCGCGCATGCTGTAGCGCATGGCCTGGGGCCGAGCGCCCGCCCGCCGGACCTCGGCCGCCGCGTCCTCGTCGGTCACCGCGACGACGGGCCGCCCGTCGGCACCGATCCAACTGCCCGCCGTACGCTCGGTCCCGAGCCGCTCGACCAGACGCGCGCCCACATCGCCGGCCGCGGCGACACCACCGGTGCCCGCTCCCCCGTCGGCCGGTTCACCCGCCATGGCGTTCGAGACCATCAACCCGCCGCAGATCAGCCCACCGACGGCCGCCAGCCGTGTGATCCGCCGGAGGGTACGCCGTCCGTGCTTCATCCGTGGCTCCCAGGTCGTCCTGTACGACGTCTCCAGCCCGGAGCCCGGTCATCGATGGGCCCTCCTCCCATACGTACGGCCGCGGCGTCAGGTTCACCGTCCCGTTCATTTCGTACGGCTCGCTTCGTGCAGACCACTTCGTACGGACCACTTCGTACGGCTCACTCAGTGCGGCTCGCTTCGTACGGCCTCGGACAACACCGAGGCCCCACCGGCCCGTCCGCCCGGTCGATGCCGGGAGGAGCGGTGGGGCCGGTGGGGCCTCGGTGCGGGGGAGCCGCGCGTCTCAGGCGCGCAGGCGCAGGCGCTGGCCCGGGTAGATGTGGTCCGGGCCCTTGTCGAGGATCCGCTTGTTCAGCCGGTACAGGGCCTTCGTCCCGCCCTCGACATCGGCACGGTGCGCGATGACGGAAAGACAGTCGCCCGGCTGCACGACGTAGGTGCGTGCGCTGGGCGAGATGGGGCGGGTGGAGTGCGAACCGGACTGCGTGCCCGGGGAGACGGTGTCCCTGTTGAGGCGGCGCGTCGGCGCGGAGGGTGACGACTGGCGCTGCTGCGTCACGCTACCGGACCCGGAGCTGCCCGACCCGGAGCTTCCGGACTGGCTGCTTCCGGACTGACTGCTCCCGGCCCCGGAGCTTCCTGACTGGCTGCTCCCGGAGTAACCGCTTCCGGAGTTGGTCGCGGCGTTGCGCCCGCAATGGGGCCACGGGGACAGGCCGCGGGCCTGGACGATGCGTTCACCGACGGCGATCTGTTCGGACCGCGAGGCGAGATCGGCCCGGGGTGCGTAACGATGGCCTCCATAGGCACGCCAGGTGGACGGGGCGATCTGAAGACCGCCGTGGTACCCGTTGCCCGTGTTGATATGCCAACGGCCACCGCTCTCGCAGGCGGCGATGCGGTTCCAGTCGGTTCCGTTCGTGAGCGACGGCTTGGCGACCGCCGCGGCGCTCTGGCCCGCGAGGCCGAGCACGCTCAGCGGGACGAGCAGGGGGGCAAGCAGCATGGCCAAGAACGCTTCGACGGACCGCTTGACGAAGGATGAGGACGGCATGACGGTAATTCCTCCACTGTGCTCCGGCAATGCCGTGGCGCAGTGCTCGCCACGGCCGATAAGCACGCACTAAGTAACCCGCCAATATGGTTTTCGGTGTGCGTAACGGGCTCGACGTGCGGGTTTTTCACTCGGGTGGGCGCTCGGATCTGACGTTGAGTCATACGTTCATGCCGGACCGAAGGCCGGACAGGGGGGCGGCCGTGAGCCAGGGAGCCGGATGAGGCGGATGAGGCGGATGATCCGGCCGAGGACCCTTCCGGAATGTGACGTGGGTCACGGGAACTCGGTGTGGGGAGCCGGACAGCTCAGGGAGATGAGCACAGATATGCGTACCCGGGTTCGGGCCGGGGATTCGAGCGCCTTCGCGGAGCTGTTCGACAGCTATGCCCGCACGGTCTACAACCACGCGTTCCGGCTGACCGCCAACTGGGCAACGGCCGAGGACGTGATGGGCGCGACCTTCATGGAGGCCTGGCGGCTGCGCGCCACGGTCGATCCCGAAGGGGGGTCGCTACGGCTGTGGCTGCTGGGCATCGCCACCAACGTCGCCCGTAACCAGAGCCGGAGCAACCGGCGGTACCGGGCCGCCGCCATGGCCGCCGCCCGTGCCGAGACAGCCGTACCCGACCATGCCGAGGAAGTGGCCGGCCGGCTCGACGACCGCCGGCGGCTGGCGGCCGCGCTCACCGCGCTGGCCGCGCTGCGCAGACCGGAGCGCGAAGTCCTGACGCTCTGCCTGTGGGAGGGCCTGGAGTACACGGCCGCCGCCGAGGTCCTCGGGATCCCGGTCGGTACGGTCCGCTCCCGGCTCTCCCGGGCCCGCGCGAAGCTGCGGAAGCTGGCCGACGACGAACTGGCCGGCCCGGCGAAGGGACCCGCCGACGGACCGGCGAGAGGAAATCGGGAACCCGCTCCGGGTCCCGGACAGGTAAGAGGCGATCGCAACACCGCGATCCGGTCCGCACAGGAAGGAATCCGATGAACGTGAACCCGTCCCGGCAGAGTCCGGCCGAGTGGGAGGAGAGCGCCCAGCTCCTGCCACCGACGGAGCGTGACCTGCCGGCGGGCCGCCACCTGTTCCACAAGGAGCGTCTGATGGCCCGCATTCAGCAGGATCAGCACAACGAGCAGAACAACCAGGCCACCGAGGGCCGGCGTACGGCGGCAGCGGGCGGCGTACGGAAGGAACGGTTCGCGATGCCGCGCCGCGCGGTGCTGGGGACGGCGCTGGCGTTCACCCTGGTCGGCGCGGTCGCCCTCGGCGCCACGGTGGTCAACTCGGGTGGTGCGCACGGCGGTTCGGGCAAGGGTCTCGCCACCGGACCGGCCCTGACCACCCAGGTCGGCGCCGCCACGACCAAGGGCGTGCCCCAGTTGCTCGACCAGATCTCACTGGCGGCGGCCGACAGCACCAACCCCACCGTCAAGCCCGGCCAGTACGTCTACATCGAGTCGAAGCAGGCCGACACCCACGAGCGCACCGTCGACGACAAGACCACGCTGGTCTCGAACGAGCTGCATACACGCCAGACCTGGATGTCCGCCGACGGTGTCAAGGGCTGGCTGATCGACCCGTCCGTCAACGAGAGCCCCGAAGGCGAGACGCTGACCCTCCCCGACGAGCAGGGCAACACCCCGGTGGCCCATCTGGGCGGGCCGTCGTACGACTACCTGACCAAGCTGACGACCGACCCCGACCAGTTGCTGAAGAAGATCTACAAGGAGACCAAGGGCCAGGGCAACAACCCCGACCAGCAGGCCTTCACCACCATCGGCGACCTGCTGGGCGAGAGTTACCCGCCGGCCGCGCTCTACTCCGCGCTGTTCAAGACCGCCGCGAAGATCCCGGGTGTGGTCGTGGTGCAGGACTCCGAGGACGCGGCGGGCCGGCACGGGGTGGCGGTGGCCCGGATGGACGAGATCAGCGGCCAGCGCATGGAATGGATCTTCGACAAGAAGACCCATGTCTACCTGGGCGAGCGCACCGTCCAGGTGCGGGAGAACGGTGGCGACGCCGGACTCATCAAGCCCGGCACCGTGACCTACACCAGCGCCATCATGAACCGGTCCATTGTCGACGGCATGAAGCAGACTCCGTCGAAGGCCAGTTGAACCGTTCGCCGTATTCCGCACAACAGGCCGTTCGGCGGCGTTCCCCCGCCGCCGAACGGTCCGTCCGTCCCACCGGCACGCACCCAGGGTGAAGCCCCGGACATCAACCGGACAGCGGGCGGACAAGGCCCGGACAATGCCCTGGTGATCGGCCCTCCGCGTCTCCTATACCCGTCATGAGCACTCGACAACTGGAGGCACTCATGCGGAAATCACTCATCGCTTTCGTCGCTGCCGGCGGCCTGGCGATCGCCGGGACGGGACTGGCCGCCGCGGGCGAGGAATCCCCCGCGCAGAACGGTTCGGGCACCACGGTGCAGACCAGGGCGGCCGGGCAGGCCGCCGCGCCGCAGGTCACCAACGCCGCTCAGGCCGCGGATCTGGTGCTGCGTGAGGTGGGCGGCGGCCGGGTCACCGGCGTGGGGCTGTCGGAGGAGAACGGCCGCGCGGTCTGGAAGGTCGTCTTCGTCGACGGGGCCGGTCAGCGCGGGGCCCAGGTGGACGCCCTCACCCAGATCGTCCAGGAGACCGCCGCCGATCCCGCCCTCGCGGCGGACAGCGGAAGCGGTGTCCTCGACGACGACACGGTCTGCGAGGACGATGACGACGCGGATGGCGTCGGCGACGACATCGATGACGACGACGATGACGACGGCGGCGAGCGCCAGGGCGTCGAAGGCAACAAGTAGCCGGTCCGCACGACACGTTCCGCCCGGCTACAGGCCCGGCCACAGGCTGTGCCCCGGCCCCGGCCCCGGACCTTGATCCGGCGGCGCCCCGGTCGGCGCTCTCCGAACCGGATCGCCGGCCGGGTGCCCCCTCCCCCTCCTCCCGCAACACGCACACACCAGGGAACCGTCATCGTGGAGCTGCCAGACCGCATCGTCAGGATCGTGTACGTGGACGGCACAGGGCTGCTCGCCTCCGACATCCACGGGCGAGTCCACCTTCTCGACGCACAGTTGAGGGTCGTCAGGTCGTCCTCCTTCGTACAGCACGGCCGGCCGCTCTACGGTCTCGCCGTCGCCGAGGGCTGGATCATCGGCAAGGACCGGATGGGCGCGATATTCCGGTGGTCCCTGGACACACTGGAACTGGTCGACCGGCTGGACCCCGCGACCGTCTGCGACCCGTCCACACTCATCCCCAACGAGCATCCGTCCCCGGTGAGTTCGCGCGGGATCGGGATCTGGGACGGCCGGGTCTTCGTCTCCAGCGGCTACCACCGGCAGATGCTCGTACTGGACCTGCACACCTTCGAG
Organism: Streptomyces sp. NPDC088116; assembly: GCF_044741745.1. Taxonomy (NCBI): domain Bacteria; kingdom Bacillati; phylum Actinomycetota; class Actinomycetes; order Kitasatosporales; family Streptomycetaceae; genus Streptomyces; species Streptomyces sp. NPDC088116. The sequence continues at coordinate 545,013 of NZ_JBIUTF010000005.1, read as the reverse complement.
GTGCTGGAGGTACGGCCGAACATCTGCGGGGAGAGCCCCATGGAGTGGGCCTGCACCGACCATCCGACCCGGCACGCCGTGTCCGACAAGAAGGGGAACCTGCGGTTCGGTTCGTTCACCGACGCCGAGTTCCCCGACCTGGTGAAGCTGGACGACGGCAATATCCACCGGGTGCGCTACGACGCCCGCCACGACCGGTTCTGGGCCACCCAGGACTTCGGCGCGGGCGAGAACGCCGACATCGCCAACGGTGTCGTGATCGTCAGCGCCTCGGGCGAGAAGGAGGACGAATGTCTCTTCGCGCGCGACGACGTCGAGTTCGTCACCTTCTCCCCCGACCACCTGCGGGCCTACGCGGGCGGGTTCGACGGCGAGTTGCACATCTTCGACAACACCAACCGGGAACTCCGGATCGCGCGCACGGTGACCGGATTCCCGCACCAGCTCTCCGACCTGGCCGTGGGCACCGGCACCGGCACGGGTACGGGTACGGGTACGGGTACCCGTACGGGTACGGGTACGGGTACGGGTACCCGTACGGGAGCCTCTCCGGATGCCGGTGCCGACGTGTACGTCCTGTGCCAGGACGGCGAGATCATCCAGCTCGACGCCGAGGGCGGGTTCGTCCGGGCCGCGGGCTTCCGGCGCCAGGCCGTGTGGGACATCCAGCCGTCCGCCGAGGACCGCCGCACGCTGTACTGCGCCACCGACACCGGCGTGGCCGTCGTACACGTACGGGACTCCGTGGCCGGACCCGTGCTGCGCGTGGAGGCGGAACACACCACCGGTTTCGGCTTCACCCGGCGGGTGGCCCCCGTACGGTCCGGCTGGCTGGGCATCACCCGCGACCACCGGGCCTTCCGCGCCGACCGCGACGGCACGCTCCGGTGGAGCGACGAACTGCCCGCCCTGCCGCACACCGTCGCCGTCAGCCCGGACGGCGCCCGAGCCCTGGTGGCCACCAACGCGGGCGCGGTCGAGCTGGACACCGCCGACGGGCGGCGGCTCGACCTGTTCGATGTGGACGGCCTGCCGGTCTGGGCCGCCACCTACCTGCCCGACGGGGACCGCCTCCTGATCACCAGGAACGGTGTGATCGTCGTGCTCGACCGGGCGGACGCGACCGTACGGTGGCGGTTCGACCAGGGCGAATACCCCAAGCGCCTGTGGATCCAGAACGGCCGGGCGTACATCACCGGAGACGGCGGGGTGAAGGAACTCGCGATCGGCGGCGGTGTGGTGGCCCGCTGGTCGAAGCTGCTCTCCAACACCATCGAGAACGCCGTCGTGAGCGACGGCCTGGTGTGTGCGAGTTCGTACGGGATGCAGCTGGCCGGTTACGACTACACCACCGGAGCGTTCCTCGGGCTCGTCGAGGACCTCCCGGACTATCCCAAGGCGCTGTCGATGATCCACGACGCCACCGGGGAACCACACCTCCTCGTCGGCTGCCGTACGGGGATCCTGTCGCTCTTCCGGCTGGAGCGGCGCCCCAAGAAGCTGCGGTTCCGCAAGCTGCGCGACCACTGGCTGTCCCGGCACCCGGCCGTCCACACCCTGAAGCACCACGACCACACCGGCGGCCACACCGGCGGCCACACCGACGATCAGGCCGTCCCCGTCCCTGTAGCCGTCCCCGTCCCCGTAGCCATCGCCGTCAGAAAGGAAGCACCGTGCGCGCGATAGATCTGCGGCCCGACCCCACGGGCCACGCCGCCCCGATCACCCATGTGACCTTCCGGGAGGACGGCAAGCGGCTCGCGAGCTGCTCGTACGACGGGACCGTCCTGATCTGGGACACCACCGAACCGGCCCGCCCCGTCCCGCTGACCCGGCTGCGCCACCGCCGCCTCGTCAACGCCGCGGCGTGGAATCCGACCGAACCCGCCCTGCTGGCAACGGCGTCGGCGGACAAGACCGTCGCGGTGTGGCGGATTCCGGAGCACGGACAGCACCGCCTGGTCACCGTGCTGGCCCGGCACACCGACGACATCAACTCGGTGGCCTGGATGCCCGACGGCCGGCGCCTGATCTGTGTCTCCGAGGACGGCCGGGCGACCATGTGGGACACCCCGACCGGCGCGTTCCTCGCCGAGATCAGCACCCACGCGGCCCACTGCATGATGGTCTCGGTCAGCTGTGACGGCCTGGTCGCCACAGTGGGCGAGGACGGCATGGTCGCGGTCGGCGAACCGGCCCGCCCGGCCCGCGCGGCGATACGCCACTACGCGTCCTCCGTCGAGGGCTGCGCCTGGTCCCACTCCGGGACGATGCTGGCCGTCGCCCGCGACGACGGTGTGGTCAACCTGCTGACTCCGCAGCTGGACTGCCTGCGTTCGGTGACCGTCTCCACATCGGCGGCGCGCTCGGTCGCGTGGGCCGACGACGACAGTTCCTTCGTCGTCGGCGCGTACGACGGTTCGCTGCACCACTTCGACCTCACCGGGAAACCCGTCCGGCAGGTGCGCGACGCCCGCCTGTGGCCCCGGTCGGTGGCGGCGGCCCGGGGCATGGTCGCCGCCGGGAGCTTCTGGAACGGGCCACACCTGCTGGACTTCGCCACCGGTGCCGAACTCGCCGCGCCACAACGGCCCGGACACGGGGCGAACGCGCTCGCGGTGCTCGGGGACGAGCTGCTCATCGGCTGCGATTCGGGGCTCGTGCTCGCCGTCGGTGTGAGCGCCCCGGAGACACCGGTCGGGCCGCCGCCGGTGCGCGTACTGGAGATGTCCGACAGCCCGGTCCTGTCGCTCGCGGTCCGGGACGGCGCTCTCTTCGCCGGGACGTACTCGGGGCACGTGATCCGACGCGGCGAAGACCCCTCCCACGGCGAAGGGCCCCGGGAAGAACTCTCGTTCAGCGAGGGGCTCGGCGCTCCCGTGCCCTCACTCTGTCCCGTCGGGGACCAGCTCGTCGCCGGTACGTACAACGGCGAACTGATCGCCCTGGACCCGGTGACGCTCGAGGAGGTGGACCGTGGCCGTCCGCACGGCGGGTCGGTGAAGTCGCTGTCCGCGTTCGACGGCGGTTTCCTCTCCGCCGCGACGGACCGGACGGTCGACGCGGGCCCCCTGCACGACCGCGTCACGCTCTGGCGGCACGGGAACCTGGTCAACGCGGTGGCCGGGCTGCGCGGACAGGTCGTCGCCTCCGCGTCGCGGGACCACACCGTGAAGGTCGGTCTGCTGGCGCCCACGGACCACCCGCTCGCCCATACGAAGCAGGGGAGCCGGCGGATGAAGGAGACCCAGACGCTCCTGGGCCCCGACGAGTCCGTCAAGTGCGTGAGCCTGCTCGGCGACCCGGACGCCCCGGTCGTCCTCGCCGGTTCCTACGACTTCGGCCTCTACGCCTGGGAAGTCGACTGGGCGGACGGCGCGGCCACCCTGGCCTCCGGCCGCCTCCTCGCCGAATTCCGGCAAGGCCTGTCCTGCATGGTCCAGTTGGACGACCGGCGCGTGGCGGTGGCGGGCTGGGACGGGCGGCTGCTGATCGTGGGACGGGACCGGGACGGTACGGTCCGCGCGCTGCGGTCGTGGGAGGTCGGCGACCTGGTCGAACGGGCGGATCCGCCCGTCCGCGAGTACGAGCGGGTGGCGAGTTGAGCGGCGGCCTCGGAGACGGCGCGGCGAACGCGACCGTACGGGCGCGCGTCCCGGTCACGCTCGAGCGGGCGCACCGGCAGCGCGCCGAACTCGTCACGTTCCACGGCCTGCCGGACGCCGGGGAACACCTCGCCTGCCTCGTACCACCGAGCAGCACCGGTAGCACCGCGCCCCTGGTGCGCCTCCACAGCGAATGCCTCACCGGGGACGTCTTCGGTTCCACCCGCTGCGACTGCGGTCCCCAGCTGGACGAGGCGCTGCGCCGGATCGCCGAACAGGGCGGGGCCGTGCTCTACCTCCGTCAGGAGGGGCGCGGCATCGGTCTCTACAACAAGCTGGACACCTACTTGCTCCAGAACCGGCACACCGACACCTTCGAGGCCAACCGGCTCATCGGGCGCGGAGCCGACGAGCGGGACTACGGTACGGCCGCCGCCATGCTGCGGGCGCTGGGCCTGGACCGTGTCCAGCTGCTCACCAACAACCCGGACAAAATACGACAGTTGCGGGATCACGGCATCGAGGTGACGGCCGCCGTGCCCACCCAGCTGTACCTGACCGACGACAACGCCGGTTACCTCGCCGCGAAGGCGCGCTCAGCGGGGCACACGCTCGCTCTCGGAACACACGGCGCGGCGGGCGAGGCCACGCGCGAGGCGACGCGTGGCGCGACACACGACGCGGCGGGCGAGACAACGCCCGACGCAACACACGGCGCGGCGCCCGACGCAACACACGGCGCGGCGCACGAGGCAACACACGGCGCGGCGCACGGAGTACGGACATGACCCCGCCGGACGCGGCCGCCTCGCCGCACTTCGAGGAGCATGCCGAGCTGGCCGACCCCCGGGTGCTGCGGCCCGCCGCCGGCACCGCCGCCGCCCGGCTCACCGCGTTCACCCCGGCGGAACTGGCGTCGGCCGTCGAGGACCCGGGCGAACCCCTCGCCGTACGGCTGGCGGCCGGCGGGCTGCTCGCGCTGCTGGGCGACCCCCGTATCGGCCCGGTGCCGAGAGCCGTGCCCGTGCCGGGCGCCGCCGTACGGACCGGGCTGGCACCGGATCACGTCGCCTCGGTGGTCGACGCGTGGGCGCATGTGGGCGTGGAGAGGGCGTGGATCGACAAGGAGACCCCGGCGCACACGGCCGAACTGGCCGATTACTGGATCGCCGCCTATCCGGTCACCAACGCGGAGTACCGGAACTTCCTGGCGGACACCGGCCGCCGGGACCGGCCCACCACCTGGTACCTGGGCGCCTACCCGTACGACCGGTCCAACCACCCGGTCGCCGGGGTGCGGCCCGAGGACGCCGACGCCTACGCGGCCTGGCTGTCGCGGCGCACGGGGCATCCGTGGCGGCTGCCCGGTGAGGCCGAGTGGGAGTACGCGGCGAAGGGGCCGTCGGGGCTGGAGTTCCCGTGGGGCGACACGTTCGACACGGACGCCGTCAACACGCGGGAGACCGGCGTCCACACGACCACACCGGTGGGCGCCTTCCCGGCGGGCCGCTCGCCGTTCGGCGCCTTCGACATGGGCGGAAACGTCGAGGAGTTCGTCGCGGACGGCTACCGCCCTTACCCGGGAGGCCCGTTCGTCGCGGACGATCTGGTCGGGGACACCGCGCGGAGCGAGGAAGACGGGGCGTACGAGGCGTACCGGGTGGCGCGCGGGGGCAGCTTCTCCCGCTTCGGCGACCTCGCCCGTACCCGGCGCCGCCACGGCGCGTTCCCCAGCCCGCTCTACCCCGTGGGCTTCCGGCTCGCCACCGGCACCCGGCCCAAGGGCCGGTGCTCCGTATGACCGGCGAAAGGGTGCGCCGCATGACACCGGACCTGCCGGACGGCCTGTGGAAAAAGCTGACGAGCACCGTGGGGCTGGTCTCCGTACGGCATGGCACCGGCACGAACGTGATGGCCGCCGAGTGGTCCTATTTCGTCAACAAGGCGCCGCTGTACGCCGCCGTGGTGCTCGGCCCGCGTGCCGCCACCGGTGCGCTGATCGCCGGGGCCGGGGAGTTCTCTCTGACGCTGTGCGCGGAGGACCAGGCGGAGGTGGCCGACTTCGCCGGCAGCTTCTCCGTGGCCGACGTCGACAAGACCGGCAGCGAGCTGATCGCGTTCGGCGAGCCCGAAGCGACCGGTTCGCCCTGGGTGACCGGGGGCCTGGTGGCGGTCGAATGCGTGCTGCGGCAGACCGTCAACTTTCCCGTGCACACCATGTACGTGGGCGAGGTCGTCGCGGCGCACCTGCCCGCGCACCCTCCCCGGCCGCTGGTCAAGCACGGCGCGATGCACACACTCGGCGCCCCGGTACGGCGTACGGCGGTGGTCGCCACCGCGCGGTCGCTGCCCGGCGGACTCCTGCGGATCGCCGCCACGGGACCGGTCGGCGCGGAGGACGGCCGGTGGCGGGTGAGCCTGCTGACGGCCGGCGGTGTGACCGAACCGCTCGGCGACCATCCCACCGGCGTCTACGGCGACTTCCTCGTCGATCTGCCCGTACCGGACCACCTGCCGGTGGAACGGCTGGGCGGCTGCCGGGTGAGGGTCGAACGGGACGGCGCCGACCCCGGATACGCGGAGATCACCGGGGCGCCTCCCCTGCCCGGAGTACGCGAATGAGCCCGTCGGCCCTCGCGCTCCCCACGTCCCCGCTGCGCGTGGCGGCGGCGCAGGCCGAGGCCGTACCCGGGGATGTGGCGGGCAACGCCCGCCGCGCCGCCGCGCTGACGGTGCGCGCCGCCGAGCAGGGAGCCCGGGTGGTCGTCTTCCCCGAACTGCACCTGTGTGCCTATGACTTGGCGTTGCTCGCCGCCGTACCCGACCGTTGTGAAGTGCCCGCCGACGCGCACGGAAGGGTGGCGGACGCCCGCCTGGATCCGCTCGCCGAGGCCGCGTCGGACCACGGCGTGACCGTACTGACCGGCGCGGCGGTACGGCGTCACGACGGCGCCCTCACCAACTCCGTCGTGACGTTCGGTCCCGGGGCCGAGACCAACAACACGGCCGCCGTGGCGTACGACAAACAGCACCTGTGGCACGCCGACGAGCGCGGCCTGTTCGCCCCGGGAGCGCGGGGAACCCAGGGCTCCCGGGCATCGGTCCTGCCGGTCGACGGCTGGAAGCTGGGCCTGGGGATCTGTTACGACATCTCCTTCCCCGAACACGGCCGGGCCGCCGCCCTCGCCGGAGCCCATGTCTATGTGTGCCCCAGCGCGTTCGCCGCCGGGAACGAGCACCGGGCGGCCGTCTACCTCGCCGCCCGCGCGCTGGAGAACACGGTGTACGCGCTGTTCGCCAACCCCGTGGGCGGCCCGCCGCACCGCCCGTGCTCCGGCGGCACCGCGCTCCACGGGCCCGACGGCCGCACGCTCGGCCGCGCGGAGACAACGCGGGAAGAACTCCTCCTGGCCGACCTCGACCCCGGGGACATCGCCGAGGTACGCGGCTTCCTCCACATGCTTCAGGAGTGCCGGACCGACGGCTCGTGAACACCGCAGGACCGGGATTACCGTACGAAGGGGCTGCACCATGACTCGACGGCTGCTGCTCAGCTACCTGACCCTGGCGTTACTGGTCCTCGTGGGGCTCGAGGTGCCCCTCGGCACCCTCTACGCACACGGCGAACTCTCCGACCTGTCCAGAACCGTCGAGCGCAACTCCGTCATGGTCGCCGAACTGGTCGAGGAGGACATCCAGGCGGGGAAGACACCTGCCCTGACGGCCTTCGTCGCCCACTACGCGCAGTGCATGGGCGGCCGGGTGGTCGTCTTCGACCGCCGGGGAACACTCCTCACCGACTCCGGCACCTACCCCGACCCGGGCTCGGGCCCCGCGGCCAAGTACCGCCTGGGCAACAGCCCCACCTCCGCGGCCGGTTCCCCGCGCGCCCCCGGCACCGGCTCCGCGTCCGGTGCCGTCGCCCCCGTGACGGCCGCCGACAAGGCGGCGGTCAGCCGCGCCCTCGCCGCCGCGCTGCGCAACCGCAGTTCGGTCGGCATGCTCCGTGACCACGCGGGAAACGACGCCCTCGTCTCGGTGGCCGAGCCCGTGACCGTGGCTTCGCAGGTGCGCGGCGCGGTGTGGGTCACCTCGACGACGTCGGACACCGACGCCCGCACCCGGCTGGCCTGGCTGCTGCTGGCCGGGATCGGCGTGGGCGTGCTCGTCGTGGTGGCGCTGGTCGGATTCGCGTTGGCCCGCTGGATCACCCGTCCGGTGCGCGCGCTGGAGCGGGCCACCGCGCAACTGGCGAACGGATCGCTGGCCGACCTCCCGCCGGCCGACCTGGGACCGCCCGAACTGCGCCGCCTGGCCGCGTCGTTCAACCGTACAGCCACCCGGCTGCAACGGCTGCTGCGCGCCCAGCGCTCGTTCGCCGCCGAGGCGTCCCACCAGCTCAAGACCCCGCTGGCCGCGCTGCGCCTGCGCGTGGAGACCCTGGAGTTCGACCTCGACGCGCGGGCCCACGCGGGCCTGGACGCGGCCGTCGCCGAGATCGACCGGCTCACACGCATGGTGCAGGGCCTGCTGGCCCTCGCCCGTATGGAGGACTCGGCGACCGCGCCCGAAACCGTCGACCTGGACGAGGTCCTGCGGGACCGGGCCGAGACATGGGTAGGGTTCGCGGCCGAGCAGCACATCCGCATCGAGGTCGCGGGGCCGCGGGCCGGGCGGGTACGGGCGATACCGGGCGCCCTGGAGCAGATCGTCGACAACCTGCTCGCCAACGCGCTGCAATTCGCCCCGCCCGGCAGCACGATCACACTGACCACCGCCTCCGCCCACGCTCACGGGGACGGGGACGGTGGGCAGGGGAAGAGGCCGTACGGAGACGAGGAGGCCCTGGTCGAGTTCCATGTGATCGACCAGGGGCCCGGCATGAGCGAGGAACAACGCGGTCGCGCGTTCGACCGGTTCTGGCGTGCCCCGGACTCCACCCACGAGGGGTCCGGGCTCGGGCTGGCCATCGTCCAGCAACTCGTCCACGCCGGCGGCGGCGAGATCTCGCTCCGGGATGCCCCGGAGGGAGGTCTCGACGCCGCCGTCCAGCTCCGTCCCGCCGAGGCCAACAGCCGCCTCGCGGCGAGGACTTCGGCGTGATCCCACGATCCCGGAGCCTCGCGATCCCGCAGCCCCGGAGCCTCGCGATCCCGCAGCCCGCAGCCTCGCGATCCCGTTGCCCGTAGCCCGTAGCCCGTAGCCGCCGATCACAGCATCGTGTGCCCCGTGACCTCGCGCCGCGACGTCCGGGCGGCGGGACCCGGCGCCGTGGCCGCGTGCCCCGGCGCCACGGTGAGCCGGAACCCCACGCGGCGCAGCGTCTCGATCCGGCCGGGATCGCCGAGCTTGCGGCGCAGCGCCGCGATGTGCACGTCCAGCGTCTTGGTCGGGCCGAAGAAGTTCGGGTCCCATACGCTGCCGAGGATCTGCTGCCGCGAGCACACCGCGCCCGGATCCTCGGCGAGCAGCGCGAGCAGGTCGAACTCCTTGGGCGCGAGCGTGATCGGCTTGCCGCCCAGCCGGACCTGCCGGGTCCGCCGGTCGATCCGCAGGTCGCCGAGCACCTGCACCGCGTCCTCGGGCGCCGCGCCGGGAGCCGCCCGGTCGGGGCCCGTGGTGGGGACGGCCACGGTACGCCGGGTCACCGCGCGTATCCGGGCGACCAGTTCGCGCAGGCTGAACGGTTTCGCCAGATAGTCGTCCGCGCCGAGTTCGAGCCCGACCACGCGGTCGGCCTCCGTACCGCGCGCCGTGAGCATGATGACGGGCACCTCGGAGACCTGCCGCAGCCGCCGGCACACATCGATCCCGTCCATGTCGGGCAGTCCCAGGTCGAGGAGGACCATCTCACCGGGCGGGGCGTCGAGTGCGGCGGCGCCGGTACGGACCCAGTGCGCCGTGAATCCGTACCGGGCCAGGCCGTCCCTCAGGGGTTCGGCGATGGAGACATCGTCCTCGACCAGCAGCACCTGCATTCGTGATCCCACCTTTCCTCCGCGCTCTCACGCCGTCGCGCGACAGCCGTTGAAACGCATGGCACCTTGCGTAGGGAGTACGTATGAGAGGCACCACAAGTGCGGGTCTGTGGGCACAAAGTCCAAAGTGGCGCGGTCTTCCCGCCGCCGGACCCGCCCGGCCGATCAACTCCCGTACGGATGCGCCCTGTTGTGTATGCCTATGGATCCATTGGCTCCGTCTCGGCGGATGGTCGGCAGGCGTACCGACTTCGTCCGGAATGGACCGCGGGGCGTGTTCACATCGTGGCGGAATTTCACGTACCGAGGCGCCAGAACCTTCACAGGAGGGTCACTTGGTCCACTACTCTCATCACCTGTCGCGTCAACCGGCGCCATGGCCGCGACGGGCCACGCGCGCCCCTGCCACCTCACCCCACACTCTCTCTCGCCGGGACAGATCACCGATCCCGGATCCCCGATCCCGGATCCGGAATCTCCGGTCACGGATCCGCGTACCGCCAGCAGGCGGCGCTGGAGGGCAAGCTGCGCATGCCAGAGACATCCGGTACCGACCCCACACGGCGCCTGGAACCAGGCCCTGTCCGGGAGAACTCCTCCGGGCCACCATCGGACCGGCTTCCGGTGCCGATGAAACGTCCCGGCCTGCCGGGGACGGCGGTCGCACCCCTGGACCGCCCCGGCTCGTACACGATCCCGAACCCGTCGGACCTGCTGCTCTTCGCGGACGCCCCGGGGGACACCAGGGACGGACACCGCGCATACGGTGCGGCTGACACACCGGGCACATTCGCCACACCTGCCCCACGTGGCGCGAGCCGGAGGCCGTTGGCCCTCACCGCGCTCACCAGCCCCGCCCCCGCGCTCCGACCACGCGGCACCCGGCTCCTGGCACTGGCCGCGGCGGTGACCGTCGCCTGCGGGGTCGCGACCATGATCGTCGCCGTACGGTCGGAGTCGCGGCCGCAGCAGACCTCCGCACCCGTGGCGGACTCCGTCAGGCCCGCGGTGCCCGCGCTCCCCGCCGTGCCAGGATCCGGCAGCGGCGAGGACGGGTTCGCGATACCCGAGGAGCCCCGGCCCGGTGACGGCGACGACTCCCGGGAACTCGACCAGCACACCGCGGGGAACGAACACCGGCCAGGAACGACGACCACCGAACCGAGCAAGGTTCCGGGCGACGACAACAGCGGTACGGGCCAGGGCGAGGGCAAGGACCGGGACACCGACGAGTCCGGGACCGGCTCGGGCTCGGGCTCCGGCTCCGGCTCCGGCTCCAGTGGGGGCGCCGGCCCGCCCCCGTCCACCACGCCGCGCCAGCGCGCCGTGCAGGCCGTCAACTACCCCGACCGTTACTGGCATGTACGCGGCGGCAGGGGCACCAGCAGTGTCTTCCTCGACACCGTCGCCCGTAGCGCGGCCACCTTCACGATCACGGCCGGGCTCGCCGACTCCGACTGCTACTCCTTCTCCCTCGGCAAGGGGCGCTATCTGCGCCACTTGTCCTTCCGCCTCCGCGCCGACACCTCCGACCACAGCACCCTCTTCAAGCGGGACGCCACCTTCTGCCCCCGGTCGGGCGGGGCAGACGGCACCGTGATGCTGGAGTCGTACAACTACCCCGGACGCTTCGTCCGGCACCGGGACTTCCAGCTGCGGCTCGACCCGTACCAGCGCAGCGCCCTCTACCGGGCGGACTCCACCTTCCGTATGGTCAACGGCTGATCAGCACCCACCCGTTGACCGCTCGACGCGTCCATGCGATTCTCCGGCGAGGAGGCATCTGGGAGCGCTCCCACAAGTGCCCCCACGCCGCCAGGCTCCGCGCATCCGCACACCCACCTGCATCCGCACACCCGCATCCGCACGCTCCGATCGCCCCACGCCCGCGCCCTCACCGGTGCCGTCGCCCGCGAAAGGTCCCCCCATGCATGTGCACGCGTTCACCCCCACCGCCGCCACCCTCGCCTCGGCGGCTCTCCTGGTCACCGGCCTGTTGACCACCCCCGCCACCGCGGAGCCCGCCGGCAACGGCGCCACCTCCGCGACCTCCGCGACCTCCGCGACCTCCGCGACCAACGCCATACGGACCAACCAGCTCGGCTACCTGCCCGACGGCCCCAAACGCGCCACCGTGGTCAGCCCGTCCGCCGGACCGCTCAACTGGCAGCTGCGGAACGCCTCGGGCACCGTGGTCGCCTCCGGCTCCACCACCGTCCGGGGCACCGACACGGCCTCGCGTGACACCACCCAGCTCGCCGACTTCTCCTCGTACACCGGCACCGGCCCCGGTTACACCCTGGCCGCGGGCGGCCTGACCAGCCACCCCTTCGACATCAAAACCGGACCCCAGCTCTACGGCGGCCTGCGCTCGGACGCCATGTCGTTCTTCTACCAGCAGCGCAGCGGCATCCCGATCGAGGCGTCACTGGCGGGCGCGGCCTACGCGCGCCCCGCGGGCCATCTCGGAGTGGCGCCCAACAAGGGCGACACCAACGTCCCCTGCCAGGCGGGGGTCTGCGACTACAGCCGCGATGTACGGGGCGGCTGGTACGACGCGGGCGACCACGGCAAGTACGTCGTCAACGGCGGCATCTCCGCCTGGCTGCTGGTCAACTCGTTCGAGCGCGCCCGCCGCGCCGGTACGGACGCGGCCCTCGGCGACTCCACCCTGAGGGTTCCCGAGCGCGGCAACAGCGTCCCCGACGTACTGGACGAGGCGCGCTGGGAGCTGGACTTCCTGATGCGGATGCAGGTCCCGGAGGGCAAGCCGCTCGCCGGGACGGCGTTCCACAAGATGCACGACGCGGCCTGGACGGCGCTCCCCACGAGGCCCGGACAGGACGCCCAGCAGCGTGAGTTGCACCGCCCGTCGACCGCCGCGACCCTCAACCTCGCGGCCGCCGCGGCACAGTGCGCCCGGGTGTTCGCGCCGTACGACGCCGCGTTCGCCGCCCGCTGCCTGGACTCCGCCCGCCGCGCCTGGACGGCGGCGCGGGCCAACCCGGGCCTGCTCGCACCGGACTCCGACGGCACGGGCGGCGGCGCGTACAGCGACGCCACGGTCAGCGACGAGTTCTACTGGGCCGCCTCCGAGCTGTACGCGACGACCGGCCAGGCCGCCTACCGTGACGCGGTCACCTCCTCGCCCTGGCACACCTCCGCGGACGCCCTCTCCTCCTTCGGGTTCGGCTGGGCCGACACGGCCGCCCTCGGCCGGCTCACCCTGGCGACCGTCCCCACCGGCCTGCCCGCCGCCGACACCGCGCGCCTGCGCACCTCGGTGACCACCGCGGCCGACGGACACCTGGCGACCATGTCCGGCCAGGGGTACGCGACACCACTCCCCGCCTCCGGGTACGTATGGGGCTCCAACGGCCAGGTGGCGAACAACGCGATCGTGATGGCCGTCGCCCACGGACTGACCGGCCAACAGCGCTACCGCGCCGGAACGCTGGAGTCCCTGGACTATCTGCTCGGCCGCAACACCCTCGGCCAGTCGTACATCAGCGGTTACGGAGAACAGGCGTCCCGCAACCAGCACCACCGGTTCTGGGCGCACCAGTTCGACGCCTCGCTCCCCAATCCGCCCGCCGGATCCCTCGCGGGCGGGCCGAACGCCGCGCTCCAGGACCCGGTCGCCCAGGAGCGCCTGTCCGGATGCGCGCCCGCCGCCTGCTACATCGACGACATCGGCTCGTACTCGACCAACGAAGTGGCCGTGAACTGGAACGCCCCGCTGGCCTGGCTCACCCAGTTCGCCGCCGAATAGACCGTTGCCGACACCTCGCCGGCCTCCCGATCGGCGCCCTTCCGACCCCCGATGGGTACTGCTGTTCGCCAATTCCCGCCCACCATCTGACGAGTCGACTGTCGAAAGTCGCTGACAAGGTGTCATAATGTACGGGTAGCCCTTCGTGCATCCCCCGTCGCGAAGGGCTACACCCTTGCCCTGACACGGGCGGGAGGCCTCCCACGCGGCCTCCCGCCCGTCTTTTTTCGCGTCGGCCGTTACGCGGAGTGTCGGCGCATCGGGGCCGGCGGCAGATGACGGTTCGAGTGCGGAGACCGAGTCACACGCCGTACAGCGCCCGTTGATCGCGGCGCGGCGACCGCGTTGCTGTTCGTCCGAGCGCCCGGCCGACCGCGCTCCTGTTCGTCCGAGCGCCCGGCCGGCCGGTTTCCCGGCCGCTCGCCGGGCCCCTCGGCCGGCTTCCGTGACTCAGGTCACTCGAAGGCTGTCAAAAACTCCTCCCCGACCCGCAACCCCCCGGGGGGCCGCACGTCTGTCGGAGTGGAGGCGCCTCCACCGTCCTGTCCATCCAGCATCACCGAAGCGAATCCGAGGAACGGTATGTCCACAGCAGCACGTAATGCCACCGTACGCGGAGCCGTCCGGGGCCGGTTGCGTACGGTCCTGGGGGTGTCCGCGGCCGTCGCCGCGCTGACCATCGGCGGCGCGATGAGCGCCCAGGCCGACTCAACGGCTCCGTCGAAGACCGCGCAGACGGTACCGGCGAAGCCCGCGCCGATCCCGGCGAAGCCGACCCCGGCCGAACCCGCCCCGGTCAAGCCCGCGCCCGCCCCGGCGAAGCCCAACCCGGCCAAGCCCGTCCCGGCGAAGCCCGCGCCCATCCCGGCGAAGCCCAACCCGGCCAAGCCCGTCCCGGCGAAGCCCGCGCCCATCCCGGCGAAGCCCAACCCGGCCAAGCCCGTCCCGGCTCTCCCGATCGAGGAAGCCTTCCCGATCGAGGACGCGGTGCCCGCACAGCCGGGGCTCCCGGTCCAGGAAGCCGTCCCGGTCCAGGAAGCCGTCCCGTTCGAGGAAGCCGTCCCCGCGACACCCGCGCTTCCCGCCGAGTCCGCCACGGTGTCGCCGAAGTAACAACAGCGTTGAGGGGCTGCCGGGTTGAACACCCGGCAGCCCCGCCCCCCGTCCAGGAAACGGAGACGGGAAACGGGGACGAGGACGGGGACGGAGCCTCATGAGCACAGCGACAGCCACAGCGGCAACGACAACGACAACGACAGGGACCACGACCGCGACGTCAGCAACAGCGATCTACCCGACGGGCCCGGCCCTGTCGGCCGTTCTGGGCTGTACGGGCCACCCGGGCGCACTGCGCCGGGCCTGGCAGCGGCTGCTCCGCAGCCTCTCCGAGAGACGCGGCCTGCCGGCAGCGGCCCCCGCCGGAGCGCCGTCGGCGATCAAGGCCATCGACGATCTCTACCTCCATCGCAGGCTCCCGCTCGTCCGCCTGGCGCTGCTGCTCGTGGACGATCTGCCCACCGCCGAGGACGTCGTACAGGACGCCTTCGCCGCGCTGTTCCACCGACACGGTGAGCGTCTGACCGGGCTGGACGACCCGGAGGCGTATGTCCGTACGAGTGTGGTCAACCGCGCCCGTTCCGTGCTGCGCCGCCGCCGGACCGTACGCGCGCACGTGCCCGAACGGGAGGGGCATGCCCCTCCGGCCGAGGAGTACGTACTGCTGCGCGAGGAGCACCGCGAGGTACTCGACGCGCTGAGCCGTCTCACCCGGCGCCAGCGCGAGGTGCTGGTCCTGCGCTACTGGTCGAATCTCACCGAGGCCCAGATCGCCGACACCCTCGGGCTGTCGCGCGGGACGGTCAAGTCCACCGCGAGCCGCGCGCTGGATGCCCTGGGCAGACATATGGAGACCCCCCGATGAGGCCGCCGAGGAGATTTTTCACCGCGGGGCGACGCCCCGGACCGGACCGGGAACTGCTCGAACACCGGCTGCGAGCCGCCCTGGACGCCCAGGCCGGTACGGTCGGCTTCCGCGACCTGCGCCACGCGTCCCCGCCGTCCGTGTCCACGGCCAAGGGCCCGTGGCCGCCCGTTCGTGGCGCCGCGCTGGTGCTGCTCGGGCTGGCCGCCGCGGTGGCGGCCGTCCTGCTCGTACCGGGCGAGCCCCGCCAGGAAGGTCCGGCCGAACGGCCCGACCCGTCGGTCTCCCGCCCCCACAGCCCCGAACCGGCCTCACCGGACCTGCCGGCGGTCCCGGCCGTACCGGCCGTGCCGGTGCCGGACAGGCCGTGAAGGCCGCCCCGCGGCAGGGCCCGAGCAGGGGCGCGGGCGGACTCAGATGACGGGCGGCCGGCCCAGCGCGGTCATGCGCCACACGGTCCGCCAGCCCATCGGCCGCCGCACCCCGCACGCGGTCCGCACGCCCTCGAAGAACCCGCCGAACCACGCGCGCAGCCCGCTCAGCGAACGTGTCCGGGCCACGGTCAGCAGAATCCACGTACCGAGGTAGACGGGCACCAGCGGCGCGGGCAGATGGCGGCGGGCCAGCCACACCCGGTTGCGGGCGGTCATCCGGTAGTACTCGGCGTGCCGGGCGGGCGAGGTCCGGGGGTGCTGGAGGACCAGCTCCGGCTCGTAACGGATCGTCCAGCCCGCGTCCAGCGCACGCCACGCGAGGTCGGTCTCCTCGTGGGTGAAGAAGAACTCGTCGGGCCAGCCGCCGGTCTCGTCCAGCATCGGCATGGACAGTGCGTGCCCGCCGCCGAGGAACGTGGTCACCTCACCGGCCCGCATCGGGTCGTCGACCCGCAGCCGGGGCACATGCCGCCGCTGGGTGAAGCCGGTCTCGTCCGCGATACGGAAGCTGACGATGCCGAGCCGGGGGTCCGCCTCGTACAGATCGGCGACCCGGCTGATCACATCGGCCTCGATCAGCAGGCCGTCGTCGTCCAGGTCCACGAGGACGTCCACGTCACCGAACTCGCGCAGCTTCTCCATGGCGACATTGCGGCCGCCGGAGACACCGAGGTTCTTCTCCAGTTCCACCCCGATGACCCCGTCGGGCAGTACGGGCAGCGGCGCCCCGTTGCCGACGACCACGACCCGCGCCGCGGCCTCCTGCTGCTTGGCCACGGAGTCCAGCAGAGCGCGCAGCTCGACGGGACGCGTCCCCATGGTCAGCACGGCCACACCTACACGCGGTCGGGACACGTCCGGATCACTCCAGTTCTCGAAGACGGAAGAAAGAAAGGCACGAGGGAGGAGGGGGCAGAGGCGGAAGGAGAGGGATGCCGCGGGAGCCTCGATACGTCGATGCTATCCGGCGGTAGCCATTCCCCGGCCACCGGAAGGTACCTCTGCCGACGGCGCCGGTTCATCTCGGCGCCTTACGGAAACGGCCGTACAGCCACAGCGCGGACAAGAAGGACAACGGCAGGGGCGGGGGCGAGGCGCGCAAGCGGGACCGGGTTACCAATCGGTATCCGCGCGGACCGACCACCGTACCGGCGAACAGTCCGGGAATGGCATTGACAGCGCCATGTTCATGATCGTGCCATTGTGGCAAAATGCCCGCATGCTTATGCTCGGTGATGCTGAGTGAGCGAGCCGCGCTCTGCCCCGACGATCGGGCAACTCGTCCTCAGCAAGCAGCTCCAGGCCCTCCGCGAGCGCGCGGGCCTCAGTCGTGATCAGGCGGCCAGGCTGCTCCGTGTCGCCTCCGCCACCATCCGCCGGATGGAGATGGCCGAGGTCGGGCTCAAGATCCCGTACATCCAGATCCTGTTGCCCGCGTACGGCGTCCCCGACGACGAGGTGGTCACCTTCCTCCAACTGGCCGACGAGGCCAACCGGCCCGGCTGGTGGCAGCGCTTCCACGATGTCCTTCCCGACTGGTTCGGCGGCCACGTCAGTCTTGAGGAGGCGGCCAGGACCATCCGGTGCTATGAGCCGCACTACGTGCCCGGACTGCTCCAGACCGAGGACTACGCGCGCACGATCCTGACCTACGGCGCGGTCGGGCGGACCGACCCCGAACGGATCGAACGCCATGTCGCGCTGCGCATGGCACGCCAGGGCCTGCTCACCCGGCCCGGCGCCCCGGCCTTCTGGGTCGTCATGGACGAGACCGTTCTGCACCGCCCCGTCGGCTCGCCCGACATCATGCGGGCGCAACTGGACAGGCTGCTGGAAGCGGCGGAGATGCCGAACGTGACACTCCAGATCGCGGAGTTCGCCTCCGGCCACCACCCCGGCACGTACAGCCCGTTCGTCCTCTTCCGCTTCGCCATCCCCGAGATGGCGGACATGGTCTACATCGAGTACCTGACCGGCGCTCTCTACCTCGACGGTCCCTCCGAGGTCTCCGAGCACATGGAGGCCATGGACCGCATGGTCGTTCAGGCGGAGTCGGCTCGCCGCACCAAGGAAATCCTCGCCGCCTTCCGCAGGGAGCTGTGAATGGACGCCCCTCGTTCCACCCCCCGGATCGATACGGGCAAGCCCCACCCCGCGCGCGTGTACGACTACCTTCTGGGCGGCAGGGACAACTACGCGGTCGACCGGGAGATAGGCGAACAGCTCCCGGCCGCCTCGAAGATCGACGCCCGGCTGAACCGGGCCTTCATGCGGCGCGCCATCGCCTGGGTGGCCCGCAGTGGCATCGACCAGTACCTCGACATCGGTACGGGAATCCCCTCCGAACCGAATCTGCACCAGGTCGCCCAGGACATCGCGCCGACATCCCGCGTCGTGTACGTCGACAACGACCCGATCGTTCTGCGGCACGCGGAGGCCCTGCTGGTCAGCGCCCCGGAGGGCGCCACCGACTACATCCAGGCGGATGTCCGCACCCCCACCGAGATCCTCGAAAACGCCACCGGCCTGCTGGACTTCGGCAGGCCCGTCGCGCTGTCCCTCATCTCGCTCATGCATTTCATACCGGACGACGAGGATCCGTACGGCATCACCCGCACCCTGGTGAACGCCCTGCCGCCGGGCAGCCTGCTGCTCCTCTCGCACGGCACCGCGGACTTCCAGCCGGGGGAGGTGATCGACCGGGTCACCGGCCTGTACGACAAGGGCGGCATGCCGCTGCGTCTGCGCGGCCGCGCCGAGGTCGGGCAGTTCTTCGACGGCCTCGGCCTCCTCGGCCCCGGGCTGGTGACGGCGCCCCGCTGGTACAGGGAGTCCCCGGCCCCGGAGGAGCAGCACAGCTCCTTCTACGTGGGCGTGGCCCGCGTCCCCTGAACCGCGTGTGCCTCCGCGCGTGTTTGTGTGGTGAGTGCCCGGGAAGGCGGGCCGTTGTCAGGGAAACGGCTCGACAGCGAGGAGCGCGACCATGACCACCGACAGGAAGACGCCCGGCGACCGGACGTTCGCGAAAAAGGCGTCCGCGAGGACCGACCAGGTCAAGGGCGCCGTCAAGGAGACCGTGGGACGCGCGGTCGGCAACGAGCGCATGACCACCGAGGGCCGCGCCGAACGGGCCAAGGGCGACCTGCGCCAGGCCGGCCAGAAGGCCAAGGACGCATTCAAACGATGAGCGCGCCGCACAGCCCTTTCGTCAGAGGTGGCCGTGTCTGCAGAGTTCCGGGGCGGTGGCCCGGCGGACGGTTCGTCCGCCGGGCCACCGCCCTTTTCGGGGACGGTCCCGCGTTCCGGGGACGGTCCCGCTCTCCGCGTCACTCACAGAACGACGACCGTACGGCGGTCACGATGCTCGCGGCCTGGTCCTCGGTGAGGCTCGGGGCCGTACCGTCCTCGAACCGGGATTTGGCGTTGATCTGAACGGTGGCGGCGGCCTTCCCGCCCCGCAGATCCAGGCACACGTTCCGGGACCGCTCAACGGCCCTGTCCTCGTCCACCGCCAGCTCCGGTTCGATGGCACGCAACGCGCGCAACAGGACTTCCCGTTGCACCACATCGAGCAGCGGAACCCCGGAAGTATCCTGTGCCGCTTCCTCACTCGGCCCCGCGGCCGGCTCCTCACGCGCCCCGGCCGCGGACGCCGAAGCGGCCGCGGACGGCGTGGCGTTGTCCGCCGTCGCCTTGTCCGCGCCCCCCTCAAACAGGTTGACAACACCCCCGAGCGCGACCAACGCCGCGACTATCCCCCACCAGGTCTTCGTTTTCCGCTGCACCGCAGCCCCTCCCCATCGGTTACGCGATCACCACACACCTATCACGGTGCAGGCACGGGAGAGCTCGGCTCAGTAGGTCTTCGGTCGCCTCCGCCAGCCCCCCGGACAGCGATGGTGAGCATGCCTATGCCGACCCTGTGTCTGTATCGGCACGCTGAGCCGAGTCCTAGCCTGGTGACACCTCGTCAGCTTCGGAGAGTTGGTCATCGTGGCTCAGTACCTCGTCGGCTCGCGCGCGAGCAACCTGGCCAAGGCTCAAGTGCGGGAGTATCTGCGTCCGTTGCGTAAGCGCTTCCCTGACACCACCTTCACTCATCGAGTGATCCTTGAAGGGGGCGACAAGGACCGCAAGTCCCTCCTGTCGAGCGTGTCCGCCCTCAGTGGCGGATCGGCTTTCAGTTCCGAGCAGGAAGCGGCGTTGTGCCGTGGTGACGTGGACGTGATTGTCCATTCGCTGAAGGACCTCCCTACGGCAAGCCCTCGCGGACTCATGCTGTTGCCCCCGCCGGGACGCGAGGATGTGGCGGATGCGCTGTGCGGCTCGACTCTCGCCGGATTACGGAAAGGGGCGAAGGTGGGAACAGGCGCCCCTCGCCGGATCGCGCAGCTGCTCGCGGTGCGACCCGACCTGGAAGTCGTCCCGATCCGGGGTAATGTCCCACCTCGCCTGAAGAAGATCGAAACCATGGGGCTCGACGCGGTTGTCCTCGCGTTGGCGGGGCTTCGCCGGCTCGGCCTGGACGATGCGATCGGGGAAGTGCTGCCGCTCGATCTTTTCCCGCCGAGTCCCGGTCAGGGGGCGCTCGGGATTCAGGTCCGCACGGACGAGAGTTCGGCCCCGCTGCGCGAGATCCTGTCCACGGTCGGGGACCTGTCCGTGGACAGTCAGGTGAGGGCGGAGCGCTCGCTGCTCGCCGAACTCCACGGCGGATGCAGTGTGCCCGTGGGGGCGTATGCCGAGACCCTGCCGGACGGAACGCTCAAGCTGTTCGGCCAAGTGACCTCGCTGGACGGTCAGCAGCGCGTTTCATGTGCTCTCACCGGCCCGTCCGACGAGCCGGAAAAGCTCGGTACGACCCTGGCCGCCGACCTTGTCGACCAGGGAGCGCATTCGGTCCTTGACACAGTACGGGCCGCCCTCGCGGCTGGTTCCGCGACCGGCCCTAACTGAGTTGACGGGCGATGTCGAGCGCCGCGTACGTGACGCTCGCGGATGCGCCCGCGCGCTTCAACATCGTGAACAGCTCGATCAGTAGGCGCACGTCCCGCCGTCCCGTCCCGGAGTCCACATGGGTGAACGCCTTGTACTCGCCGGAGACCGAGAACGGGAACAGCGGTGCTCGCGTCTGTTTCCGGAGCGTGGCGAGTACATCCGCCGTGAACTGCGCGGGCTCCAGAAGGATCATGTCGGCCCCATCCGCTTCCATGCGTAAGGCGGTGTCGACAAACTGGTCGGCACGGCCCGGGTTGATCTGAAAATCCCGGTTGACCCCTGCTTTGGGAATCGCCCCCATCGTGAGCCGGAAGCCGTCGTACAGGCTCGACCAGAAAATGACGTGCGGCATGACGGACACCCCTTCGTGTCCCGTCTCGTCCAGCGCGCGACGAGCGCCCCCTGTCGTACCGAGCAGCATCGACGCAGGCCCCACGATGTCCGCCCCCGCTTCCGCGTGCGCCACGGCCTGTAACGCCGTTACATGCACCGTCGCGGCCACGTCCGGCCGCCCGTTCCGGTCGGTGAGGTAGCAGACCCCATCGGCCGTGTACGAGCACAAGCACGTTTCTGTCATGACCGCGATGGACGGTTCCGCATCCTTGCAAGCATGGATTGCGCGGGACATCAGTACGTCGGTTTCGAGGGAGATCTTCCCGGTGTTGTCCCGCTCTGCGGACTCGGCGAACAGCTTCACGGACCGGAGGCCGAGCCGTGAGGCCTCGCGCATTACGGCAGGAATCTCCGCGACCGTGACGGTGGGCATAGGGCGGTCGGCGGGCTCCATCGTGACGAGCAGCACCATGGACAGATCCGCGGGAGTGAGCGTCTGCGGTTCCAGGAAGTTCCTGACCGCCGGTCGGCTCCGGAGGGGGCTTGTCGCCCTGGTCGTCGTACGGAGGCCGTGCGATGCGATGACCGTCATGGGTCTTACCTCGTTTCGGATGGTTCGTGGGTGGAGTGGGGGCGCTTCCCCGTCCCTGCCGGGGTTGGCTGTGACACCCGGCAGGGACGGAGCCTTGGGCGGGGTGAGTCCGGAACCGTCAGCCAGGCTCCCCCTTACGGCGAACCGGACTGCGCCACGGGGTCCGGCCGTACTCCCTGGTTCCATTGCCGACGTGCGCACGGGACACACGGTCAACACGTAGTGCCCGGTGTGATCGGACGCGGTGACAGTCATCGGGGCACCACGCATGAGCTGGGAATACGCGGCACGTTGCACGTCGGGATCAACGCACCAATCGCGCAACTCCGTCGGCACGTCCGAGAGTCCGAGAGCGACCCGGTGAAGAACCCGCCCCTGGAACCAGTGCGCCACCCAGGGGTCGGGGTCGAGACCATCGGCGATACGGCAGGCCTGCACCCGGAGCCATCGGAGCGCGAATTTCGGGGACGGCGTCCGAATGCTGCCGAGCACAAACCGGACGGTCGTTCCGTTGGCCGGCCCCTCAGCGATCGCAGACGCGTAGTAGGTGGTCACTGTCATCGCTGTCCGCCCACGCCCTTTTGTTTCCGGTGCAATCGGGCAAGTGCGCGGAGCTGCCGTTTCTCCCGCTGAGTGGCCGGGCGGAGCACTATGGCCCGTGCCTCCCACGTGAAGCCCGCAGGGCGCTTCAGGCGGACCACGGACCCGTGCAGTTGGTGCACCACTCCCGGCATCTCCGTTCTGGGGTCGTAGACCGCCATACCGACAACAAGCCTGATCCCCACGGGTGTTGCCGGTGGTTGGTCCGGCGGGTGCGGGCTCCTACGGGGGATCACTTGGCATCACCCGACCGTCGATGTGGATGTGCCGCGATCTGACGGGTGCACTCCAGGACGCTGGTCGCCCCGATGCCGCGATGCGCGTTCTCCCGCCGCTTGTCCCACCAGGCGCACACCTCGCACCCCGGGCTCGGCTCCAGGTCAACCGGCGGGTACAGCAAGGCCGGTGTAATTCCCACGCGGCGGCGCTCACTTGGTTCAAAGGCCCGGTCCGCCATCGGTTGCCCTTCCTCTGCATACTCCTCGCGACTGCTGTGGTCGCACTAGGCAACCGCGCGGTCACTCACAGCGGTACCGTTGCGGCAGAGGGGAAAGTTAAGAACGTTCAGTACGCCCGGCGGAGGAGTCACAGACCGTGAAAACACCCCAGTCGAACGGCGAGTTGGAACGGCTTCATCGTGAGGCCGGGTGGACGATGCGTCAGTTCGCCCAGGCGGTCAACCGCATCGGCACCGAGCAGGGGCAACGGCTCAAATACATGCAGCCTTCGGTCCACCAGTGGCTCCACGGGCACCTGCCGCGAGAGACGGTGCGCCCGCTCGTCCTGGAAGCACTGGCCCGGAGACTCAACCGCCCCATCACGTACAGCGAGGCGGGCTTCCCGTCGCTAGACGGCCAGTTGAAACAACCCGCAAGTACCGTGGAAGGGCTTATCGATCTGGGGAGGCTCGACATGGACCCGTCTCGTCGTGGCGTGCTCGGAGCAGGGTTGTTCTCCGTAGCGCTCACCATCCCTGGATGGCCTGATGTGGTCGGCAGACTGGAAGCGATCAAGGCCGACCCGTACAGACGCATCGGGCAGTCCGAGATTCAGGCAGTTTCGGCGATGACCGACCGCCTATCAGACCTGGACGACGAATTCGGCGGCCGGTATGCCCGCCCGATGGCCGCCGCTTTCCTGGTCAACACAGTCAGCCCTTACTTGAAGGCAAGCGCGTCAAGCGAAACCCGCAAATCAATGATGTCCACCGCTTCTTTTCTCTGCTATCTGACCGGATGGATGGCAGTGGACGAGGGGGCACACGGCCGAGCACAAGAGTATTACGTGAAGAGTTTGGAGCTTGCGGGAGCGAGCGGCGACCACATGACCTACTGCCATGTCCTACGAGGCATGTCGGTGCAAGCCGCGAATCTTGGCCACGGCACACCGGCGGTACGGCTCGCGAACGCCGCCGCCGAAGCATCCCCTGAGTCCAGCCCCCGCATGCGCGCGTTTCTTGCCGGGCAGCAAGCACACGCGTACGCCCTGGCAGGCGAGCGGACAAACGCCCTGACCAGTCTCCGCGAGGCGGAACGCGCGGTGAACCAGGCGGAAAGCGGACTCGGGACGTTCGGCGGTTTCAGCTCAGCGACATTGGCGTATTCCACCTCGGAAGTCCGGCACGCGCTGGGCGATGTGAAGGGGAGCGTCGAGTCCTTGCACGATCATTTCAGATTGCGGGATTCCAGCGACAAGCAGAGATCCGGTTTGATTTTCAGTTCCCTACTGGCCGAAAGACAGCTCGAAATGGGTCACCTAGAAGCGGCCTGCTCGACATGGGGAAAGGTTTTGGACGCCTATCCGGGAATTCATTCCGGAAGAATTGATGGACAAGTTGCCAGCATTCCCTCCTTGCTCTCCCCCTACCGGTCGAACCCTGTCGCCCGGCATGTCATCGAGCGTTCTCGGAGCGCTTCCGTGAAATGACCCGCTCGTCGCTGCGGACAACACGTGGGGCCCGGTCGGTTTTCGCCGACCGGGCCCCACGCGCCGTTGCTCGCTTCAGCTGTTCACTTCAGCGGATCAGTCCGTGACCTCGATGCGCCCGTTGGACGCACCGGAGTTGGCGACCGCGCCTGTGCCCGCGCCCGCGTTCGCCGCCGGGGCCGGGGTGGGAGCCGCAGCCGTGGCACCGGCACCGGCCGTCTTGCCCGCTGTCATGCCCTTCAGCAGTTCGGACAGGTCAACCCCCGTCGTGGAACTGAGCAGTTCGACCCCCTGGGCGACATTGTCGGCGACCGTACGGGCCAACTGCCCGGCGCCGTCCGTGGAGATCACCGTCATCTTGTCCACCGCGCTCAACGGCTCCGACGCCTTCGCCACGACCGACGGCAGCACCTCGACCAGCATCTGGAGGACCGCCGCGTCGCCGTAGCGGGCGAACGCGTCGGCCTTCTTGTGCATCGCGTCCGCCTCGGCGGCGCCCTTCGCGCCGATCGCGTCGGCCTCCGCCTCGCCCTCGATCCGTACGGCCTCGGCGAGCGCGGCGCGGTGCGCCTTCTCGCCCTCACCGGTGAGGCGGGCCCGTTCGGCGTCCGCCTCCGCCTGCTTGACCAGGGCGATGCGCCGTGCTTCGGCCTCCTGCTCGGCCTGGTACCGGGCAGCGTCGGCGGGCTTGCGGACCTTCGTGTCCAGTTCGCGGTCCGTCAGCGCGGCCCGGCGCTCAGCGACCTTCTCCTGCTCGCTGAGCACGTCCTGCTCACGCGCCGCCTGAGCCAGCGGACCCGCGGCGTCCGCGCCCGCCGCTGCCTTGTCCGTCTCGGCCTTGATCTCGGCCTGCTTCAGGTAGAACGTCCGCTGCGCGATCGCTATCTCTTCCTCGGCCTTCAGCCGCGCCTGCTCGGCGGCGCGACGCGCCACCGCCTCCGCGATGTCGGCCTCCTGCTTGGCCCGCGCGGCCTCGGGACGGCCGAGGTCCTCCAGATACGAGCCCTCGGTGCTGATGTCCTGGATCTGGAACGCGTCCAGCACCAGCCCCTGCCCGGACAGACTCGCCTCGGCCTCCTCCGCGACCTGCCCGGCGAAGGCCGCGCGGTCCCGGATGATGTCCTCCACCGACATCCGGCCGACGATGGAACGCAGCGCGCCCGACAGCACCTCCTGGGTGAAGCCGACGATGCCGCCCTGCTGCTGGAGGAACCGCTGCGCCGCGGCCCGGATGGAGTCCTCCGTACCGCCGACCTTGACGATGGCGACACCTTCGAGGTTGGCCTTCACCCCGCGCAGCGTGACCGCGCCCCGAACAGCGACCGGAATGTGCCGGCTGGACAGGTCCAGCGTGAACTTCTGCTGCACGAACGGGACGACGAACACGCCGCCGCCCACCACGACCTTCTGGCCGCTGTTGTCCGTGGACACCCGGCCGGTGTCCGGGTCGGTCGACTGCTTGCCGCGCCGTCCCGTGACGATGAACGCCTCGCTGGGCCCCGCGACCTTGTAGCGCGTGACGACGGCCAGCGCCAGCAGGACGACGAGGACGACGACCCCCAGCACGGCGATGACAACTGGACTCATATGCTCTCTCCCCGAATCGGTTCGTGTGGTGAGCGGGGACCGTCCGCACTCACGGCAGGTACGGCCACATACGGCCAGGTGCGGAAAGCGCGACCGCGCAAGCAGGCAAGCAGGCAGACAGACAGGCAGGCAGGCAGGCGAGCCCTGGTCAGCGCTCGACGAGGCGCACCGAGACGGAACTCGCGGACAGCGTCCGCTCCACCCAGATCTCCGCCCCGTACTCCACCGGCGCCGCGCTCTTCGCCGCGTACTTCACCGGCTGGCCGCCGAGCCGCAGCAGCACCTCGCCGTACCCCGACGCCGGTATCGCCGTGACCACGGTGCCCGCCGTGCCCACCAGATCGTCACCCCGTGGCGTGGCCACCGTCTGGTCGCGCATCAGCATCCGGCTGAACTTCCACGTCAGCCAGCCCGCTCCGAGCCCGGCCGCCACCCCCGTGAGGACGGCCGGTCCGGTGCCCAGACGCGTGGTGCCCAGGACGATCGCACCGCTGAAGCCGAGCATCGACACGAACCCGGCGATCACCGGCAGTGACAACAGGCCGTCGAACAGCCCGTCCAGCACCCCGCCCCCGCCGAAGAGCCCTTCGAGCACCCCGTCGAAAACCAGCGACAGGACGAGCAGCACGATCCCCGCGATGCCGATACCAAGAAACAAGGTCACCGGACAAACCTCCCCCGTCGCCGCTGACTTCCTCGCTCACAAGCCATGCTGCCATGCGGCACCGACAGTGAACATTGCCGTGACCCGGCAGTCTTGACGCGTTCTTGATGCCCGATCGACACCATCCGCCCCCAACCGCCCCGGAAGGGCGGAAATCCCCCACGCCACACACGTCAGAACGGCTTCTCCGGCCAGCCCAGCAACCTCGCCCCGATCACGGCGGTTTGCAGCGTGTAGCGGTGCACCGGATCGGCCGGGTCGGCGCCGGTGAGCCGGTGGATCCGCTCCAGGCGGTACGTCAGGGCCCGCACGCTCAACGACAGCCGCCGCGCCGCCTCCGCCGCCACACACCCCGCGTCGAAATACGCGGTCAGCGTCTCGATGAGCGGCACGGCCCCGCCGCGCGCCGCCTCCAGCGGGCCGAGCGTGCTCAGGACCAGCTCCGTCATGGCGTGCCGGTCACGGGTGAGAACCGGATAGACGAGCAGGTCGGCCGCGCGCAGCACGGGCTCGTCCATGTCCAGCCGCTCCGCGAGGTCGAGCACGTTCAGCGCCTCCTCGTACGACTGGACGACCCCGCCCGGTCCGGACCGCGGGCGGCCGATGGCGACCCGCCCGCCGTCCGTGGCCGCGAACGCCTGCTTCGCGAAGTACGTCAGCACCTCCCCCTGATCCCCCGGCGCCACGCACACCAGCCGGCCGGCCTTCGTGGTGAGCAGAACGCTGCGGTCCCCGAACCGGCCGGTCAACGCCTGCTCCACGGACCGCGGTACGGCATCCTCCTCGTCGTACGGGACCGCGCCCTCCGCGACCGCCACGGCGTGCTCGTACGAGAGCCGCAGCCCGAACCGTTCCGCCCGCTCCGCCAGCCGCCCCGGATCGCTGCGCCCGTACAGCAGGTCGTCGATGAACTCCCGCCGCGCGGCGGCCTCCTGGCGTACGGCGAGACGCTGCGCCCGCTCGTACCCCTCGGCGAACGCGTCGACGGCCTGCTCGACGGCGGCGAGCACACGGTCGGCCGCGTCGGCACCGG
Organism: Streptomyces sp. NPDC088116; assembly: GCF_044741745.1. Lineage (NCBI taxonomy): Bacteria > Bacillati > Actinomycetota > Actinomycetes > Kitasatosporales > Streptomycetaceae > Streptomyces > Streptomyces sp. NPDC088116. Next base: position 517,570 of record NZ_JBIUTF010000005.1, on the reverse strand, counting down.
AGGCGCCGGAGGGCCAGTGGACACGGGCCCCGGCGAGATGCGCCCCGACCAGCGCGCGCAGCCCGAACCCGGCTTCGGCGGCCTGCTCCCCGAGTTCGCGGCGGGCGAGCAGTTCCTCCCGGGTGAGCCGGCGGCCGGTGGAGGCGACCGCCGCGAGTATGCGGGCGTACCCGTCCAGATACCCGTCGGGTATCCCGTGCCCGCTCCCCCGCCCGTGCCCGTGCCCGCTCCCCCGCCCGTGCCCGTTCCCCGGCCCGTGCCCGTTCCCCTGCCCTGTCACGCCCGCTCCCGTCCGTGCCCGCGCCCTCGCCCGTACCCCTGCCCCACGCTTCGCTCCCCGGGCGTCTCGTACCGGAACTCCCGTGACATGGGAATCCTCGTACAGGAGTACAGCAACCGCTCACGTACCGGCCGGACCATCCCGGCCTCAGGCCGGGGCATCCCCGAAGTCCGGGATGTCCAGGCGTTCGCCGCCCTTCAGCGCGGAGTCGTGCGCGACGATGCCCGGCAGGGTGTAGCGGGCCGCGAGCCAGGCGTTCACCGGGGGCAGCGTGCCCGTGTTGACCGCTGTCACGAAGTCGTCGGCGAGGAAGTGGTGGCTGCCCTCGTGGCCGTTGGTGACGTTCCGGAACTCCTCGGGCAGCCGGGAGCGGTCGTGCACCGGGGCCGACCCGGAGGTGAAGGCGTCGCGCAGCGCGGGCGCCACATGGGCCAGGGACGGGTCGTCGGGGGAGAGGGCGCGCTTGGGCTCCAGGTGTTCGGTGACGTCCTTGACCCCCTCCTTGTCCTGCCAGTGGCTGACGGTGGCGAGCTGCTCGAAGCTCGCTTCCGTACCGAAGAAGCGGAAGCGCGACTCCCGGATCTGCGAGGGGTAACCGACCCGCCGGAACTCGTTCGTACGGAACGATCCGCCGCCCGCGACCTCGAACAGCGCCGTGGCGTTGGAGAAGTCGTTGTCGAACTGGCTGACCTCCTTGTCGAAGACCCCGTCCCCCCGCTCGTCCTTGACCCCGATCGCGGAGACGCTCACCGCGTGCGTCCGCCAGGCGCCGAGCACACCGCCGACGGAGTGGGTCGGGTAGAGCAGGGGCGGATAGCTGGCGGTGGACTTCCAGCCCTCGCCGCCGCTGTACTGGTACGCCTCGTAGAAGCCGAGGTCCATGTCGTGGACGTAGTCGCCCTCGGCGTAGAAGAGCCGGCCGAAGGCGCCCGCGGCGATCTGCTCGCGGGCGTAGACGGTGGCGGGGTTGTAGTGGCTGGTCTCGCCCATCATGTACGTCAGGCCGGTCTCCCGTACGGCCTCGATGATGGCCGCGATCTCGTCCCGGGTGACCGCCATCGGCACCGCCGAGTACACGTGCTTCCCGGCGCGCAGGGCCCGGACGACGAGCGGCCCGTGGGTCCAGCGCTGGGTGAAGACGGCGACCGCGTCGACATCGGAGTCGAGTACGGCGTCGAAGGAGGGGAACGTCCCCGCGAGGTCGTGGTCGGCGGTGAGCCGGTCGGCCCGCTCCGGGAGCAGGTCGGTGGCGAAGATGTCGCCCACGCCCGGGTGGAGCCGCCAGAGCTTGGCGAACTGCCCGGCGAACTGCCCGGCACCGACGATGGCAAGGGAGAAGGACATGGAACACCTTTCGTGTGGGCGGTACGAGGTACGGGGTACGAGGGCGGTACGAGGTACGAGGGCGGTACGTACGCTGTGCTGCGCGAAGTGCGCCGCTGACGCCGGTGCGGGCCTGTGTTCCGCTCAATCGCCCTGGGACAGAATGAGGTTGATCTGGCGGTTGGTCGTACGGAGACTGCCCACCGGCTTGCCGTTCGCGTACACGTCCTGCATCGCGGGCCTCATCAGCGCCGCCACATCCGCCGCGTAGTCGGTGATCGGAAACGAGAACGTCGTCCCGTCGGCGACGGGCTTGGTGAAGGCCGTGACGTCGATGCCCTCCTTCTTGTACGCGGCGACGGCCGTGGCCGTCCCGGCCTTCGAGGCGGGGAAGACGATGCCCTGCTTGCCGACGCTCGTCTGGCAGGCGTCGGAGGCCAGGTACGCCACCCACTTCTGGGCGGCGGCCTTCTTCCCGCCGCGCTTGGTGAGGGAGTCGGCGAGGCCGTTCATCATGGTCGCGCGATGGCCGGACGGTCCGACGGGGGTCAGGGCGATGCCCGGGTCGAGGCCCTTCATGCCGTAGATGCTCTTCGTCATCCATGAGCCGTGCAGGGCGATCGCCGCCTGGCCGGAGCCGAGTTGGGACTCGGGGCCGTTGGACTCCGAGAAGTTCTCGTAGGGGGCCAGATAGCCCTTCTCGGCGAGGCCGAAGTACCACTCGATCGTGGACTGGAAGGCCTTCTGGTCGTAGTTGTAGTGCGTTCCCCACGCCTTCTTGTCGGTGTACTTCCAGCCCGCCGAGCCGGTGAAGGCGCTCCACTGCGTCTCGCCGTCGCCCTCACCCGCGTCATTGGTGGCCAGTCCGTACGTCTTGACGTGGTGCTTGTCGAAGCCGGGCTGGTCGCCCCGCCGCCCCTTGGTGTCGACCGTGAGACGGGCGAGGGTCTTCTCGAAGGTGCCGCCGTCGGCCGGGTTCCAGGCGAGGCTGTTGAGCGTCCCGGCGGAGATCCCCGCGGCCTTCGCCATCTTCTTGTTGTAGAACATGGCGACGGTGGCCCAGTCCTTCGGGGCGCCGTAGCGGTGGCCGTCCTGGCCGGTCCAGGACGACGCGAGACCGTCCTGGTAGTCGGAGTCCCTGATCCCCCGGGTCGGGGGCAGTTCGTCCAGCGGGGCGAGCGCGTTCAGGTCGACGAACTGCGCGAACTTCGTGATGTGGTTGGTGAAGGCGTCCGGTTCGGTCCCCGCGATCATGCTGGCCGTGAGCTTGTTCCAGTAGTCCTCCCAGCCGTTCTGGATGATCCTGACCTTGACGCCCGGGTTCCGCTTCTCGAAGCCCCTGGCGCACTCCTCGTAGAGCGGCAGTTGGTTGGAGTCCCAGAGCCAGTACGTGACGGTCCTGGACGACGCCACGGACGACGAGCCCTGCGACCCGCAGCCGACCGCGAGGAGGGACATCGAGACGGCACCGGCCAGGGTGGCCAGGCCTCGGGTGGAGATCCTGCCGCGTATCACCGCACCACGTATCACCGCACCGTTCCTCACTTCCTACTTGAGACCGCTGAAGCCGATGGAGTTGACGATCCGACGGGCGAAGACGCCGAAGAGAAGGAGCATCGGCAGGGCGGCGACCAGCGTCGCGGCCATCAGCCCCGACCAGTCCGTACCGGCCTGCGGGGTCTGCGACCGGAAGATGGACAGGGCCACGGTGAGCACCCGGGAACTGTCGCTGTACGAGACCATGAGCGGCCAGAAGTAGTCGTTCCAGGCCGTGATGTACGTGAGGACGGCGAGGGTGGTGACCGGCGCGGACGCCATGGGCAGGGAGAGCCGGAAGAAGATCCGGACCTTGCCCGCGCCGTCCAGCAGGGCCGCCTCCTCCATCTCCCTGGGCAGGTTCATGAAGAACTGCCGGAGGAAGAAGACCGCGAACGGCGTCATGAACATGGTCGGCAGGGCGATCCCGGCCAGGGTGTCCACCAGACCGAGTTCCTTGATCAGGACGAAGTTCGGCAGCAGCGTGAAGATCGTCGGCACCATCAGGCCGGCGAGGAACAGCCCGAACACCCGGTCCCGGCCCCGCCAGCGCAGCCGGGCGAAGGCATAGGCGGCCATGGCGGAGAACAGGATCTGACAGACCGTCACCATGGACGCGACGACCGTCGAGTTGAGCAGATAGCGCCAGAAGTCGATCGAGGCACCCGAACCGCCCTCGGCCAGGGCCTCTTCCGTGCTCTGCATGCCGAAGACGCGCTCGAAACCACCCCAGCCGAAGTCGACGGGAAGCGGGGCGGACGGATCGGCGGTGAGGGCGGTGTTGGAGGACAGCGCGGTGCGCACGATCCAGTAGAAGGGCAGCAGGGTCATCAGGACGATCACCGTCATCACCGCCCAGGCCACCACCCGGCCGGGCGAGGGGCGGCGGCGGACAGGCCCGCCGACGGCGGGCGCGGGGGCCGGGACGTCGTCATCGGCTCGCGTGGGGGTCAGTACGGCCATGACACGGCTCCTTCGCGCTCCCGCTCGTCCCTGAACCCGCACTCGTGGAACTCGCACTCGTACGCCCACTCGCGCGTCTGCTCGTACGACTGCTGGTGCGGCTGCTGATACGGCTGCTCGTGCGGCGGCTGGTACACCCGCTCGTGCGGCGGCTGGTACGGCCGCTCGTACGACTGCTCGGGGTATCCGTGCACGTCCCGCCGCTCGTCCGGCCGCCCTGGGCATCCGCGCTCGTCCCGCCGCTCGCCCTCCCGCTCGCGGTACTCGTACGTGCACGCGTACGCGTACTCCTGCTCCCGCTCCCACTCCTGCCCGCGCATCAGCCGAGGTCCGTCTCGCCGGCCCGGGTGACCCGGTACTGGATCATGGTGATCACGCTCAGCACGGCCAGCAGTGCGACGGACATCGCGGACGCGTAGCCGAACTGGAACCGCCCGAACGCCGAGTCGTAGATGTACAGCTGGAGCACATTGCTGGCGTTGGCCGGGCCGCCGGGGCCGGTGGTGGCCACCGCCACGGTGTCGAAGACCTGGAACGACCCGATGACCGTCATGATCAGCACGACCGCCAGCACCGGCCGCAGCAGCGGCAGCGAGATCCGCCAGAACGTCCGCAGCTCACCGGCCCCGTCCACGCGCGCCGCCTCGTACACATCACCCGGTATCGCCTGGAGCCCGGCGAAGAGCAGCAGCGCGGTGTAGCCGACGTGCCGCCATACGTTGATCAGCGCGACGCTGGGGATGACCCATTCCTGGCTGGTCAGGAAGGCGATGTGGTCGAAGCCCAGCGCCCCGATGATCTCGTTGCCGATGCCGGTCCGGGTGTCCAGGATCCACAGGAACACCACGCCCGCGACGACGTTCGAGACGAGGTACGGCGTGAGCACGATGCCGCGCAGGAAGGGGGACTTGGTCAGCCGCTGCATCAGTACGGCGATGCACAGTGCCGCCACCGTCTGCACGCCGATGTTGATGAAGACGTACTCGACGGTGACGCGCAACGCCCGCCAGAAGATGGGGTCGTGGACCATCCGCCGGTAGTTGTCCAGGCCCACCCACTCGGCGGGGGTGAGCAGGTTGTAGCGGGTGAAGCTGAGATGGACGCCGCGCAGGGTGGGCCAGAACAGGAACACCAGGAAGCCGAGCATGGCAGGCGCGATGAAGACCGCCGCCAGCGCGCCGTCGCCGCGACCGCCGTCGCCGTCCCCGCGACCGCCACCGTCGCGTTCGCGGCCGGCTCCACCACGCGGTCCGTTCTTCACTGTTCTGACGCGTGCACTGTGTGAGGCGACAGTCATCATGAGACTCCCTTGTCCATGACTCGTCCTCGGGTGCATTTACTTTTGACCTGAAAGAATCGATGCGTCAAGAGACATGCACACATTCGATCTCTTCCGCACGCCTACACACACTCCTCGACTGTTTCGATCACGAAGTGGGGACTCAGCTAAGGGAGTTCACCGAACGGTCGGGGTTACGGCGATGGCGCCCGGCACGTACCCCGGTCGGCCCGTCGGCGGTCACCGCAGGCCATGAGGTGGCATTATTTCTGACGTGGAATAAAGTGATCGTCCGGCCCTGGATACGATGAACCGGGAGCACCGTCATGGCCATGGACGCGGGGGACTTGAGCATGTTTGCCGCCAGTTGGGCGCCGCTGAGCCCCGCCGAACGCGCGGTGGCCATCGAGGTGTTGACCCATGGCCCGGTCTCACGCACCGAGATCGCCAGAAAGCTGAACCTGTCGGCCGGCAGCCTCACCCGGCTGACCAAACCGCTGATCGAGTCCGGCCTGCTGGTCGAGGACCCGGCGCCGGTCACGGTCACCACCCGCCAGGGCCGCCCCTCGCAGCCGCTGGACATCGTCGCCGACTCCCGCTATTTCGCGGGCTTCAAGATCACCGAGGATGCGGTGTACGGGGTGGTCACGACCCTCAAGAGCGACATCGTGGCCGCCCGGACCCGTCCGCTCGACACCCATGTCCCGGACGATGTCGCCGCCCTCCTGCACACGATGACCGAGGACTTCGCCCTCTCCTTCCCCCGCCTGGCCGGGATCGGCGTCGGCGTGGGCGGCCACGTCCAGGGCCGTACGGGAGTCGTCGCCTCACCCTTCCTGGACTGGGAGAACGTCCCCTTCGCCGAACTCCTCGAAGAGCGCACCGGCCTTCCCGTCGTGGTCGAGAACGATGTCGCGGCACTGGTCGAGGCGGAGGCCTGGTTCGGCGCCGGGCGCGGCCTCGACCGCTTCGCCGTCCTCACCATCGGTGCGGGCATCGGGTACGGACTGGTCATCGGCGGCCAGTTGGTCCGTACGCCCGACGACAGCCGGGGCGTCGGCCGACGCTGGATCATCGACCCCCACGGCCCGCTCACCCCCGACGGCGACCGGGGCAGCGTCGTCTCGCTGCTCGCCATCCCGAGCATCCGCTACCAGGTCAGGGCGGCCACCGGCCGTGACCATACGTACGACGAGATCCTCACCCTCGCGGCGGCGGGCGACCCGATGGCCGCCCGAGTGGTGACGGAGGCGGGCCGCGCGCTGGGCACCGTCGTGGCCCAGATCGCCAACTTCGCGATGCCCGAGAAGATCCTCCTCGCCGGAGAGGGGGTCGGCCTGGTCGACGTGGCGGGCCCGGCCATCCGGTCCGCCCTCCACGCGAACCGCCATCCCCTCGCCGACCCGGTCGCCCTGGAGACCAAGATCTCCGACTTCAACGACTGGGCACGGGGCGCGGCGGTGCTGGCCATCCAGATCCTGGTCCTGGGCACACCCAAGGACTGACGGGCTCTCCCGGACCGCGCGCGGCGGTGACAGCCGGGGCGGCAACCTTTTGGCGAACGGCGGCGACCTGCTGTCGCGAGCCGACGTATCGACCGATGCACAGGCCGACGTATCGGCCGAGGTGTCGCTTCGCGCCCCCTCCTCCCGGAAGAGAGCAGAGTCGCCATGTCCTTGTCCTTGTCCTTGCCCTTACGCCCGCTCCGTACGGCCGTGATCGCCGCCGCGACCGGGGCCCTGTCCGTCATCGGCTTCACCGCGCCGGCCACTTCCGCACCGGTCACCACCTCCACGCCGGCCGCGTCCATACCCGCGTCCCCCGCCTCGGCGCAGACGGCGGCCGCCCCCGCCGAGGTCTGGAACCCGCCGGGCAACCTGGTGCAGCCACTGGACGAGGTCTGGAGGCACGTCGAGTCGACGTATCCCAACCTCTACGGCTTCAAGAACTACGGCTGGGACCAGCTGATGGCCAACAAGGGCACCCTCAACTACTGCGTCCGGTGGGAGTCCGACCAGCCGGTCACCGCCCAGTTGCGGGACGAGATCCACACCGCCCTCAAGCGCCAGTCCAAGAAGTGGATCGACACGGTCGCGGGCTTCGACGGCTTCCCGTACAGGGAAGTCCCGGTCAACATCGTCGGCTGGGCCGTCAAGAATCGCTCGACCCTCCAGTGGACCGACAACTCGGTCGACATCTACACCAACAATCTCGACGGTGGAGGCGCCCCTCAATGCGCCCCCGACTGCGGGCGCTTCTTCCATCAGGACGGCAACTACAGCAAGTGTCCCGGCGGTTCCGCCCGCCACTACGACCAGTCGCTGTGGCTGACCAAGGGCTTCCAGGGCGGCGCGGGCGGTGACTGGGGGCAGCGGATCGGCAGCGAGTACATGGTCGGCGCGCGCAACCAGGAGGACATCCACATCCTTGAGCACGAGATCGGGCACACCTACGGGCTGGACGACTTCTACGACTGGTCGCCGACCGGTGTCGGCGGCTTCATCATGAAGGCGGGAAGCGCCACCCGGATCACCGAGTTCGACAAGTGGATGTACCGGGACTTCTGGCGCCACCTCAAGAGCCGCTACGGCCTCTGACACGTACGCGGCGGGCGGCGCGACGGGCACGGCGTAGGACGGCGTACGTCGGCGTACGTCGGCGTACGTCGGCGTACGGGAATGGTGCGGACCGGCACACAGTCCGAGCCGGTCCGCACTCCCGTACCGCCCGTACCGCCTTACCGCCCGTACTTCCCGCACCGCCCGTACGTACCCCCGCACCCTCCACGCCCCTTAACCCGAACGTGACTTGTTGCCCAGGCAGCAACAAGATTAGGTTTGCCTTACTTACTCCCGGAAGATCCGGGCTGCCGTCAGGGAGGCCTCTCCACGTGTCCAGTACCTTCACGCGCCGCATCACCCTGGCGGCAGCGGCGACCGCGTTCACGCTCCCCCTCAGCGCGTGCGGCGGCGACAGCGACGACCCCGCGGACAGGGGAGCCGACGGCGGGGCCGCGACGCACACGGTCAAGACGGTCATGGGCGAGGTGAAGGTCCAGGACGCGCCGAAGCGGGTCGTCGTGCTGGACACCGACGCGCTCGACTCGGCCGTCACCCTCGGCGTAACACCGGTCGGCGCCACCACCGTTGCCGACAAGGCACCCGTCTCCACGTACCTCCCCGAGGCCGAAGTGAAGGGCATCGAGCCCGTCGGGCTGATCGGTGAGCCGAATCTCGAAGCGATCGCCGCGCTGAAGCCGGACCTGATCCTGAGCAGCAAGGTCCGCGACGGGAAGAACTACCCGGCGCTGTCGGAGATCGCCCCGACCGTCTTCTCCGAGACCACCGGTCCGGCCTGGCGCGAGAACTTCGAACTGCACGCCGACGCCCTCGGCAGGAAGAACGAGGCGAAGAAGGTCGTCTCCGCCTACAGCGCGCACGTCAAGCGGGTGACCGGGGCGCTGGGCGGGCCCGCCGAGGCGAAGAGGACCACGTTCGGCTTCGTACGGTTCGTGGAGGGCGCGGACACCCGCCTCTACCTGAACGACACGTTCGTCGGGTCCATCTACAAGGACCTCCAGGTCGGCCGGCCCGCCAACCAGGACAAGACCGGCTTCTCGCTCGACGTCAGCCCGGAACAGATCGACAAGGCCGACGCCGACGTCATCTTCTACTCCACCTACGGCGACGCGAAGAAGGCCAAGGAGACCGACACGGTCGGCGGTCTGCTGTGGAAGAAGCTGAACGCGGTGAAGAAGGGCACGGCCTTCAAGGTCGACGACAACCTGTGGATGCTCGGCACCGGATACACCGGCGCCGGCAAGATCCTGGACGCGGTGGAGAAGAGCCACACCTCGGTCACACGGTAGGCCCGAAGGCCGCGCGGTACGGGCCCGGCAGCATGCTGCCTGCCCGCCGTACTCAGCGAGCGGGGCGGCCGGTCCGCCGGGCGAGCGGGTTGGCGACCGTACCGCGCACGACGCCGAAGTCCTCGCCCCGTTCCCTACGGTCGTCCAGATCGCCGTCCAGCAGCTGCTCGCGGTTGAGGGCGACGCGCGGGAAGGACGGGGCGAGCAGGCCGAACGGCGCGATGTGGTGCGCCAGTTCGGGGAAACGGGCGTGGTAGCGCTCGACCTCGGCCCGTACCAGCCCCCAGAACTCCCCCTCCGGCACGCCCAGATGCTCGGCGACCAGTAGCGCGAAGAACCGGAAGTGCCCGGAGAAGACCGCGCTGAGCAGCGAGTGCGCCAGCTCGGGGGCCGGCCGGCGCGGCAGTACCCGGTCCGCGCGCTCGGAGAGGCCCGTGCGCTCGGGGTACGTACCGGGGAGGAGGCTCACGTCCTCCGCGACATCCTTGACGGCGACGCCGACGGGGAACTCGCGCCTGTCGAAGAGGATGACGGTGTTCTCACCGTGCGGCCGGAAGGCGACCCCGTACCGGTAGAGGAAGTGCAGCAGTCCGGGCAGCAGCGCGCCCAGGAACCGGCTCAGCCAGGCGGTCCCCGACAGCCCCGAGCGCGCCACCAACTCCTCGGTGAGCGTGCGCCCGTCGGAGCCCGTCATGAGCAGCGACGCCATGGTGCGGGCCCGCTCGCGCTCACGGAGCTGGGCGGTGACGGGCTCGCGCCAGACCGCGCCGAGCAGCTCGTGGTAGCGGTACGGCGCGTCCGTGACGCACTCGTACAGCGGATGGCCGACCGCGACGGCCGCGACCTCGCCGAGCGGATGGAAACGCAACTCGTCACGGAGGTACGGGTCGCCGTCGCGCACCGCGTGCAGCCAGGCACTCACATCCGGAGCGGCCTCGGTCGCCTCACTGGCGAGTCCACGCCATCGCAGAGTGTTACGAATCAGGAGGGGCAGCTTTACGTTGCGACGGCGCGGATGGTCCAGGTTGGCGAGCGTACGGATGGACTGAAGGGGGCGGTAGCGATCGGCGCTCTGGCCGAGCAGCACAAGACGGCTGTCGGCGATGTAGGGCGCGAACAGGGTGGCGACGGCCTCGTCCCAGTGAAAGGGGTGGACAGGGAGCCAGACGAATTCATCGGCGGGAAGCCCGCTGTGCGCACAGGCCTGGTCGAGGGCCACGGCGAACCGTATCCGTGTGTGGAGGTCCAACTCCTCCGCCAGCAGCTGCTCGGCGTCCAGTCCGGGGACCCCTGAGTAGGCGGCGAGATCGGTGTGCACGGCCACCCATGTCAGGCGGATGGCGCGGGCGGACTCGGGCGCGTACGCGGCGGCGTCGGACGCGGAGAAGCCGAGCCGGCCCTTGTTCAGGAGCATCGAGGGATGGCCGTCCTGGTAGGCCTCCAGGTCGAGATGGCCGAGATCGGCGAGGTCGGCGGCGGGCAGCGCGCGCCCGATCGCCTCGGCCTGGGCGCGCCGGGTGGCGGTCAGCTCGCGCAGCGCCTCGGCGGTGGTGGGCCCGTCCCAGCCGAGAGTGGCACGGGCGTCCAGCAACAGCCGCTCGGGACCGGCCTCCTGGCCGTACGGGGCGTCGGGGTGCCGCCGCAGGGAGCCGGGCTCGACGCGCCAGGCGGCAAAGGGGCCACGCGTCGCGCGGAACGTCCAGCGAACGCCGTCCCCGAGGTCGAGCCGATAGGGGACGGGGACGGTGGGGGCGGTGGGGGTCGGGGCAGTGCGGGTGGCGGGATCGGGGGTGGGGGTGGGGACGGGGGGAGGGGGAGCGGGAATCCGGTCATCGGCTTCGGGGACATCCGGTACGGGGACGAGCAGCTCCTCGTACGCGAACTCCTCAACCGCCTTGACCAGCAGGCACCGACCGGCCTGCGCCCAGGTGTCACTGGCCGCACGGGCGTCCCGAGCGCTACGGGCGTCACGGGTATCCCGGGCGTTGTGAGCGTTGTGAGCGTTGTGGGTGTTGTGGGTGTTGTGGGTGTGATGGGTGTCAGGAGTAGTGGGGCGCTTCATCCGGACTCTCCTCGGAGTGCCGGTGTTCCGAACGTCGTCCATGCCGCGCGTTCCGGCACCCGTAGCACCGTCCGCCCCGCCGCCGCGTTCAGGATCGTCGCCGCACGCCACGCGCCCAGCGTGAGATCGGGGGCGCTGACGCCGTGGGTGTGCAGCTCGGCGTTCTGGACGTACAGCGCGCCGGTCACCGTCGGATCGAGCGCGACCCGGTAGTCGCCGTCGATCCGGTAGCGGCCCTTGTCGTCCCAGTCCACCAGCTTCGCCAGGGGGTCCAGGAAGGGCGGGCGCACCGCCGCGTATCCCGTGGCCGCGACGATCGCGGACGTACGGACCTCGAACAGTTCGTCCTGTTGCGTGTGCCGACAGGTCAGCAGATAACCGCCGCTGCCACCAACGCCACCGCCGGTTCCACCGCCGGTTCCGCTGCCGCTGCCGGGAAGGACCTCGACCCCCTCGACCGCCACGCCCGGGTGGAGCGCGGCGCGCGGCTCCGTGCCGCCAATGGTCCGCTCGTACAGTTCGTCGTGTATCTCGCCCAGCGTCTCCTCGCTGACGCCCTTGTACAGCTGCCACTGCTCCCGTACGAGCCGCTCGCGCCGCTCCTCCGGCAGGGCGCGGAAGTACCGGATGTAGTCGGGCGTGAAATGCTCCAGGCCGATCTTGGAGTACTCCATCGGCGCGAAGGCGGGGGTACGGGCCAGCCAGCGGACGTACGGGCCGCCCTCGCCGCCGCCGTCCTGGTGGCGCAGCAGGTCGAGCGCGACCTCGGCGCCGGACTGGCCGGCCCCCAGGACCGTGACATCGTCGAGCCCGGCGAGGCTCGTCCGGTGGGTGCGGTAGTCGGCGCTGTGCAGGACGCGCCCCGCGTGCGCGGGGGTGAGCAGCGGGCGCAGCGCTTCCGGCACGACCGGGTTCGTGCCGACGCCGAGGACGATCCGCCGCGCCAGCACGCGCGACGTGGTGGTGCCGTCCGCCGAGCGGTGGGTGACGGCGAACGCGTCGGCGCTCGCATCCCACTCCAGCTCCGTGACCCGCGCGTCGAAGCGGCAGGACGGCAGCCGCTCGGCGACCCAGCGGCAGTAATGGTCGTATTCGCGGCGCGGTATGTGGAACCGCTCGGAGAAGAAGAAGGGGAACATCCGGTCGTGTTCCCTCAGGTAGTTGAGGTACGACCAGCGGCTGGTCGGGTCCGCCATCGTCACGAGGTCGGCGAGGAAGGGCACTTGCAGAACCGTTCCGTCAAGGAGCAGTCCCGGGTGCCAGGAGAAGGCGGGCTTGGCGTCGAGGAAGAGGGTACGGAGGTCGGGCGCCCCGTCGCAGAGCGCGGCCAGCGAGAGGTTGAAGGGCCCGATGCCGACGCCCACCACGTCATAGATCTCGGGCTCGTGCTGGTGCGTTCGCTGGTGTTCGGTCGTCACCGCTGGTCCTCCGCGAGGGTGTTGGGTACATCCGTATGGCCGGACACGGCCTGGGCAGGGGCATCCACGCCGTCCGAGATATCGGAGGCACGCGAGGCGCCGGCCCGACCGGCCTCGTGCGGGTTCACGGCGCGCCTGCCTCCTCCGCGTGGCCCGCCGACACGACCGCGAGCAGCAGCCGCTCCACCTCGTCCCGTGTCGTGTGCGGGTTGAGGAGGGTGAGCTTCAGTCGTACGCGCCCCGGTCCCTTGCCGGGGAGTTCCGTACGCCCGACGACGGCGCGGCCCTCGCGCAGCAGCCGTCGGCGCAGCGCGGCGTTGATCTCGTCGGCGCGCGACGCGTCGTCGGGCAGGTAGCGGAACAGGAAGGCCGTCAGGACCGGTTCGCAGTGCAGTTCCAGCCGGGGGTGTTCCCGTACGGTCCGGGCGCCGGACAGCGCCAGGTCACGGCAGGCGTCGACCAGCCGGCCCAGCCCCTCCTTGCCCAGCGTCCGCAGGGTCACCGCGATCTTGAAGGCGTCGGCGCGGCGCGTCGTACGCAGCGACAGGCCGAGCAGGCTCGGGTAACCGGCCTCCTCGTCGTCGGCGGGGTTCAGGTAGACGGCCCGCCGTGCGAGGGAGGCGTACGTCTCCGAGTGGCGCACCAGGAAGATGCCGGCGGCGGCGGGCTGCCAGCCGAGTTTGTGCCAGTCGAGGGAGACGGAGTCGGCGAGTTCGAGGCCGTCCAGGAGCGGTGCGAGCTGGTCGGAGAGCAGCGCGCCGCCGCCGTACGCCGCGTCCACGTGCAGCCAGGCGCCGTGCTCGGCGGCCAGCGCGGCGCACGCGCGCAGCGGGTCGATGGCTCCGGTGTCGGTGGTGCCTGCCGTGGCCACGATCGCGACCGGCAGCTCCCCGCGCTCGGCGCAGCCGTCGAGGACGGCCGCCAACGCGTCCGGTTCCATGCGCTGTTCGTGGTCGACCGGGACCGGCAGCACCGCGTCCTCACCGAGCCCGAGGAGGGCGGACGCGCGCTGTACGGAGAAGTGGGCGGCGGCGGAGGCGAGGATACGGGGACGGGGACGGGGGCTCAGTCGTCCCGCAGAGGCCGTGTCACCGCCCGGTCCCGTGTCGCCGCCCGATGCGGTGTCGCCGCCCGATGCCAGGTCGGCGCCCGGTCCCGCGTCCGGCAGGCCGCTCAGCTCGATCTGCTGTCCCGTAGCCGCGCCGAGGACCCGGTCCCTGGCCAGCATCAGGCCCATCAGGTTCGACTCCGTACCGCCGGAGGTCAGCACGCCGGCGGCCCGGTCGGGGTCGTACCCCACCAGCTCCGCCAACTCCCGCAGCAGCATGGTCTCCAGAGCCGTCGCGGCGGGTGCCTGGTCCCAGGAGTCCTGGGACGGGTTGAGCGCGGAAACGGCGAGATCGGCGGCGACCGCGACCGCGAGGGGCGGGCAGTGCAGATGGGCGGCGCAGGCCGCGTCGGCGGGGTCGGCGCTGCCGTGGGCGAGGAGTTCGGTGAGCCGGTCCAGCGCGGATGCGCCGGTCGCGGCGGACGAACTGGTGTCAGCGGACCCCCCATTGACGCCAGTCACCCCTGTAGCGGCGGACCCACCGCCGAACACCTCCGCGACAGCCGCCGCGATCTCCTCCGGCCGCCCCTCGGCGACAGGGCCGCCGCGCCGCTTGGCGCCCCTGCTCAGGGCGTGCAGCACCGTGGCGATCAGCGGCTCCAGGACCTGCGGCCCGTCGACCCCGCCGGACAGGTCGGTCGCCAACGGCCCGGACCTCACACCCGTCCCCGCACCAGCCCGCGTTCCCGCTCCCGCTCCCGGACGAATTGAGCCGATCTCCCGCAACACCTGGCTCATGACCTCATCTGTCCCATCTACACCGGTCAACTCATCTACCCCAACCAAACCATCCAACCCGGCCATCCCAGCCATCCCATTCAACCCGTCCACCATTTCGCCCACTGCCCTGCCCACGTCAGCTGCCCCGCCCACGTCCACCACGCCGCCCCCGTCCACCACTTCACGCACGTCCACCACGCCGCCACCGTCCACCACTTCACGCACGTCCACCACGCCGCCCCTGTCCCTGTCCCTGCCCCTGCCCCTGACCATCCGTCAGTTCCTGTGCCTCGGCGATCGCGTCCATGAGCCGGTCCAGTACCGCTTCCGCCTGTTCGTCCGTGATGACGAGCGGCGGGAGCAGCCGGACCGTGGCACCGAAGCGCCCGCCGAGTTCGACGATCAGGCCTCGGTCGAGACAGCCTGTACGGACGCGTTCCGCCAGTTCCGGGGCGTACGGATGGGCGCCGCAGGAGTCCACCGGGCCCTCCGGGTCGACCAGTTCCACTCCGATCATCAGGCCGCGCCCCCGGACATCGCCGATCACCGGCAGCTGGGAGCGCAGCCCCTCCAGACGCGCCGTCATCCGCGCGCCGACGGTCGCGGCGCGCTCGGCCAGCCCCTCCCGGGCCACGTACCGCAGCGTCGCCGCACCGGCGGCCATCGCCAGCGTGTTGCCCCGGAACGTGCCCGTGTGGGCGCCGGGTGACCAACCGTCGTACTCCTCGTCGTACACGATCACCGCCAGCGGCAGACTCCCGCCGATGGCCTTCGACATCACCATCACGTCCGGCACGATCCCGCTGTGTTCGACCGCCCAGAACGCGCCCGTACGCCCGACCCCCGTCTGCACCTCGTCCACGATCAGCGGGATCTCCCGCTCGCTGGTGATCCGCCGCATCTCGCGCAGCCACCCGTCCGGCGCGGGCACCGCGCCGCCCTCGCCCTGCACCGCTTCGAGGATCATCGCGGCGGGCCGTACGACACCGCCGGACGGATCGTCGAGAAGCCGTTCGGTGTACGTGGCGGACAGCTCGGCGCCCCGCTCGCCGCCGACTCCGAACGGGCAACGGTACGAGTACGGATACGGCAGCCGGGTCACCTCGGCCGAACTCCCCGAGGAAACCGGCTCCTTGACCGCGACCGCACCGGTCGCTGCCAGCGCCCCGGCGGTCATGCCGTGGTACGCCCCGGTGAACGCGAGCAGCCCCCGCCGCCCGGTCGCGGTCTGCGTCAGCTTCAGCGCCGCCTCCACCGCGTCCGTACCGGCGGGCCCGCAGAAGTGGATCCGGGCCCGGTCGGCGAACTCCGGCGGCAGGGTCGCGAAGAGCGCGTCGGTGAAGTCGTCCTTCTCCGGTGTCGCCAGGTCGAGTACGTGCAGGGGTGCCCCGCTGTCCAGCGTGCGCCGGACGGCCTCCAGTACGACGGGATGGTTGTGCCCGAGGGCGAGCGTCCCGGCGCCGGAGAGGCAGTCGAGATAGCGGCGGCCGTCGGCCCCCTCGACCGTCATGCCCTCGGCGCGGGCCGGGACGATCGGGAAGGAACGGGCGTACGTACGTGCCGAGGATTCCCGGGCGTGCTGGCGTACCAGAATGCCCGCCGCGCGGGACTCCGGGTTCGGGAGCGACTCGACGGACGACTCGGAGGACGGCTCGGAGAGCGACTCGACGGACGGCTCGGAGGGCGGTCCAGAGGCCGGGGAGGGCTCGCTCGCGGGCAGGATGGTGGCGGGGGGCACGGTCATGACACGGCTCCGGAGGACGAAGGGGCGGACACGGCTGGTTCGGCCTCGGAATGGTGAGCGGAACAGGGGCGGGCGGAACAGGGACGGGCGGAGGGGCGGGCGGAACAGGGAGTGCCGTGCGGCACCGAACGGGGTTCGGAAGAGGGGGCGGCGCAGGTCTGCGGCATGCCAAACAGCTTGCACCTATGACGAGTTGGCGCGTAGCGGGCGAGTGGCCGGTGCGCCCGCGCCGGACATCCGCGGACGGTCACATGATCGTCAGACGCGCCCACCGGCCGGGGCGCGGCACCGTCCGGCCCACAGGCTCGAACCCGTATTCGATGTGGGCGGCAAGCACGGTCTCGTTGCCGGTGACTGCCGGTACGGCCCTGTCACCACTGCCGCCGTCGTGGCATTCGGTTCCGGCACGGCCCCTCCAACACGGCCTCTTCAACTGGACAGACTGGACAGTACGGCCGACAACCCGAACAGCACCGCCAGAATCTTAGGCAAGCCTAACCTAACAACTTCCTGAGTGGATACCAAGCGCCCGATATACCCACGGTTACTTTCCGGCCGCACCGGGGCCCCGTCGGCGTACTGTGGAGATACCGAGGGGCATTCCGCACACCCGCTGCCATGCCGGTGTCGTTCCCGGAGTTCCACAACACCGGGCTCGATCGTGTCGAGCCCGGAGGCGGGTCAGTCTGATGACGACCACTCTCACACTCCTCACCAACTCGGACGAGGGCCCGGACGCCCCGAAGATCCCGGTCCCTGCCCAGCCGGACGTATCGGCGGACCGGCCGGACGTATCCGCGGAACCGGTCCGCCTGACGCTGGCCCCGGCCGGCCGGGGCACGGGCGCCCTCGACGGTGCCTGGTGGCCCCGGTCCCGCGACCTCGCGGTGGAGCTTCCCGCACTGACCGCCGCCATGGACGGATCGCAGGGCCGGATCACCCGCGCACTGGTCAATCCCACCCACTGGCCGGTCGTGCCGCGCAAGGTGCGGGTGGCCGGACGGATCCTTCATGTGGGGTGGTTCATGGCCGAGCAGGACCAGCACAAGGTGATCCTGCGCTCGTACTCCGAGGGCCGCTGGGATCTGCTGGTGATCCCCCCGGAGACCTCGCCGGCCGCGGCGGCCCGGCTGATGAGGGCGGCCTCGGACCCGGAGAATCCGTTGACGGCGAGCGCTCTGATGAAGAACGAGGAGTGAGGAACAGGCCCGAGGAACAACAGAACGCGGGACGGAACCGACGGAGGAGGCAGAGGCATTCATGGAGAACGCACTCACCGACGCACTCACCGCGGTGGTGATCGTGGCCCTCGTCGCGGCGGGATACGTGGTGATCCACATGCTCAACGCGCAACACCGGCAGAGCATCACCACGCACACATACGGCCGGACCCTCTGGGACCCCCAGAACCGCGCCGCCACCCGCGCCCTCCGCGGCGAACCGACGACCCACGGCGCCCACCCGGCCGGCAGCAGGCACGGACACCACCGGGACCGCCTCCGATTCCGCGGCCCGTGGGCCCACAGCCACGACAAACACGGAAGCGGTACGGAGACGGTCGGTACGGAGACAGGCCGTACGGAGACAGGCCGTACGAGCGGAGGCAGCACCGGCGGAGGCAGCACCGGCGGCAGGGAACCCCCTCGGCCCTAGATCAGGGCCAGGGCCATGGACACGCGGGCGATCCGTCTCAGCCGCGGTGTACGCAGTACAGGGGGCCGTCGTAGGCAGCGATATCGACCCCGGTGGATGAAATGGCGTAGCCGACGCGTGCCGGTGTGCTCCACCCCTCGCCGACGTTGTACCGGGTCCACCGCAGCTCACCGTGTCCGGAATCCTCACCAACGTAGTAGACGCAGTACAGGTAGTCCTTGTAGCGGGTGATCGCGGGCGTATAGGACGTGCGGACCGGATTTCCGTTCCTGTCTTCGATGCGCTGGTCGTCGCTCCATTCCTGTGTCTTGCTGTTGTAGGTGATCCAGTACAGGTAGTCGCCGTCGCGGTCGTGCACGCAGTACAGGAGGTCTTTGAACCGGTCGATGGCAGGTGACCGGGTCGCGCCGATATTGCCGGGGATCGCCTGGTCACTGTTCCAGGTCTTCTCCGTGGTGTTGTGTGTGATCCACCGCAGGCGGCCGTTCTCGTCGTCGTGCACGCAGTACAGAAGACCGTCGTAGACCGTGACCGCAGGCGACTTCGCCGATCGGACGACCTTCCCCTGGGCGTCCTTCAACAGCTCCTGCTGGGACCATCCGATCCCGGCGCCCTCTGTGTTGAAGCGGGACCACCACAGACGACTGTCCGTGCTGTCGCGGTGGTGAACGCAATAGAGGAAGTCGTTGGCATGCGTCACCGCGGGTGCGCCAAAGCTGGGTACGCGGTCTCCGAGAACGTCGACGACGGCCTTGTCACCCCTCCACTGGGCAGTCTCCTTGTCGTAGATGTTCCACCACAGCTCCGGATTGCTCACGGTGTCCTGGTGAAAGCAGTACAGCAGGTCTTTGTACGCCTCGATGGCAGGTGCGAAGGGCGAGAAGGTGTTGGGAATTCCAAGGTCGTTCGACCAGCCGGTGTCGTAGGAAACCCACCGCAGTTCCTTGTTGCTCACGTCCATTTCTTTCATTCACCTCTTGTCGTGTCGATGAGCGGGTTCGGGACGGGGGAACGTGTCCCGTTCGTGCGCGAGTTGTCCGTTGAGGTAGGTGGCCAGGACGGTGCGGTCGTCTCCCATCACCGCGAGAGCGAACAGGAGATCGTCGATGGACTCGGCCCTGGCCGTGCGTGTGGCCAGCAGTGGGGTGGCGGCGGGGTCGAGGACGATGAAGTCGGCTTCGTTTCCTGGCTCCAGCGACCCGATGATGCCGTCAAGGCGCATCGCTTTCGCCGCGCCCAGGGTCGCCAGGTAGAACAGCTTGACCCCGTCCATCGGACAGTCGTCCAGAGCACCGACCTTGTACGCCTCGCTCGCGGTCTGGAGCAGCGAAAGACTGGTGCCACCGCCGACGTCGGAGCCGAGTCCGACGAGCACCCGTCGGCCCGGTTTGGTCGCACGGCGCATGGAGAACAGGCCGGAGCCCAGAAACAGGTTCGAAGTCGGGCAGTGCGCAACACCGCTGCCGGTCCGGTGCAGGCGTTTCCATTCGCGCTTGGACAGATGCACCGCGTGCGCGAAAACCGCACCAGGCCCCAGCAGTTCGTGTTGCTCGTAGACGTCGACGTAGTCGCGGTACTTCGGGAACAGCTCGGCGACCTGGGCCACTTCCTGGCGGTTTTCGGCCAGATGAGCCTGTACGAGGGTGCCGGGATGCTCGCGCCACAACGCTCCGGCCACACGCAGCATTTCGGACGTACAGGCGACCGCGAATCGGGGTGTGATCGCGTAGAGACTGCGACCGACTCCGTGCCACTTCTCGATCAGTTTTCTGGATTCCTCGTAGCCCTGCTCGGGAGAAGCGTCCAGCAACTCAGGCGGGGCATTACGGTCCATCAGCACCTTGCCCGCCGCAAGCCGCATCCCACGGCCGACGCTCTCCTCGAACAGCGCGTCAACCGACTCCGGATAGGTGGCGCAGTTGACCAGAGCGGACGTCGTGCCGTTGCGCAGCAGCTCGTCACAGAACAGGGCAGCGACCGCTCGCGCATAGGAGGGATCGGCGAATCGCTCCTCCTCCGGATAGACGGAGGCGTTCAGCCACTCCAGCAACTGGCGGCCGTAGGCGGCAATGATCCGTGTCTGTACGTAATGGACATGGCCGCTGATGAGTCCCGGCAGAATCAGCTTGTCCCGGTGGTGCACGACAGTGACACCCGGCGGGAGACCGCGGACAAGGCGGCCGTAATCCCCGACAGCACTGATTTTCCCGTCCCGACAGACCAGCAGCCCGTCGTCCACATGCACCAGTGCGTCATCGCCGGAGGTCAGGAACGGGTCGTCGCGGAACCACACGAGGCTGCCCCGGATCGCCGTCAGCATTGAGCACCGTCCACTTGTACCGGGAGCATCACAAAATACGATTAATTCGGGTGAACTCCCCCAAAAACTACCACGGGGAGTCCGGCTCAAATAGCAATTCAGCCTCGTTCGCGGTCATTTGGCGCGAGTACGCCACCCGGGCATGCGAGGCAATCGCGCACGAAAGCCCGCGGCGCGCGCGATCACCTCCCCCTCGATCCCGATCATCGTTCACTAAAACGAACGTAGGGTTCACCCACGCCGACTGGTTCGGTATAGTGAACGCATGGTTCACTCAATCGAGGGTCTTCGGGCAGAGACGGGCGCACGGGTCACCGCCCACCCCGACGGCTCCCGCACCCCACCGCACAGGCGATGCCGATGACGCCCCCGCCGTCCGGCCGACAGCCGGTGAGCAGTACCGCGGCCGCGGTCGGCACGAAGATCCGGCTGCGCCGCCAGCAGCGCGGCATGAGTGCCGCGGAGATGGCCCGGCGCGCCGGGCTGAGCAAGGCGACGCTGTCGCAGCTGGAGGCCGGCAACGGCAATCCGACGATCGACACCCTGGACGCAATCGCGATCGCCCTGCGCATCCCCATCGCCGACCTGCTGGCGCGTGACGCCGACACCGGGCCGGTCTTCCGGCCGGGCACGGACACCGAGCCCGGCGAGGTCTCCCGCGAACTGCTGCGCCGTATCAGCAGCGGCAATAGCCTGGAGATCTGGCGGCTGCGCATTCCGCCCGAGACAGAGCTGCCCGGCGTCCCGCACGCCACCGGCACGATCGAGCACCTGCTCATCGCCACCGGGCACGTCACCGCCGGCCCCGTCGACGCCCCGCAGGAGCTGGGCCCCGGCGACATGCTCGCCTTCGCCGGAGACGCCCCGCACTTCTACCGCACCGGCGCCCAGGAAGTGGACATCACCGTCGTCTTCGCCTCCCCCATCAGCACCTGAGAAGCACCCGCGACGCGCCGAAACGCACCCCTGAGACACACCCCGAGACGCCCCCTGAGACGCCCCCTGAGACACACCTGCGACCAAGGAAGACCCCTCATGAGCACCACCATCGCCACCACCCCCTCCAGCCGCGCCTTCAGCAGCGACAACATGGCCGGGGCATCCCCGCAGATAGCCCAGGCCGTCGCCGACGCCGCCGTCGGGCAGGTCCTGCCGTACGGCAACGACCCCTTCACCGACAGCGCCCGCCGCAGGCTCGGCGAGATCTTCGAGCGGGACGTCGATGTCTTCCCGGTCTCCACCGGGTCCGCCGCCAACGCCCTGAGTCTGGCCGCCGTCACCCCGCCGTGGGGCAGCGTGCTCTCCCACCCCGACAGCCATATCAACCACGACGAATGCGGCGCTCCGGAGTTCTTCACCAACGGTGCCAAGCTCGTCGGTGTCCCCGCTTCCGACAGCAAGATCGACCCCGAAGCGCTCCAGGCGGCGGTGCGCCGCCGGGCCGGTGACGTGCACAGCGTGCAGCCGTCCGTGGTGAGCATCAGCCAGGCCACCGAGAGCGGCAGCGTCTACACCCTGGAGGAGATCCGCCGCCTGTCCGCCATCGCCAAGGACGCGGGACTGCGCGTCCACATGGACGGCGCGCGCTTCGCCAACGCCCTGGACCATCTCGGCGCCGCCCCGGCCGAGATGACCTGGAAGGCCGGCATCGACGTCCTGTCCTTCGGCGCCACCAAGAACGGCGCGATGACCGCCGACGCCATCGTCTCCTTCGACCCCGCACTCGCCACCGAACTCGCCTTCCGCGCCAAGCGCGCCGGCCAGCTCGCCTCCAAGATGCGCTTCCACGCGGCCCAGATCGACGCGTACCTCACCGACGGCCTCTGGCTGCGCAACGCCCGCCAGGCCAACGCGATGGCCACCCGGCTCGGCGACGGCCTCAAGGCCATCCCCGGCACCGGCCTGCCGGCCACACCGCAGGCCAACATCCTCTTCTGCCGACTGCCCCAGCAGGTCACCGAAGGACTCCTCGCCGAGGGCTACGCCTTCTACCACGACCGCTGGGAACCGGGGATCGTCCGGTTCGTCACCGCCTTCTCCCACAGCGCCGACGACATCGACCAGCTCCTCGACGCGGTCCGCCGCCACACCCGCTGAACGTCACCCGGCGGCGCGCAGGGGGTCGTCCGCCGGTCGGCAGGCGGGGCAGTCGCCCGGTTCGGGGGCGCGAAAGGCGCGATCGCAGCGGTCGCAGTTCTGGAGCGGATCGACACGCGGTGCCGCCCGTACGGCCGGGAGGGGCGGCGGCAGCAATTCGGTGAGCCGATGTCCGAGCAGCGCCGCCGGGTGACGGACGCCCTCCGGTGGCAGCAGGGCCGTCAGGGTGCGCTGTACGGCAGCGGGCTCAACTCCCCTTTCCAGCCAGGCCGATACGGCGGGCGCGAGACGGTCGACGTCACGGGCGGAGAGGATCAGACGCGGATCATGCCGCCGAAGCCCGGCGAGCAGCTCGGCGGCGGTGCGGTGCCGGGTGAGATCGGGGTGACCGGGCTCGGGAAGAGCCGGGCCCGGGACGACAACTGCCGGTACGGGCGCGGATTCCGGGGCAGAGGCCGGGGCCGGGGCTGTCCGTACGGGCTCGGGCCTCGGCACCGGTCTCCGCACCGTCGGCGTCGGCACGGTCCGCGTCCGCGTCGGCATCACGGCCAGTGGCATGTCGTACGAGACGGTCCGCGTCACCCAGCGCCCACCCGGGACACGCTCCCGCGTACGCACCAGATAGCCGTGCTTCTCCAACTCCCGCAACGCGGCCGCGATCGCGACCTCGCCCTCGGGACACTGCGCGGCGAGATGCTTGATGCCGATCTTCGCGCCGTCGGGAAGCGACTGGATGTACACCCCGATCCCCCGTGCGACAAAGGACAGTTCACGGTGCTGGGCGAGGTGGTTCCCGACGACGACGAACCGTTCGGTGTGCCGGTGCCGCTGGTGCGTGACACCGGACGGGGGAACGGTGGCCTGAACGCCGGACCGGGCGCGCGTGCGCGCGCTAAGCTGCTGAAGAGCCATCGGGAAGCTGTGATTCCTAGGTGGTTAGGCCCTCGATCGGGATTCGCAGTCCCGGCCGGGGGCCGAAGTTTTTGTGAGGTTGTGTCGCAGAGCGTAACCACACCAATCCACCTGCTACGACCAGATGTTGCCGTATTCACCCGTCCGAGTGAGGGGGTGGAGGGGTGGGTTGGGAAGGATTCTTTCCCCGAGTTCTTAACGCTTCTACATCGCGCCTCACCGAGTCGCGGCCAGCCGGGTCGTGGAATCCCACGACCCGGTGCGACCAGGCGCTTTATCCCCGCCGGGCTACCGCGCGGGGCAGCCGTACTCCCTGCGGACGCGGTGCGGACTGCACGCCACCAGGTTGACGGAGAGGAATCGCCCGCCCGTCACCCACCAGCCCCCGACGACATCCTCACCGGCCGCCAGCCGCCGCACGCTCTCGTCACGATCGGCGGCCGGGGCGTAGGTGCCCGCGAAAATGCGTGCGTGCCGGGCCAGTTGTTCCGCGTACCAATCCGCCGCCTCTTTCGGTTCGGTGAACGTCGCCTCGATCCGGGCACTGTTCTTGAGTAACCAGTCCGCGCTTTCGAGAGGCATCACCTGAGCCGTCGAGAACTCCGGATACCCAGGTCGCCGGTGGGCGTCGCCCGGCTTCACCAGTACCTCACCGGGCCCCAGCCATACGTACGCGTGGTGGTGCGGTCCCACGTCTCTCCTCCACGATCGGCAGGCGGCCCCGCCCGCTGGACGGGGCCGCCCGGTTCAACGACCAGCCGTTACGTCCGGCCGAAGCTGTTACGTCCGACCGCAGCCGTCGCCGTCGCCGCAGCCGCCGGAGGGATTACCGCCCTGCCCGTCGTCCCCGCCGCCGCTCCCGCCGCTGCCGTTGCCGCCGTCCTCTCCGCCGTGCTTGACCAGGTCAATGCGGTGTCGCATGGTGACCTCCTGTGCTCTGTCGGCACCGGGTCCGTCCGGATGCCGGTTGGTGCAGCGCTGGGCCCCTTGTGGCCCGACCCGTTCCGGCCGGCTGTTCCTTCGCCGGGAGTCCGGCCGGAGCGGGAGTTACGTGGATCGCCCGTTCACAACCCGCCCCGCCTGCTCCGCTTGTTTCGCTCAGCCACGCGCACGCCGAGCGAGTCGGCGGGAAGCTCGGCAGACGGCTCGGCCAAGGGCTGAAGGGGTCGTTCGTCGTTGGAGCACGATGAATGCCCGCATTCGCACGGAGGCCAGCGCAACGCCGAACCGGGGACGAGGTCCTCGCCCTCCGCACCTGGGGTGGACTTCTGGATGATGAGGACGCCGTTCGTGCCGAGCTCGTCCGTCAGCCGGGAGAGAAACCGCCGCACCTTGCTGTGTGTCATTCCGCCACTCGCTTCAGTCCGTGGAGTACGCGTTCCGTGAGCGCCCGAGTCACCGGGGCGTAGACCCGGGGAACGGATTCAGGCACCAGACGCCAGAAGCCACCGCTGTGAACCGTGGCCTCAAGCTCAGGCGTGCTGTTCACCGTTTCGGGAGCCTGCTCGCACATGCGGGTGTGTGCCTCCGTGATCAGATCACCACCGTCCGTATCGGTGGCTGTGCATCAGTGAACGAGCGGACGGCCACGCGGACGAGGAAATGTCGGCGAGACGAGCACCGGCCCCAACCGGAAATTTCCCGATCGGCCAGTTCTGCTCAGGCGCACCCACTGGCTACGGTGAATTCGTGGAGGGCAACCGGAACCTCAAGAGTCGCCTGGACGAAGCGGGCTTCACACAGGCCGAATTAGCCGAAGCGGTGAACGCTTATCTGCGTGTCCTCGGCCATGACGGGACCGTGAGTGACCGCACCGTACGCAACTGGCTGACCGGGAAAACCCGTTGGCCTCACCCTCGGCAAAGGGAAGCTCTGGAGGCAGTGTTCAGCTGCCGGATCGCTGAGCTGGGCTTCGCGCCCCGGGGAGAGATCGCTCCCTCATTCGCGGGACCAACGGAGGCCCCTGTGCAACGCCGCAGCTTCATCAGCGCATCCACGGGGATGGCCTTGACCGCCGTCGGCACCGTCGGCACAGTTGGCGCCGCCCCGGCCCGTGCCGCCCAGCGAAGGGTCGGGGCGGGCGACGTGCAGCGGCTGCTGGGCAGGTTCGCCACACTCATCGCGAGCGACCATCGATACGGCGGCCGACTTGCCATTGAGGCCCAAGCTTCGACCTTCGCCGGTGAAGCCTTGGCCCTTCAAGCGCGCGGCACTGCAAGCCAGCGTGTACGGGGCGCCCTGTACGCCTGCGCCGCTTCCTTCACCTCCAGCGCCATGTGGGCCGCCATCGACGGACGCCGCTTCGACGAGGCACAGCGCCACTTCGACCGGGCAGCCAGCCTCGCAGCCATGTCAGGTGATCCCACCATCCAGTTCCGCGTCTGGTCCCACGCGGGCAGCCTCTACCGACATCTCGGGCGCCCTGTCGACGCCTTGGCCGCCAACGATGTGGCGCGCGGCCTGCCCATCGCGCGGCGTGACCCGATATTCGCTTCGCTCGGGCACGCCCGCCACGCTGCCATTCACGGCATGAGCGGCAACGCAACGGCCGTCCGCCGGGTCATCGCGTACGCCCAAGAGGCACTCGACTGCGCCGACCCCAAAGAACACCGCCCTGTATGGCTGAACGCGTTCTACGACCAGGCGGAGCTGGAGAACCTGGCTCTCGCCGCGAATCTCAGCCTGGGCGACTTCGAACAAGCTGAATCGCACGCCCACCGAAGTCTGGCTCTACTGCGCCCTCATATGTACCGCACCCGAGCCATCACCACCGCTCGGCTCGCTCACGCTCAACTCGGACAAGGCGATATCGAACCCGCCATCGCCACCGCGATGTCCATTCCCACCGACATCTTCACCACCCACCCGCGCGTCACCAGAATGCTCGGTGGCTTCGGCATCAAGCTCCACGCCGCCGCACCGTCCAGCGCACTCACTCTCGCTTGGGACCAATACACCTACGACTCCCGAAGGAACAACGCGTGACCAGCCTGGGCATCGAACTACGACACGCGCTCGAAATAGATCCCATACGGCATGAACTCATCGAGGTCTTCGCCGAAGTACGTGCCGCTCAGCTTCACCAACCCCACTACTCCGTTGAGCGGTACAGCGAACGGCTGGATCGGCATGCTGCTGAAGCGGGGTGGGAAGCCGTCATCGCTTATCAAGGCGATGAGCCTCTGGGATACGCGTATGTCAACACGCTCCAGCCGGAGGACCGTTGGTGGAAGCGTATGACCACCCCTCTGCCTGCGGGATGCACGGACATCCCGACCGTGGCCCTGAAGGAGATCATGCTCCGCCGCCCCTGGCGCGGAACCGGTCTGGCGCTGCGGATTCATGACGAGCTTCTCGCGCACCGGTCGGAGAAGCAGGTCTCCCTGCTGGTAAACCCGCAGGCGGGGGACGGCAAGGTGCAGGCGCTCTACCAGTCCTGGGGCTACGAAGCGGTCAGCACACAGCAGCCTTCTGCCGACGGACCGGTCCTCACCGCGATGCTGCGTGCCGCCCGGGGTTCATAGCGATGCCCAGCGCCGACGCACGATGGGGCGGGCCCCCGCCAAGAGGTCCCGCCCCATCGTCAATGGGTCATGCGGCAATAGGCCGTGCGCCCTGGATCAGAAGCGGTCCGGGGCACGCTCCGGGAGCGGAGACCCGGGGAGCGCGTCCCGCTTCTGGTTCTTGCGGGCCTCCTCGTTCGATTCGGCCGTCGCCTCGCAGGTCACGTCCTTCGCCGGGAGCTTGCCGGTGAGCAGGTAGTCGGTGACCGTGCCGTCCGTGCACGCGTTGCCGTTCGGGTAGACGCCGTGGCCCTCGCCGCCGAGCACGGTGAGCATCTTCGAGCCCTTCAGAGCGGCGTGCAGGGCCTGGCCGCTGGGCAGCGGGGTCTGCGGGTCCCACTCGTTCTGGACGACCAGGGCGCCGACCTTGTTGTTGACCTTGGTCGCCGGTTCCACGGACCTGTCCCAGAACGCGCAGGGCTTGATGCTGGACGCGAAGTCGCCGAAGAGCGGGTAACGGCCCTTGTCCTCGATGGCGTCCTGGCGGTAGCTCTCGGGATCGCGGGACCACGCGGCCGAGTTGTCGCCGCACACCACGGTCCAGAAGCTCGCCGTCCCGTTGTCGGCAGGCGCCTCGGCGGCACGGGCGGCGGCGCCTGCCGTCCCGGGCTCTTCGGGGCCGGCGAACGGCGCGAGCCTCTTCGCGGAGGCGGGCTCGCCTTCCGCCGCCTTCTTCAGCTCCACGAACGCCTCGGTGGCGTACTGCGGGCTGAAGATCTCCCCGCGCATACCGCTGCGGATGTCATCACCGGTGACCGGCTGCCCCTCGAATTCGATGGGCTTCTCGTCGGCCTGCGCGACCAGGTCCCAGAAGGTCCGGTCGACCTCCTTCGGGGTGGCACCGAGGCCGTACTTCTCGGAACGCTCGGCGGCCCACTCGGTCCACCGGTCGAACGCGGGCTCGGCGCCCTCCGCCCACCACTGCATCATCCCTCGCCAGGCGCGCGCCGGATCGACCGCGCTGTCCAGCACGAACCGGTCGGCCCGGCCCGGGAAGAGCTGGGTGTAGACGGCACCCAGGTAGGTGCCGTACGAGTAACCCACGTACGAGATCTTCTTCTCACCGAGGATCGCCCGGATCAGATCCATGTCGCGCGCGGTGTTGCGCGTGGTGATGTGCGGGAGCGTGTCGCCCGCCTTCTCCTCGCACTTGTTCGCGACGTCGCGCGCCCAGGCGACGTCCTTGTCGAAGGTTTCCGGCTTGTACGGCCGCAGCGGGTTCTCCTCCTCCGGCGTCAGACCGCAGGAAACCGGGCTGCTCTCTCCCACACCGCGCGGGTCGAAGCCGATGAGGTCGTACTTCTGCTGTGCGGACTCGGGGAGCCTCTCCCGCATCCCCAGCGGCATATAGAGGCCCTCACCCCCGGGGCCGCCGGGGTTGGAGAACAGGACACCGTGCCGCTTGTCGGGCGCGGTGCTCCTGATCCGGGATATGGCCAGGTCGATCCGCTTGCCCCCGGGAGCCCGGTAGTCCAGCGGGACCTTGATCGTGGCGCACTCGAACTCCGCCGGGGAGTCGGCATCGCACCGCTTCCACTGCGGCTTCTGCTCCGCGTAGCGGTCCAGCGCGCCCCTGGCGGCGGACGGGAAGGCGGGCGAGGAGGCGGCCGACGGGGTCGCGGTCGACGGGGTCGCGGCCGGCGCGGCGGTGGCCGTCGAGGTGGCGAGCGCGGGAGCCAGCGTGGCCGTGACACTCACGGCCAGCAGGGGTGCGAGTCGTCTTCTGCGCACGATATCGATCCTTCCGGTCACATGTTCGGACAGGAAAGATCTTTCAGGAACCGCCACGCCTGCGGATCCCCCGCCGGGCTGCACCTCTCCTCCGCCCTGGGAATGACACAACAGCCTTGGGTGGTCCGCGAGTTGTATGAGTTTTGGGGGACCGACCGCCTTCAGTGACGGGCGGTACCCGCCCGAGGCATCCGGGCGCGGGAATAGCCACCCGCCCCTCAACCGTTATAGGCTTCAGTTTAAGATTCAACTATATGGCCGTCGAGAGCCCTCGACGGGTTCGAGCCTGAGAGGTGAGTGAGCGCGATGCAGTTCGGGATCTTCACGGTCGGTGATGTCACGGCCGACCCGACCACCGGACGTACGCCGACCGAGCACGAGCGGATCAAGGCGATGGTCGCCATCGCGCGCAAGGCCGAGGAGGTCGGCCTCGACGTCTTCGCCACCGGTGAGCACCACAACCCGCCGTTCGTCCCCTCCTCGCCCACCACCATGCTCGGCCACATCGCGGCCACCACCGAGCGGCTGATCCTCTCCACCTCGACCACGCTGATCACCACGAACGACCCGGTGAAGATCGCCGAGGACTTCGCGATGCTCCAGCACCTGGCCGACGGGCGCGTCGACCTGATGATGGGGCGCGGCAACACCGGGCCGGTCTATCCGTGGTTCGGCGAGGACATCCGCCAGGGCATCCCACTCGCGATCGAGAAGTACGCGCTGCTGCACCGGCTGTGGCGCGAGGACGTCGTGGACTGGGAGGGCAAGTTCCGTACGCCCCTCCAGGGCTTCACCTCGACGCCCCGGCCGCTGGACGGCACCCCGCCGTTCGTCTGGCACGGCTCGATCCGCTCCCCCGAGATCGCCGAACAGGCCGCCTTCTACGGAGACGGCTTCTTCGCCAACAACATCTTCTGGCCCAAGGAGCACTTCCAGCAGCTGATCCGCCTCTACCGGAAGCGGTACGCGCACTACGGGCACGGCACCCCGGAGCAGGCGATCGTGGGCCTCGGCGGCCAGGCGTTCATCCGGAAGAACTCGCAGGACGCGGTACGGGAGTTCCGGCCGTACTTCGACAACGCGCCGGTGTACGGGCACGGGCCCTCGCTGGAGGAGTTCACCGAGCAGACCCCGCTGACCGTGGGCAGCCCGCAGGAGGTCATCGAGAAGACGCTGACCTTCCGCGACTCCTTCGGGGACTACCAGCGGCAGCTGTTCCTGATGGACCACGCGGGGCTTCCCCTGAAGACGGTGCTCGAACAGCTGGACCTGCTCGGCGAGGAGGTCGTACCGGTGCTGCGCAAGGAGTTCGCGGCGCTGCGGCCCGCCGGGGTCCCGGAGGGGCCGGTGCACCCGGCCGCCGCCGCATCGACATCCACACCGGCACCGACATCGACGCAGGAGGTCTGAGCATGGAGCCGACGACACGGCTGGAGGAGACGACGAGGCCGGAGCCGACGGCTCGACCGGAGCCGGCCACGGCCCCGGAACCGACCGCACCGCTGAAGCTCGTCGTCGTATCGGCCGGGCTCAGCAAGCCGTCCTCGACCCGGATGCTGGCCGACCGGCTGGCGGAGGCGACCGACCGCGAACTGGCCGCCGGGGACCGCAAGGCGGAGGTCACGGTCGTCGAACTGCGCGATCTCGCCGTCGACATCGCGAACAACCTGGTCACCGGCTTCCCGGCGCCCGCGCTGCGCACGGCGCTCGACACGGTGACCGGCGCGGACGGCCTGATCACGGTGACACCGGTGTTCGCCGCATCGTACAGCGGACTGTTCAAGTCGTTCTTCGACCTGGTCGACCCGGACGCGCTGACCGGGACGCCCGTACTGCTCGCCGCGACCGGCGGCACCGCGCGCCACTCGCTCGTCGTGGAACACGCGCTGCGCCCGCTGTTCGCGTACCTGCACGCGCTGGCGCTGCCGACCGCCGTCTTCGCGGCGACGGACGACTGGGGTACGGGCGCCGACACCCACGCGGGCGGACTTCCGGCCCGGATCGACCGGGCGGGCAGGGAACTGGCCGGTCTGCTGCGGGGCCGGACGCCTGCGGCGGCCGAGGACGTGGACGAGCACGAGGACGAGGTGGTGCCCTTCGAGCAGCTCCTCGCGAACCTGGCGTAGGACTCGCGGGCCGCCCGCCGCACGGCAGGAAGGACGCTGTACGCGGGGAGGACTCTCAGGGTTCCCGCGTGTAGTACACGTAGAACGTCGCGATGACCGTAGCGGCACCGATCGCCAGCCCGATTCCCGACGACAGCAGGACGCTGTGCCCGGTGAGGCTGTAGAGGAAGCCCAAGGACCCGCCGACCAGCACCCCCCAGGCCCCGGCGCGCAGTTCGCGCATCAGGGAGTTCTGCACCCGTACCAGGCCGAAGACCAGTGCGGCCATGACCACCCCGGAGATCAGCGCCAGGGCCAGCTGTCCGAAGCTCGCGGGGCCGCCGCCGCGTGCGATGAACGACGCGTACGCGCCGTAGGCCACACCCACGAACAGGGGTGCCGCCACGGCGAGCCGGGAAGGGGGGCGGCGGGGCGGGGTGTGCGTCCGGGGGGCGTGGTGCCGGCGGACGCGGTGCCGTCCGGGCGTCGCTACGTGTGTGGCCATGGCAGGGAGCTCCTTCCCTCGCACCCCCCGTTCACTTCTCCAGAGCACACCCGTCCACCCCGCGCGTCAACCGCTCTCCCCCACGCCCCTCACCCGTGACACTCCCCTTCGACTCCCCTTCCTGCCCCCTACCGGCGGCGCACCGCTCGCGCCCGCCGACAGCTCCACGTTCCCTTGAGGTGTGCGGACCTACGTGCGGACTCGCGTGCGGACCTACCTCTCCACGGTGCTGACCGTCCTGCTGGCGCTCCTCATTCCGTTGAGCGCGGTCGCGTCCTGGGCCGATCTGGAGATCGGCGACGAGGACCGGTTCGTCGCGGCCATGGCGCCGCTCGCCACCGAGCCCGCCGTACAGAAAGCCGTCGCGGACCGGATCACCGACGAGGTCATGACGCAGATCGACGTGGGCCCGATCCAGGAGGGGGTACGCGGGCTGCTGCGCGAGGCGGTGCTGTCCTTCGCCACCACCGAGGCCTTCCAGAACGCGTGGAACACCGCGACGCGCGCCGCCCACGCCGCCGTCGTGCAGGTCCTGACCAGTGGCCGGGGCAACGCCGTGACCATCGACCTGGCGCCGATCACCGAGCGGGTGAAGAGGCAGCTGATGGACGACAGCGTGCCGTACGCGGGGCGGATCCCCGTACGGCGCGACGAGATCATCGTCCTGGAGGCGAACGGACTCGGCGTCTGGCGCGATGTCGCCCAGGGGCTCCGGGCGGCCGGGATCTGGCCGGCCGTCGCGACACTCGCCCTCACGGGGCTGGCCATGCTGCTCGCCGTACGCCGCCGGCGTGCGCTGTCCGGGATCGGCCTCGCGTACGCGGCGGGCGGGGCGTTGCTGGCCGTCACCGTCGCGGTGGCACGCGGGACCGTGCTCCAGGACCTGCCGAACGACGGTGACCGGTCGGCCGCCGCCGCGATGTACGACGCGCTGACCGCCTCGCTCCGCACGACGGCCTGGACCGTCGTCGCCGCCGGGCTCGTCCTCGCCGTGGCCGCCTGGCTGACGGGCCGGCCACGGCGACCGCCGCCAACTCCCGCACGGCGCACCCCGGTACCCGCCGGGGCGGGCACCCCGGGCCGGCCCTGACCGGGGCGCGGTCGGACCCGACCGGGCCCGACCGGCTGTTCGGCACGCGACTCTCAGGACTTTACTGAATCTTTATGCCGATTCCCCTCGACCGAATGTCCCTTTTGTGCCGTTCGGCGCACCATGGGGTTATGAGCCAGAACACGACACACCGACCCCCCACCACCGGAATGGGTACCGGCACAGGAACCGGAACCGGTTCGGGCACGGGCATGGGCATGGGTACCGGAGCTGGCACGGGGACCGGCGCCGGCACCGGAGCTCACACGGAGAGGAGAGCCGCCTGGGCAGTTGGCGGCAGTTTCTTCGCCGGTGTCCTCATGGTGGTCATAGGGGCTACGGACATCCTTCAAGGGATAGCCGCTATCAGGAGGAACGCGTTCCTCAACAACGTCAGCGGCTACACCTACACCTTCAACCTGACCTCCTGGGGCTGGATCCACGTGGCCCTCGGCATCCTGGTGGCACTCACCGGGCTGGCGCTTCTCATGAGGGTCCGGGCGGCCCGGTACGTCGGCATAGCGCTAGCGGCGCTGGTCCTCGTATCGCAGTTCATGTACCTGCCCTACCAGCCGTTCTGGGCGATCGTGAACATGGCCCTCTCGGCGTTCGTGATCTGGGCGCTGGCCACGGACCGCATGGGAGCCGGCGCCGGAGGCGGAGGCAGAGCCGGAGCCCGATCCGGCACCAGAACCTGACACTCCCGGAGCCCCACAGCTCCACCGGAAACCCGGAAACCCGGAAACCCGGAAACCCGGAAACCCGGGAAACCGGGAAACCGGGAAACCGGGAAAACCGACCAACGCCCCATCCCTACAACCGCATCACCTACGCGCATACGAGGACAGTGGCCACGACTACTGTCCCCGTATGCGTGTACGTATGCCCCTCTTCCCTCGGAACGCGCCCGGCCGCGCGCACCCGCGCGCCTCCGCGAGCGCGGCGCCCTCGCGTCCGCCCGCCTCCGGGCCCGCCGCGCGTCCCGCTCTCCGGCGGTTCCTGACCGGGGCCGCAGGTCTGTGCCTCGCGGCGCTCTCCGTGATCGTCGGCTGCCGCGCGTTCGGCGTCGACGGTGTCACCCCCGTACCGCAGTTGCTCGCCTTCCTGCCCTGGCTCCTCGTCCCCACGGCCGCCGCCCTGGTGCTCGCCGCGCTGCTCCGGTGGCGGACCGGGGTGGTCTGGGGGCTCGTGGTGCTCGCCGCGACGGGGTGGTTCGTCCAGCCGTACGGCGAGGGCTCGTACGGCACCGAGGCCCTGGGGGCCGCGCCCCGTACGGGTACGGGATCAGGAGCCGGTACGCGCGGGCCCGTCGTCGCCCGTATCGATGTGCTGTCCTCCAACGTCGAGTTCGGGCAGGCCACGCCCGCGCTGGTCACGACGATCCGCCGTGAGAGGCCCGACCTCGTCTTCGTCCAGGAATGCGATGCCGTCTGCGTACGGCTCCTCACCGACCGGATCCCGCACGCCGACTATCCGTACCGCAATGTCGTCAAGTCCGGGGCCGGCGAGGCGAAGGGCTCCGTCATCCTCTCCGCCCTCCCGCTCACCGGCACGGAGGGCATCAAGGGCGCCCTCGGCATGCCGGGTTCCCGGGCCGTGATCGGCGGCCGTACGGTCCAGCTCCAGCTCGTCCACCCGATGCCGCCCCTCCCCGGCGGTGTCGGCATCTGGCGTGACGAACTGGGCGCCATCCGTACGTACGCCGCCGGGCACAAGGACGCTCCGCTCATCCTGGCGGGCGACTTCAACGCCACCCGGGACCACGCCGCCTTCCGGGACATCCTGGACGCGGGCAGGCTGCGCGACAGCTCAGTCGGGGGCGGCGCCGGCCGTACCCCGTCCTGGCCGGCCGACGTCCCCCGGCCGCTGGGGGCGCAGATCGACCATGTGCTGATCAGCGACGACTTCTCGGTACGGGACGCCCGCTTCCTGGATCTGGCGGACACGGACCACCGGTCGCTGCTCGTACGGCTCGAACTGCGCGCGGGGCGCTGACCCGTCGGCGCCGAACCGCCGACGGCCGCCCCGCCACGGCGCGCAGAACCGGTGAGACAGGACCGGAAGGAGGGGAAGGACCGGTCTCACCCGGCGGGCACTTTGAGCGTCACCCAGACCCGCTTCCCCGGCCCCTGCCGGGGCGCCACCCCCCAGTCGTCGGAGAGCGCGGCGATGAGCGCGAGCCCCCGCCCGCATTCGTCATCGAGTCCGGGCGTACGCGGCCGTGGCAGAAAATCGCCCGCGTCCTCGACCTCCATCCTCAGCAGCCCGTCGAACCGGTGCAGGGAGACGGCGATCTCACGTCCCGGTGGACTGCCGTGGCGCAGCGCGTTGGTGACAAGTTCCGACAGGAGAAGAGCAGCCGTCTCACCTGGTTCTTCGGGCAGACCGACGTTCATACGAAGCACCTCCCGCGCGCGTCCCACACTGCGCGGATGGCTCGGAAGCCGGAAGTGGACAAGCTGGTCGTACCGGTCGCGCTGATCACCGTCGAAAGTCATGGAGATGACCTTCCCTGCCGCACGGGATTTTACTTTCCGTACAACGGAGATGACTGTGCGCATTTAGAATTGACGGTTCGCCAGGCCCGGCGCCACGGGCCGACGACGGCCGAAACCTTTTCGGCACACCGGAATTCGACCGGACATCCGCCCCAAATCCGGCCCCGGAGCCGGTCACTGAACCAGGCGCTGAACCGGTCGTCGAACCGGAGCCGGTCGCTGAACCGGTCGCGGAGCCGTTCCCTGAGCAGGTCCCGGTCAGGCCTGCGGGGCCGGTCCCTGCGTCTGCGCGTGCAGCCGGTCCAGTTCCCTGCGGTCCCGCTTGGTCGGGCGGCCCGTGCCCCGGTCGCGGAGGGCGACGGGGACGGCCATCTCACGCGGCGGGGGCGGCGGGCTGTTGTCGACGTAGCACTCGACCGCCACCGGAGGGCCGACCCGCTTCCGGACGATGCGCGAGACCACCACGACCCTCTCGCGGCCCGCGTGGCGCAGCCTGACCTCGTCGCCCGGCTTGAGGGTGTACGCGGGCTTGACCCGGTCACCGTTGACGCGGACGTGGCCCGCGCGGCAGGCCGAGGCCGCCTGGGAGCGCGTCTTGGTGAGCCGTACGGACCAGATCCAGGTGTCGACCCGCGCGGTCGCCGCACCCGAACCGGCCCCCGCGCCCGAACCCGAATCCGAACCCGAACCCTCAGAAGTCATACACCGAGAGTAGACGGGGACGGCCCGCGCTTGCGCTCCTTGTGCCGTACGGGAAGACCGGCGGAACGACGCACGGGGTGACGCCGGTCATGGCGCCACCCCGCGTGCCTGCATCTATATCTGTGCCTGTAGCTGTACCTGTGCCTGCGGCTCAGACGCCGATGTCGCTGCCGTCCTTGCGCCACACGGAGATCACCGACGGGCGGACGATCTTGCCGGGTCCGTCCGGCCACGCGCTCGCCGGCTTCTCGACCGACGCGCCGTCGACCTCGCCCGGGTGCTGCACGGAGACCAGGATCCGGCGGTCCTGGATGACCGGGCCGCACGTCTCGGCGCCGTTCGGCATCGTCAGGAACTGCTTCAGCTCACCGCGCCGGTCGCCCTGCGTCGCGACGCCGAACAGGCCGTCGTGCACGCCGAGCGCGTTGCCGTCCGTCGAGATCCACAGGTTGCCGTGCGGGTCGAAGGCGACATTGTCCGGGCAGGAGATCGGGCTGACCTTCTCCTTCGGGAAGCCCGCGAAGTAGGTGCCGGGGTCCTTCGGGTCGCCGGCGACCAGGAAGAGCCGCCAGGCGAAACGGTCGCCCGCCGGGTCGTCCCTGCGCTCCGCCAGCTCCAGGATGTGGCCGTGCTTGTTGGCGTTACGGGGGTTGGCCTCGTCGGCGCCCGCCTTGCCCGCCTTGCCACGGTCGGTGTTGTTCGTCAGCGCGACATAGACGCGGCCGGTGCGCGGTGACGGCTCGACGTCCTCGGGGCGGTCCATCTTGGTGGCGCCGACCTTGTCACCCGCGAGGCGCGTGAAGACGTACACCTCTTCGGCGCTCATGCCGGGAACGTGCGAGACATCGCCGGTGGCCAGCGGGATCCAGCGGCCGGAACCGTCGAACTCGCCGTCGTTCGGCAGCGTGCCGTTGCCGTCGATCTGGTCGGCCGGGCTGTCGCCCGTCAGCTTGGCGACGTACAGCGTGCCCTCGTCCAGGAGCGTGAGGTTGTGCTCGTGGGCCGCGCGACCGCCGCCCTTCTTCATCCGCTTCGAGGAGACGAACTTGTAGAGGTAGTCGAACTTCTCGTCGTCGCCCATGTAGACGACGGGACGGCCGTCGGCGGTGAGGCGCGGCTGCGCGGCCTCGTGCTTGAAGCGGCCGAGGGCGGTGCGCTTACGGGGCGTGGAGTCCGGGTCGTACGGGTCCAGCTCGACGACCCAGCCGAAGCGGTGCGACTCGTTGGGCTCCTGCTTCACGTCGAAGCGCTTGTCGAACAGCTCCCACTTGCGCTCGGTGGCGCCCGTACCGATGCCGTAGCGCAGGTCCTTGTCGCTCGACGCGTTGGCGAAGTACTGGTTGAAGTTCTCCTCGCCGTGCAGCGTGGTGCCCCACGGGGTGGTGCCGCCGGCGCAGTTGTTGAGCGTGCCGAAGACCTTGGTGCCCGTACGGTCCGCCGAGGTGCGCAGCAGCTCGCTGCCGGCGGCCGGGCCGGTGAGGCGGAACTCGCTGGTGACGGTGATGCGGCGGTTGAGCTGGTGGCGGGTGACGGCGGTGAGCTTGCCGCTGCGGCGGTCGTCCTCGACCACGACGACGGAGAAGCCGTGGGCGGCCCAGGCGATCTCCACCTGCTCGCGGGTCGGCTTCTCCGGGTCGTACCCCTTGAACATGAGGACTTCGTCGGTGTACTCGTGGTTGGCCACGAGCACCTGCCGGCCGCGCTCGCCCTTCAGGGGCAGCAGGCTCAGGAAGTCGTTGTTGTAACCGAACTGGCCGGCCTGCGCCTTGGCGGTCTGCTTGTTCTCGTCGAACGCCGGAGCACCGCGCAGGATGGGCTCGCCCCAGCGGATGACCACGTTCTGGCTGTAGCCGGCGGGGATGGTCACCTTGTCGTCGGTGTTGGGGGCGACGGGGGTGAAGCGGAGGCCACGGGCGCCGTCCGTCTTGGAGCCGCTGCCGTTGCCGTGACCCTTGGCGTCGTCGCCCGCCGGGGCGGCGACGGCGGGGGAGCCGCCCGGACCGAAGCCGATCGCGCTGCCGGCGGCGGTGGCGACCGTCACGACGGCGGCGGCGCGCATCATGGAACGCCGGGAGAGGGCGCCGGCGATGACGTCACCGACGTACTCGTTGTCGCTCTTGTTGGGCACCTCGTGGAAACAGGCGTCGCCACAACGGTAACGACAGGTCAGGGCCGAACGTCCGCCAGGATGAGTATTGAGCAGCGGCAGCAGGTTGCGCACTTTCGCCTCCGGTGATGGGGTATTCGGCGCGCCCCGCGCCGACAGGTTGTCGGGATGTCTCGGCCGTGACGCTAGGTGGGCATGCCAGCAGGACGGCGGCGTGAAGGTGAACGGACCATGAATGCCGGGAGGCTGAGCCGTAAGAACCGCTGAGAGGGGGCGGTGGACCGGAGCGGCCGTCGGTCCTGTACCACCCCGAGCGCCCAGTGGCCGCCCCTGCCCTGGACCACTCCGAATGGCCGCTAACCTTACGTATCCGCCCTGGCCAGGGATGCTGCGTTTCCCCGGCGGCGGACACCGCACCCAACTCATCTGAAAGGCCTCGCCCATGGGCATTCGGAGCTTGCTGCGCAAGGTGTTCGGACGCGATCGTGCGGAGGAGCGCAACGAGCCGGCGGCAGCCTCGGTGCCGGCCCAGGTCGCCCGTACGGAATCGGCGGAGCCGACGACCGCGGCCGAGGACAAGAACAAGATCGAGAACGAGAACGAGACGAAGGGAAAGGGCGGGACGCAGGACTCCGACAGGGCGCGGGCCCAGTCCGGCACCAAGGACTCGAAGGACTCCGCGGAGCCGGGGGAGTCGGGGAAATCCGGGGTCGCCGCCGAGGAGCCCGCGGGTACGGGCGCGACCGCGCCGCCGAAGGCCCGGACCTCGCCCGAGTCGGAGGGGGCGGCGGACCTGGTGGCCGCCGCGTTCGACAAGGCCCGCCCGTCCGAGCCGGACCGGTCGGAACGTTCCGACCGCAGCGTGCCGCCCCAGGCCTCACGGAAGCGTACGGACGAGGAGCCGCCGGCCGCCAAGGCCACGGTCCCGGCACAGGCCTCGGCCGAGCGGGAGATCACGCTCGATCCCAAGGCCGAGGACGAGACCGAGGTCAAGGACGAGACCACCGTCAGGGCCGGGACCGAGCGCACGGCTGGTTCAACTCCGGTTCCGGAGAAGCCAGTTGCTGAAGAGCTCACCACCGAGCCCCGGAACGACCCGCAGGCCGAGGCCGATCCGGTCGTCCCGGCGTCCGCGAAGGACCCGGTGGACCCGGTGGACCCGGTGACCCCGGTGGTCGAGACAACGCCCGCGCCGACGGCGGACGTTCCGGCCGAACCGGTGACCACGGCCGAGACCAGGACAGAGGTCGCGCCGGAGCCGGAGGCGGAGGTCACGGCCGACGTCACACCCGCACCGGAGGCGGAGCCCAAGGCCGAGGCCAAGGACGAGGTCCAGCCCGAGGCGGAGGTCAGGGCGGAGCCCGAGGCATCGCCCGAGCCCGAGTCCGAACCCAAGGCCGAGGCGGAATCCAAGACCGGGCGGGAGCCGGAAGCCGTGGCCGATCCCACGCCCGCGCCTGTCGCCGAGCCCGCAGCGGCGGCGGCAGCAGTGGCAGTCGAGCCGGAGACGAAGCCCGCACCCAGCGCCGAGCCCGTCACCGCGCCCGAGCCCAAGGCCGACACGGAGCCGGAAGCCGTCGCCGTACCCGAGCCCGAGGCGAAGCCCGAGCCCGTCACCGCACTCGCGCCCGTAGCCAAGCCCGACGCCGAGCCCATCGCCACACCCACACCCACACCCGCGCCCGAGGCCGCAGCCAAGCCCGAGGCCACCCCCGCCTCCGCGCCCGCTCCCGCCCCCGCCAACGCCGGGAAGCCCGCCTTCTCCCCCGCTCGCCTCAAGTCCCGTGCCCCCGGGCTCGCCGAGCAGTACAAGGCCGCCGGCGCCGCCCTCCGCAAGCGCGGGCTCACCGGCGAGCGGGCCGCCGTCTACCTGGTCCTCGACCGGTCCGCCTCCATGCGTCCGTACTACAAGGACGGCAGCGCCCAGCACCTCGGCGAGCAGGCGCTCGCGCTCGCCGCGCATCTGGACGAGCGCGCGGCCGTGTCCGTCGTGTTCTTCTCCACCGAGATCGACGGGACCGGCGAGCTTCAACTCGCCGATTACGAAGGGAAGATCGACGAACTGCACGCGTCCTGCGGGCGCATGGGGCGTACGCACTACCACCTCGCCGTCGAAGAGGTCGTGGCGCTCCACGAGAAGTCCGGGGCCACCGGGCCCGCGCTGGTGATCTTCCAGACGGACGGCGCGCCCAGCGCCGTACGGGCCGCCGAGAAGGCGCTGGCCGACGCCGCGAAGCTGCCGCTTTTCTGGCAGTTCGTCGCGTTCGGCGAGGAGGACGCCAAGGGGTTCGACTTCGTACGGAAGCTCGGCGCCGACCCGTCGGCCGCGCACGTCGGCTTCTGCCACGCGGGCCCGGCTCCGCGCGCTCTGGCCGCCGGGGAGTTCTACCGCGAGCTGCTCGCCACCTGGCAGCCGCGCCGGAAGGACGCCTCCGAGAGCTGAACCGTCCGGACCGTCCGCTGCCGCCGACCCGCGCCACTCGTGCCCGGGGCGGCGGCAGTCGGCGTTCCGGGGAGACGCCAAAGAGCGCCACCGCCGTACGCGCCCCTCACCCTCGCTCGACGAGCGTGCCCACCGACGGCAGTGTCACCGTCACCACCAGTCCGCCGCCCTCCCCGCCCGGCTCCGCCGTGACCGTTCCCCGGTGCGCCACCGCGATCGAGCGGACGATGGAGAGGCCCAGGCCCGCGCCCCGGCCCATCCGGTCGCGGCCCTCTCCCCGCCGGAACGGTTCGAACAGCACCGGGACGTCCGCCGCCGCGATGACCGGGCCGGTGTTCCGTACCACCAGCACACCGCCGTTGACCTCGATGTCCACCGTTCCGCCCGGCACGTTGTACGTCACCGCGTTGGCCAGCAGGTTCCCGACCAACTGCCCGAGCAGCAGCTGGTTTCCGCACACCACCCCGGAGTCCACGACGGACACGGACCTGTCCAGGCCGTGCCGCACCGCCTCCTCGGTCACCGTCTCCCCCAGATCGACCAGGTCCTGGTCCTCGACCTCCCGCTCGCTGCGCGCCAGGACCAGCAGCCCGTCGATGAGCTGCTCGCTGCGCCGGTTGTTGTCGAGCAGGGTCTCCTTCGTACGGGCCAACTGGTCCGGCGAGCAGGGCTCGTCCAGTCCGACCTGGATCGCGGTGCGCTGGGTCGCCAGCGGTGTCCGCAGCTCGTGCGAGGCGTTCGCGATGAACCGGCGCTGGCTGTCGAAGGCCTTCTGAAGCCGCGCCAGCAGCGCGTCCAGGGTGTCGCTCAGCTCCTTCAGCTCGTCGTCGGGGCCGTCCGCCCCGATCCGCTCATGGAGGTTGCGCTCGGAGAGCCGGCGCGCCTTCGCCGTCATCGCGTGCACCGGCCGCAGCACCCGCCCCGCCGTCCACCAGCCGACGCCCACCGCGCACAACGCCATGACCAGCAGCGCGACGACC
This sequence comes from Streptomyces sp. NPDC088116, assembly GCF_044741745.1. Classification (NCBI taxonomy): domain Bacteria; kingdom Bacillati; phylum Actinomycetota; class Actinomycetes; order Kitasatosporales; family Streptomycetaceae; genus Streptomyces; species Streptomyces sp. NPDC088116. The sequence continues at coordinate 476,563 of NZ_JBIUTF010000005.1, read as the reverse complement.
GACCAGAACATCATCTCGTCGGAGGCCACATCCGTAACGGTGTCGGTGAGCTGGTAGGGACTGACCGGATCGATCTGCTGCTCGCCGATCAGTCCGCGCACCGACGTGGGCGTCGGCATCACCTGGGCCGGCGCGACCCGGGCCGCGATCTCCTGGGCCTCGTTCTCCGTGGCGGCGCTGGAGAGCAGATTCACGACGGCGAGCAGACAGCCGCCGAGCACGAGGAAGACGCAGCCGTAGACGAGCGCGAGGCGCGTACGGATGGTGGAGATGGAGCCGGTGCCCCAGGAGAAGCCTCTGCCCCAGCCGTCCCAGCTCACCAGGCTCTTGCCCCCGCGCACCGAACGACGCACCGCGAGCCGTATCAGCGGCCTGCTCACAGCGCGTATCCCACGCCCTGCACCGTACGGATCAGCGGTGGATCACCCAGCTTCGCCCGCAACTTGCTCAGGCACACCCGGACCGCGCCGGTGAACGGATCCGCGTGCGCGTCCCACGCCCGTTCCAGCAGCTCCTCCGCCGAGACCGGCGCCCCGTCGGCCTCCAACAGGATCTGGAGCACCGAGAATTCCTTGGGCGAGAGGTCCAGCTCGCGCCCGTCCCGCGACGCGGTCCGCCGTACGGAGTCGAGCCGTACGCCGTGCCGCTCCAGCTGCGGCGGTACGGACCTGGCGCTGCGCCGGCGCAGGGCGCGCACCCGGGAGACCAGTTCGGGGAAGTCGAAGGGCTTGCCCAGATAGTCGTCGGCGCCCAGGTCGAGGCCCTCGACGCGGTCCTCCATGGCGGCGGAGGCGGTGAGCATCAGGATGCGCGTACGGGACGACTCGGCGACCAACTTGCGTGCCACGTCGTCGCCGTGGACCCGTGGCAGATCGCGGTCGAGGACGACGACGTCGTAGTCGTGCAGTCCCAGATAGGCGAGGGCGGCGTCACCGCTGTACACGGTGTCGACGGCGAACCCCGCGCGCCGCAGCCCGGTGGCCACCAGCTCGGCCAGGACCTGCTCGTCCTCGGCGACCAGTACCCGCATGCTCCCGTCCCCTGTTCCGTCCCACGCACCGGTCCGCGCCCCGTACTCCACCTCGCGTCCCGTTCCCCGCGTCTGCCCCTTGCCCTGCCCCGTCCCCCGGCCCTGCCCCTGTCCTGCCTCGCACATGATGCCCTTTCCCTCCCAGGATGGGCATGTCTACCGCAATGGGTGTTTCGCAAAGCTCTCCCCGGGCCCTTTCCACGTGCTCGTCCGCACGGCCGCGGCCTGGGTCACCCCCCACAAACGCGGGCGACTCGCACCCGATCGGTCGGATACGATATTGACAATCCGTAGACCAATTGGTCACTCCGTGTAGCTACTTGGGAGCAGCCTGCAATGGCTCGACACCTCATCACCAGCGCCCTTCCGTACATCAACGGGATCAAGCACCTGGGCAACATGGTGGGGTCCATGCTCCCGGCGGACGTGTACGCCCGCTACCTCCGCCAGCGCGACCACGACGTCCTGTACATCTGCGCCACCGACGAGCACGGCACCCCCGCCGAGCTGGCCGCCAAGGAAGCGGGCGTGCCGGTCGACGCCTTCTGCGCCGAGCAGCACGACGCCCAGAAGGCGATCTACGACGGCTTCCAGCTGGCGTTCGACTACTTCGGCCGCAGCTCCTCCGAGCAGAACCGCGAGATCACCCAGCACTTCGCGCGCCGGCTGAAGGAGAACGGCTTCATCGAGGAGCGGGCGATCCGCCAGGTCTTCTCGATCGCCGACGACCGCTTCCTCCCGGACCGCTACATCGTGGGCACCTGCCCGCACTGCGGTTACGACAAGGCGCGCGGCGACCAGTGCGAGAACTGCACCCGCGTCCTGGACCCGACCGACCTGATCGACGCGCGCTCGGCGATCAGCGGCAGCAGCGAGCTGGAGGTCCGCGAGACCAAGCACCTCTTCCTCCTCCAGTCGAAGCTGGCGGGCGAGGTGGAGACCTGGATCGACGCGACGAGCACGGAGTGGCCGCAGCTCGCCTCCTCCATCGCCCGCAAGTGGCTGACCGAGGGCCTGCACGACCGGGCGATCACCCGCGACCTGGACTGGGGCGTGCCGGTCCCGGCCGACACATGGCCGGAGCTGGCTGCCGAGGGCAAGGTCTTCTACGTCTGGTTCGACGCACCGATCGAGTACATCGGCGCGACCAAGGAGTGGGCGGACGCCGACCCGGCGAACCGCGACTGGCGGTCGTGGTGGTTCGAGGCCGACGACACCGTCCGCTACACCGAGTTCATGGCCAAGGACAACGTCCCGTTCCACACGGTGATGTTCCCGGCCACCCAGCTCGGCACCCGCGAGCCGTGGAAGAAGGTCGACTACGTCAAGGCCTTCAACTGGCTGAACTACTACGGCGGCAAGTTCTCCACGTCCCAGAAGCGGGGCGTCTTCACCGACGCCGCGCTGGAGTTGCTCCCCGCCGACTACTGGCGCTACTTCCTGATGGCGAACGCCCCCGAGTCGGACGACACGTCCTTCTCCTGGGAGCACTTCACGGCGACGGTCAACAAGGACCTCGCCGACACCCTCGGCAACTTCGTCAACCGCGTCCTGTCCTTCTCGCGCAAGCGCTTCGGCGACGCCGTACCGGCGGGCCGGGCGGCCGGTGAGGCGGAGGAGAAGCTCGGCGCGCAGATCGCGGAGCTTCTCGCGGAGTACGAGGGCCACATGGAGACGCTCCAGTTCCGCAAGGCGGCGGCCGCGCTGCGCGCCCTGTGGTCGGCGGGCAACTCCTACCTGGAGGAGAAGGCCCCCTGGCTGGAGATCAAGACCGACGAGGAGGGCGCGGCGCTGACCCTGCGGACGGCCATGAACCTCATCCACCTGTACGCGGTGATCTCCGAGCCGTTCATCCCGGCCTCGGCGAAGGCCATGCGGGCGGCGTTCGCGCTGGCCGACGACACGGCGCGGTGGGTCACGGCCGACGAGGCGAAGGCGCTGGCGACGGTCCCGGCGGGGACGGCCTTCACCGTTCCGCCGGTGCTCTTCGCGAAGATCACCGAAGAGGACCTGGCGACGTACCGGGAGCGCTTCGGCGGCGAGGAGACGGCCGCGTAAGGCATCGCCGTACCGTACGAGGCGCGCCGTACCGTACGAGGCGCGGGCCTCTTCCAGTACGGCGTACGACGCACCGGAAGCGGCCCGGGACCTGAGGAGACCTTGTGGGTCTCCGAGGGTCCCGGGCCGCTTCCCCGTGGCCTGTGGGCCTCGGCTTTCGACCGTCAGCTTCCGGCCTCGACGCTCAGCTTTCGACCGCGTCCGGGTCGACGCCCATGGTGAGGGAGCTGGTGACCCCGCGCGCGATGTGACCCGGGGCGTACGTGAGCTTGAGCAGCCCGCCCTTGACGCCGCTCTGGTCGTAGATGCCGTCCTGGGTGAGGGTCGTCCGCGTCGCCGTGTTGGACGCGTACGGCTCGACCTTCTCCGACTCGACGGCCGCGACCTCGTCGAAGAAGAACTGGCCGGTGTGGCAGGTGGTGCCGCCCTCGTAGCCGGAGTCGGTCATCTCGCCGTCGACGTGCACCTTGGTGTGGATGTGCAGGGCGCGGCCCTGGTACCAGCCGGGGAAGATCGTCTTGAAGGTGACGAACCCCTTCTTGTCGGTGAGCTGCGTGCCGCGCAGGTAGCGCTCGTCGTCGGTGGGCTCCTGGTGCCCGCCGCCACCGCCGGGCGGGGGAGAGCCGGTCGGCGCTCCGGTGGGGGCGCCGGTCGGCGGGGTACCGCCACCATCGCCGGATCCCTGGTCCTCGTAGCCGGAGTAGACGCCTCCGGCGTCGCAGTGCCAGATGTCGACGCACGCGAAGCGCAGCGGCGCACAGGTGGCCGAGTCGATCACCTTGAGCTTGAGGGTCATCGGGATGCCCTCCCGGTCCTCGGTGATGTCCGCGCGGATCTTGTCGGCGTCGATGTAGTACGGACCCTCGGTGTACGTCGAGGTGAGCTGGTAGCACTCCTCTGCGCGCGCGTCGGTGGCAGCCTTCGCGCCCGTGTCCTCGTCGGCCGCCGCGGAGGTGACGGCGGCAGCCCCGATACCGGCGGCGGCGACCACCGCGCCGCCCGCGATGAGGGCCCTTCTGCGGGTCATGTCCCGTTCGGCTAAAGGTTCCTGAGTCCCTGTCATGAAAGGCGAGAGTAGGGTCCGAAGCTGGCAGGGACGTGAGTGCAAGCTGTGCATTGCTGTGAATCAGGTCAAGGAACGCGTCCGTCCCGTACCGGATCAGCGGCTCAGCGGCTCAGCGAGTCCGCGTCGCCCATCACCACGACCGGCCGCTTGCGCGGGTCCAGCGCGCGCAGCAATTCCTTCATGTCCCGGCGCGGCAGCGAGACACAGCCCTGGGTGGGGCCGCCGTGGTCCACATGGAGCCAGATGCCGCCGCCCTTCTCCTCGCCGAGGGGGCGGGTCCAGTCGAGGGGCGAGGTGCCCGCCATGCGGTTGTAGTTGATCGCGACCACATAGTCGAAGGACCCTTCGAGCGGTTCGCCCTCGACGCCGTCGCCCGTCGCCTCGAAGGCCGGCCCCCGGTCGTACGGGAGCCTCGAGCCCGGATCGGGCAGTTTGCCGCCCGCGTCGGTGAGACCGAACACCCCGATGGGCGAACGCAGATCACCCTGGACGTGGTCGTCGGTCCAGCCGCGTACGGCGTTGTGCGCGGGCCATGCGTCGGAGGCGCGCTGCCAGCCGGTGACCGGGTCGCGCTCGTGGATCACGACGGTGGAGCGGTCGGAATCCCGGCCGGCGCCGGTCACCACCACGGCCTGGGTGGTCTCGTCGGAGATCTTGGCGCGGGTCGCCGGGCCGAGGCCGGGGATCTCCTCGGGCTCGACGGTCTGCGCCTCCAGGACCGGCTTGCCCGACCTCCCGCCGCCGGAGTCCGCACCGCCGGAACGCGGACCGCCCGAGTCCGGACCGCCCGAGTCCGCCCTCCCGGCACCGGAATCCGCGCCGCTCGCCTTCGGGCCGCCCGGTGCGGATCCCGCGTTGTCCGCGGTGTCCTCGACGCCCACGCAGCCGGTGAGCAGCAGGCCGGTGGCCAGCAGCGCGGCAACCAGCCGGGGGCGCCCAGGCCCTGTCCGGCCGGTCTTCGCCGGGCCGACAAGATCGGCCGGACAGAACCTGAGGCCCCTGCGGACGCGGAGGAGAGAGCGGACGGACGACATATGCGGGCCTCTCATTTCTTGTTCCGCAGGTGCTCGGCGGTCTTGTCCCGCAGGTGCTCGGCGGCGGGAACAGGCACCGGTTCGGCTCCCTCGCGGGAGTCCTCGCCGGGGTCCTTGTCGAAGTCTGCTCCGGCGAGCATCGAGCTGACCGCCTCGGCGGTCCACGGCGCGTCGCCGGAGATGCAGAGGCTCACGGCGACGGCCTTGTGGGGCGCGGAGCCGCCTCCCACCAATCCGCTGTACTCCGTGGTTCCCCGGATGCTCCGGCAGATCTTCGAGGGCTCGGCCTCCATCCGCAGCGCCGGCGAATCCTCGATCCTGCCCGGCCGCTCGTACTCGGCCCGGGGGACGAGGACGAGGAGCGCGGCGCCGCGCCGCAGTTCACTCACCGGCAGGCACATGGTCCCGCTCCCCCCGGCACAGGTCCGGGCGTCCGAGGTGAGGCTCTGGGAGGAGGCGAAGCCGACGGCGGTGGCCCGGGAGGCGGAACCGAAGGCACCGTCCGTCGCCGTGTCCACGGGACGCACCCCGTCCACTGGACTCATCCCGTCCGCGGGACGCACCCCGTCCGAGGGACGCACCTCCTCCGAGGGGCGCACCCCGTCCGAGGGAAGTGCCGTCCCCCTGTCCCGGGAAGCTGTCGTCGCCTCCTCCGACGGTGCCGACAGATTGCCCGGGGGCGTCGACGACGTGCCCGGGGAAGCGACGCGCTCGGGCGTCTCGTCGTACCCGGAGCCGGGCGGCGTCTCCAGCGCCTGCCACCCCTTGGGCAGTCGCAGGATCAGGCCCGCCACATTCCGGAACTGGACCAGGCCGTCGTGCGCGACGGCCCGCGAGGTGGTCGAGGGCGCGGGGGCGGCGGGCGGTACGGGTTCCGATTCCGGTCCGCTGCCGCGCAGCGCGCCGGGGAGGAACGTACCGGCCAGCACGAGTCCGGTCACGGTCAGGGCGGCTGCCCCTGTCGCACGACGCCGACGGCGGATCCGGCCGACCCGTTCCCGTACCTGGGACAGCCGCCCCTCGGGGGCGGGCAGCCGGGGCACGGCCCGTTCGAGCAGGACGCGCAGCTCGTCCTCGTCCCGCGCGCCCTGAGTCTCCCGCCCCTCGTCCACCGGCCGCTGGTCACGCTGGTCACACACGGAGGTCACCACCTCCCACGGACGCGGGCAGCGCGGCCCGCAGGGTGCGCAGCGCCCGCGACGACTGGCTCTTGACGGTGCCGGGGGAGCAGCCGAGTGTGGCCGCGGTGTCCTCGACGCTCAGGTCCTCGAAGTAGCGCAGGACGACCACCGCGCGCTGCCGCACCGGCAGGGAGCGCACGGCCGCGGCCAGCGACTGCTCCAGGTCCACACTCGCGTACGCGTCGACCGGGCCCACCACGTCCGGGACGTCGCCGTGCGGCAGTTCCCCACGCCAGCGCCGCCGCCACCAGGAGGCGTGCTGATGCACCAGCGTCTTGCGTACGTACGCCTCCGGATGCCCGCCGGAGATGCGCGACCACTTCGGCCACACCTTCGCCAGGGTGCTCTGGAGCAGATCCTCCGCCAGATGCGCGTCGCCGGTCAGCAGCCAGGCCACGCGCAGAAGCCGCGGTCCCCGCGCGGCGACGAATGCCTCGAAGTCGCCGTCCGCCGGGTCCATTGTCCTGTCCTCGCCATTCTGTTCGGTCTCCCACGGCTGTGGAACGCGGTGGGGTGCCGATCAGGTTGCCTCCGTCCGGTGGGCTTTTTTGCCGGTCGCGGCACCGGAAGCCTCGTGAAGATCCTGCCGGAGGCGCTTGCCGACCTGCCCGAGTCCGGCTGCCAGGGCGGCGAGTTGGCCGTGGTCCAGGACATCGATGAGCAGTTCGCGGACCAGGGCGACATGTCCGGGGGCCGCGCCGCGCAGGCGCTCGCGCCCGGTGTCGGTGAGGGCGGCGACGACACCGCGCACATCGGAGTCGCAGGCACGGCGACTGACCAGGCCGGCCTTCTCCATCCGGCCGATCTGGTACGTCAGCCCGCTCTTGGAGGTGAGGAGCAGCTCGGCCAGATCGCTCATGCGCAGCTCGCCGCCGGGGGCCTCGGAGAGGCGGACCAACAGCTCGTACTGGGGGTAGGAGAGGCCCGCCGCCTCTTTCAGCTGCTGGTCGAGGCGGCGTTCGAGGAGGGTGCTCGCCACGATGAAGCTGCGCCAGGCGGCCATCTCGTCCTCGTCCAACCACCGGGGTTCGTCCATGGGGCCACCTTAGGATGCGGTTGTTGAAATTCGAAATGCTGTGTACGGTCGATATCGAGCCGTACTTCAACTTTCAACCATGCGGGTCCCCGCACCTTTCGTACCTTTCATCCCTTCATTCAGGAGAGAACGCGCTCATGCCCTCCCCCACCAGCACCTCCACCTCCGTCAGCTCCCTCGCCCGGCTCTCCGCCGACACCAGCACCCCGCACGCCGCCCCGCCGCGGGCCTACGACGCCGGACTGCTGCTGCTGCGCCTCGTACTGGGGCTGACGATGGCCGCGCACGGCGGCCAGAAACTGTTCGGCTGGTTCGGCGGCGGCGGCCTCGACGGCACGGGCGAGTTCTTCACCATGAGCGGCTACCCGTCCGGCAAGGCCCTGGCCGTGGTCGCCGGGCTCACCGAGGCCCTCGGCGGCCTGGGCCTGGCCCTCGGCCTCCTCACCCCGCTCGCGGGCGCCGCGCTGGTCGGCACCATGGTCAACGTCCTCGCCGTGAAGGGGCTCGGCGCCTTCTTCGCACCGACCGGCATCGAGTACGAACTCCTCCTGACCGCCGGCGCCGCGGCCCTCACCCTCACCGGTCCGGGCCGCATCGCCCTGGACCGCTTCCTGCCCGGGGTCAAGACCCACCGCCTGGCGTACGGGGTCGCGGCCCTGGTACTCGGCGTGGTGCTGGCGGGAGTCACGCTGCTGCTGCGCAAGTGAGGCGTTCCCCCTCGCTTCTCACGGTGGTCACATGGGCGAGACGCTTTCCCGTTCCGTCAACCCTGATCCCTCGACCCTCGCGAACCGGCCTCGGGAGCATTGAGCCGCACCCCGAGCAGCGGGTGAGCACGGGAGAGGGCCCAGGACCATGAAGGTCACCAAGCTGGTCGGCACGTGCGACATCAAGGACTGTCCCGCGCTACGACAGACCGCCCGAACCCCCTCCCGGCCGCACCCGACTTCTGGCTCTTCGACTCGGCGGCGGCAGCGGTCATGGGCTACGACGAGGCCGGCGGATTCCTCGGCTCCGACGTCCTGGACACCGAGCGGGCACAGGACTTCGTCGCATATCGCGATATCGCGCTGGCGGAAGCCGAACCCTTCACCAACTGGTGGGCCACGCACGGAGAGTGAACAACGCACAGTTGGGGGAAGCGCTGCGGACACCGCGAAAGGCAACCGGAAAGGAAGCCAAGGCGGTGGCCCGCAGCGCTCTCATGTCTCCGTCCAAGCTGTCCAAGATCGAGAATGCGAGACTGGCGCCCAGTACGGCAGACGTGGAACGCATCCTCAGCCAGTACGGCAGACGTGGAACGCATCCTCAGCGCCCTCGGCGTATCGGACGAGATGAAGGCGGAGTACACGGAGGCTGCGCGAGCAGCGGCAACGGAAGCCACGGCATGGAGGCTGTTGAAGCGCACCGGGGTCCAAAGGGCAGCAAGCGGCCAAGGCACTTGAGGCCCAGATGTCGGTACTGCGCTTGTTCCAGCCCGCGCCGGTACCAGGACTGCTCCAGACACCCGAGTACATCAGGGCCGTTCTGCAACGGCACAGCCTGACCGAGGATTCCCTTCTCCGCACGATCAGCGGCCGCATCGACCGCCAGGCCATCCTCTACGACGGCACCAAGTCGCTACGATTCATGATCACCGAGCCCGTCCTGCGCCCTTACCCTCAGGCGTAAACGCGAGCGTCGGTTCACACAAAGGCCGTGGTGCGTGATCGGCCGGAGGCCAGAGAACCGCGAAACGCATGACCCGAACTCCCCCCGTACACAAGGATGTTGGCTGAAAGACGGCCACCTGCCGGAACGCGTCTGGGCCCGGAACCATGCGGTTCCGGGCCCAGACGCGCGGAGTACGAGCTTTCGCTCTACTCGCCGGACTTCTCGGCCGACGGCTTGGCCACCGGCTTGCGCAGCGCGATGTTCAGCTCCCGCAGCCGCGTCTCGTCCAGCTCGGTCGGCGCGCCCATCATCAGGTCCTGCGCGTTGCCGTTGAGCGGGAAGGCGATCGTCTCGCGGATGTTCGGCTCGTCGGCCAGCAGCATCACGATGCGGTCGACGCCCGGGGCGATGCCGCCGTGCGGCGGGGCGCCGAGGCGGAACGCGCGCAGCATGCCCGCGAATTCGTGCTCGACGGTCTCCCGGTCGTATCCGGCGATCTCGAACGCCTTGAGCATCAGCTCGGGCTCGTGGTTACGGATCGCGCCCGAGGACAGCTCGATGCCGTTGCAGACAATGTCGTACTGCCAGGCCAGGATGTCCAGCGGGTCCTTGGACTCCAGGTCCTCCAGGCCGCCCTGGGGCATCGAGAACGGGTTGTGCGAGAAGTCGATCTTCCCGGTCTCCTCGTCCTTCTCGTACATCGGGAAGTCGACGATCCAGCAGAACCGGAAGACGCCCTCCTCGAAGTGCCCGGCGCGCTTGGCGGCCTCGACGCGGACCGCGCTCATGATCTTGGAGACCTCGTCGTACTCGCCCGCGCCGAAGAAGATGGCGTGGCCGGGGGTCAGTGCGAGGCGCTCGGTGAGGACCTTGACGTTCTCCTCGGTGAGGAACTTGGCGATCGGGCCGCTCAGCGCCCCGTCCTCGCCGACCCGCACCCAGGCCAGGCCCTTCGCGCCCTGCTCGACGGCGAAGTCCCCGAGCCCGTCGAAGAACTTGCGCGGCTGGCCCGCCGTGTCCGGCACCGGCAGGGCGCGGACGTGCTTTCCGGCGAACGCCTTGAACTCGGAGCCCTCGAAGACGTCCGAGATGTCGGCCAGTTCCAGCTTCGCCCGCAGGTCCGGCTTGTCGTTGCCGTACTTCAGCATCGACTCGCGGAACGGGATCCGCGGGAAGGGGGAGGTGACATGACGGCCGCCGCCGAACTCCTCGAACAGCTCGGTCATCAGCTTCTCGATCGGCCGGAAGACGTCCTCCTGCTCGACGAAGCTCATCTCGACGTCGAGCTGGTAGAACTCGCCGGGCGAGCGGTCGGCGCGGGCGTCCTCGTCGCGGAAGCACGGCGCGATCTGGAAGTAGCGGTCGAAGCCCGAGATCATCAGCAGCTGCTTGAACTGCTGCGGGGCCTGCGGCAGCGCGTAGAACTTGCCGGGGTTCAGCCGGGACGGGACCACGAAGTCACGGGCGCCCTCGGGTGAGGTCGCGGTGAGGATCGGGGTGGTCATCTCGTTGAAGCCGAGCGCCGTCATCTTGTGCCGGATCGCGGAGACGACCGCCGTGCGCAGCATGATGTTGCGGTGCATGCGCTCGCGGCGCAGGTCGAGGAAGCGGTACTCCAGGCGCCGCTCCTCGTTCACGCCGTCCTCGGTGTTGATCGTGAACGGCAGCGGACCCGCCGCGCCCAGGATCTCGACCTCCGAGACCTCGATCTCGATCTCGCCGGTCGGCAGCTCCGGGTTGACGTTGTCCGCACCGCGCGCGGAGACCGTCCCGTCGATACGGACGACGGTCTCCTTCGTGACCTTGGACAGCTCCTCGTTGGCGGCGGTGCCGGGGCGGGCGACCAGCTGGACCAGACCGTAGTGATCGCGCAGATCGATGAAGAGGATGCCGCCCAGGTCTCGGCGATTGTGCAGCCAGCCGCTCAGCCGGACGTCGGCACCGACGTCAGAGGCGCGGAGCTCGCCGCAGGTGTGGGACCTGTACCGATGCATCGTCGTTCATCCAGTCTTAGCAAGTCGGGGGGTCGGGACGGTTGTGCAGTACGGCACAAGCCGTACGACACAACAGGTTACCGCCCAGCCCGGCGGCACTCCGTGGCCTGATCCGGATCAGGCCCCGGAGACCTCCCCCGGGCCGCCGTCCTCGTAGTCCTCATCGTCGTGCGCCAGCCGGCCCCGCAGCTCGGACAGCACCCCGAACACGGCCGCCGTCAGCGGTACGGCCAGCAGCATGCCGAGAATCCCGGCGACACTGGCGCCCGCCGCGATCGCCAGCATCACCACGGCCGGGTGCATCTGGACCGTACGGCTCTGGATCATCGGCTGGAGCACATGCCCCTCCAGCACCTGTACGGCGAGAACCACCCCGAGCGTCCAGAGACCGATCACCCAGCCACGGTCGGCGAGCGCGACCAGCACGGCGACGGCGCCGGAGATGAAGGCGCCGAGATACGGGATGTACGCGCCGACGAGCACCAGCGCCCCGAGCCCGACCGCGCCGGGCACCCGCAGGATCAGCAGGCCGACGGTGATACAGACCGCGTCGATCAGCGCGATGACGGTCGTACCGCGCATAAAGCCCTCGACCGCCTCGAACGCCCGGCGGGCCATCGCCTCGACGGTCTCCCCGGCCGCCCGCGGCACGAGCGCCCTGAGCGCGCCGGGCGCCTTGTCGGAGTCCCGCAGGAAGAAGAACATCAGCAGCAGCGCGAGCACGGCGGTGGCGATCAGCTCGCCGACGACGCCGATCCCGGCGAGCACGCCGGACGCGGCGGTGCCGCCGAACTTCCCCACCAGCTTCTTGGCGTTCTTCGCCAGATCGTCCAGCGAGGTCCCGGCGGCGCCGAAGTGGTCGGTCACGTCCTTCGCCGCCTGCCGCAGGGACGAGACGATCTGATCGCCGGTGTGGAACAGCGCGCTGACGACGATGTATCCCGCCCCGCCGACCACGGCGACGACCGCGACGCAGGTCAGCGCGGCGGCGAGAGACCGGTTCACCTTCATCGCGACGAGCCGCCGGTACAGGGGCCCGAGCAGCGCGGTACCGAGGATCGCGAGCAGCACGGGGGTGACGGCGCTCTTGAAGGTGACAACCAGCCAGACGGCGACGGCCCCGACCCCGGCGACCACCAGCAGCACACCACACCAGGCGCCGAGGCGGCGGGCGCTCTCGGGCAGGAGGGGAGCCGGCGACATCTGCACGAGTCCAGCGGACCACGGGGGCCGGGAGGTGTCCCCCGGGGTAAGCCGTCCGGCGGTGCGCCGTCCGGCGGGGGCGTGGTTCGGGGTGGGTTGTTGGCTCGGGCCGGTGGTTCATGTGCGGATTGTTGCCGGGTGTCACGGACCACCCCCACCGGGCCGCAGACGGGGAACCGGCGGGAGGGGGCCGGGGTCGCAGGAGGTGACGTGTCCGGACGTAAAGCGTGATGTGTGCCGCACACCGGCCCGCACCCAACAAACAAACCCGCACGCGGCGTAAATCATGCGGTCCGGACATGCGCCTCCGGAGGCCCCGGCCCCCGCACCACCACAAACCGCACCCCGGAAGGCGCTACGTGTGGGCCACCGGCGCCGTCCCCAGACGCCCCGCCTGGAAGTCGTCGAACGCCTGCTTGAGCTCGGCCTGACTGTTCATCACGAACGGACCGTAATGCGCCATCGGCTCCCGGATCGGACGCCCGCCCAGCAGGACGATCTCCAGGTCGGGCGTGTGCGAGTCCTGGGTCTCGTCCGCGCGGACCGTCAGCGTTCCGCCCGCGCCGAACACCGCCGTCTGGCCCGTGTGGACCGGCCGCCGGTCCGTGCCGACCGCGCCGCGCCCGGCCAGTACGTACGCGAGACCGTTGAAGTCCTCGCGCCACGGCAGCGTCACCTCCGCACCCGGCCGCAGCGTCGCGTGGATCATCGTGATCGGGGTGTGCGTGACGCCCGGACCCTCGTGCCCGTCCAGCTCGCCCGCGATCACCCGCAGCAGCGCACCGCCGTCCGGCGACGTCAGGAGCTGCACCTGGCCGCCGCGGATGTCCTGGTAGCGGGGGTTCATCATCTTGTCGGAGGCCGGGAGGTTCACCCACAGCTGGAGACCGTGGAAGAGCCCGCCGGACATGACCAGCGCCTCCGGCGGGGCCTCGATGTGCAGCAGGCCGGAGCCCGCCGTCATCCACTGGGTGTCGCCGTTCTGGATGGTGCCGCCGCCACCGTTGCTGTCCTGGTGGATGAAGCTGCCGTCGATCAGGTACGTGACGGTCTCGAAACCGCGGTGCGGGTGCCAGGGGGTGCCCTTCGGCTCGCCCGGCGCGTAGTCCACCTCGCCCATCTGATCCATCATGATGAACGGGTCGAGGTGCTGGTAGTTGATCCCCGCGAACGCACGGCGAACGGGGAAGCCCTCGCCCTCGAAACCGCTGGGCGCGGTCGTGACGGCGAGCACGGGACGGGCCACGGCGTCGGCGGGAGCCGCCACACGGGGCAGGGTCAGCGGGTTTTCGACGGTCACAGCGGGCATGGGAGAGCCTCCTTGATTGTTCAACGTTCAATTTAGTTGAACGGTGAACATCCCGCAAGGCGTCCTTCATTCCCGGACCCCGGAACCCCCGGAACCCCCGGGACCCGGCCCCCGGAAACCCCGGGGCAGGGCACACGAAAACGGGGCCCGTACCGATCCCGGTACGGGCCCCACTGGCAGCGAAGTCGTGCGGTCAGCCGCGCATGCGGCGTCGCGCGGTCAGCCGTACATACGGCGCATCGCGAAGTCCACCATCTGCTCGACCGCCTTCGCGTCGAACACCATCCGGTGGTCACCCTCCATGTCGAGCACGAAGCCGTACCCCGTCGGCAGCAGGTCGATCACCTCCGCGCCCGTGATCACGAAGTACTTGGACTCCTTGCCCGCGTACCGGCGCAGCTCCTTGAGCGTGCTGAACATGGGGATCACCGGCTGCTGCGTGTTGTGCAGCGCCAGAAAACCGGGGTTGTCGCCCCGGGGGCAGTAGACCTTCGACGTGGCGAAGACCTGCTGGAAGTCCTCGGCCGACAGCGACCCCGTCGTGAACGCCCGCACGGCGTCGCCGAGCGACGGAGGCGACGGTTCCGGATACAGCGGCTGCTCGCCGTACCCGCCGGGGCCGGCGCCGCCCATCGGCGGCTGAGGCGGGTGCGCGTACTGCTGCTGAGCGCCCGGATTCTGGTCGTAGCCGTACATGCTCGCAAGAGTACTGAGGAATACGCCAGGGGGGAGCCTCGTCACACATGCGAGCTGGGGGTTGCGCCTTATTACCGATGGGTAGCATCATCGGAGCTACTACCTGGTAAGTGCATGAGGAATCTGCCTCCCCGATCCTTACGGAGCCGTCGCCATGGGGCACTACAAGTCGAATCTCCGCGACATCGAGTTCAACCTCTTCGAGGTCCTCGGACGCGACAAGCTGTACGGCACGGGTCCATTCGCGGAGATGGACGTGGAGACCGCCAAGAGCATCCTCGAAGAGGTCACGCGCCTCGCCGAGACGGATCTCGCCGAATCGTTCGCGGAATCCGACCGCAACCCACCGGTGTTCGACCCCGTGACCAACACGGCACCGGTGCCCGAAGCCTTCAAGAAGAGCTACCAGGCCTACATGGACTCCGAGTACTGGCGTCTGGGCGTGCCCGAGGAGATCGGCGGCACGACCTCGCCCCGCTCCCTGATCTGGGCGTACGCGGAGCTGCTGCTCGGCGCCAACCCTGCCGTGTGGATGTACGCGTCGGGCCCGGCCTTCGCCGGCATCCTCTTCGAGGAGGGCAACGAGGCGCAGAAGAAGGCCGCCGGGATCGCCGTGGAGAAGCAGTGGGGCTCCACGATGGTCCTCACCGAGCCGGACGCCGGCTCGGACGTCGGCGCGGGCCGCACCAAGGCCGTCGAGCAGGAGGACGGCAGTTGGCACATCGAGGGCGTGAAGCGCTTCATCACCTCCGGTGAGCACGACATGTCGGAGAACATCCTTCATTACGTCCTCGCCCGCCCCGAGGGCGCCGGCCCCGGCACCAAGGGCCTGTCCCTCTTCCTCGTACCGAAGTACGAGTTCGACTGGGAGACCGGCGAGTTGGGCGAGCGCAACGGCGTCTACGCCACGAACGTCGAGCACAAGATGGGCCTCAAGGCCTCCAACACCTGCGAGATGACCTTCGGCGACCGTCACCCGGCCAAGGGCTGGCTGATCGGTGACAAGCACGAGGGCATCCGCCAGATGTTCCGGATCATCGAGTTCGCCCGGATGATGGTCGGCACGAAGGCCATCGCCACGCTCTCCACCGGCTATCTGAACGCGCTGGAGTACGCCAAGGAGCGCGTCCAGGGCCCGGACCTGGCTCAGTTCATGGACAAGGCCGCGCCCAAGGTCACCATCACGCACCACCCCGATGTGCGCCGCGCGCTGATGACGCAGAAGGCGTACGCGGAGGGCATGCGCGCCCTCGTCATGTACACCGCCTCGGTCCAGGACGACATAGCCGTCAAGGAGGCGGAGGGCGAGAACGCCAAGCCGCTGCACGGGCTGAACGACCTGCTGCTGCCGATCGTGAAGGGCTACGGCTCGGAGCGGTCGTACGAGCAACTGGCCCAGTCCCTCCAGACGTTCGGCGGCTCCGGGTATCTCCAGGAGTACCCGATCGAGCAGTACATCCGGGACGCCAAGATCGACACCCTCTACGAGGGCACCACGGCGATCCAGGGCCAGGACTTCTTCTTCCGGAAGATCGTCCGTGACCAGGGGCAGGCGCTGAACACGCTCGCCGAGGAGATCAAGACGTTCCTCGCGGTCGGCACCGGCGGTACGGAGCTGGCCCCGGCCCGCGACGCGCTCGCCAAGGCGGCCGTCGACCTGGAGGCGATCGTCGGGCAGATGCTGGCCGACCTGACCTCCACCGGCGAGGACGTCAGGAACATCTACAAGGTCGGCCTCAACACCACGCGGCTGCTGATGGCTTCGGGCGACGTGGTGGTCGGCTACCTGCTGCTGCGCGGCGCCGCCGTGGCCGCCGAGAAGCTGGAGACGGCCGCGTCGAAGGATGTGGCGTTCTACCAGGGCAAGATCGCGGCCGCGAAGTTCTTCGCCGCGAACGTGCTGCCGGACGTCTCGACGCAGCGCGCCCTCGCGGAGACGGTCGACGACTCGCTGATGGAGCTGGACGAAGCGGCGTTCTAGCGGCGTTCCAGGCGTTCCAGCGGCGTTCTGAAGGGGCGGGGCAGGGACAGGGCCACGGCGACCAGGTGTTCAGGAACCTGGCCGCCGTGGCCCGCTCGCGTCCGCGTCCGCGAGCGTGTGCGCGATCCTCGCGGTGGCCGGGTAGAGATCGCGGTAGAGCCCGTACAGCTCGTCGTAGCGCGCGGCGTTCGCCGGGTCCGGAACCCGCCGTTCCAGCACCGGGTTCCACTCCTCGATCCGTGCCTCGCCGACGGACCGCGCCGCCAGGAAGGCCGCTCCGTAGGACGCTCCGATCGTGACGGTCGGGATCTCCTGTTCGAGCCCGGTCACATCGGAGACGATCCGCGTCCACAACTCGCCCTGGGTGCCGCCGCCGACGGCGACGATCCGGCGGACGTCACCACCGGCGGCCCGCATCGCGGCGACGTTGTGGCGCACGCCGAACGCGGTCGCCTCCAGCGCGGCGCGGTAGAGGTCACCACGGGTGTGCTCGACGGTCAGGCCGGCGATCACCCCACGGGCCCGGGGATCGGCCACCGGGGTCCGCTCCCCCGCGAAGTAGGGCAGCATCAGCAGCCCGTGGGCGCCCGGACCGCAGGCGTCGGCCTCGGCGAGCAGCTCGGCGTGGTCCGGGGAGCCGAAGAGCGCGCGCAGCCACTCGGTGATCGCCCCGGAGGTGGCCATTCCGCCCGCGAGGTTACGGGTGCCGGGGAAGGCCCCGACGGTGCTCCACAGGCTCGGTTCCAGCAGCCGCCGTCCGACGGTGTTGATCAGGAACATGGTGGTGCCGTACATGAGCATGAGGTCGCCGGTGTTCTGCGCGCCGACGCTCACCGCCTCGGTCCACGCGTCGACCGTGCCCGTGATCACCGGCGTACCGGCGCTCAGGCCGGTCCCGGCGGCCGCCTCGGGTGTCACGCGTCCGGCGATCTCCCCCGGCCAGCGCAGCGGCGGCAGTTCGATGCCCGGCGCGACCCGGTCCGCCCAGGGGACGTACCACTCCTGGGCCGCCGAATCGTAGAGCGGCGCCGACTGACTGGCCGAGTGATGGTCGAGTACGTACGCCCCGGTCAGCTTCCTGACCAGCCAGGAGCTGGGCATGTAGAGCCGCCGGGCCCGCGCTCGGACGCCGGGCTCGTGCTCGGCGACCCACGCGATCTTCGGGCCGACGGCCTGCGTCGACAGGACGGAGCCGCACCGCCGCAGGATCTCCTCGCCGCCCAGCTCGGCGCCGATCCGGGCGATCTGCTCGGTGGCGCGGGTATCGACGCCGTACAGGATCGCCGGACGTACGGGCAGGTCGTCGGCGTCCGTCAGCGCGACGCAGGGGCCCATCCCGCTGACGCCGACCGCCGCCACGGGGCCCGGACGGCCGGAGAGCAGCTCGGCGGTGATGCCGGTGAACTCCTCCCACCACAGCTCCGGGTCCATCTCGGCGTGTCCGGGCGCCGGCCGGGAGACGGGGTGCCGGCGGACGGCGGTCGCGAGGACCGTGCCGTCGGCCGGGTCGACGAGTACGCCTTTGCTGCTCGACGTACCGATGTCGACACCGAGGACCGCACCGCGGACCGCACCGCGTACCGCACCGGGCACCGAACCGGGCACCGCTGCCCGAGCCATTTCCGACGTCATCCCGTCACCCTGCCATTCCGTCGCCCGGTCTCTCCGTGTCCGCCGGGAGCCACCCCCGTCCGGGCCCTCCGCGTGCCCGTATCGATACACCAGGGGCCCGCTTCCCGCCCGTTCCCCGACCGCCCGTCCCAGCCCCGCCGACGCCCCTTCCGCGTCCGCGTCCCCCCTCGCTCCCGACCCGCCTCTCCCCTCCATCTCCCCGCTCTCCGCCGGTATTTCCGCGCCTGTTCTACCCATGTGCGGAGCTTGTCCCGCCCCGGCACGCGGCCTTACAACCGGTGCCGGGCCCACTGCCGGGACCCGTCGTTATGGTGAACCCCATGAGCACTTCCGCCCGCTTCGACCGCGGCCACACCGACGACCTGATGACCTTCCTCGCGGCCAGCCCGTCGCCGTACCACGCCGTGGCGAACGCCGCCGAGCGCCTGGAGAAGGCGGGCTTCCGGCAGGTGCGCGAGACGGACGCCTGGGACGGGGCGGCGGGCGGGCGGTTCGTGCTGCGCGGTGGGGCGATCATCGCCTGGTACGTGCCGGAAGGCGCCGATCCGCACACCCCCTTCCGGATCGTCGGCGCGCACACGGACTCCCCCAACCTGCGGGTGAAACCGCTGCCGGACACCGGTTCGTACGGCTGGCGGCAGATCGCCGTCGAGATCTACGGCGGAACGCTGCTCAACACCTGGCTCGACCGCGACCTCGGCCTCGCGGGCCGCGTCACCCTGCGCGACGGCACCCACCGGCTGGTCAACGCCGACCGCGCGCTGCTGCGCGTCCCCCAGCTGGCCGTGCACCTGGACCGCTCGGTCAACACGGACGGCCTCAAGCTGGACCGGCAGCGGCACATGCAGCCGATCTGGGGCCTCGGAGAGCCCCAGGAGGGCGATCTGATCCGATTCGTGGCCGAGGAGGCCGGAGTCCAGGCCGACGACATCACCGGCTGGGACCTGATGCCGCACGCCATCGAGCCGCCCGCGTACCTCGGCCGCGACCGCGAGCTGGTGGCCGGGCCCCGGATGGACAACCTCATCTCCGTGCACGCGGGTACGGCAGCGCTGGCCGCCGTCGCGGCCAGACCCCTCCCGTACATCCCGGTGCTGGCCGCCTTCGACCACGAGGAGAACGGCTCCCAGTCGGACACCGGCGCGGACGGCCCCCTGCTCGGCACGGTGCTGGAGCGCTCGGTGCTCTCCCGAGGCGGGACGTACGAGGACCGGGCGCGGGCCTTCGCCGGCACGGTCTGCCTGTCGTCCGACACCGGCCACGCCGTGCACCCGAACTACAGCGACCGCCACGACCCCACGCACCGCCCGCGCGCCAACGGCGGCCCGATCCTCAAGGTCAACGTCAACATGCGGTACGCGACGGACGGCAGCGGCCGGGCCGTGTTCGCGACGGCCTGCGAGAAGGCGGGCGTGCCCTGGCAGACGTTCGTCTCCAACAACGCGATGCCCTGCGGCACGACGATCGGCCCGATCACCGCCGCCCGGCACGGGATCCAGACCGTCGACATCGGCGTGGCGATCCTGTCCATGCACAGCGCGCGCGAGCTGTGCGGCGCGGACGACCCGTACCTCCTGGCGAACGCGCTGGTGGCCTTCCTGGAGGGCTGAGCGCTCCGAGCCGTCCGCGCCGCCCGGCAAGCGCCGCGCGTACGGAACTCCCGCCGCCCGCATGCCTGTTCAGGTCCGGGGTACGCGACTCGACGACCCCGAATGACCACTACTCGTATCAGGAGGCGGGAATCATGGGCATAGGCGGATGCATCGGCCTTATCGCGGTGGGGGCGATCCTCACCTTCGCGACCGACTGGGAAATGGACAGCGTCAACCTCGACCTGGTCGGTCTGATCATGATGGTGGTCGGCATCATCGGCATCGCCACCTTCACCAGCATCGCCCGCCGCCGGCGCGCCGTCATCCAGCCGGTCGCCCCGACCATGGTGGAACGGGACGACCGCAGAGGCCTCTGACGTACGCGCCACGACCGGCCCGCGCGCCGAGCCCGGCGCGCCCTACGCGTCGAGCCCGGCGAGTACGAGGCCGAGCCGCGACGTCCCCTCCTCGCTCACGCTGACGGGTACGCCCCAGTCCTGCTGATGGACATGGCAGGCCGGGTACTCGTTGGCGGGGTCGTCGTCACACGAGGCCGCCATCGCGGAGACGTGCAGCACGCCCTCCGTGACACCGTCGGCCAGCACGATCTCACGGCTCAGATCCGTACCGGATCCGCCGCCGTCCGCCAGCAGTCCGGGCGGTGTGGACGAGACGAGCAGCCGGGTCGAGGGGCCGTACCGGGTGTCGAGCTTCTGACCGCTCGGCGCCGTGAAGACGATGTCCAGCCGGAGCGCGCCCGGGGCGACCTCGGTCGCGGCCCGCCGCGTACGGTGGGCGACGGCCTCGACCCGTACCGCCTCGTCGGGCAGCCGCAGCCGGGTCAGCCGGTGCCGCGCCGACTCGACCACGACGATGTCCTCCCCGACGAGCACGGCGTCGCTCGGCTCCCGCAGATCCGTGGCCAGCGTGGTCACTTCACCGCTCCCGCCCTCCTCGACCGCCGGAGTGAACCGGCGCAGGGCGTGGTTGTACGTGTCGCAGACGGCGACCGAGCCGTCGGGCAGCGCGGTGACGCCCAACGGGTGCTGGAGCAGGGCCTGTCCGGCCGCGCCGTCGCGGTGCCCGAAGTCGAAGAGGCCGGTTCCGACGGCGGTACGGACGACAAACCCGTCGCCGTTCCCCTCGGCGTCCCGTTCCACGTACCGCAGCGCGCTGGTCTCCGAATCGGCGACCCACAGCCGGTCCCCGGCCGCCGCGAGCCCGGACGGCTGGGCGAACCACGCCTCGGCGGCGGGCCCGTCCACCAGCCCCTCGTTCGTGGTGCCGGCCGCGACCTGGACGGTCCCGGTGGCCGGGTCGTACGTCCACAGCTGGTGCACACCGGCCATCGCGATCCACACCCGGTCCGCCCACCAGGCGACGTCCCACGGCGAGGAGAGATCCACCTCCAGCGCGGGGCCCGAGGACGGCGACCCCTGCCACCACTGCCTGCCGGTCCCGGCGACGGTCTCGATCGCGCCGCTGACCGGGTCGTACGTCCGCAGCGCGTGGTTCACGGTGTCCGCGACGATCACCCTGCCGTCGGGCAACAGCGCGAGCCCCTGCGGTTCGCTGAACGAGCCGGGCCCGAAGCCGCGCTCTCCGGAGCCGATCCGCCGCACGACGCTCTCGCCGTCCGCGTCCAGCTCGACCAGCTGATGGCGGGTGGTGTCCGAGACGAGGAGGTGCCCGCCGGGCAGCACCAGCGCCTTGCCCGGGAACCGCAGATCGGTCGCGACCGGCTCCGGCGGAACATACGGCCCGTCCCCGCGCCGCAGCGTCCCCTTCGCGGCATGCTCGGCCTCCAGCTCCCCGACCAGCGTCGCGATGGCGTGCGCGTGCCCCTCACCCGCGTGCTGGGCGACGACGTACCCCTCGGGGTCGATGACGACGAGCGTGGGCCAGGCCCGTACGGCGTACTGCTTCCAGGTGGCCAGCTCGGGATCGTCGAGCACGGGATGGTGCACCTCATAGCGCTCGACGGCGTCGACGACCGCCTGGTGCTCGGCCTCGTGCACGAACTTCGGCGAGTGGACGCCGATGATCACCACGGTGTCCCGGTGCTTCTCCTCCAGTTCACGCAGCTCGTCGAGGACGTGCAGACAGTTGATGCAACAAAATGTCCAAAAATCTACAACGACGCACTTACCTCGCAGATCCGCGAGAGTAAGGTCTTTGCTTCCAGTGTTCAGCCAGCCGCCTCTGCCGATCAGCTCGGGGGCGCGGACACGGGCACGGCGGGACGAGGCGGGGGAAGGAGCGGGGGTCGCGTCGTTCATGGTTCAAGAGTGCCATTCTCGGCACCGCGAACAGCACCCGAAGGCGTACACATAGGCTCGCACCGCCATCGAATCCCGGCCCCGGGGTACCCGTTCCCCATGAAATATCTGGTGCGCGACAAGATCTTCGCGATCGGCGACGACTACTGGATCGAGGACGAGAGCGGCCGACAGGCCTTCCTCGTCGACGGCAAGGCGCTGCGGCTGCGCGACACCCTGGAGCTGAAGGACCCTTCCGGTCAGGTACTGATCACGCTGCGCCAGAAACTGCTCAGTCTGCGCGGCGCGATGACCATCGAGCGGAACGACGAGACGCTGGCGACCATCCGCAAGAAGCGGCTCTCGTTGCTGCGCAACCACTACCGGGTGGCGCTGTCCGAGGGCACCGATCTTGATGTGAGCGGACGGATCCTGGACCGGGAGTTCGCGATCGAGCACGACGGCGAACTGCTGGCGCACATCT
This sequence comes from Streptomyces sp. NPDC088116, assembly GCF_044741745.1. Taxonomy (NCBI): domain Bacteria; kingdom Bacillati; phylum Actinomycetota; class Actinomycetes; order Kitasatosporales; family Streptomycetaceae; genus Streptomyces; species Streptomyces sp. NPDC088116. The sequence continues at coordinate 454,356 of NZ_JBIUTF010000005.1, read as the reverse complement.
CACGGCGATGGCTGCGGGTGCGCGAGACCTACGGTGTGGACGTCGTACGGGAGGACACGGACCACGCGCTGCTGATCGCGGTGGCGGTGTGCGTGATCAGGATGGCGGAGAAGGAACGGGACGACGGCTGACGCGGGCCGGGCCGGACCTGCGCGGACGGATCACAGCGATGCCGCTCACAGCCACGCCACCCACCGCAGGTCCGCTCACAGCACGTCCGCTCACAGCCACGCCCCTCACCGAAGGTCCGCTCACAGCAGGTCCGCTCACAGCCGGGCCCCATGGTCACCGGAGCGGCGGCGGCGCCAGTCCCAGCAGCCGGTCCTTCAGCGCCGGGAACTGCTCGCGCGTCGCCGCGACCTTCCCCGGGTCGAATTCGACCGTCAGGACCTCCTCGTCCGTCCCCGCCTCGGCGAGCACCTCGCCCCAGGGGTCGACGACGATGCTGTGTCCCGACTGCTCCACACCGGCGTGGGTACCGGCGGTGGAGCAGGCCAGGACGTACGCCTGGTTCTCGACCGCGCGGGCCTGGGCGAGCAGCGTCCAGTGCGCGCGCCGGCGGGCCGGCCAGCCGGCCGGGACGACGAGCAGTTCGGCGCCCGCGTCGATCAGGCCCCGGAACAGCTCCGGAAAGCGCAGGTCGTAGCAGGTGGCGAGGCCGAGGGTGACCTCCGGCAGCCGTACGGTGACGAGTTCGGCGCCCGCGTTCATCAGTGTCGCCTCGCCCCGGTCGAAACCGAAGCGGTGGATCTTGCGGTACGTACGGACCAGCTCACCGGCGGGGGAGAGGACGAGCGAGGTGTTGAAAAGGCGTCCCTCCGGGTCCCGTTCCACGAGGGACCCGGCATGCAGCCAGACCCCCGCGTCGCGTGCCGCGCCCGACATCGCGTCGAACGTGGGCCCGTCCAGCGCTTCCGCCTCGTCGGCGAAGGAGTCGTACGCGAAGGCACCGACCGGCCAGAGCTCCGGCAACACCACGAGATCGGCGCCCTGTTGCCGCCGTACCAGCGAGGCGACCCGGCGCCTTCGGGAATCCACTGATTCGTCCGGGTCTACTGCGATCTGGAGCAGAGAGGCGCGCACAGTACCACCGTCCTGGCATTCGAGCCGTCAACACGGGCCTACGATCGTCACACGAAAGCACTGCCGGGGTGCCACCGGGCAGCGTAACTTAGCTGCCAGACCGCCCACGCAGCCCGCAGCCCGCCCGCCGTCAAACCAGCCCGCGTACCGCAGAACCGCCGAGGGGTCCCGTGACCGTCCATCCCAGCCTTCAAAACTACGCCGATGCCTGGACCCATTCCGTCGAAGCCATAGCCGAGTTGGTGCAGCCGCTCGTCGAGGGCGAATGGAACTGGCGCACGCCGTGCCCAGGTTGGTCCGTGCGGGACATCGTCTCGCATGTCATCGGCCTGGAATGCGAAATGCTCGGAGACCCCCGGCCGATCCACTCACTGCCGCGCGATCTCTACCATGTACGGGACGACATGAGCCGCTATATGGAGATGCAGGTCGATGTGCGGCGGCATCACACGGCGCCGGAGATGACCTCCGAACTGGAGTACACGATCATCCGCCGCAACCGGCAGCTGCGGAACGAGAACCGTTCCCCCGACACCATGGTCCGCGCCCCGCTCGGTACGGAGCAGACCCTGGAAACCGCGATGCGGATGCGGGCGTTCGACATCTGGGTGCATGAGCAGGACCTGCGTTCGGCGCTGAACAAGCCGGGCAACCTGGACTCGCCCGGCGCCGTGGTGACCCGCGACGTGCTGCTGTCCGCGCTGCCGAAGGTCGTCGCCAAGGACGCGGGGGCGCCGCCGAATTCGGCGGTGGTCATCGATGTGAGCGGCCCGCTGGAGTTCCTGCGTACGGTCAGGGTGGACGCGGAGGGCAAGGGCTCGGTGGACGGCTCGCCCTCACTCGGTCCGGTGGTGACGCTGATGACGGACTGGGAGACGTACTTCCGGCTGGCGTGCGGACGGGTGCGGCCGTCGGCGGTGGCGGACCGGATCAAGATCGATGGGGATCATGAGCTGGCCGAGGCGATCGTGCGGGAGTTCGCGGTCACGCCGTAGCCGAAAGGGCGCCAGGGGCGCACGGGTAGCCACCGGCCATCCGATCTCACGCCCCGCTGCGCCCCGTGCGCCTCATGCGGGCACGTGCACGGCCTCCACCCGGCTGGCGACCAGCCGCTCCCGTTCCCGTCGGACCGTGCGCGCCCGCAGGCGCAGGATCTGAGTGATTCCGACGGCTTCGAGGACGAAGACGGACGAGAAGGCGATCCGGTAGTTGTCGCCGCTCGCGTCGAGCAGGACGCCGACCGCCAGGAGTGTCGTCATCGAGGCCGTGAAACCGCCCATGTTGACGATTCCGGAGGCCGTGCCCTGACGCTCCGGCGGATTCGCGGGCCGGGCGAAGTCGAAGCCGATCATCGAGGCGGGTCCGCAGGCGCCGAGGATCGCGCAGAGGGCGATCAGCAGCCCCATCGGGGCATGTCCGGGATACGCGAGGGTCGTCGCCCAGGCCAGCGCCGTCGTCCCGACCGTGCCGAGGGCCAGCGGGAGCCGGGCCGCGTGGTGGCGGGCGATGATCTGCCCGTACACCAGCCCGATGGCCATGTTCGAGAGGACGACGAGCGTGAGGAGTTCACCCGCGACGGCGCGGGACAGGCCCTGCGCCTCGACGAGGAAGGGCATGCCCCAGAGCAGCAGGAAGAACATCGCGGGGAACTGGGTGGTGAAGTGCACCCACAGCCCCAGCCTGGTGCCGGGCTCGCGCCACGAGGCGGCGATCTGCCTGCGTACGTACGCGGCGCCCGCGTGCTCGGCGGGCGGCGGCTCGTACCCCTCCGGGTGGTCCTTGAGGAAGAGCAGCAGCAGGACGAGGACGACGACACCCGCCAGGGCGCTGCCCGCGAAGGTCGTGGTCCAGCCGAGGCCGTGCAGGGTGCGGGAGATGAAGATGGTGGAGACGAGGTTGCCCGCCATGCCGATGAGCCCGGCGAACTGCCCGATCATCGGCGCGCGCCGGGCCGGGAACCAGCGGGTGCCGAGCCGCAGCACGCTGATGAAGGTCATCGCGTCACCGCAGCCGAGCAGGGCGCGGGAGGCGAGGGCGGCTCCGTATGTGGGCGAGAGCGCGAAGCCCAGCTGCCCGATGGTGAACAGCACCACGCCGATGGTCAGCACCTTCTTGGTGCCGAGCCGGTCGACCATGAGGCCGACGGGTATCTGCATGCCCGCGTAGACGAGCAGCTGGAGTATGGAGAAGGTCGACAGGGCCGAGGCGTTGACGTCGAACCGGTCGGCGGCGTCGAGGCCGGCCACGCCCAGGCTCGTACGGAAGATGACGGCGACGAAGTAGACGGCGACGCCGATGCCCCAGACCCAGGCGGCGCGACGGCCGCCGGGCGGATCACCGGGCAGTGTGACGGAGATCGCGCTCACCGCGCCTCACCCCGGACCAGCACCTTGACCCGGCTGACGTGCCGCCACAGAACCTGCGCGGCGCCGTCGGCGTCGCCCGATCTGATGGCTTCGAGCAGCTCGGCGTGCTCGGTGATGTTCTTGGCGATCCGGTCGGGGTGCGCCTCCATCACGGCGACGCCCATCCGCAGCTGCCGGTCTCTGAGCTGGTCGTACAGCTTGGAGAGGATGTCGTTGCCGGCGTGGCGCACGATCTCGGCGTGGAAGGTCCGGTCGGTCACGGCGACGGCCGCGAGATCCCCGTCCACGGCCCGCTGCCGATGTTCCTCCAGCAGCTCCTCCAGTCGCCCGATCAGCCGCTCGGACGCCGGTACGGCCTTCCGTACGGCGAACTCCTCGACCAGCAGCCGGGTCTCGACCACGTCCGCGATCTCCTGCGCGGACACGGCGAGCACGAGCGCGCCCTTCTTCGGGTAGAGCTTGATCAGCCCTTCCACCTCGAGCTTGAGCAACGCTTCCCGTACGGGTGTACGAGACACGCCGACCGCCTCGGCCAGCTCCCCTTCGGTGAGCAGGGTGCCGCCCTCGTAGCGACGGTCGAGCACGGCTTCCTTGATGTGGCTGTAGACGCGGTCGGCGGCAGGTGGTTGCTTGACGGGAGCGGCAGGCGCTGAAGGCATGAGCACAGCTTAGATACAACAGAGGTGCAACAGTGTTCCCGTCCGGGATACGGACACGACCCGGCGCCCGGCGCCCCCGGCGCCCGTGCGGTTCCTACGCGGTGGTGCGCCGGCGGACCTGTTCCTTGATCTCCTCCGGCAGCGCGTCGGCGGCGTGCAGCCGTGGCAGCAGTTCCGGTTCCAGAGTCATCGCCCGGAAGACGACGGCGACGGTCACGTCGTGATCGGGCCGGTGCACGATGCCGACCGCGTCGGTGGCACGGATCTCACCGGTCTCGACGACCCGCAGATACGCACCGGGCCGCGCTGCCCGGGTGAACCGCTTGATCCAACCGGCCCGCTCCAGCCATCCCTGGAACGTCGCACACGGAACCCGCGGACACGACACCTCCAGCACGACGTCCGGCCCGACCCGCCAACGCTCCCCGATCAGGGCGCCGTTGACGTCCACTCCGAGGGTCGTGAGGTTCTCGCCGAAGACCCCGTTGGCGAGCGGCCCGCCGAACTCGGCTTCCCACGCGTCGAGATCTTCGCGCGCGTAGGCGTAGACGGCCTGATCGGAGCCACCGTGATGCTTCACGTCATAGACCCGGTCACCGACAAGCCCGACGGCGCCGGTCCCCTCCGAGCCGGGAACGGTGACGGCGACCGGACCGTCAACGGGCCGCTTGTCGATACCCGTCAGGCGCAGGCCCTTCCACGGATTGGGACGAGGCCTGCCGATATTGACGGAGAGCAGCTTCATGGCGGCGACGGTACGGCCGGCCGCGGAGGGGAGCGAACGGTTTTCCGGGGCCGAGCGACCCCGTACTCCTTGACCAGCTACCCGTTGTCTCGATCCGCGCGATCGGCACCCCCAGTTCGCCCAGCCGCTCAACAGCCCAAGCCACGGCCTCCTCCAAACCGGGCGCCTCCACCACGCAGGGGAAACGCGTGCCCTGCCCGTACTCCTCCCAGCCGACCTGGCCACCAGCCAGGGCGTCCGCACGGTCGAAACGGTCGGACTGCTCCCGCGTCGGCTCTTCCTCGGGGTACAGGACGAACGACCACTCACGCACAGTTGCTGTGCCGACGGGTGAATTCATCGATTTTCCTACCCTCCGTGCCCGGATTCGCAGGCGTGCACCACACCTTCGTGCCGGCAGAGCACGGGCAGCAGATCACGTATCCCCACCGGTGGCCTCGCTTGACCTTCAGGCCAGTGCTCTCCGCCCGTCGCAGAGCCGCTTCGACATCCGGCTTCGGGTGCCGATCGCCCTTCATACAGTAATCACCGTCAGGCAACCCGCAACGAGTGGCAACGCGATAGGTCACAGGGTGTCGATGTTCTGACCGAACCTGTCCGCCGTGTTGCCGAGCAGGGCACTGGTCGGTGCGGTGAAGAAGCACGATGACGTCGTAGAGCAGTGGCGGAACCGCTCCTCGCCGTACGCCATCCCATGACTGCCGTCGGGTTCGCGGCGGGCCATGGTCGAGCGGATTCGTATATGCGGTCCCCGTCGCGCAGGGCCTGGAGATTACCGGCGACGCACCGGTCCGCCTCGGGAACGCCCACCCCTTTACCTTGCGGTGCAAGGTAGTTGCTGACTATCTTGTACCGCATGACAGAGGAGCTGCGCACGTCCGGTGACCAACGGCGGAGCCAGCTCCTGCGCGGAGCGCTCGACATCTGCCTGCTCGCCCTGATCGCCGAACGTCCTCGCTATGGATACGAGTTCGTCGAAGCGCTCACCGACTGCGGGCTGGAGCTCGTCAGCGAGGGCAGCATCTATCCGCTGCTCGCCCGGATGGAGCGGGCCGGGCTCGTCGAGTCCTATCGCGCGCCGTCGTCCAGCGGTGGGCCACCGCGCAAGTACTACCGGATGACCCGGGCGGGCGGAGTGGAACTGGCGCGCGGCCGCACCGCCTGGCTGGACTTCACGGCCCAGGTGAACGAGATCCTGACCAGCACCGAGCCGCCCATGGGGGGAACACAAAACCATGACCACTGAACGAATCCTGGCGATATGCCGCAGCAACTGGGAGTACCGGGGCGTCGATGACGCGGCCGTCCAGGACATGCTGGCCGAGCTCTCCGCGCACCTCGAGGACGCGGCGGCCGCGGGACGCGCGCCGCGGGACGTCGTGGGCGACGATGTCAAGGCGTTCGCCACCGCCTGGGCGCAGGCGAGGTCGCCGCTGCGTCCGCGGCTGCTGCGGATGGCGATGCTGGTGCCGTCGGCGATAGGTGGACTCCTGCTGTTCTCGCACCTCATCGGGTGGTCCGGATCGATTCCCGTCACCCCAGGCCGCCTCGCCTTCTGGCTCACCCTCAGCACGGTCACCGTCGCGGTGGAAGTACGGCGCGGGACCATGGGCATGCGCAACGGATTGCTGGTCGCGGCGTGCATCGGCCTGCCGGTCACGATCCTCACCGAGTGGCTGGCCGGCGACGAGCCCCTCTTCCATGTCGCCCTCTGGGCCTCGGCCCTCCTGCCCCTGCCGGGCATCGCCTACGAGATCGCCAGGCGCACCCGCGTACAGAAGGGCGGGCCGGGGGCCGAATGACAGCACGCCCACGGCTGGGGTCCTTCGGCAATCTCGTCACTCCGGCATGAAGGCCTCTTGCGGAGCGGGCCGCTTTCGCGGAGAACGGGCCGGACTTCATGGCAAGGGGGTCCGGCCTTCCGCACGGGGCGAGCCTGGTTGACGGTTCCAGGCTCGCCCCGCCCCGTTCCTGCCGGCTCGTGTCGACGCCTCAGGTCAGGCTCGTACCGGCGGCGGCGCTCATGTCACGGGCGTGCGGGCGCGTCCGTTGGGAGCCCCGAAGATGCCGGGCGCCGAGCCCAGAGATAGAGCCCGGTTTCCGACTGCCCCTGGGCGCCCCGGTCCTGACAGACCTCCAGCCCTTCCACTTCCAGTCCCGCGCGGCCCGCCCAGGCGATGACCTCCTCGCGCCGGCACAGCACGGGCCGGTATCTCTCGCCCACGAAGTCCACCTCGTCCTCGCTGCGGTACTCCGGTACGGCGACCAGCACGCGGCCCCCCGGAACAGCGAGGTCTCGCAACCGTTCCAGCGCGGCGACGAACGTCTCCTCCGGCAAGTCGATGAGGCAGAAGAAACTGACAACGGCGTCGAACGTACCGATGTCCAGGTGTGCACTGGTGAGATCCGCCCTGACGAAACGTGCCCGCGGGACCTGACGCCGTGCGTGAGACAGCATGACTTCGGAGACATCGATCCCGGTGACATCCAGGCCCGCTTCACACAGCTGCGCGACTGTCGGCACTCCGGTGCCGCACCCCGCGTCCAGAACCCGGGCCCCCGGAGCCAGCCGGCCCACCAGTCGCTCCACCGCACGGATCTGCACCTGTTTACGATTTTCGAACGCGTGCTGAAACTCAAGACCGAGGGAGTCGAAGTACTGCGCGGCTCGCGCGGCCTCCGGAGACAGGCTCACACTCTCTGCTTCACTGACGGTCATAGGCTTCTCACCATTTCGCCCCTCTCCTTCTGTGGCGCCGACCGTGTGTCGACCAGTCCGGCGCGTCCGGACCACGCCACCACTGCATTCCCCCCGAGCCCAGCGGCCCGGCCACGAAGCGTCAAGATCACCACAACGGGCGACGGGCGACGTTCCGACAGGCCACAAGCAGAAGCGGCGCGCCCATTTCGGGCGCCCTTGCAGCCCTCGTCCCGCCACGGTCACCACGACTGGTCAGCAAAGGTCCCCCCATCGATACGGGGTGCTGAGGGTTGGCGTCGTGGTCGCCGTGCGGCGACCGGCCTGCTCGGACCTCTCCCGGCTGCTGTCGCGTCGCCGGCTGGGCGCCCTGCGCCGACAAGCCCTTCGCTCGCCACCCAATCCTGCGCGGCTATGGCGCTGTGACGACGCAGCACGGTTGGCGAAATGGAGGTGCCGGACTGCACCCGTACGCCTTCCGAGTCCAGGCGACACTGGTTGCGTGATTATCGAACGCGCGTATGCCCATCTCTCCTCGTACAACGAGGAAACCTGGCCTTGGTCGGTGCCCTGCGTCCGGCAGCTGCTCGGTGAAGGGCTGCGGTTCACCGCACCGGTGACCTTTCTGGTCGGTGAGAACGGCTCGGGGAAGTCGACCCTGGTCGAGGCGTTGGCGGAGGGGTTCGGCCTGGACTCCTACGGCGGCTCCCACGACTGGAGCTACGCGTCCCCGCGCGGCAAGTCGGCCCTCGGCGAGCGTATGAAATTCGACGCCGCCTCGGGGCGCGGGCGCCGTATGGCCACCAACTGGTCAGCGCGCAAGGGCTTCTTCCTGCGTGCCGAGACCGCGCTGGACGCGCTGGGCAGGGAGGGGTTCTCGCCGGACCGGGTCAGCCACGGCGAGGGCTTTCTCGCGGCGTTCCGCGGGAAGTTCCTTCACGCCGGGCTCTATGTTCTCGACGAGCCGGAGGCAGCGCTCTCCTTCTCTTCGTGCCTCGAGCTGATCGGGCACATCGACCGGTTGGCCAAGGAGGGCGGCCAGGTCATCTGTGCCACGCACTCCCCATTGCTGACCGCACTGCCGGGCGCGGACATCATCGAGGTCGGTGAGCACGGTATGCGGAGGGTCGCCTGGCGGGAACTCGGCGTCGTGGATCACTGGCGCCGCTATCTCGCCGACCCGCACGCCTATCTGCGGCACATCGTCGAACCGTAGGCGGGTCCCCTCAGCCCTCGTCACATGGGCGATGCAGAGGACCCGGCTCTCGGCGTTCGCCAACAGGTGTGCTGAAGGGGCGCCCTCACCGAGGGCACCCCTTCTGGCCTGCGTATACGCCGACCTGCTGCGGTGGGTGTGGGATTTGAACCCACGGTGACTCGCGCCACGACGGTTTTCAAGACCGTTCCCTTAGGCCGCTCGGGCAACCCACCCACGCCCCGCCCACCTGCGGCGGAGCGACTACAGCCTACCGGCCGTCGCCCGTCCCCGAGGCCGTTGGTCCGTCCCTGGTCCACAGGATCCGGAAACGACCCTTTGGCCGGGACCACATCCGGGGCAGCCACGGGGCCCGCCGGCCGCCACGTCGTGACGGGTGTCGCCGCCGGAGGGTGTGCACGGCCCGGTCGTGGACATGTGAGTACGAGCCCGCGCCGAGGTGAGCATCCGCGCCCACGCCCCGGCAGCGCCCGTGACGTGAGGATCATGCGCATCCCCTCTCACGGAAGGCATCGCCGGTGAACCCCCGGACGTACACCACTCTTTACGGACCATGGCAGCCGACGCCGGCCGCTCACCGCGGGCGGACTGTCCCCGCCGTGCTGGCAGGCGTGCTGTGGGCGCTCACCGTCCTGTCGCTTACCTGGCTGGCGGGCCTTGTCACCATCACCGCGGTCTGGAGCCTGGCCGCGGGTGTGCCCGTCGCAGACGTCGTTCTTCGATACGTCCTGCCCGCCGTCGGCGCGGCTGCCGCGCTCACCGCCCTGGCCTTCGCACCCGGCGTCCGCCGGCTCACGATGGAGATCCGCCTGCTCCTCATCGCCGTCCTGGCATGCCCCGTACCCACCGTCCTCGCGATCACCACCTGGATCCAGGTCGGCTGAGGGACCGCCGTCCTGCCGGGCGCGTCCGGTGGCACGGAAACGGGGTCACGGAACGGGGTCACGGAACGGGGTCACGGAACGGTGGCACGAGACCCTGGAACCTCTCGTTCGTTTCAGACACCGAGTCCCGGAGCCCCAAGGACAGTACGGTGCTCGCCCGGTGCCGCACCGGAGGTGATCCGAGGGCCCGGGACGATCAGTCGGTTCTCGTAGGCGAGGGCGACGAGTTGGGATCTGCTGGACACTCCGAGTTTGTGCATGATCCGGTTGATGTGCGACTTGACCGTGACGGGGCTCAGGTCGAGTGCGAGGGCGATGGCGGTGTTGTCGGGCAGGGCTGCGATGAGGGCGAGTACTTCACGTTCCCGCTGGGTGAGTGGCGCCAGAGCCCCATGGGCGGCCGGTGCTCCGGGTGCGTGGGAGGGCGCCGGCGAGATGACTATGGCGCCGCGGCAGACCACATCGAGTGCCGTGAAGAACTCGTCGGGTTCGAGGTAGGGGCCGAGCACGCCGGTCACGCCCGCCTCCGTGAGGAGCGGGAGTTCGGCCGGCGGGATCGTGCCGAGTACGACGGTTCGGGTGCGGGCGGCGGCGTGGCGCAGCGATACCTGAGCCGCCGCCGATGTGGCGCGGGCGAGTTCGCGGGCATCGATGAGCAGGAGGTCGCAGGTCGTGGAGGTCAGGACGGTCAGGGCCTCGGCGAGGGTCGCGGTCTGGGCCTGGATCACGAAGGCGGGGGACGCGGCGATGACGTGCGCGTAGGCGTCTCGGACGAGAGCGGGGCCGCCCGCGAGGAGTACACGGTGCATCGGCGTCCTTCGTGCAGGGCACGGGCCCGCGGCGCCATGGCGATCGCGGGCCCGTGGGACGGGGGTTGTCAGTGGTCGTGGTCTGCGGAGCCGGCGTAGCTGGGTTCGCGGAGTGGGGGAGCCGCGGGGGTGTGCTTGGCGAGTTTTTCGCCTTCGATGTCGACGTTGGGCAGGATGCGGTCGATCCAGGCGGGCAGGGACCAGGCGCGCTTGCCGAGGAGTGCGAGGGCTGCCGGGACGATCGTCATGCGGACGACGAACGCGTCGAAGACGACGGCGATGGCCAGGCCGAAGCCGAGGGCTTTGATCATGGCGTCGTGGGAGCCGACGAAGCCGGCGAAGACGCTGATCATGATGAGGGCCGCGGCGGAGACGACGGTGGCGCTGTGCTTGAAGCCCGTCTCGACCGCGGTGCGGGCGTCGGCTCCGTGGACGTATGCCTCGCGCATACGGGTCACCAGGAACACCTGGTAGTCCATCGCGAGGCCGAACACGATGCCGACCATGAGGACGGGCATCAGGCTCATGAGGGGGCCGGTCTGTTCGAGGCCGATGAGGTCCTTCAGCCAGCCCCACTGGAAGACGGCGACGAGGACGCCGAGGGAGGCCAGTACGGAGAGCAGGAATCCGAGGGCCGCCTTGACGGGGACCAGGATGGACCGGAAGACGAGGATCAGTACGAGTACGGCGAGGCCGACGACGACGGCCAGGTAGGGCACGATCGCCGCGCTGAACTTGTCGGAGATGTCGATGTTGAGGGCCGTGGTGCCGGTCACGAGGGAACGGGCTCCGGTGTCGGACCGGAGGTCACCGGCCAGGGTGCGGATGTCGTCGACGAGGTTCTTGGTGGCGTCGCTGCCCGGTGCGCTCTTGGGGATGACGGTGATGATCGCGGTGTCGCCGCTCTCGTTGAAGGCGGCCGGGGTCACGGCGGCCACGTCCGGGAGGCCGGCGAGGGACTTGCCCATGTCCTGGGCGCCGCCGCGGGCGACGGCCGGGTCCTGGTCGTCGACGGTCACGGTGAGGGGACCGTTGAAGCCGGGCCCGAAGGACTCGGACAGCATGTCGTACGCCTTGCGCTGGGTGGACGAGGCGGCCTTGGAACCGTCGTCCGGCAGCCCGAGTTCGAGCTGGGCGACCGGGAGCGCGACCACACCGAGGGCGACCACGGCCAGGACGAGCATCTGGGCCGGCTTGCGCAGGACGAAGGAGATCCAGCGCTGTCCCGGTCCCGGCCTGACGGGCTCGGTGCTGCCGGGCGTGGTGCTACCGGGCTTGCTGCTGCCGGGCGTGGTGCTACCTGGCTCGGTGCTACCGGGCTCGGTGCTACCGGGCGGGCTGCTGTCGGCCGCGGGGGCCTTCTTGCGGGTCTTGCCGCGGACGCGTTCGCCGGCGAAGCCGAGGAGGGCGGGGACCAGGGTGGTGGCGACGAGGACGGCGACGACGACGGCGCCGGCCGCGGCGAGGCCCATCGCGGTCAGGATGGGCAGGTTCACCACCGCGAGGCCCGCCAGGGCGATGACCACGGTCAGTCCCGCGAAGACGACGGCGGATCCCGCGGTGCCGTTGGCGCGAGCGGCGGCCTCGCGGGCGTCGTGGCCGTCGGCGCGTTCGGAGCGGTAGCGGGAGACGATGAACAGGGCGTAGTCGATGCCGACGGCGATGCCCAGCATCGTGGCGAGAGCGGAGACATTGCTGTTGAGGTCGAGCGGGCCGCTGAGGGCGGTGATGGCGGCCATGCTCACGCCCACTCCGACGAGCGCGGTGAGCAGGGGCAGGCCGGCGGCGATGAGGGAGCCGAAGGTGATGAGGAGGATGACGGCTGCCAGGGCGAAGCCGATGGCCTCGGCCGTGTGGCTTTCCTCGGGGGCGGCCAGCGCGTTGCCGGAGGCTTCCACCGTCAGCCCCTGATCCCGCCCCGATTCGAGGGCCTTGTCCAGACCCGTGCGGTCGCCGTCGGTGAGGTCGGAGTCCGGGGTGGTGTAGGTGACCTGGGCGTAGGCGGTGGTGCCGTCCGCGCTCAGTGCTTTGGTGGTGAAGGGGTCGCTGATCTGCCCTATGCGGGCGGAGGAGTCCTCGATGCCGGCCAGTGCCGCTTCGAGGGCGGCCTTGTTCTCCGGGCTGCCGATCTTCCCGCCGTCGGGTGCGCGCACCACGACGCGGGCGGTGGCTCCGTCGGCGTTGGCCGCCGGGAACTTCTCGCCCAGGAGGTCGAAGGCGCGCTGCGCCTCCGTGCCGGGCAGGCTGAGGCTGGAACTGGCGGGGCCCGAGCCGGTGGAGGCGCCGATGCCCAGGGCGCCGAGGACGAGCGCCCAGAGGAGGACGACCAGCCAGTGCCGTGTGAACGCGGCCCTGCCGATCTTGTGGAGGAAAGTGGCCATGAGGGAGACGCTCCGGATCGATGGTGGTTTCGGGCGTGCGGTGCCCTGGGCCCGGCAGGTGACCGGCGCGGGCCTGAGGAGGGCATGCGGAGGTGGACGAGCGGCGTTACGCCGTTGTCAGGGTGTGCGGGGTCGCCGGCGCGACCGGATGGCGCCGCCGGAAGGCAGTCGGGGTCGGGGGCGGGTCAGACCGCGGCGGGCCGCGCGGTGAGGACGGGCAGAAGCACCAGCTCGACGACGGTTTCCATGAGCTCCGGGGTCGCCGGTGTCCCGTGGAGGATGGTCTGTGCGAACAACGGGCCGAACAGGATCTGATCCGCGAGGTCGATGACCGGGTTTCCGGCTTCGATCTCTCCCCTGGTCACCGCACGCTCGAAGAGCTGGGCCAGGTCGCGCAGGATCGGATGGATCAGGATCTCGCGCACGATCTCCATGAGGCCCTCGTCCTGGACGATGGCGGCCGGCATCGAGGTGAAGGTCTTCTTGGCCGGGTCGTCCGCCACCAGATACCGCATCACGGCCATCAGGTCGCCGCGCAGACTGCCGGTGTCGATACCGGACAGGTCCTTCCCGGCCTCCGTGCTGAGGGCCTTCCACGCCGAGATCACCAGACGCGGCTTGCTCTCCCACTGCCGGTAGAGCGTCGCCGTGCTGCACTTCGCCCGCTGCGCGACCGCCGCCATGGTCACCTGCTCGTAGCCGACCTCACCGACGAGCTCGGCCGTCACGCGCAGCAGCTCACGCTCCCGCTCGGCGGTGAGTTTGCGGCGGCGCGACGCCGCCGGTGCCTCGGCCATGGCTGCTCCTGATCCGGTCCGTAGCTGACAGCAGAACTGTAGCCACCCAGCAAAGCGAAAATCAAGTTTTCGAAACTGCTGTTTTCGAAACTGGGATTTTCGGTCCGCCTCACGGGCCCGGGGCGCATCGGCCAGGAGTACGGCGACTCAACCGGCGGCCGGGGAGCCCCACCCCAGATCCGACAGCGCCCTCGCCCTCGCCTCCACCACCGTCATCCGGGCATCCCGCTCCGCCGGGTCGACATGTGCGGCCTGGCCGGTCGCCTGGCCCGGCCATTTGCGGTAGAGGAGTCCCGTCTCGGCGGTGAACCAACCGCGGCTGACGGAGTTCAGCGCGAGCAGCAGCCCCGTGTCCTCGGACGCCGGCAGTGCCATCCATCCGCCGAGCGCCAGCACCAGATCGCGGCGGGCGAAGAGGGTCGCCGGGTGGACCTGCGCGCGGTAGTTGTTCGCCGACCAGAATTCCCGTACGGCACCGCGCTCGATCGGGCCCTGTGCGGGGTCGCCGTCGAAGCCGGCCGTCGAGCCGTCGGGCAGCAGGTCCAGCGCGCGCGAGGTCGCCCAGCCGATGGTGGGATCGCCTTCCAGCGCGGCCAGGTCGCGGGCCAGCGCGCCCGCCGGCAGTTGGTCGTCGGCGTCCAGGACCTTGACGTACTCGCCGTCCGCGTGCGCGAGCGCCAGCGTACGGGCGGTGCCCGGACCGCCGGGACGTCCCTGCCGGAAGGTCACCCGCGGGTCGTCGGGTACGTGCGGCGCGGCCTCGTCGCTCCGGCCGTCCTCCTGGATCAGCCAGTGCCAGTCCCATCCCCCGGGCAACTCCTGCTCACGCAGCGACGCGTACGCGTCCGGCAGGAAGTGAGCGGACGGCGCGTGAACGGCGGTGATGACGACGACGCGCCGGCTCACGGCACTCACCACCTTTCCAGCGGGGTGGTGAAGTGCAGTTGCGTACGGTCACCGGGAAGCGTGACGTCGGACATCTCCACGACGCGGTCCTGGGTGTCGAACGATGTCTTGCGGAGCACCAGGACCGAGGTCCCGGGCGGCAGTTCGAGCTCATCCGCCTCTTCGGGGGTCGGCGGACGGGCGATGACGCGTTCCTCGATGCGGTCGAGTTCGATCCCCACCGAGAGGAGCTGGCTCTGCGTGCCCCCCGGAAACGGCTCCTTCGCCGCGTCCAGCAGGTCCGGATTCCCCTCGACCAGGGCGCGGACGAGATACGAGGTCACCAGCGCGAAGGGCGCGTTCTCGGCGGCGTACCGCGTCCGGTACGTGCGCTCCACGAGGGCGGTTCCCTCAGGGACACCGAGCGCCTCGGCGAGCCGCGTGTCCGCCTTGGCCTCGCGATAAGCCGCGTGGAAGACCAGGTCTCTCACATCGAGCCCGGTGGCATGCTCGGTGGAACCGGTCTTGAGCCGCTTCTCCACCGGCTCGCGCGTCCGGTTCTTCTCCCACTGGTGCCGCGCGTTGGTGCGCAGCACTTTCGTACGGGCTCTGCGGACGAAGTTGCCCCGGCCGTGCTGCTTCTCGATCAGCCCCTCGTCCTGGAGAAGCCGGAGCGCGTCGCGGATCGTCGGGACGCTCCGCCGGTGCTCCTCCGCCAGCTTCGCCTCCGAGGGCAGGCGGTCACCGGGCTTGAGTTCACCCGCGCGGATGGACTGGCGGAGTTCCGCCGCGATCCGTTCGTACACCTTCGCCATGGGTGCCCACCGTTCTGTCGCGCAATGGCGCCAGCATACGACTCCTCAAGAGGTCTTGACGACCGGAGGAGAAAGGCGGCCCGGCCCCACCGTTCGGTGCCGGTCCCTCCCCTCGTGGGGACCGGCGCCGAACGGTGGGGCGGTGTCGACCCGCGCCGTACCGATATGGCTGGCGTGGTTGGTGGATCCCGTGCAGTTGGTGCGGATCGCGGAAAGGCCGGACCCACGACTGCGGCGAAAGCGAAAGCTGACCGAGAACACGCGGTGCGATGGTGCGATGAGTTGTCTCTCCGTGCGCCGAGCTGGTGGCCTGGCTCGACGACGCGCGGTGGAAGCGCTGTGAAGCGCTGCTGCGTCGTGATCCTGTCAGCTGTGTCTCCCGCCGTGGAGGTTCCGGTATCGGACCACCGACTTCACCCCAGGTCAGCCATATAAAGTGAGTTATCCGGTCCGGACGTACAGGCGCGGGGGAAGTAAGGAGTGGAGACCTTGAGTTCCGACTCAGGGGCACGCACAGCCTTCGCGGAACGTCTCGCGCTGCTTTACCGGGAAGCCGGCAACCCTCCGCTCAAAAGTGTGGCCGAGGCGGTCGTCCGGCTTCAGCGGGTCGACGAGCGAGGGCGGCCCGTGCGGGTGTCCGCCCAGCGGATCAGCGACTGGCGACGGGCCAAGAACGTGCCTGCCCAGTTCGCCGCCCTCGCGGCGGTGCTGTACGTCCTGATTCCCCAGGCACGGCGTTCGCGGCCCGCTCCGGTGTCCACAGGGCTGTACGACATGGCCCAGTGGCAGCGCCTGTGGGCGCGAGCCGTGGCCGACCCGGTCGGCGAGCGCCCGGCGACAGCCGCGGAAGAGGAGGAACCCCCCTCGGTCGAGGCCTCGTCCGTCCCCGGTGGCGTGTGCCCCTACCGGGGGCTGGCCTCGTACCGTCCGCAGGACGCCCGGTGGTTCTTCGGCCGGGAACGGAGCACGGACGCCCTCGTCGCTCAGCTGCGCGCGGCGGAGGATACGGGTGGCCTGGTCATGCTCGTGGGCGCTTCAGGGGCGGGAAAGTCCTCCCTGCTGAGCGCCGGGCTGGTGCCCGCGCTGCGCGGCGGCGCGCCGGGTGACGAGAGGAGCCGGCCGAGAGCGGTGCTGCAACTCGTGCCGGGAAGCGACCCCCTCGCGGAGCTGATCCGCCGGATCCCGGAACTCGCGGACCTCGTCTCCACCGTGGAGGAACCGCCGGCGGAGAAACCAGCGGCGGAGAAACCGGAAACGGACCAACCGGCGACGGACCGACCGGCGGCGGTCGAACCGGCGACGGTCGAACCGGAACCAGCAGGCCAGGAGTCCGGCGGCCACGAGCCCGGCACTTCCCGATTCGCCCACGCCGCGAGGGCTGCCTTCGCCGCATGGGCACGACGCGAGACGGCCTCCGAAGCCCGTCCGGTCGTCATCGTGGACCAGTTCGAGGAGGCGTTCGCCCTCGGCTCCGACGAGGCGAACAGGCGCACCTTCATCCAGCTCCTCCACGCCGGATGCTCGCCCGCCGGCTCCGGCGACACCACGGGCCCCACCCTCTCCACGGCCGGCTCCGCCCCCGTACTCGTCGTCCTCGGCATACGCGCCGACTTCTACGAGCAGTGCCTCGCGTATCCCGAACTGGCCGACGCGCTGCAACACCGGCACATGGTGCTCGGACCGCTGACCACCGCGGAACTGCGCGAAGCGGTGACCGGCCCGGCCAAGGCCGTGGGACTGGAGCTCGAACCGGGGCTGGCGGAGCTGATCGTCCGGGAAGTGAGTGCCGACGGCCCTCGTGGGACGCCCGGCGCGGGAGTGCTGCCGCTCCTCTCCCACGCCCTGCTCGCCACCTGGCAGCGGCGGAAGGCGGGACGGCTGACGCTGGCCGGTTACCGGGCTGCGGGCGGAATCCAGGGAGCGGTGGCGGCGACCGCCGAACGGGCCTGGTCCGGCCTCGGCCCGGCGGCGCGTACGGCCGCGAGACTGCTCCTGCTGAGGCTGGTCCGACTCGGCGAGGACACCCAGGCCACCCGCAGGCGGGGGACGCGGCGCCAGTTGGCGCAGGAGTCGACGGACCCCGGCAGAACGGAGGAATCGCTCGAAGCCCTGGTCCGCGCCCGGTTGGTGACGCTCGACGCGGAGACCGTGGAGATCACCCATGAGGCGCTGCTGCACGCCTGGCCGCGCCTGCGCGGCTGGATCGACGAGGACAGGAACGACCACCTGCTGCGCCAGCGGCTGGAGGAGGACGGCAGGGCCTGGGAGGGCTCGGACCGCGACACGTCCCTGCTCTACCGCGGTTCCCGCCTGGAGCAGGCCCACACCTGGGCGAAGTCCGCCGGTCATACGTTTCTGACCCGGAGCGCGGTCGAATTCCTGACCGCTTCGGTCAGATTGCGCAAGCGTACGGTCTGGATCAGCCGAAGTGCGGTGTCGGCTCTGGTCGTTCTGGCGGTCCTGGCCGTCGGTTCGGCGGTGGTCGCGTGGCAGCAGCGGGACGAGGCGGTGTTCCAGCAGGTACTCGCCGAAGCCGATCGCGTGCAGTACACCGATCCGTCGCTGTCCGCTCAACTCGACCTGGTGGCACACCGCCTGCGACCGGACGACGAGGGTACGAACAACCGGTTGATCTCGATCGTGAACGCGCCGCTGGCCACGCCGCTCCATGGCCACACCGGCGCCGTCTACCTCACCACGTTCAGCCCGAACGGGCGGCTCCTGGCCACCGCCAGCTACGACCGGACCGTACGGCTGTGGAACGTGACGGACCGGACCCGGCCCAAACCCCTGGGCAAACCCCTCACCGGCCATACGAGTTGGGTGAGCAGCGCGGTCTTCAGCCCGGACGGCCGCACCCTCGCCAGTGCGGGGGACGACGGCACGATCCGGCTGTGGGACGTACGGGATCCTCGCCACCCGCGCCCGCTCGGTACGCCCCTGTCCGGCCATGACGGCACGATCTACCTGCTCACCTTCAGCCCGGACGGACACACGCTGGCCGCCGCCACCGAAGACCACACCGTTCGCCTGTGGGACGTACGCGAGCCTCGCGGGCCGAAGACGCTCGGCGCCCTGACCGGCCACACCGCCGCTGTGCGCTCCGTGGCGTTCAGTCCCGACGGACACACCCTGGCCACCGGGAGCGACAGCGGCGCGATCAGGCTGTGGGACATGGCCGATCCACGGCGTCCGAGGCCGGTCGGCACGGTGCTGACGGGCCACGAGGCCACGGTGCACTCCGTGGCCTTCAGCCCCGACGGCCGCACCCTCGCCAGCGGCAGCAAGGACGACACCGTCCGGCTGTGGAACGTGGCCGACCCCCGGCGCCCGAAACAACTCGGCGCACCGCTCACCGGCCACACCGGAGCCGTGTGGTCCGTGGCCTTCAGCCCTGACGGGGCCATGCTCGCCGCCGCCAGCGCGGACAGCACGGCGAGCCTGTGGAACGTCAGCAACCCGGCCTACCCCTCACAGGTCGGTGAGCCCCTCGCGGGCAGCAGCGGCGAGATGTACGCGTTGGGCTTCAGCCCGGACGGACGGACCCTCGCCACCGGAAGCGGCGACAACAAGGTCCGCCTCTGGTCGATTCCGGCGTCGGACATGATCGGCCGCATCGGAGCGTTCCGCCCGGACGGGCGGGTGCTCGCCACGGCCGCGCGCGACGAGAGGGTGCGGCTGTGGAACGTCACGGCTCCCAGCCGGCCCGTATCGCTGGGCGAACCGTTCACCCCCGGGGAGGGGGACGTACGTTCGCTGGCGTTCTCCCCCGACGGCCGCGCCCTCGCGGTGCTGACGGGAAACCGCGCGGTGCAGCTGTGGAACGTCACCGATCCGGCCCGGCCCGTCCCCTACGGGCCGCCCGTCGCGCTGCGGACACGGTTCGCGGGGCCCGGGGCACTGGCGTTCAGCCCGGACGGGCACACGCTGGCAACGGCCCATGACGACCGCACCATCCAGGTGTGGGACGTCAGCGACCCGTCGCGCCTGCTTCCGCTCGGCGCGCCGCTCACCGGCCACACGGGGTACGTCAACGCCCTCGTCTTCAGCCCGGACGGCCGCACGCTCGCCAGCGGCAGCGCCGACAGCACCATCCGGCTCTGGAACGTGGCCGACCCGCGCCACACCGCCCGCCTCGGCGCACCGCTCAAGGGACACCTGGGCCCCATCAACGCGCTCGCCTACAGTCCGGACGGCGACACCCTGGCCAGCGGCAGCGACGACGGCACGGTCCGGCTCTCGGACGTCGCCGATCCCCTCGACACGCCCCGGGCGGGCTCCGCCCTCACCGGCCACACCGAGGCGGTCGTGTCACTGACGTTCAGCCGCGACGGCCGCACCCTGGCGAGCGGCGGCAACGACGACACGGTCCGGCTCTGGAACGTCACCCTCCCCTCCGACGCCGTTCCGATCGGTCAGTCGATGAGCCCCAACGCCAAGACCGGCAATTTCCTGTCGTTCAGTCCCAACAGCCGCATGCTCGGGGTGTCGAGCGGTGCCGACACGGTCCGGCTGTGGAACCTGGACGTCGACGAGGCCATCCGTCGTATCTGCTCGATGACCCGGAGCGTCCTGACGCCGGACAAATGGCACGAGTATCTGCCCCGTCTCTCGTACGCGCCTCCGTGCGATCGCTGACACAGGCGCCTACGGGACCGGCCAACGGCGGGCCGTACGCGCCGAGTTGATGGAGGGTACGTGACGAGACCCCTCCGGAAGGACTCGTCCAGCCCGACCGATCAGAACAGGCCATTCTCCCTCGCGCGTCCTGTCTCGTGATCCCGGTCACAACTCCGCATCGCCGTCGAGCAGTCGGCACCCGTACGTGAGCAGTCTTGTTACTCTTAAGTAGAGCCCGATCGCTGGCGCATCCCCCGTCGCCAGCGGTCGGGCTCTCTCATGGAGGGGGCGCCCGATCGGTCCGGCGCCCCGCCTCGACAGGCCGCGCCACCCGGTGGAAAGCGTCGTGGGCGCAGCTGTTCACGCCGCGTTGTCCACGACGACTGTCGCTCGCACAGGGACGCGTTACATCCTCTGTCCAGCATTCCGGTGTTCCGGTGTTCCGGTATCTCAGCTCTTTCCGGCACGCCCGGCGTTTCCCCTCTCCGCAGGAAGGTTTCGCATGCAGAGCGCAGGCAGCAGACTCCACCGGCGTTACGCGACGATCGCCGGGGCGGTGACATCGGCGGCGCTGGTCGCGGTCGTCGTCGCCCCGGCACACGCCGGCCCTCCGGCCACCGTCGCCCCGGCGCCCGCCGGTCCGGCGGTTCCCGAGGTCACGGCCGAGGCCGAGACACCGCCCCTCTTCGACGACGAGGACGGCGGGAACGCGAGCGCCGACGACCCCGCGATCTGGCGCGATCCGAAGAACCCGGCGCACAGCCTCGTGCTGGGCACCGCCAAGGTGGGCGGCCTGCGCGTGTACGACCTCGCGGGGCGCGAGGTGCAGTCGCTCCCGTCGCCGAGGCCACCGAGCGCAGACGACGAGCCCGGTCGCCTGAACAACGTGGACGTCGTCGACGGTACGGATCTGGCGGTCGCGACGGACCGCGGCCGGGACAAACTCGTCATCTACCGCGTCGCCCCGCACCGTACGCCTGGCCCCGTCACCGACATCACCGCCGACGACGCCTCGCCGTACATCTTCTCCGCCGACCAGGACGAGGTGAACAAGCAGGCCACGGCGTACGGTCTGGACTCCTGGAAGGACCGGAAGACCGGCCGTGTGTACGCCGTCGTCACCCAGGAGCTGACGAACCGGGTGGCGCTGCTGGAGCTGACGAAACCGGCCGCCGACGGCACGATCGGCTACCGCAAGATACGCACCGTCAGCTTCCCCACCACCTTCGCGCTGCCCGACCACACGACATGGACGCCCTGCGAGGAGCCGGGCGAGCAGCCGTATCTCGAGGGCCTGCGCGTCGACCCGGCCAACGGCGTGCTGTACGCGGGCCAGGAGGACGTCGGCGTCTGGCGGATCAACGCGGACCTCACCGGCAGGCCCACCCTGATCGACCGGGTCCGGGACTACGGCGTTCCTTACACCCAGGACCCGACGACCGGCGAGTGCGTCCCGGGCGAGGACCCCGGCTTCGGCGGGAAGCACCTCGTCGCGGACGTCGAGGGCATCACGCTGATCGAACGGCCGGGCGGCGGCGGCCAGATCGTGGTCTCCAGCCAGGGCGACAGCACATTCGCCCTGTACGACCGTGATCCCGCCAAGGGCAACAGGTTCACCGCCGGCTTCCGGGTCGGCGCGGGCAGCGGCGAGAACGCGATCGACGGCGTCGACGGCACCGACAGCCTGGAGATCGTCAACAGGCCGTTCGGCGACCGGTATCCGCAGGGGCTCGCCGTGTTCCAGGACGGCATCGACACCCCTGATGTGGCCGGCCCCGGCGGAGAGCCGCGCGAGGGCTCCAACTACAAGTACGTCGACCTGCGGGACCTGGCCACCGCCACCGGCCTCGACTTCCGCTGACAGCCCGGCACTTCCGCCGACTGAAGTACCACTCGTGCGCGGACGGCCACCGGCCCCGCACACGCCTGAGGTGGGGCCCGGCCCCGCACACGCCTGAGGTGGGGCGCCGGATCGACTCCGGCACCCCACCTCGGGAAACTCGGGCTCGGCGGCCCGGACGCTCCGGCGCTACAGACGTACGCGTACTCCTACACGCGCACCCGGCACGCCGCCGCGCTCAGCTCTCACCCTTGCGTTCGCCGAGGGTGACCTGGACCGTCGACTCCTTGCCGTCGCGCTTGTAGGTGAGCTTCACCTTGTCGCCCGGCTTGTGGGTCCAGATCTGGCCGATCAGGGTCGGGCCGCTGTCGATCGGGGTGTTGTTGAACTTCGTGATGACATCGCCCGACTTGAGACCGGCCTTCGCGGCGGGGCCGTCCGGGGTGATCGCCGCGGCGCCGCCCTCGCCCTGGGGGGAGATCGTGGCGCCCTCGCCGCCCTCGGCCATCGAGACCGTGGCGCCGATCAGCGGGTAGACCGGCTGACCGGTTTTGATCAGCTGCTCGGCGACGTTCTTCGCCTGGTTGATCGGGATGGCGAAACCGAGGCCGATGGAGCCCGCCTGGGACTGCCCCAGGCCACCGCTGCCCGCCGACTGGATGGCCGAGTTGATGCCGATGACCGCGCCCCTGGCGTCCAGCAGCGGACCGCCGGAGTTGCCGGGGTTGATGGAGGCGTCGGTCTGGAGGGCGCTCATGTACGAGTTGCCGGCGCCGGAACCGTCGCCGGAGGCGACCGGACGGTTCTTGGCGCTGATGATGCCCGTGGTGACGGTGTTGGAGAGGCCGAAGGGGGCGCCGATCGCGATCGTCGAGTCGCCGACCGCGACCTGGTCCGAGTTGGCGAGCGGGAGCGGGGAGAGGCCGGAGGGGGCCTTCTTCAGCTTGACCACCGCCACGTCGTAGCCCTCGGCCCGGCCGACGACCTCGGCGGAGTACTTCTTGCCGTCGGAGAAGGTCGCGGTGAGGTCACCGCCGTTGGCCGCGGACGCCACCACATGGTTGTTGGTGAGGATGTGGCCTTCCTTGTCGTAGACGAAGCCGGTGCCCGTACCGCCTTCGCCGTTACCGCCCTGCGCCTCGATGGTGACCACGCTCGGCAGCGACTTGCCGGCCACCGCGGCGACCGTGCCGGAGGCGCGCTTGACGTCCTTGGGGGCCTCCGCCGCGGAGACGGTCGTCGAACCGATCGAACCGCCGCCGTTCGTCTCGGCCGCCCAGAAACCGATGCCACCGCCGACGCCGCCCGCGACCAGCGCGGCCGCGAGCACGGCGGTGATCAGTCCGCCGCGCCGCTTGCGCGGGGACTGCGGCTGGGGGTCGTGGCCGGCAGCCGGGGCGCCCCACGGCTGGGTGCCGTCGCCGGCACCGCCTCCGTAGGCCCCGCCCCCGTGAGGAGCGCTTCCATGGGAATCGCTTCCGTAGGAGGGCAGTACGGGCGGAGGCGGCGGCCAGCCGGCACCGGCGGCATGCGACGTCGCGGGGGCCCCTGCGGGATCCCCCGCCGGAGGCGCCTGCGCGGGCCTGGGGGCGTGCGCGGGCGGCTCCGGCGCTGCCGCCGGCCGCTCCTGCGCGCCCTCCTGCGGACCGGACGCGGGGGTGCCCTCGGGAGCGGCGCCCGGCACGGGAGGTACGGGCGGGACAGCGGGAGCCGCGTTGCCCTCGTTGCCCTCGTTCTCGGTGCTCACAGCTCGTTCTCCTCGGTTCCACATCGGTCTTCGGCAAGAGGTCCGCTGCGCGGTCGTCCGCTGTCCGCTTGTCTGTTTTTGCATGTCTTTGCTGGCGTTTGCGGCTGTCTTGCGCTTGCGCAAGTGTCTGCGGTCAGCTTTTCCCACAACGCGTCAGGCCACTGTAAGCAGGACCTGTGTGTCTGCTCGCCATCCTTTATTCCGGACATAACGAACGCATCCGGAGGCGACGGGCCGGAGAAGCCGGACCGTTCACCCGCCTACCCCGTCACGATGACACCATGACGCGGTGACTCAAGCACGACAGCACAGCATCCAGGTCGTCGCCCACCGCGGAGCCTCCGAGGACGCGCCCGAGCACACCCTGGCCGCGTACACGAAAGCCATCGAGGACGGCGCCGACGCCCTCGAATGCGATGTACGGCTCACCGCCGACGGCCATCTCGTCTGTGTCCACGACCGTCGTGTGAACCGCACCTCCAACGGACGCGGCGCGGTCTCCGCCCTGGAGCTGGCCGATCTCGCCACGCTCGACTTCGGTTCCTGGAAGGACAGCGAGGAGAGCCCGGACTGGCGCGACCGCGAGTTCACCTCCGTACTGACGCTGGAGCGTCTGCTCGAACTCGTCGCGGACGCCGGGCGCCCCGTCCAGCTGGCCATCGAGACCAAACATCCGACCCGCTGGGCCGGCCAGGTGGAGGAGCGGCTGGTCCAGTTGCTCAGGCGCTTCGGCCTGGACGAGCCCGCCCCGGCCGACGCGTCCGGTCCGGGCGAGTCCGCCGTACGGATCATGAGCTTCTCGGCACGCTCACTGCACCGGATCGCGTCCGCCGCGCCCCAACTGCCGACCGTCTACCTGATGCAGTTCCTCTCGCCCCGGCTGCGCGACGGGCGGCTGCCCGCGGGTGCCCGGATCGCCGGGCCCGGGATGCGGATCGTCCGCAACCACCCCGGCTACATCGAGCGCCTGCACAAGGCGGGCCACCGAGTCCACGTGTGGACGGTGAACGAGCCGGAGGACGTCGACCTCTGCGTACGGCTCGGAGTGGAGGCGATCATCACCAACCGTCCCAAGCGGGTGCTGTCCCAGCTGGGCCGCCCGGCCTGACCCACCTCCCCGCCCCTCAGGCCCCCCGGGCCCCACCGGCCCGCCGGGCGACGCCGACGGTGACAGGGAGTGCACCGGCGCGTTCGTTCCGCGTTCGGACGTCATGAGTGCGTCAACGGCCCGCCCCCGGCCGGTTTCCGGTCCGGGCCGGTGGGGCATTCACACGGTGGCGTGGGGGCATAAAGGAGGTCTCGGGGGTGGCATTTGTGGTGGCACAAGAAGTGCCCACGTCGTCGTGCATGGCCGTTCCCCATGGCCCTGCGGGCGTGGGCAAGGCGCGGCACCGGATGCGTGAGCAGTTGAGCCGCAGCGGGGTGTCCGGCTCGGTCGTCGACGACGCCGTACTGATCCTTTCCGAGTTGCTCAGCAACGCCTGTCGTCACGGCCGGCCGCTGGACCACGCGGAGATCGGCGACGGCGATGTCCGCGCGGCCTGGCGCGTCGACAAGGCCGGCCGGCTGACCGTCGAGGTCACGGACGGCGGTGGCCCGACCCGGCCCATTCCGTCGACCCCCTCGGTCACGGCGCGCGGTGGACGCGGGCTCAACATCATCACGGCCCTCGCCCAGGAGTGGGGGGTACGGGACAGCGCGACCGGAGAAGTCACGGTGTGGGCGATCGTTACCGAAGGACACCGCCGCGACGATTTCGCTACGCGCGTCACTGCCCCCGCGATGACCGGAATGGGCACGCTGGACGGGCTGGAGGGACTCGACGGACTGGACGGGCTGGAGAGCCTGGACGGACTGGGCTTCGCGGACCCTTTCGACGGCGCCGCCTGAGAGCCCACGGCCTCCCGCACGCGCACGCTTCAGCACCTGCCGGGCCGTACGGACCGCCGCTCCGCGCATAGTTGGGCACGCGGAGCGGTACGCGCGCTCCGCACGCGCGGCGGGCAGCGGGGCGCCCAGGCCATGTTGGAGAAGTAGCGCCGTGCGCCCATAGGGCAGGCGAGGCTTCTGGAACACGGCCCGGCGGTCGTACGGCCGCACTCCCGGCTCCCCGGCCGCACACGCGGCGCTTCGCGCCCCCAAGGCTCCTGGAGAGCCGAGCCGCTAGGCTCGCGCGGACACCGCACCGCCGCTCACGGGAGAAAGCCACACCATGGCGAAGAAGCGCCCCCAGACGAAGGCCGCGAAGGCCCAGCTCAACGACGGACCGATTCCGGTGGTGGGGGCGCGCGAGCCCTGCCCGTGCGGTTCGGGCCGTCGTTACAAGGCCTGTCACGGCCGGGAAGCCGCGCACGCCGTGACCGAGTTGGTCCAGCGCCCCTTCGAGGGCCTGGCCGGCGAGTGCGACTGGGTCGCGCTGCGCGAGCTGGTGCCCGCCGCGACCGCCGAACTGACCCTCAAGGACGGGCTGCCCGAGGGCGTACCGTCCGTCACTCTCGCGACCGTTCTGCCGATGGCCTGGCCGGCGCTGCGCCGCGACGACGGCTCCGTACTGCTCGCCCTCCAGAACGACACCTCGTCCGGGGACCTGAGCCGCGATCTGGCCGACACGCTCCTGCGCGCGCTGAGCGCGGAGCCCGGTAACCCGGTGGCCGCGCAGCGGGTGCCCGCCGACGGTCCGCGCCTTCAGGATCTGCTCGCCCCCGAGGCCGACTTCAAGCCGATCGTCCACTCCGGATTCGAGTTCTGGGTACCGGACTCGGAGAACACCACGCCCGAGGTGGCCGCCTCCCTGGAGCGTGCCAACGCCGCCGCGATCCCCACCTCCCTGCTCAGCGGCACGGACGCCGCGTACTGGTGCGAGACGCCGGAGAAGAACCACCTGCGCTGGGTCATGCCGTACCCCGAGGAGAAGCTGCTGGACGCACTCGCGCGGCTGCACGCCGCCGGTACGTCGAGCCTCGGCGCCCAGACCCGGCTGGTGGGCTCCTTCCGGGCGCACGGACTCACCGTTCCGGTGTGGGACCTGCCCAGCACGATGGGTGCGGACGACTGCGAGAAGCCGGCGGCGGAGTTCGCCGAGCGGCTCGCCACCGCGCTCGCCGCCGACGCGCCGCTGACCGGAGAGGAACGCCGGGCACGCGGCGGACTCACCAACCGCCAGGTGACGCTCAGCTGACAGCGGCACGGTGGGCGAGGTGACGGACAGTGAGGCGCGGGACAGCCCGCGCAGGGCCGTGACGGGGCGCGAGAGGGACAAGCGCGGCAAAGGGTTCCCCGAAGTCCGGTGAGGCCTGTCACACCCCGCTCGGCCGGCGGATAATTCATTGTCCGAATACACCGGATCGAATTTGCTAACCGCCGATCTCTTGTTACGGTTCTAGAAGCCCGGTCGCTGGTGCATCCCCCGTCGCCAGCGACCGGGCGTTCGCTTTTACAGGTGCCGCCCGTATGTCAACGGGCCACCGGGCGCCGGGCGTTGCTCCCCGACCGCAGCAACAGCGGCCCGATCTCCTCGCCGTCCACCCGGTTCCCGCTGTTCCCCTCGTATTCGCCGCTCCGGCCGTTCACCGGGGCCGCGAACTCCGCCATCGCCACGTATTGCGCGGGCTCCCCCCGGGACGGCTCACGCGGCGTTTCACATGTCGTCGGCTCGTCCGTGGTCGTGACGCGGCAGTGGGTCTGTACGGTGCGCCCGCGCGGGCCCATCAGGCTGAGTACGGCGAGGAGTTCACCGCTCGTCTTGTTGCGGTAGTAGGTGCGCGCCCAGGTGTCCCGGCCCTCGGTCAGGACGCAGGTCTGTGCCTCGACCCCTTGGGGAGCGGCGACTTCAGGCCCACATCGCTCGACCGTACGCACCAGAGCACGCACATCGCCGTCGGCGCCCCCGGAGTGCGCGGTGCCCTCGACGCCCGTCACATCCACCACGTCCGTCGCATCCGTCAGATCCGCCACGTCCACGGTGTTCTTGGGGCCTTGGGTATCGGCGGCGTCCTTGGTGTTCGCCGTACCGACGGCCGACCCGGACCCGTCGATTCCGGACAGCGGCCGACGTCCCGCCTTCACTCCCGCGAGCAGCGCCACCGAGTCCGGTGCCGACTCCGCCGCCGAATCGGCACCGGACTCCCCTCCGCGCCCGCTCCCGGAACCACCACCAGAACCACCACCGGAGCCACCGGCCGCCGCCCCGGGTCCGCTTCCGCCGACAGGGCCGGCGGAAGCGGCCAGCGGCAGCAGCGCGGTACACGCCACAACGGCCGTGAGCCCGATCATGCGGAGATTCATGGAGGGCCCACCTGCCGCTGCTGGGGAATTGCTGACGGAGGGCAGAAGATATCGACGGAATGGGACACCCGGGGCCGCCGCACGCCCAATTCCCCGACAACTCGGTTCAGCTCACACCCGTACGAGTGACGCGGACAAGAGCGAATCAGGCAAAGCGCCTGACGGACCGTACGCATAGCGGTACGAAGCAGGGAAAGCACGGAGACGCGACAAGGCGCGGAACGCGACGCGCCCCCGTTCCGGATCGAGCCGGACCGGGGGCGGGGCGAGGCGCGCCACAAAGGGCGGGGCACAAGGCGCGGGACGGGACGCGGGCAGGGACATGGGCGCACTTGTTGGATACCGAGCGCGTTCACGGCCCGTGTGCGGTCAGTAGGCGAGCCTGCTGCCGCCGTCCGGCGCACTGGTGCTCGCCTCGACGAGCGCGTCCACGACCGCCTCCACATCCGGCAGCCAGGGCGCCGCCGAGCCGGGCAGTGGTGCCCGCTCCCAGCGGACCTGCCCGCCGGGGGCCTCGGACGGCGGCAGGACGAGATAGCCGCCCTCGCCGTGGAACCGGAGCGAACTGGGCACCCAGTCCATCGTGTAGAGCAGCTCACCGAGTTGTTCGAGGGTGTACGGAGCCACCAGCAGCGACCAGCGGGTGGGCGTCGCGACGACCGGCCCCAGCCGCATGCCCATCCGGTCCAGCTCCGCCAGCGCGCGGGCGCCCGCGACGGCCGGCAGACTCACCGCGCACGGGGCGCTGCCACCGGTGGCGAGGATGATCGGAGCCGTGGGGCGGTTGTTCCACCACCAGCGCACCAGGCGCTCGTCGGTGGACGCCGCGAGCAACTCCGGATCGAAGGGGTGCGCGCCGGGTACGACACACTCGGGGTCGGGGCAGCTACAGCCGCTACCGCGGGTCCCGCGGCCGCCGGCCGACGTGAGGCCGGCACCCGGGAGTACGGGCCATCTCCACTCGGTCGCACAGGTGAGCGCCACGTCGAGCTGTGCGGGCCTCCCCTTACGCCGGAACCGGAGCTTGCGTCGCCTTCCGAGGATCTCGCGCATGAGCGCTCGTTCCTTTCCGTTGAACGCCGAGTCCACATGGCACGTAGACCATGTGTGTGCATCACTTCACCGTGCGTACATTTCGACGCTTGACCGCCCCTTGCCGGAGCCCGAGCCCGAGGCGCGGAGCCCATGGCACGAACAGAACCTCCCGGCCCGGCGGCGTATCACACCGCCCCTGAGTGAGCCGAGTACGGACTGTCTTCGTTGAACGCGTGGCGAGGGGTGGCGTGCGCGTGGCGCTTGTTGTCCCGCTGTGCTGTTCTCGCCAGTCCGGGAGGATGAGGTAGGGCCTTCGGCGGTTAAGACGCCCAAGCCCGCCGTCGGGTTCCGGAGGTTCCGGGGGCGGTCCCAACTGCCCCTGTCCGTCACCGTTTACGTACCCATCACGTTCGGAATGACGCTCGACCCGGGCTGTAGTGGTACCCAGCCCCTTGAGGACCCCTGGTTGAGCGCACTCAGTCGATCGCAAAACCCAGCCAGGGGGGTAATTTTTTAGCCAAGTTCAGCGTCTCACAGACACCCATTGTTCCGCCAGGACAACGCTGGACATCGCCTTAGTTGTGCGTGTACATGTGGACGCATTGATAGCCGCGCAGAATGACATGGGGGTTTGCGATGCTATTGAGCAAAATGCACCATTCTGAAAGTCGGCCGTCATGAGCGCCCCGAACATGCCGAAAGTGGCTGGAATCGATTCCAGTCCCCCCACCGCCGCTCAGACTGCCGCGCCTCTGGACACCCTTCCCACCGCTCCGGGCGCATTGATCCAGGACCGGCTCGCCGGCTGGGTCTCCGATCTGACCACCCTCCACGAACTCACCGAGCGCCTGGCCAGGACCAGCTCCCTGGACGGCGCGCTCAATGAACTGCTGCGCGCCGGAGCCGCCCTGGTCGGCGCCCGCCGTGGCCTGGTCGTATTCGAACCGGCCGACGGTCTGGGCCCCGTCGCCACCGTCGGCCTGGGGCTCACGCACTCCGAACTCGGCCATCTGGAAACCGTGCCGCGCCACGCCACCTCGTACGGCCGGCTCCTCGACAGCCCGGTCGGACGGACCGAGCCGGTGGCGGACCCCGATCTGCTCGGCGAGGGGGACGCGGGCGGGGACGCAGACGCGGGGCCGGGCTCGGGTCATCGTCCGGGCGGGAACACGAAGACGGACCCGCGCGAGAGAGAGGTCGCGGTCCGGCTCGGCTACGGCGCCAGCTTCGCCGTACCGCTCACCGCAATCGATGCCGCCGACGTCACCACCGGTACAAGCGTTACCGCTGGTACAGCCGTTACCGCTGACGGCATCGGCACGACCGGAGCCCCGGCCGCCGCTCCGAGCGCTTCCCCCGACACCCCGTCCGGAGCCACTCCCGGCGTCGCCTCGGGTGCCGCTCCCTACACCGCTCCCGCGAAACTCGGCGCCGCCGTCTGGCTCTACGACGAACCCGCCGAACCAGGTGAACGGCAGCGCCACCTGATCGGCCTCTACACCCGGTACGCGAGTGCGCACCTCGCCCGGCTGCTGGAGCTGGAACGGGCCCGTACCCACGTGGCCACCCTCACCGAGGAGCTGCTGCCCGGCCGGCTGCCCCGGGTCCCCCGCGTACAGCTCGCCGTCCGCCATCGCGCGGGTTCGCGCGGCGGCGGGGACTGGTACGACGCGCTGCCGCTGCCCGAGGGCGCCCTGGGCCTGGCCGTCGGTTCGGTCAGCGGCAGCGGGCCCAGCGCGGTGGCCGCGATGGGCCGGCTGCGCGCCTCTCTGCGCGCGTACGCCGTGATGGAGGGCGAGGACCCCGTCGCCGTACTCTCCGATCTGGAGCTCCTGCTCCGGCTGACCGAGCCCGCGCGTACGGCCACCACGCTCTTCGCGTACGCCGAACCCACCCACGGCCAGTGCAAGATCCTGCTGGCCGGGGCCGGGCACGCGCCCCCACTGATCGTCGGGGACCGGCGCACCGAGTTCGTCGAGACCACCGTGTCCGCGCCGCTCGGCATGCTCGCGTGCTGGGAGGCGCCGAGCGTCGAGCTGTGGCCGGCGCCGGGCGAGACGGTGCTGTTCTACACGGACGGGCTGCTGCGCCGTACCGGCGACCCCATGGACCGGGCCTTCGCGCGGCTGCACGCGGCGGCGGTGAGCGTGCCCACGTCCGCCCGGCACGATCCGGGGGCGGTCGCCGATCACGTGCTGCGGACCGTACTGCCGGACATCTACGGGACCCACGGGACGCGCGACACCGGCGACACCGGCGGCACGGGCGGCACGGACGCGTCGCACGACACGGCCAACGCGCACGGCACATCGGACGATTCGACCGATGACATCGTGCTGCTCGCCGTCCGGTTCGACTGACCCGGCGGTTTTCCACAGGCACTCCGGCCTTGCCATCCCTCGCACATACGATGGAAAAGACCGGTCCTGGTCCGGTCTGTGCCGGTCCCACGAAGTCGCACGAAGCCCCACGTACCAAGCCCCACGCACGAAGTCCCACGAAGTCCCACAAGGAGAAGACGTGGCTGAGGAGCTCCCCCCGGAAACCCCGGAGACGGAAACCCCGGAGACGGAAGAAGAGCCGATCAAGACGAGGAAGAACGGTCTGTACCCCGGCGTGTCCGATGAGCTCGCAGAGAACATGAAGTCCGGCTGGGCCGACACCGAACTGCACGGCCTGGAGCCGATCGCGCAGGCGGCCCACACCGCCGCCCGCCGCGCCGCGCTCTCCGCGCGCTTCCCCGGCGAGCGCCTGGTGATCCCCGCGGGCAACCTCAAGACCCGGTCCAACGACACCGAGTACGCCTTCCGCGCCTCCACCGAGTACGCGTACCTCACCGGCGACCAGACCCAGGACGGCGTCCTCGTACTGGAACCGAAGTCCGGCGGGCACGAGGCGACGGTCTATCTGCTGCCGCGCTCCAACCGGGAGAACGGCGAGTTCTGGCTCGACGGCCAGGGCGAGCTGTGGGTCGGCCGCCGGCACTCCCTCGCCGAGGCCGAGCAGGTGCTGGGCCTGCCCGCCAAGGACGTACGGGAACTGGCCGCGGCTCTCGAGGACGCCACGGGACCGGTCCGTAACGTCCGCGGGCACGACGCCGGCATCGAGGCCGCGCTGACCGACAAGGTCACCGCCGAGCGCGACGAGGAGCTGCGCGTCCATCTCTCCGAGGCGCGCGCGGTGAAGGACGCGTTCGAGATCGGCGAACTCCAGAAGGCCGTCGACGCCACCGTGCACGGCTTCGAGGATGTCGTGCGGATCCTCGACAAGGCCGAGGCGACCAGCGAGCGCTACATCGAGGGAACGTTCTTCCTGCGCGCCCGCGTCGAGGGCAACGACATCGGCTACGGCTCGATCTGCGCGGCCGGCCCGCACGCCACCACCCTGCACTGGGTGCGCAACGACGGCGACGTACGCTCCGGCGACCTGCTGCTGCTCGACGCCGGCGTGGAGACCCACACCCTCTACACCGCCGATGTCACGCGCACCCTGCCGATCAACGGCCGCTACGACGAGATCCAGCGGAAGATCTACGACGCGGTGTACGCGGCCCAGGAAGC
This sequence comes from Streptomyces sp. NPDC088116, assembly GCF_044741745.1. Lineage (NCBI taxonomy): Bacteria > Bacillati > Actinomycetota > Actinomycetes > Kitasatosporales > Streptomycetaceae > Streptomyces > Streptomyces sp. NPDC088116. Next base: position 421,932 of record NZ_JBIUTF010000005.1, on the reverse strand, counting down.
CGGGATCGCGGCGGTGCGGCCGGGCGCGAAGTACCGCGAGTTCCACGACGCCTCGCAGCGCGTCCTCGCCGAGAGGCTCGTCGAGTGGGGCCTGCTGGAGGGCCCGGTCGAAAGGGTCCTGGAGCTGGGTCTCCAGCGCCGCTGGACCCTGCACGGCACGGGCCACATGCTCGGCCTGGACGTCCACGACTGCGCGGCCGCGCGCAGGGAGGCGTACGTGGACGGGACGCTGGAGCCCGGTATGTGTCTCACGGTGGAGCCGGGGCTCTACTTCCAGGCCGACGACCTGACCGTGCCGCAGGAGTACCGCGGCATCGGCGTCCGGATCGAGGACGACATCCTCGTCACGGAGGACGGCAACCGGAACCTGTCCGCCGCGCTGCCGCGCCGGGCCGACGAGGTGGAGGCCTGGATGGCGGGCCTCAAGCAGGCCTGACCCGGCCTGCCCCTGCCCGGCCCTTGCCCGACCCGTATGGCCGAGCCCGTACGGGGGAATCCCGCACGGGGAATCGGGGGGACGCTTCGCTCCGAGCTCACATGGCTCTGAGCAGGGCGTCCTCCCGCCATTTCAGGATCTTGTCGAAGCTGACCACCGCGCCGTGCCCCGGCCGGTTACGGAAATGCACATGATCGGCGAGCTGCTCGATCAGACACAGCCCCCTGCCGTTCTCGGACGTCGGGGCGGGCACCGGCGCGGGCGTGGTGCGCCGCACCACCCGCCGGGAGGGAAAACCGGGCCCCGAGTCGGCCACTTCGATACGGCACAGCTCGCCGTCCAGATAGGCCGTCACCCGGTATCCACCGGGCGCCTCGCCCGTAGGGTCGTCGCCGCCGTGCTCGACCGCGTTCGCACAGGCTTCGCTGAGTGCCACCGACAGATCGAAGGAGATGTCGGGGTCGACTCCCGCGGTCTCCATGGCGCCGAGCAGAAGGCGCCGAGCGAGCGGAACGCTCGCGGCTTCGCGCCGCAAGTGGAGAGACCACCAGATGCTCATTGCTCCAGCCTCCTGGCTGCGGCTCGACGTACCGATACGTATTGCCCTCCATCTCGGGTCGTAAGCACGCGATTGATGTGATAGCCCTCATTCGGCGGACGCGTATGCGGCGCATGGCGGTGTATAGGACAGAGGGTCATCTTCCGGACCTGCCCTACGGGGCCGGGACCCTCAGTGCGATGATGGCCCGGCCATGTCCGAGCCTTTCGCACGCGCCGGAGCCGCCCCGCGGCTGCTGAGGGCCGCGGTCTTCACCGCGGTCTGCGTCGTGTTGTCGGCGACAGGACACGCGCTGGCCGCCTGCGCCACCGTCCCTTGGTGGAGCCTGGTGCTCGGCTTTCTGTCCGTGTTCGCGGTCGCCGCGCCACTCGCCGGACGGGCGCGGTCGACAGCGACCATCGTCGTCGCCCTGACGGGCGGACAGCTCGCCCTGCACACGGTGTTCGGCCTCGGTCAGCGGCATGTCACGGTCCCGACGGGCACCGACGACGCGCTGATCAGAATGGCCGCGAAACTGGTCTGCGGAGCCGGTCCCACCTCGCTCAGCCATGTCGACGCGCAGCGGATCCTCGCCAACGCGGGGATCAGCCCGGCGGGTTCGGCGGGCGGCACGGGAACGGGCGTCCACCACCACATGGCGCCCGCACTCGGATCCGCCGCATCGGTCTCGGCCTCCGCGTCCGGATCCGGCTCCGTGCCGGCCTCGGTGTCCGCATCCGCCGACGGGTTGCTGCCGTCTCTCCCGATGGTCCTCGGGCACCTGCTGGCCGCGCTCGCGACGGGCTGGCTGCTGCGCCGCGGGGATCTCGCGCTTCTGCGGCTCGCTCATCTCTCGGCGCACGGCATCAGCGATGTCACCGACAGCGCGCCGCTGCGCGCCCTGCGGGCCGCGCTCGCGCTCGTACGAGCCCTGTGCGCCGGACTGCCCGGCGTACCGGCCCAGGAGCCGCGCGCCCCGCGCGCCTCGTACCACGCTCCCCCACCACCGGCCGCGGAGGCTCTCCAGCACACGGTGAGCAGACGCGGCCCTCCGGCCGCCCTTCTCCCCGCTTTCGCACGCGTACCCGCGCTCGCCGCCTGACGCGACACACTCCGCACGGTCGGGGGGATGTCGCGCTGCCGCCGCGCGTTCGCGCCGTCGCGACCCCCTGTCCGATCACTTCCTTCCCTCACACCGTGGAGTGTGCTGTGTTCCCAGCGTTGTCAGCGTTCTCGGGCAAGAACGTGGCCCGTGTCTCCGTCGCCGGTGGTATCGCCGCGACCACCCTTCTCCTGCTGGCCGGGCCGGCGTCCGCGCATGTCAGCGTGCAGCCGCAGGGCGAGGCCGCCAAGGGCGGCTACGCCACGATCAACTTCAAGGTTCCCAACGAGCGCGACGACGCCTCGACCACCAAGGTCGAGGTGAACTTCCCGACCGAGCACCCGCTGGCCTCCGTGATGCCCCAGCCCGTGCCCGGCTGGAAGGTCGACGTCACCAAGAGCAAGCTCGCCGAGCCGCTGAAGATGCACGGCAACACCATCACCGAGGCCGTCTCCAAGGTCACCTGGACCGCGACCGGCGGCAAGAGCGGGCCGGGCATCGCGTCGGGTCAGTTCCAGCAGTTCCCCCTCTCCGTCGGACAACTCCCGCAGGACGCCGACGAGTTGCTGTTCAAGACCCTCCAGACGTACGACGACAAGGAGGTCGTCCGCTGGATCGAGGCGCCCGAGGAGGGCGAGGAGGAGCCCGAGAGCCCGGCGCCCGTGCTGAAGCTCACCGCGGCCACCGATGACGAACACGGTGGTACCGCCGGCGCCTCCAGCGCCGGGACCGCCGGAGCGGCCTCGAAGCAGGACGGCGCGCAGAACGACGCGAAGAGCGGAGACGCGAAGTCCGGGACCGCCTCCGCCTCCGGCAGCGACACCACGGCCCGGGTCCTCGGCATCGCGGGCATCGTCGTCGGCGCCGCCGGGGTGACCTTCGGCATCCTGGCCGGACGACGCCGTACCGCCTGACCCACCACGCGCCCGTGGCACGCGAGGCTGGAGCACAGGGCCGGGACACCCCGGCCCCCGGCCGGCCCCGCGTGCCCGGTGCCCGTACCCCCCCCCAACGGAACGACCAGGAAATATCCCCATGCGCAAGAAGACCCTGACCGTAGCCGCCGCGCTCGCCGCGGCGGCGGCTCTCACCCTGACCGCCTGTGGCGGCGACAGCGGCGACAACTCCTCGAAGAGCCCGGTCGCCGATGTGTCCGCCCAGGGCAAGACCAAAGCGGCGACCGTGCTCGACGCCCCCTTCAAGAAGCCGAACCTCGTCCTCAAGGACACCAAGGGGAAGAGCTACGACCTCCGTGAGGAGACCAAGGGCAAGCCGACGCTGATCTACTTCGGCTACACCAACTGCCCGGACGTCTGCCCGCTGACGATGAGCAACATCGCCATCGCCAAGAAGGCGCTCCCCAAGGCCGATCAGGACAAGCTCCGGGTCGTCTTCGTCACCACCGACCCCGAGCGCGACACCTCCGCCGAACTCGCCAAGTGGCTGCCCAGCGCCGGCGACGCGTCCTTCACCGGGCTCACCGGCGACTTCGACACCATCCAGGCGGGCGCCCGCCAGCTCGGCATCGGCATCGAGGCGCCCGAGAAGGAGAAGGACGGCAGCATCACCTCCATGCATGGTGCCCAGGTCATCGCCTTCTCCCCGAAGACCGACGCGGGTTACGTCCTGTACGGCGAGGACACCACCTCGGACGACTACGCCAAGGACCTCCCCAAGCTCATCAAGGGCGAGAACCCGTGAACCGCCGCCCCTTTCCCGTACTGGCCGTCGGCCTCGCGGCCACGCTGGCACTGACGCTGGCCGGCTGCTCCGCCGATTCGCCCGAACTGAAGGCCGAGGGCGGCTACATGCCGCAGCCGGCCGGCGACCTCGCGGCCGGCTTCATCGTCGTCGCCAACCACGGTGGCGCCGACGACAAGCTCACCTCCGTCACCAGCGCCCTCTCCGACGACATCACCATCCACAAGACCGAGACCCAGAAGATGCGTGAGGTGAAGTCCTTCGACATCCCGGCCGGCGGCGAACTGGATCTCGAACGCGGTGGCAACCACATCATGTTCATGAATCTCAAGCAGCGGCCCAAGCAGGGTCAGAAGGTCGGCATCGAGCTGCACTTCGAGAAGACCGACCCCATCAAGGTCGAGCTTCCCGTGAAGCCGATGAACTACAACCCCGCCCAGCACTAGCCCAGCGCCAAAGGGACTGAACCGAGGGACTGACACGTCATGACAGCCATCGCCCCACGCTTGGGAACCGCACCCCTGGTGCGGCTGCTGCTCGTCACCACGGTGCTGCTCGGCACCGTTCTCACCGTGCTCTCCGGCACGGCGTCGGCGCATGCCGCGCTGACCGGGAGCACTCCCAAGGATGGGGCGGTGGTCGCCACAGCTCCCAAGGACATCACTCTCACCTTCTCCGAACAGATCGCCCTGGGCGACAACTCGATACGTGTTCTCGATCCTGACAACAAGCGGGTCGACGCCCAGAAGGTCCGCGACCTGAGCGACGGCTCCGCCGTCCGGTACGGCGTCGACCTGCGATCCGGCCTGCCCGACGGCACGTACACCGTTGCCTGGCAGGCCGTTTCCGCCGACAGCCACCCCATCTCCGGCGCCTTCACCTTCTCCATCGGCGCACCGTCCAAGACCGCCGCCGCGGTGTCCGGCGAGGAGGCCGGCGGCGGACTGGTCGGCGTCCTCTACGACATCGCGCGCTATGTCTCGTACGCCGGCTTCATCCTGCTCGTCGGCGGCGCCGCCTTCGTCCTCGGCTGCTGGCAGCGCGGCGCGTCCGTACGCCCCCTCCAGCGGCTGGTCGTCCAGGGCTGGCTCACCCTCACCGCAGCCACCTTCGCCCTGCTGCTCCTGCGCAATCCGTACACCGGCTCGGGCAAGTTGGGCGACGCCTTCGATCTCGGCGGACTCCAGGACGTCCTGGCCACCAAGACCGGAGCGGCACTCGTCTCCCGGCTGCTGCTCCTCGGCGCGGCCGCGCTCTTCATCGCCGTCCTCTTCGGCGCGTACGCCAAGCAGAGGACGTCCCAGGACGGGGAGGGCGACGAGAGGAAGAACGAGGAGGGCGAGGACGGGAAGGAAGCCAACGACGAAGAGCGGGACGAGGAGAAGCAGGACCTCACCTTCGGACTCGCCCTGGGCGGCACGGTCGTCGCGGCCGGGATCGCGGGCACCTGGGCACTGGCCGAGCACGCCTCGACCGGGATCCAGCCCGGTATCGCCATGCCGGTGGACGTCCTGCACCTGCTCGCCGTGGCGACCTGGCTCGGCGGGCTCACGGCGCTGCTCGTCGCCCTCTACCGGGCGCCGTTCATCGAGAGCACGGCGGTACTGCGCTTCTCCCGCGTCGCGTTCGTCAGCGTCGTGGTCCTCGCCGCGACCGGGCTCTACCAGTCGTGGCGTCAGGTCGGATCGTGGTCGGCGCTCTGGGGCACGTCATACGGGCAGCTCCTGCTGGTCAAGGTCGGGCTGGTGGCTGTGCTGGTGGGGATCGCCTGGTTCTCACGGCGGTGGACAGGTCGGCTGGGGCAGCGGGCTGACGGGGCGTCGGAGACCGGTGCACCCGGCGATACGGGCAGGGAGACCGCGGTCGTGGCCGGAGTGGAGGTCATGGCGGGAGCGGAGACCGGAGCGAAGGCCGGGGCAGCAGCCGAGTCCGGAGCCGGGGGCACGGGCGGAACCGAGTCCGGGGCCAGGGAGGTGACGGAGCCGGAGACCGGGAAGGGGGCCGGGTCCGAGACCGCCGCCGCCGCGACAACCGTCGTCGGTGACAGTAAGAGAATTACCCAACTCGCCCGCCAGAAAGCCGCACTGGCGTCCGCACGCCAAAAGCGGATTCGGGACGCCGACCCGGCCCGTACCGGACTGCGCCGTTCCGTGCTGGCCGAGGCCGGCATCGCCGTCGTACTCCTCGCCGTCACCACCGCGCTGACCTCCACCGAGCCGGGCCGTACCGCCGGGCAGGAAGCGAACCGGACCGGCGGCCCGGCCGCCACCACCCCCGCGAAGGACGAACCCGTCAGCCTCAGCCTGCCCTTCGACACCGGTGGCCAAAGCGGCAAGGGCACCGCGCGGCTCACCCTCGGCCCGGCCCGCTCCGGCGCCAATCTGATGCGGGTCGACATCCACGGCCCCGACGGCAAGCCGCTGGACGTACCCGAGGTGAAGGCCTCCTTCACTCTCGTGGCCGAGAAGATCGGCCCGCTGCCGATCGTTCCCCAGCGCGCCGCTCCCGGACGCTGGATCGCCGACCCCGTGCTGCTTCCGATGCCGGGCGACTGGCGGCTCCGGCTGACCGTACGGACCTCCGACATCGACCAGACAACCGTCGACAAGAACGTGAAGATCGGCTGACCCATCGTGAGCGACACCCGGCAGGACCAGCAGGGCCACGGCCTCCGTGGCCAGGATCAGGACAACCGGCCCCAGGACGAGGGCGGCGACGCCCCCGCCGCCCGGATCTCCAGGCGGCGGCTCCTCGGCACCGCGGGCGCGGCGGGCGCCACCGGGCTGGCACTCGGCGCGGTGGGCGGAGCCACCGGTTACGCGGCCGGCCGGCCGGAGGAAGCGACCGCGCTGACCACCGTCGGTACGGGCTCCGTCCCCTTCCACGGCGCACACCAGCCGGGCATCACCACCCCGATGCACGCCCGCGGCCACCTGATCGCCTTCGATCTGGCCCCGGGCGCGGGACGGAAGGAAGCCGCCGCGCTGCTGCGCCGCTGGTCGGCCTCGGCACGCGCGATGATGGCCGGAGAGCCGCACGGGAACATCGCGGGAGACGGGGTCAGCGGCAGTCACGACACCGGTATCGCCCTGGACGCGGGCCCCTCCTCCCTCACCGTGACCTTCGGTTTCGGCCGGACGTTCTTCGACCGTACGGACCTGGCCCGCCACCGGCCCGCCGCCCTGGACCCGCTGCCCGCCTTCTCCGCCGACCGGCTCGACGCCGGACGCAGCAACGGCGACCTCTGGATCCAGATCGGCTCCGACGACGCGCTGGTCGCCTTCCACGCCCTGCGTACGCTCCAGAAGGACGCGGGAGCGGCGGCGCGGGTGCGCTGGCAGATGAACGGCTTCAACCGGTCCCCGGGCGCCACCGCGCACCCCATGACCAGCCGCAATCTGATGGGCCAGATCGACGGCTCCGGCAACCCCAAACCGGCCGAGCCCGACTTCGACCGGCGGATCTTCGTCCCGGCGGCCCCCCCGGCCGGCACCCCGGCCTGGATGGCGGGCGGCTCCTACGCCGTCGTACGACGTATCCGTATGCTCCTGGACGACTGGGAGGCGCTCAGCGTCGGCAAGCAGGAGAAGGTCATCGGACGGCGCAAGTCGGACGGTGCCCCCCTTACGGGGGGCACGGAGATGACCGATCTGGACCTCGACCGTACGGACCCCGACGGCAAGCCGGTCATCCCGGCCAACGCACACGCCCGGATCTCCGCACCGGAGCAGAACGGCGGTGCCGCGATGCTGCGCCGCCCCTTCTCCTTCCACGACGGGATCGCGCCGGACGGGACGCCGGACGCGGGGCTGCTCTTCATCTGCTGGCAGGCCGATCCGCTCAAGGGATTCGTGCCGGTGCAGCGCAAGCTCGACCGGGGGGACGCGCTGTCGGTATTCATCCGGCACGAGGCGAGCGGGCTGTTCGCCGTGCCGGGCGGAGCGCGGGAGGGGGAGTACGTGGGCCAGCGGCTGCTGGAGTCCTGATCCGTACGCGTCCGGCATCCTCCGCCGCAGCCCTGATCCCCGAGCCGGGCGTCCGGCGTCGTGCCGCGACAGCCCTGCGACCTGGGGGTTCGGGTGGCCGGAATCATGAACCCGGTCGGCCCATTAAGGTGACCGTATGTCGGCCATGCGCTACACGTATCTCGGTCCCGAGGGCACCTTCACGGAAGCCGCCCTCCGTACGCTCCCGGAGGCCGCCACCCGGGAACTCGTTCCGATGGTGTCCGTACCGGCGGCTCTCGACGCCGTACGGAACAGGGAGGCCGCGGCCGCGCTCGTACCGATCGAGAACTCGGTGGAGGGCGGGGTCACCGCGACGCTCGACGAGCTCGCCTCCGGGGAGCCGCTGACGATCTACCGCGAGGTGCTGCTGCCGATCACCTTCGCCCTGCTCGTACGGCCCGGGACGAAGCTCTCCGACGTGAAGACGGTGACCGGTCACCCGGTCGCCCAGCCGCAGGTGCGCAACTGGCTGCGGACCCATCTGCCGCACGCGCTGTGGGAATCGGCCGCGTCGAACGCGGACGGGGCGCGGCTGGTGCAGGAGGGCCGGTTCGACGCGGCCTTCGCTGGCGAGTTCGCGGCGGCCACGTACGGTCTTGAGCCCCTGGTCAGCGAGATCCACGACGCGGAGAACGCGGAGACGCGCTTCGTGCTGGTGGGGCGGCCAGCGCGCCCGGCGGCGCCGACGGGCGCGGACAAGACATCGGTGGTCATCTGGCTGGGCGACGACCACCCGGGCGCACTGCTCGAACTGCTCCAGGAGTTCTCGATGCGCGGGGTCAACCTGATGCTGATCCAGTCGCGGCCGACCGGAGCGGGCATCGGTAATTACTGCTTCGCCGTGGACGCCGAGGGCCACATCGCGGACCGGCGGGTGGGCGAGGCGCTGATGGGACTGAAGCGGATCTGTCCCAAGGTGCGGTTCCTCGGCTCGTACCCGCGGGCGGGGGTCTCGACGGCGGATGTGCGGACGCTGCGGCCCGGTACGTCGGACACGGCGTTCATCGAGGCGGCGGAGTGGCTCGGGCGCAGCCAGGACGGCCGCGTCTGACACCCGGCGTTTCGCCGCCCGGCCCCCGTCCGAGGTCTGCACCCGATCCGGTCCGGGGCCCGCCTCCGATGCCTGTGGATGTACCGCAGAGTTATCCACAGGGCCCCTTCTCGACCTGGGGACAAGTCGACAACACAATCCGACACAGTCGACAAATCCCCCCAGGTGCCCCACTTCCATCCACAGGACGCCAGGCCATCCGCGTCAGCTCAATTCCAGCGATCAACTCGTCAGGGGGAGTAATTCCCACCCAAATGAGTAACTGGAGTGGGTTTGAGGGGGGTATCTTCCTGTCCCCACATCGCCTCGAATCGACCAATCCAGTGATCCACAGATTTCCCACACAGCCTGTGGATAACTTGAGTTGCCCTGTGCATTCCTGTGGACAATGCGCGGCGACCGACCCGGCCCAAGTCCCGTTCCACACAAGGGAAGTGAGTCAACGCCATAGCGGCAGAATGCCTCGATCCGGGGAATTGAATCCCCATTATTGACGAACAGCGAACGACCGGCGAGGGATTTCGCGACAAGTTTCCTAAACAGGGCAATTCAGACAGAGAGACACGCTTCTGATATCGAGTGGGACGCTGTCGGCGTGCACCGGTAGCCTGGTGGAGTGATTGACCTTCGCCAGCTTCGTGAGGACCCCGACCGTGTTCGCGCCTCCCAGCGCGCCCGTGGAGAGGACGTCGCCCTCGTCGACGCCCTGCTCTCCGCCGATGAGCGGCGCAGGGCGTCCGGAATCCGCTTCGACGAGCTGCGCTCCGAACAGAAATCGCTCGGCAAGCTGATCCCCAAGGCCTCCGCAGAGGAGAAGGCGGGGCTGCTCAAGAAGGCGGAGCAGCTGAAGGCCGACGTCAAGGCGGCGGACGCCGAGCAGCACGAGGCCGACGAGGAGGCCAGGCAGCTCCTCCTCCAGCTCGGCAATATCGTCCACCCCGACGTCCCGGTCGGCGGCGAGGAGGACTTCGTCGTCCTGGAGACGCACGGCGTGATCCGCGACTTCGCGGCGGAGGGCTTCGAGCCCAAGGACCACCTGGAGCTCGGCGAGGCGCTGGGCGCCATCGACGTCGAGCGCGGCGCCAAGGTGTCCGGCTCGCGCTTCTACTACCTGAAGGGCGTCGGCGCCCTGCTGGAGCTCGCTCTCGTCAACGCGGCGATCGCGCAGGCGACCGAGGCCGGCTTCATCCCCATGCTCACCCCGGCGCTGGTCCGCCCTCGCGCCATGGAGGGCACGGGCTTCCTCGGCCAGGCCGCGGAGAACGTGTACCACCTGGAGAAGGACGACTACTACCTGGTCGGCACGTCGGAGGTACCCCTCGCCGCGTACCACATGGACGAGATCATCGACGCCGACAAGCTGCCCCTGCGGTACGCGGGCTTCTCGCCGTGCTTCCGCCGCGAGGCCGGTACGTACGGCAAGGACACCCGGGGCATCTTCCGGGTCCACCAGTTCGACAAGGTCGAGATGTTCTCGTACGTCGACCCGGCGGAGGCCCAGGCCGAGCACCAGCGGCTGCTGGACTGGGAGAAGCAGTGGCTGACCGGCCTCGGGCTGCCCTTCCAGGTGATCGACGTGGCCACGGGCGACCTGGGCGCCTCGGCCTCGCGGAAGTTCGACTGTGAGGCGTGGATCCCCACCCAGGGCAAGTACCGCGAGCTGACCTCCGCGTCCAACTGCGACGGCTTCCAGGCCCGCCGGCTCTCCACCCGGATGCGGGACGGCAAGCAGGTCAAGCCCCTCGCGACGCTGAACGGCACGCTCTGCGCCGTACCGCGCACGATCGTGGCGATCCTGGAGAACCACCAGCAGGCCGACGGTTCGGTGCGGGTGCCCGAGATGCTCCGCCCGTATCTCGGCGGCCGTGAGGCGCTGGAGCCGATCGCCAAGTGAGCACGGGCCCCGCTTCCGCGTCGCCGACCGCGACTCCGCCGGTGCCCGCGGACGACGGCCCGGCCGAGCCGTCGTCCGCGGGCTCGTTCCCGTACAAGCTTGTCGCGACCGACCTCGACGGCACGCTGCTCCGTGACGACCACACGGTCTCCACCCGCACGCGTGAGGCTCTCGCCGCGGTCACCGCGGCGGGCGCCGCTCACATCATCGTCACCGGACGTGCGGTGCCCTGGACCCGGCACATACTGGACGATCTGGGGTACGAGGGTCTCGCGGTGTGCGGCCAGGGCGCGCAGGTCTACCACGCCGGCGAGCACAGGTTGCTGACGTCGGTGACGCTGGACCGGCAGCTGGCCGGGCTGGCGCTCGCCAAGATCGAGGCGGAGGCCGGGCCGCTGGCACTGGCCGCGAGCCGGGACGGCCTCGACGGCCAGGTGATGGTCGGTCCCGGCTATCGGCTCCTGGAGGGTCCGCTCCCGACGGTGGCGGTCAAGGATCCGGCGGAGCTGTGGTCGGCGCCGCTCAACAAGGTCTACATCCAGCATCCCGAGCTGGACGACGACGCGTTGGCGCGGGTGGCACGGGCGACGGTCGGCAGCCTGGTGGATGTGGTGATGGCCGGAGCCGGGGTCGTGGAGATCCTTCCGCTGGGCCTGAGCAAGGCCACCGGACTCTCACTGGCCGCGCGGCGACTCGGCGTCAAGGCGGCGGACACGATCGCGTTCGGCGATATGCCGAACGACATCCCGATGTTCGGCTGGGCACGGCACGGCGTGGCGATGGCGAACGCACACGAGGAACTGAAGGTCGTGGCGGACGAGATCACCACGTCGAACGAGGACGACGGCATCGCGGTGGTGCTGGAGAGGCTGCTGCTCGGCTAGGGCGTGTCCGCAAAGTCGGTCGGTCGTTGGTCCGTTCGTGGTACGACGTCATGAACTGACTGATCAGGCTTGGGATGTCATCGGGCCGTTGCTGGCCCCGCCCCGGATGGGTCGTCCGGTGCGGGACCGGCGGCAGGTCCTCAACGGCATCCTGTGGAAGCTTTCCACGGGTGCGGCCTGGCGGGACCTGCCTGAACGGTACGGGCCGTGGAAGACCGTCTACGAACGGTTCCGCCGCTGGTCGGCCGACGGAACCTGGGACCGGCTCCTGGCCCACGTCCAGCAGCACTCGGATGCGGTCGGCGCAGTCGACTGGTCGGTCGTCTGCGTCGACTCGACGATCGTGCGCGCCCACCAGCACGCCGCCGGAGCCCGAAAAGGGGGCCCTGGGCGGATGAGGCGCTGGGCCGGTCCCGCGGCGGACTGTGTACGAAGATCCACCTCGCCTGTGACGGCCGCGGCCTTCCCCTCGCGTTCACGCTCACCGGCGGGAACGTCAACGACTGCACACAGTTCGAACCGGTCATGGCCCGCATCGCGATCAAGCGGGCCGGGCCCGGCCGGCCCCGCACGCGACCGCTGCGGGTACTCGGTGACAAGGGCTACTCATCCCGCAAGATCCGCTCCTACCTGCGTAGACGCGGTATCGCCTGCACCATCCCCGAACGCGTCGACCAGATCAGCGGACGCCTACGACGAGGCGAGAGCCCGTGCCGTCTCGACCGTGACGTCTACCGGCGCCGCAACGTCGTCGAACGCTGCTTCAACAAGCTCAAGCAGAACAAAGCCCTCGCCACCCGCTACGACAAACGAGCCCGCCACTACAAAGCCCTGGTCACCCTCGCCTGCCTACGACTCTGGCTCCCCAACTGACATTGCGGACACCCCCTAGGGCCTGTCGGCCGATCTTCGCCGGGCCCGGGGCGCGGGCCCGCACCCGCACCCGCACCCGCACCCGCACCCGCACCCGCACCCGCACCCGCACCCGCAAGGAGCATCGCAATGTTGAGCACCGCGCGTCGGGTGTAGAGCGTGAGACTGGAGCGCCTCTGTGGATAACTTCCCTGAGCCTCAGATGAGAGTGACACATTGTCACTCTGATATTCACGCAGGTCAGAGCCGCGCACTACCTGCATCCCATTCTTGGACAGCTCCGCGCGGTGCCTCGCGGTCAACTGCCTGATGACGTCTGTGGATACTTCGAAGCAGCGCGCGACGCCCTCCGTCGTGATGTGTACGCCGTCCGGCAGGAGCGCCAGCGCCTTGACCCTGTCCAGCATCTCGACCCGTCCCATGACGCTGTCGCGCATCGTGCGCATTCGAGCAGAGCACCTTCTGGTGGCATGACTGTGCCTTCCACTGGTGAACCGATGATGGTCGGCCCTCTCCCCGGGCTTCAGGGGCGGAGGTCGGCTCACGGTGGCTACTCACTCAATGACCGGTGCGGCTTTCGATCCGGCACCGGCGATCCCCAGTTTCACGAACGCTCGACGTCACGGATTCCAGTTGCCTCCACGCGCCCTGAACAACGAGCCGATAAACGTACAGTTACGCGTCAACCCCCGCCCACCGGGCAGGGGTTGACGCCGTAACGGCCCACGCGCAGGCCTGCCGCTCACTCCTCGCCCGCGAGCGTGAGCGTCTTGAGCTTCTGGCCCGCGTACCAGGTCGCGAGCGTCGACACGCCCACCAGCAGGCACACCGCCACGGGCAGTCCCACATCGGAGGTGATCGTGCTCCCGTCGCCGATCCTCTCCGCGAGCGCCAGCGCCCACTGCTGGACGCTGAGTGTCCGGGCGCCCGATACGAGGCTGCCGAAGAGCGTCTCCCAGACCAGCGCGTAGACGAGCCCGATGACCACCGCGTGGCGGCTGACCGTGCCGAGCAGCAGGAAGAGCGCGCTGTACGCGATCGAGGCGACGAGTGCCGCGACGGTGTAGGCGATCGCGATCTGCTGGCCGTTGCCGTTGAGGATGTATCCGGCGACGAAGGTCGGAATCGCGGAGAACGCCATGGTCACGGCGATCGCCACGATCAGTTTGGTGAAGACGATGGTCGGCCGCTTCACCGGCTTGGACAGCAGATAGACGATCGAGCCGTCATCGATCTCGGGCCCGATCGCGCCCGTACCCGCGATGACGCCGATCAGCGGCACCATCGTGGCGAGGGCGAAGCCGCCCAGCACATCCGCCGCGATCTGGTCGTCCGCTCCGTCGAGGACGCGGACGGCGACCGCGATGAGGATCAGCAGAGCGGGCAGTACGAAGAGGATCGCGGCCCGGCGCCGGCCGAGCAGGGCCCGGTAGGTGAGCCGGGCGACTGTGGGGTTGTACATGACGTCACAGCTCCTTTCAGGCCGCTCAGGCCGCTACGAGATAGGAGAAGACCGACTCGAGGGACTCGTCCGAGGGCGAGACCGTGAGCAGCCGGATGGAGTGCTCACGGGCGACCCGCGGCAGCAGTTCGGTGAAGCGGCCGAAGTCGACCGCCTGGATACGCAGTGCGCCCTCGGCGAGGTCCACTTCGATACCGGCCGTCGACGGATCGGCGATCAGCGCGGCGGCGAGCGCGCGGTCGTCGCTGGAGCGGACGAGATAGCGGTGCGGACGGTCGGTCATCAGACGGCGGATCTTGCGGAAGTCACCGGAGGCCGCATGGCGACCTGCCACGATCACCTCGATGTGCGAGGCGAGTTGCTCCACCTCCTCCAGGATGTGCGAGGAGAACAGGACGGTACGGCCCGTGGCGCCCATACGCCGCAGCAGTTCCATCAACTGCATCCGCTGACGCGGGTCCATACCGTTGAAGGGCTCGTCCAGGAGCAGCACGGACGGTTCGTGGACCAGCGCGGACGCCATCTTCACGCGCTGGCGCATGCCCTTGCTGTACGTCGAGATCTTGCGGTCCTGCGCGTACTCCATCTCGACCGTGGCCAGGGCCTCGTGAGCCGCCTGGGCGCCGAGACCGTGCAGTTCGGCGTTGGCGACGACGAAGTCGAGTCCGGTGAGGAAGTCGTACATCGCCTCCCGTTCCGGCACGATGCCGATCTGCCGGTAGACGGACTCGTTGCGCCAGATCCGCTGCCCGTCGAGGGTGACGGCACCCGTGGAGGGGGCGAGGAAGCCGGCCATCATGTTGATGAGAGTGGACTTGCCCGCGCCGTTGGGACCGAGCAGGCCGGTGACGCCGGGGCCGATCGTCATCGTGACGTCGTTGACGGCGACCACGTTGCCGAACCAGCGCGAGGTGTGGTCGATATTGATGATGGTCACAGCCCGACCTTCCGGTAACGGCGCATGAGAACGGCGTACGAGCCGAGGACGAGCGCGAGAACGACCAGCAGATAGACGACGCCCACCCCGGCCGAGGGCCCGGCCTCGCCCGGGAAGGACGAGGAGGCGCCCAGGAAGGCGGTCTGTACGCCGTCGATGAGCGTGACCGGCGAGAAGAGACCGATCCACTGGACGGCGCCGAGCCTGTCGGAGGCCCAGGCGATCCCCTGGAGGGTGGAGACCGCGCCGTACGAGATGGTCAGCGTGGCGATCACGGCCGCGACGCCGAAGCCGCGGCGCGGGGTCAGGGCCGCCATCACGAGGCCGAGCCCGCCGAAGAGAAGAGAGAGCAGCGCCACCGACACCATCCCCTGTGCGAACCCCTTGGTCTGGTCGACGAAGTCCATCTTGGCCAGCAGGGCGCCGACATAGAGGATGACGAGCGGCACCCCGGTCAGCACGAACAGAGCGGACGCCATCGCGCCGTACTTCGCGAGCACGTAGTCGACGCACTCGATCGGGCGCGAGAAGTAGAGCGGCACGGTCTTGAAGCGCAGATCGCGCGAGACCGACTGCGGGGCCTGCGCGGCGAGATAGAGGCCGATGACGGCCTGGGTGAAGATCGCGTAGCGCGTGTATTCGAGGGGCAGGCTCTTGAGGTCGGTGGCGACGGCGACCGCGACGACGATCGCGGCGGGCAGGCACATCACCGCGAAGAGGATCATCGGCAGGACCTTGGACTTGGCCGAGCGGCCGAGTCCGTACGCGCCACGCAGCGACTGCGAGTAGAGGGACCGGCGGGCGTAGGCCCGGCCGAGCCGCATGCCGTCGTAGTTGCGGTAACCGATGTTGTGGATCCGGGTGGTCTCGCTCCCGGCGCCTGTACCGCTTGTGGCGGCTGCGGGGTTTCCGGCTCCGCCCGTGGATCCGGCTCCGGCCTCAGCTTCAGCGTTCATCGCCGGCGCCTCCCTTCTGCGTTGCGTACGGCGCCGCGTGCGTGCCCGCCGCATCGGTGGCGTGGCTCTCGCCGGCCTCGTGGGCCTCGTGGGCTTCGTGGGCCGCCTCGGCGGTCTGCCGCGGGCCGAAGACCTCCGCTATGTGGTGGCGCCGCTGTTCCATCCGTACGAGCCCGAGGCCGAGCCCGGCCACGGTGTCGCGGACGATGTCGTACGTCTCCTCGCCGGTGGCCTCGATCAGCAGGATGTGACCCGCTCCGGGCAGCCCCTCCTCCATGCCGGGGTGGAGTGTGATCCCGGCCGCGGCGAGGGATTCGCGCAGGGCGCGTGTGCCGTCGGGGTGCGTGTCCGTGTCGGTGACCTCGACCGCGAGCGTCGTGGTGATCCGGGTGAAGTCACTGGTGGAACTGGACCGCAGAAGCTTTCCGCCGTCGATGACGACGACATGGTCACAGGTGCGTTCGAGCTCACCCAGGAGATGCGACGTGACCAGGACGGAGATGCCGAAGTCGGTGTGGACGCGACGGATCAGGCCGAGCATCTCGTCGCGGCCGACCGGGTCCAGGCCGTTGGTCGGCTCGTCGAGGAGGACCAGCTGGGGGTCGTGGACCAGTGCCTGCGCGAGCTTGACGCGCTGCTTCATCCCGGTCGAGTAGCCGCCGATGGGGCGGTATCGCTCCTCGTAGAGGCCGACATGGCGCAGGGTGTCGGCGGTCCGCTCACGGGCCGCGGTCGGGGGGAGCCCGGACATGCGCGCCATATGTACGACGAACTCGGTGGCCGAGACATCCGGTGGCAGACAGTCGTGCTCGGGCATGTATCCGACGCGCTCGCGGATGGCACCGCCGCTGGTGGCGACGTCGAGCCCGAGCACCGAGGCCCGGCCCTCCGTGGCGGGGGACAACCCCAGCAGGATCTTGATCATGGTGGACTTGCCGGCTCCGTTGGCGCCCACCAGGCCGGTCACACCGGGTCCGATGTCCAGGGAGAGCCGGTCAAGCGCGGTCACCCGGGGGAACCGCTTGCTCAGGCTTTCGGTAGCGATGACAGTCACGGTACGAAGGTAGGCGCGTACGGCATGGGGAGCGTCAGACCAGACGGCTGTATCCATGTCAGCCTTCAGACGTACGGGCCCGTAAGGGGGCCGGGGCGCATCCCGGTTATCCACAGGTAACACCCGGCCCTTGACGCGGCTTGGCGGGCATTGTCACATTCATCGGAGTCACAGGACGGACACGGAACGTATTCGGGAGGATTGCGGGACAGCTCTTGAGCGGTGACGGAAGGCGAGACAGTGGCAGGACGCGAGGCGGAGACGGGGCGCGGGGCAGAGATGGGGGGCGCGGCGGTGGCAGACGGACTGACCGCGGAGTTGCGCGGGTTCAGGGAGGTGCAGCGCCTGGCGTACGCGTGCGCGGAGGCGGTCGCCGCGCGGCTGAGGCCGGGGGTGACCGAGCGCGAAGCGGCGCGGATGCAGCGCGAGTGGCTGCGCGCCCGGGGTGTGCGCGACTGGTTCCACCTGCCCTTCGCGTGGTTCGGGGACCGTACGGCCTTCACCGACTTCCGGATACCGCTCCAGTTCTTCCCCACCGGTCGCAGGCTGGAAGCGGGCATGCCGTTCATCCTCGACCTGGCGCCGGTGCACCGCGGCTTTACGGCCGATGTCGGATATTCGGGCTGTCTCGGCCCGCATCCCCCGCCCGTGCACGGCAGGCTTCTCGCCGACCTCCAGGCGCATCGCGAGTTGATCCTGCGCGAGGTGCGCGAGCGGCGCTCGCTCCGGGAGATCTACCAGGACGTGGACCGGCTGATGGTCCGGCAGGGGTACGCCAACCGGCATCGGGCGTATCCGTTCGGCGTCATCGCCCACAAGGTCGACCGTGTGAAGGAGCGTCGCTGGTCGCCGCGTGTGTTCGGCTTCGGCACACAGTCGCTCAAGGGGCTGGCGAGCGACGCTGTGCGCGGTCACCGCGACGGCTGGTCGCCTCTGTGGAGCCCGTACGGATTCTCCGACCATCCGCCCGCGCCGGGGCTGTGGGCGGTCGAGCCTCACCTCGGATTCCGGGGCATCGGCGTGAAGTTCGAGGAGATTCTCGTGGTCACGGACTCCCGGGACCCGGAACAGAGCGCGTTCTGGCTGGATGACGATCTGCCGCATGTGCGGCGCTGGACGGAGGCCGCCGTATGAGTACGAGTGGATGTGCGGGCGAAAGCTCCGGTGGGCACGCGGGCGGGCGCACGGGTGGCCGTGGGGACGGTGGTACGGGCCCCGGGCCGGCGGGGGCGCGGGAGCGCTGGGTGCGGACGGGCGGAATCGAGCTGTGCGTCGCCGAGCTGGGCGATCCGGCGCGGCCGACCGTGCTGTTCGTGCACGGCTATCCGGACAGCAAGGAGGTCTGGTCGGAGGTCGCGGGACGGCTCGCCGAGCGTTTCCACGTGGTGCTGTACGACGTACGGGGACACGGCGGGTCGACGGCGCCGGAGCCGCTGCGCGGCGGCTTCACGCTGGAGAAACTCACGGACGATTTCCTGGCCGTCGCCGACGCGGTGAGCCCGGACCGGCCGGTGCATCTGGTCGGCCACGACTGGGGTTCCGTACAGTCCTGGGAGTTCGTCACGGTGGCGCGGACCGAGGGCCGGATCGCCTCGTTCACCTCGATGTCGGGGCCGTCCCTCGATCACCTGGGGCTCTGGATCAGGCGACGGGCGGGGCGCCCCACTCCGCGCCGGGCGGGCCAGCTCCTCGGGCAGGGCGCCAAGTCCTGGTACGTCTACCTGCTGCATACGCCCGTGCTGCCCGAGCTGGCCTGGCGTGGCCCCCTCGGCAAGCAGTGGCCGAAGATCCTCCGGCGGTTGGAGAAGATCCCCGGCGGGGCGTATCCGACGTCCTCCCTGCCGAGGGACGCGGCGCACGGGGCCTGGCTCTACCGGGACAATGTCCGCGCCCGGCTGCGCGGGCCCCGTACCGACGCCTACGCGCACGCACCCGTCCAGCTGATCACGCCGACCGAGGACGCCTTCCTGTCGGAGCGGCTCTACGACGGTCTGGAGGAGTGGGCACCGGGGCTGGTACGTCGCTCGCTGTCCGCCAAGCACTGGATCCCGCGGACCCGCCCCGACCAGCTGGCCTCCTGGATCAGCGATTTCGTCACGGCCCACGAGGAGGGCGCGGACCCCGTCAGGGATGTCGGGGTTCCGGGGCCGAGCGGCCCGTACGCCGAGCGGTTCGGCGGACAGCTCGTCCTGGTCACGGGCGCGGCCTCCGGCATCGGCCGTGCCACCGCCTTCGCGTTCGCCGAGGCGGGCGCCCGGATCGTGGCGGTCGACCGGGACGCGGAGGGGGCTGCCAGGACCGCGGAACTGGCCCGGCTGATCGGCGCCCCGGAGGCCTGGAGCGAGCGGACCGACGTCGGGGACGGACGGGCGATGGAGAAGCTCGCCGAGAAGGTCGCGTCGGAGTACGGCACGGTCGACGTCCTGGTCAACAACGCGGGCATCGGGCTGTCGGGAGCGTTCCTCGACACCACCGCCGACGACTGGAAGCAGGTCCTGGACGTCAATCTGTGGGGTGTCATCCACGGCTGCCGGCTCTTCGGCAAGCAGATGGCTGAGCGCGGCCAGGGCGGCCATATCGTCAACACCGCCTCCGCCGCGGCCTTTCAGCCGTCCAGGCTGCTGCCCGCGTACAGCACGTCCAAGGCGGCGGTGCTGATGCTCAGCGAATGCCTGCGGGCCGAGTTGGCGGGCCGGGGCATCGGGGTGTCCGCGATCTGCCCCGGCATCGTCAACACCGGCATCACCTCCACGGCCCGCTTCGCCGGTGTCTCCGCCGAGGACGAGGAGCGGCTCAGGAAGAAGACATCCCGGCTGTACGGGCTGCGCGACTATCCGCCCGAGAAGGTCGCCGACGCGGTGCTGCGCGCTGTCGTGCGCAACCAGGCCGTGGTGCCCGTCACCCCGGAGGCCCGCGGTGCGCGGCTGCTGTCCAGCATCGCGCCCAGGGCGCTGCGCGCGATCGCCCGGGTGGAGCCTCCTCTGTGAGCGCCGGGGACAGGGATCGGCGGGTGGGGCGGTACGCGATCGTGCCGCGCCGGGTCTCGTTCGACTGGCACGAGACACCCCTGCACTGGATACCGGACGAGCCCACCGCCACTCATGTCCTCAATGTGCTGCACCTGCTGCTGCCCGCGGGCGAGCGGTGGTTCGTGAGGGTCTTCAAGGAGGGCCTGCCGCTGATCACGGACCCGGACCTGCTGAGGGACGTCAAGGGGTTCATGGGGCAGGAGGCCACTCACGGCGTGCAGCACTCCTCCGTACTGGACCACCTGGCGGAGCAGAAGCTGGACACCGAGCCGTACACGCGGCGCGTGGACTTCCTCTTCGAGCGGCTGCTCGGCGAGAAGCCGCCGTGGGGCATCCCCCTGCCGGCCAGGAGGTGGTTGCTGTACCGGCTGGCGTTCATCGCCGCGATCGAGCAGTTCACGGCCGTCCTCGGCGACTGGGTGCTGCGTGCGGAGGCGCTGGACCGGGCGGGTGCGGACGAGGTCATGCTCGACCTGCTGCGCTGGCACGGCGCGGAAGAGGTGGAGCACCGGGCCGTGGCGTTCGACATGTACCAGCACTGCGGCGGCTCGGATCCGCTGCGCTACGCCCGCCGGATCGGGACCATGTGCGTCGCCGTGCCCGTGCTGGTGTGGATGTGGTCCCGGGGCGCCGCCCACCTGATCCGGCACGACCCCCGGCTCGCCGGCCGGACACGCTACTCCCTGCGTGAGCACAACAGGGCTGTCGCCAAAGGCCTGCTGCCCGCCTGGCGTGACCTGGGCGCGGCGATACCCGGCTACTTCCGGTGGTCGTACCACCCTTCGCGGGAGGGCTCGCTGCGCCGGGCCGTCGAGTATCTGGCGCACTCCCCGGCGGCCCGTGCGGCGGCGAGTGGGTCCGCGGACGCAGCGGGCCGCGCGGCTCGGGGACAGGGGCGGTGAACGTGCCGGGACCGGAGACCAGGCGAGCGGAGACCAGGCGACCGGAGCCGGCGGCGACATCGCGGCCTTTGTCGCCGCCGCGACAGAACGAGAGCTTCAGGCAAGGACCGTGGACAGCCTCACCACAACACACAGACAAAGAAGCCATATTGACCAAACAGGCCAAAAGAACAGGCTCGTTATCCACAGAATCGTCAAATCGCCTGTGGATAAACGGAGTTGGCTGTGGATCAAACCTATGAACCACAACCACTTCAAACCGACGGTCGCCTACGACGGACTACGTCCGGAGCTGCGCCGGTGCCTCCGTCGCGATCCTCTCGAAGACCCGCTGATCGGCGGCGAAATCCGAGTCGGGGATCGGCGCGTGCACCGCGATCTCGGTGATCCCCAGCTCGAAGTGCCTGCCCGCGAAGTCCACGAACGCGTCGAGGGACTCCATCGGTCCACTGCGGTCCGGAGTGAAGCCGGTGAGCAGGATCTTCTCGATGTCCGAGACGTCCCTCCCGATCTCCGCACAGGCCTTGCCGAGCCGCTCGATCTGCCCGCGGATGGCCGCACGGGACTGCTCCGGCGTACCCGACTCGAACAGCTTCGGGTCACCCGTCGTCACCCAGGCCCGGCCATGACCGGCGGCCAGCTTCAGGCCGCGCGGACCGGTGGCCGCGACCGCGAAGGGCAGCCGGGGCCGCTGCACGCACCCCGGGATGTCACGAGCCTCGGCCGCCGAGTAGAAAGTCCCGTCGTACGTCACCGAATCCTCGGTCAGCAGCCGGTCGAGCAGCTCCACGAACTCCGCGAACCGGTCGGCCCGCTCCCTCGGTGTCCAGGCCTCCTGGCCCAGCGCCGTGGCGTCGAAGCCCGTACCGCCCGCGCCGATGCCCAGCGTGACGCGCCCACCGGAGACATCGTCCAGCGAGATCAGTTCCTTGGCGAGCGTCACCGGATGCCGGAAGTTCGGCGAGGTCACCAGCGTGCCGAGGCGGATGCGCGAGGTGGCGGCGGCCGCGGCCGTCAGCGTGGGGACCGCCCCGAACCACGGGCCGTCGCGGAAGGTCCGCCAGGAGAGATGGTCGTACGTGTAGGCGGTGTGGAAACCGAGCAGCTCGGCGCGCTGCCACTCGTCGCGGCCACCGTCGTGCCAGCGACGGACAGGAAGGATCACAGTACTCAGACGCATGGTCCGACCCTATGCGGGTTCGTCGCGTCGGAGGTGTCCCTCTTGAGCCCCCGCTGAGCCCCGCCCACGCAGAGGACCGGTCCCGGTACGGCCTCGGAGGACCGTGCGGGTCCGAGTACGGCCCCCGGCGGACCGTAACGAGCCCCCGCACCCGTGACAGCGCCGTCCCGCACCTCTCAGATGTGCGCCCCTCCGCCCGACCGTGCACGTCGGTACGCGAGAATGACCCCGTGACCCCGCCTAGCGACTCCCCTCTCCCCGCCCGGCCCCGGCTGATCGCCACCGATCTGGACGGCACCCTGCTGCACGACGACAAGTCCGTCTCGGAACGTACGATCGCCGCGCTCGCCGCCGCCGAGAAGGCGGGCATCGAGGTCTTCTTCGTCACCGGCCGCCCGGCCCGCTGGATGGACGTCGTCAGCGACCATGTGCACGGCCACGGCCTGGCGATCTGTGCCAACGGCGCCGCGGTCGTCGATCTGCGCGCCGGCGGGGAGTTGTTGAAGGTCCGCCCCCTGCCTCGCGAGACCGCCCTGGACGTCGTGCGCAACCTCCGGGACGCCGCCCCGGGAACGGCCTTCGCGATCGAACTGACCACCGGTATCCACTACGAACCGGCGTATCCGCCCTTCCACCAGGACCCGGGCGCCACCGTCGCCACCGCGGAGAAGCTCCTCCACGAGACGGACCCGAACGCCGCCGCCCCCATGGTCAAGCTGCTCGCGCACCACCCCGACCTGACCCCCGACGGCTTCCTCGCGCTGGCCCGTACGGCGGCGGGCGACCGCGTCTCCATCACCCGCTCCAGCCCGACCGCGCTGCTGGAGATAAGCGCTCTGGGCGTGAGCAAGGCGAGCACGCTCGCACTCTGCTGCGCCGAGCGCGGCATCTCCTCCGACGAGGTCGTCGCCTTCGGAGACATGCCGAACGACCTGGAGATGCTGACCTGGGCCGGGACGTCGTACGCGATGGGAAACGCGCACCCGGACGTGCTGGCGACCGCCTCCGGACGGACGGCCGCCAACAACGAGGACGGCGTCGCGGTCGTCATCGAACAGATCCTGGCGGGGCTGTAGCACCACTCCCGCCCGTGCCGTTGCCTGTCATGTCGCGCCCTTCCGGTCACAGCGGCGCCTCCCAGATCACCGTCGTACCGGCCTCTCCGAGCCCCGTCTCGCATGTGCTCGAACCGCCCAGCGACTCGGCCCGCCGCCGCAGATTGCGCAGCCCGCTGCGCCTCCCGCCCATCGGGATGCCCACACCGTCGTCCACGACCGTCAGCCGGACCGCGCCCCTGCCGTCGGGCAGCCGTGCGGTGGCGTCGACGACGACCTCGACCCGGGTCGCGTGCGCGTGCCGGAACGCGTTGGAGAGAGCCTCACGGAGCGCGGCGATCAGATTCCTCCCGGCGAGTTCACCGACCGCGTCGTCGATCTGTCCCACAAAGCGGTGGGCGGGCCGGAAGCCCAGGGGCACGGCCGCCATGGTGATCTCCCGCAGGACGCGGGTACGCACCCCTGACGGTGCCTCGGCCGGTCCCCGCTGCAACGCGAAGATGGCCGTACGGATCTCCTGAATCGTCACGTCCAGTTCGTCGACCGCCTTGTCGATGCCCCGGTGCACCTCGGGGGCGACGGGCCCGCGCTGGGCGCTCGCCAGCGTCATCCCGGTGGCGAACAGCCGCTGGATGACAAGGTCGTGGAGATCGCGGGCGATCCGGTCGCGGTCCTCCAGGACGGCCAGCCGCTCCCGGTCGCGCTGAGCCTCGGCCATCATCAGTGCCAGCGCCGCCTGGGAGGCGAACCGGCCGGCCAGACCTCGTTCCGTCTCACCGAATCGGCGAGCGCCCCGGTCGCGAGGCATGACGAGCGCGCCGAGCACCCGGCCGTCGGTACGCAACGGCAGCAGCATGATCGGACCGAAACCGGCGGTCAGTCTCGACGCCAGCCGCGGATCGGTGGCCGCGTCGTCCACGAAGACGGATTCGCCGGCCAGCAGGGCCGCGGTGACCGGGCTCCGGGCCGGGAAGAGGTAACCGAGCCGGACGGTGGGGTGGTCGGGAGAGACGGCCACGACCTCGAGACTGCCGTCCGCCGTCCGCAGCAGCACCACGCCCACGGCGGAATCCGACAGCCGGCAGGCCTGCTCCGCGACGACGGCGAGGGCGTCGTCGGCGTCGCCGCTGGAGAGCAGCGCGGTGGTGACGGCCACCGAGCCGTCGATCCACCGCTCACGCTGCCGGGCCGCCTCGGACAGCCGGGCATTGCTGACGGCGATCCCGGCCTCGGTGGCGAGCACGCGCACCATGTGCAGGTCGGCGCCGCTGAATTCGGCACCGCCCGACTTCTCGGCCAGATAGAGATTGCCGAAGACCTCGTCCCGTACGCGGATGGGGACACCGACGAACGTCTTCATCGGCGGATGGCCCGGGGGGAATCCGGCAGCGCGCGGATCGGCCGTCAGATCGGCGAGCCGGATCGGCCCCGGACGCCGGATCAGGGCACCGAGGAGTCCGCTGCGCCCGTCCGGCCTGTGCCCGATCCGCCGGGCCACGTCCTCGTCGACTCCGTACGTCACAAAGTCGGAGAGACCCTCTCCGGTCTCGTCGACGACACCGATCGCGGCGTACCGGGCGCCGACGAGTTCGGCCGCGGTCCCGCAGATCCGGTCGAGGGTGGCGTGCAGCCCCTGGCCCTCGCCGACGGAACACATCGCTTCCAGGAGTTGTGGCACGCGCGCGGTGGTTTCGGCGGACAGGCCCTCGAGGCTGCCGGCCGCGCGGGCGGCGGCCTCGAGGGGGTCCATGGATTCGGGCGCTTCCATGACCTGAGCCTAGTAAGTCCCATTTGATAGGGAAAGTTGACTTCTGTACACCACGCCGGGTGCCGGCTTCCGCGTCTGTCCCGGCATCGCCCGAGTGCCGCCCGTTGCCGGGCCTGTGCGCCACCCCGCGTGCCGGTGGCGCCCCTTGCCCAGGTCTACGCGCCACCCCACGGACCGGTCCCGGCTCCGGCCCGTGCGTCGAGCAGATCACCGGCGCGCTCCCGCTCCAGCATCCGCCGCAGTGGCCCCTCGTCGGCGGCCAGTTCGGCGTACGAGCCGCGCTGTACGCAACGGCCTCCGTCCAGCACGATCACCTCGTCTACCGTGTCGAGCCCCTGAAGCCGGTGCGTGATGAGCAGCGTCGTCCGCCCCTCGGTCGCCGCCAGCAGGTCGGCCGTCAGCGCGTCCGCCGTGGCCAGGTCCAGATGTTCCGCGGGCTCGTCCAGGACCAGCACGGGGAAGTCGGCCAGCAGCGCGCGGGCCAGCGCGAGCCGCTGCCTCTGTCCGCCGGACAGCTGGGCGCCGTACTCGCCGACCAGCGTGTCGAGGCCCGCGGGCAGGGCGTCGACCCAGTCGAGCAGCCGGGCCCGCCGCAGGGCGTCGCGCAGTTCGTCCTCGGTCGCGTCCGTACGGGCGAGCCGGAGGTTCTCCCGTACGGAACTGTCGAAGAGGTGCGCGTCCTGGGCGCACAGCCCGACGAAGCGCCGGACGGTGTCCCCGTCGAGGGTGGCCGCGTCCGTACCGCCGAGGCCGTACGTCCCCTCACGCACGTCCAGGAAGCGCAGCAGCACCTGGGCGAGCGTGCTCTTGCCCGAACCCGAGGGTCCGACGACGGCGACGCGCCTCCCGGCGGTCAGCGTCAGGTCGAGGCCGCCGACCGCGTCCCGCCGCTGCCCCGCGTACCGCGCGGACAGCCCCCGCACCTCCAGCGGGAACGGCGATACGGGCACGGAGGCGGGCCACTCCGGCTCGTGTACGGGCACGGGGGCGTCCAGTACCTCGCACACCCGCTCCGCTCCCCGCCTGGACCGCTGCCGGTAGCGCACGGCGAGCGGCAGTCCGGTGACCGCCTCGAACGCGGCGAGCGGGGTCAGTACGATCACGGCCAGCTCGACGCCCGCGAGCCGTCCGTCGTGTACGGCCCGGACCCCCACGACCGAGGCCGCTGCCACGGTCAGCCCGCAGGCCAGGGCGGAGAGTCCGGCGCCGAGCCCGAGGGCGGTGGCGCCCCGCGACGCGATGGCCGTCAGCGTCCCGTCGGCCTCGCGCACCTGGCGCATACGCCGCTTGAGCGCGCCCGCGACGGTCAACTCCGCGGTGCCCCTGAGCAGATCGGTGACCCGGGTGGCCAGCAGTCCGCGTGCCGGGGCCAGTTGCCTCTCCGCTCGGCGCGCGGTGGCGCCGCTCAGGAGCGGCACGCCCACACCGGCGACGAGCAGCCCGACGGCCAGTACGGCACCCGTCTCCGGCAGCAGCCACGCGGTGAATCCGACGGCGCCCGCACCGACGAGCAGGGCGGTGCCGACCGGGAGCAGCCACCGGAGCCAGTAGTCCTGGAGCTCGTCCACATCGGCGACGAGCCGGGACAGCAGATCCCCGCGCCGGGCCGTGCGCAGCCCGGCGGGCGCGATGCGCTCCAGCCGCCGGTAGACGGAGACCCTGAGGTCGGCGAGCATCCTGAGCACCGCGTCGTGCGACACGAGCCGCTCGGCGTACCGGAAGACGGCCCGGCCGATCCCGAAGGCGCGGGTCGCCGTGACCGCGACCATCAGGTAGAGAACGGGCGGCTGCTCGGAAGCGCGCGAGATGAGCCAGCCGGACACCGCCATGAGCCCGACCGCGGAACCGAGGGCGCAACTCCCGAGGAGCAGGGCGAGCGCGAAGCGGCCGCGGAGCGTCCCGGCAGCGGCCCGCATCCGGGCGAGCGGATCCCGGGACGACGCGGCGGACCCGTCGGCCGCGTCGAAGGTGATACGTACGGCGGGTTCGGCGGCAGCGGACCCCATGGCCGCGGCGGTCCCCGTGACCAGGCCCGCCTCCACGCTCCGAAGCGCTGCCGCCCCCTCACCGAAGCCGGCTTCCCCGGCGGGCCGCGCTGCCAGCGGGATCACCCGGTCCGCCAGCGCGAGCAGCGCCGGCCGGTGGACAACCAGCAGCACCGTACGGCCCGCCGTCAGCCGGCGTACCGCGTCCACGATGCCCGCTTCGGTCTCCCCGTCGAGCGCCGCCGTGGGCTCGTCCAGCAGCAGCAGCGGCCGGTCGGCGAGAAACGCCCGTGCCAGCGCGAGCCGTTGGCGCTGACCGGCCGAGAGCCCAGCCCCGTCCTCGCCAAGTACGGTCTCCAGGCCCTGGGGGAGCGCCGCCACGAAGGCGTCCGCCCCCGCGTTCCGCAGCGCCTCCCGTACCTCCGTGTCGTCCGCGTCCGGCCGGGCCAGGCGTACGTTCTCCGCGATCGTCCCCGCGAAGACGTGCGGCTGCTGCGGGACCCATGCGATCCGTTCCCGCCAGCGGTCCAGGTCGAGGGACGACAGCTCCCGGCCGTCCACCCGGACGTGGCCCTCGTCGGGTACGGCGAACCCGAGCAGCACATTGAGCAGCGTGGTCTTCCCGATGCCGCTCGGACCGACCAGGGCGACCGTCTCCCCCGGCTCCACGGTCAGTGTGGCCGCGTCCAGCGAGGGTTCCGTACGCCCGTGATGGCGGACCGTCACACCGTCCAGCTCCAGCCGCAGCGCCTCGGGGACCTCTCCCGTACCCCCCGCCGAAGGCTCCGTCTCCAGGACCGTGAAGATCTCCTCGGCGGCCGAGAGTCCCTCGGCCGCCGCGTGGTACTGCGCCCCCACCTGCCTGATCGGCAGATACGCCTCGGGCGCCAGGATCAGCACCACCAGGCCGGTGTACAGATCGAGGTCGCCATGGACGAGCCGCATGCCGATGCCGACCGCGACCAGCGCGACCGACAGCGTCGAGAGCAGTTCCAGCGCGAATGACGACAGGAAGGCGATCCGCAGCGTACGCAGGGTGGCCTGCCGGTACTCCGAGGTGATCGTACGGATCGACTCGGCCTGCGCCTTGGCCCGGCCGAACACCTTGAGGGTCGGCAGTCCGGCGACCACATCCAGGAAGTGGCCCGACAGCCGGGACAGCAGCCGCCACTGACGGTCCATCCGGGACTGGGTGGCCCAGCCGATGAGCACCATGAACATCGGAATCAGCGGCAGGGTCACCACGATGACGGCCGCCGAGACCCAGTCCTCGGTGACGATCCGCGCCAGGACCGCGACCGGTACCACCACCGCGAGCCCCAACTGCGGCAGATAACGCGAGAAGTAGTCGTCCAGGGCGTCGACGCCGCGCGTGGCGAGCGCGACCAGCGAGCCGGTGCGCTGTCCGGTCAGCCAACCGGGCCCCAGTTCGGCCGCGCGGTCCAGCAGCCGGCCGCGCAGTTCGGACTTGACGGCGGCTCCGGCCCGATGGGCCGCCAGCTCGGTCAGCCAGGAGACCAGACCGCGCCCGACGGCGACCGCCACCAGCAGAAGCAGCGGAGTGCGCAGACCGGAGCCGTCGGATCCATGCTGGAAGGCGCCCACCACCACCTCGGCGATCAGCATCGCCTGGGCGACGACCAGCCCCGCACCGGCCAGCCCCAGAACCACCACGGCTGCCAGGAAGAAACGGGTGGCCCGTGCGTACCGGAGCAGACGCGGGTTGATTGGTTTCACGTGAAACACCTACTCCTACGGCGTATCCGCTACGCGCCGGCGATGTGCTGGGTACCGATCCGCTTACGGAACACCCAGTACGTCCAGCCCTGGTAGAGCAGCACGACCGGCGTCGCGATCCCCGCGCACCAGGTCATGATCTTCAGGGTGTACGGACTGGACGAGGCGTTCGTGACCGTGAGGCTCCACGTCTCGTTCAGCGAGGACGGCAGGACGTTCGGGAACAGCGTCAGGAAGAGCATCGAGACGGCGGCCACGATCGTCACCCCGGAGAACGCGAACGACCAGCCCTCGCGCCCCGCCGCGA
The DNA here is from genome assembly GCF_044741745.1 of Streptomyces sp. NPDC088116. Classification (NCBI taxonomy): domain Bacteria; kingdom Bacillati; phylum Actinomycetota; class Actinomycetes; order Kitasatosporales; family Streptomycetaceae; genus Streptomyces; species Streptomyces sp. NPDC088116. The sequence goes on along the minus strand of NZ_JBIUTF010000005.1, from coordinate 393,074 downwards.
TGGCCCCGATCGCGACGACCAGCGCGGCCATGGCGACGATCATCGCGACAAGGCTCTTGCCGTCACCAATGTCGGCCTGGGTCCAGAGCAGGAAGCCGAGCGTCACGACGGCGGTGACCGCCCCCAGGACGAGCGCGAGCCTCCTCGCCCGGTCCCGGATGTCCCCCACCGTCTTGAGCGCGGCGAACACCGCACCGTGGAAGGTGAAGAGGGTCAGGGTCACCAGCCCGCCCAGAATCGCGTACGGGCTGAACAGATCCCCGAGGTTCCCGACGAACTCCTTGTGCGCGTCGATCTTCATGCCGTGGACGATGTTGCCGAACACGACCCCCCACAGCACGGCGGGAATCAGCGAGGTCCAGAAGATCGTGTGCTCCCAGTTGCGCTGCCACTTCTCCTCGGCCCGCTTGGCCCGGTACTCGAAGGCGACACCGCGCAGGATCAGACAGATCAGGATGAGCAGCGTCGGCAGGTAGAAGCCCGAGAAGAGCGTGGCGTACCAGTCGGGGAAGGCGGCGAAGGTGCCACCCACGGCGCTCAGCAGCCAGACCTCGTTGCCGTCCCAGACGGGCCCGATGGTGTTGATGAGGACCCGCCGCTCCTTGCGGTCGCGGGCCAGCAGCTTGGTCAGGACCCCGATGCCGAAGTCGAAGCCTTCGAGGAAGAAGTAGCCGATCCAGAGAACGGCGATCAGGACGAACCAGACGTCGTGGAGTTCCATAGCTCCTCAACTCCTCAGTACGAGAAGGCCATCGGCCGGTCGGCGTCCGTGTGGTCGCCGCCGATCTTGGTGGGCGGGTTGAGGTCGTCGTCCGTGAGATCGGGCGGCCCGGCCTTGACGTACTTCACCATCAGCTTGACCTCGATGACCGCGAGAACCGCGTACAGCAGGGTGAAGACGATCATCGAGATGAGCACTTCGACCTGGGAGACGCCGGGGGAGACCGCGTCGGACGTACGCAGCACTCCGTACACGACCCAGGGCTGGCGTCCCGTCTCGGTGAAGATCCAGCCCCAGGAGTTGGCGATCAGCGGGAAGAGCAGCGTCCAGAGGGCGGTGATCCAGTACCACTTGGCGAACTTCGGACTGAGCGCCTTGTTGCGGAAGAGCACCAGATTCGGCACTTCGTCCTCCCCCGTCCGCAGCGCGGGTGGCAGCAGGAACCTCTTACGGGTCAGCCAGAGACCGAGCAGGCCGATGGCGAAGGACGCCATTCCGAACCCGATCATCCAGCGGAAGCCCCAGTAGGCGACGGGGATGTTGGGCCGGTAGTCGCCGGGGCCGTACTTCTCCTGTTCGGCCTTGTTGACGTCGTTGATGCCGGGGACGTGCGAGGTGAAGTCGTTGTTGGCGAGGAAGGAGAGCAGCCCGGGGATCTCGATGGCGACATCGTTGCGCCCCTTCTCGACGTCCCCGTAGGCGAACACGGAGAACGGAGCGGGCGCCTCGCCCTCCCAGAGAGCCTCGGCGGCGGCCATCTTCATCGGCTGCTGCTTGAACATGACCTTGCCGAGGGTGTCGCCGCTGATCGCGGTGAACATTCCGGCGATCACGACGGTGATCAGGCCGAGACGCAGCGAGGTCCGCATCACCGGGATGTGCTTCTTGCGGGCCAGGTGGAAGGCCGCGATTCCGACCATGAAGGCGCCGCCGACCAGGAAAGCAGCCGTGAGGGTGTGGAAGAACTGGGTGAGCGCGGTGTCCTGGGTGAGCACCTTCCAGAAGTCGGTGAGCTCGGCCCGCCCCGATTCCTTGTTGATCCGGTAGCCGACCGGGTGCTGCATCCAGGAGTTGGCCGCCAGGATGAAGTACGCCGAGAGGATCGTGCCGATCGAGACCATCCACATGCAGGCCAGGTGGATCTTCTTCGGGAGCTTGTCCCAGCCGAAGATCCACAGTCCGATGAAGGTGGACTCGAAGAAGAAGGCGATGAGCGCCTCGAAGGCGAGCGGGGCGCCGAAGACGTCACCGACGAACCGCGAGTAGTCGGACCAGTTCATCCCGAACTGGAACTCCTGGACGATGCCGGTGACGACACCCATCGCGATGTTGATCAGGAACAGCTTGCCCCAGAACTTGGTCGCCTTGAGGTACTTGGGATTCTCCGTACGGACCCAGGCGGTCTCCAGTCCCGCCGTGATCGCGGCGAGCGAGATCGTCAGGGGGACGAAGAGGAAGTGGTAGACGGTGGTGATGCCGAACTGCCAGCGCGCCAGGGTCTCCGGCGCCAGTGCGAGCTCCACGTCGCTTCTCCTTTCTCCTTGCATCGCCGCGATCAGACGGCAGTTTGCCCCTTTCGCCCCGCACGTAAGGGCCGGAACCGGGACACGCTTGTGAACGCGTTCACATTCACAAGCATTATGTCGTACCGGCTTTCGGATCTTCATGGGGGGGTCCCTCTGACAAACGCAGGACCGTCCCGCGTCAAGAGCGCGAACAGGGGGACGGCTTGAAAACGACCGTCCCCCGCCTGCCGCCCGACCGCCTTCCGGCCCCGGCTACAGCTCCTTGCGGAACGCCTCGGCCGACCGCAGGAACAGGTCGTTGGCCTCGGGTTCGCCGATCGTGACCCGTACCCCCTCGCCCGCGAAGGGCCGTACGACCACGCCCGCCGCCTCACACGCCGCCGCGAAATCGAGCGTGCGCCCGCCGAGCCGCAGCCAGACGAAATTGGCCTGTGTCACGGGTACGGTCCACCCCTGGTCGACCAGCCCCTGGTACACCCGCGCGCGCTCGGCGACCAGCGCGCCGACCCGCCCCATCAGTTCGTCCTCGGCCCGCAGCGAGGCGACCGCCGCCTCCTGTGCGATCTGGCTCACACCGAAGGGGACCGCGGTCTTGCGCAGCGCGGCGGCCACCGGCTCATGGGCGATCGCGAAACCGACCCGCAGCCCCGCCAGCCCGTACGCCTTGGAGAAGGTACGCAGCACGGCCACATTCGGGCGGTCACGGTAGAGGTCGACACCGTCCGGCACCTCGGCGTCACGGATGAACTCGCGGTACGCCTCGTCCAGCACCACCAGCACATCGCCCGGCACCCGGTCGAGGAACCGTTCCAGCTCGGCCCTGCGCACCACCGTGCCGGTCGGGTTGTTGGGGTTGCAGACGAAGATCAGCCGGGTCCGGTCGGTGATCGCGTCGGCCATCGCGTCCAGGTCGTGCACCTCGTCGGCGGTCAGCGGCACCTTTATGGAGGACGCGCCGGAGATCTGGGTGATGATCGGGTACGCCTCGAAGGAGCGCCAGGCGTAGATGACCTCGTCACCGGGGCCCGCGGTGGCCTGGAGCAGTTGCTGGGCGACACCCACCGAGCCCGTGCCGGTCGCCAGGTGCGAGACGGGCACCCCGAAGCGGTCGGCCAGCTCGTTCGTCAGGCCGGTACAGGCCAGGTCCGGGTAGCGGTTGAAGACCCCGGCGGCCGAGATCGCCTGCTCCATCACCCCGGGAAGCGGCGGATACGGGTTCTCGTTGGAGGACAGCTTGTACGCGACGGGCCCGCCGGACGCCGCCGGCTTGCCCGGCTTGTACGTGGGAACGCCGTCCAGCTCGGCTCGCAGCTTGGGGCTCGTCTCGCTCACCGCAGGTCCTCCTCGACCGTTCACTGGTCCATACCGCTTCAGTACTGCTCACGCCACCGCTTCAATACTGCTCACCCTATGAGGATTCGTGGCCGCTGCGAATGGCGGGCATCGTGAAAGCGTGCACACGGCAGGGAGACGGCCCAGGGGGAGCACATGCGGCCCTGACGCGCGCCGGTGGCTCGCGCCGTGGCGCGCGTCGCCCGTAGTGGTGAGTTGAGACCTCTTCGAAACATGTGCCCTTCGACAGGTCTATCCCGCTCGTTGCATGGAAGAACACATCTGCACCCCCCAACCTCCTCGCCTTCCAAGGCTGTTGGGTATTTTCGACCATGCAGAAACGTAACTGCGTACGGGTGAATATGCGACCGGCCCTACCGCCCGCCCGAGCCCTACTATCGGCTCGCCATGACAGCAGCAGGGAAACACCAGGTGAGCCGGACGGACACAACCCGCCGGAGCAGCCGGCAAGGTCGGGCGGGCATCCGGGACGTGGCCGCCGCAGCCGGTGTCTCCATCACGACTGTCTCGGACGCGCTCAACGGCAAGGGCCGGTTACCCGACGCCACCCGACGCCATGTCCGAGAAGTCGCAGAGCGCCTCGGCTACCGGCCTTCGGCCGCGGCCCGAACCCTCCGTACCGGCAAATCGGGCCTGATCGGCCTGACCGTGACGACGTACGGGGATGAACCTTTCACCTTCACCGAGTTCGCCTACTTCGCCGAGATGGCCAGGGCCGCGACCTCCGCCGCGCTCGCCCGCGGCTACGCCCTCGTCATCCTCCCCGCCACATCCCGCCATGACGTCTGGTCGAACGTCGCCCTCGACGGCACCGTCGTCATCGACCCCTCCGACCACGATCCGGTGGTCACCGAACTCGTCCGCCAGGGCCTTCCCGTCGTCTCCGACGGCCGGCCCGCGGGCACCCTCCCCGTCACCGCCTGGGTCGACAACGACCACGAGGAAGCCGTCCTCGGCCTCCTCGACCATCTCGCCGACGCCGGAGCCCGCCGTATCGGCCTCCTCACCGGCACCACCACGGACACCTACACCCGGCTCTCCACCACCGCGTATCTACAGTGGTGCGAGCGCGTCGGCCAGGACCCGGTCTACGAGTCCTACCCCGCTCACGACCCGTGCGCCGGGGCCGTCGCCGCCGACCGGCTACTGGCCCGCCCCGACCGCCCCGACGCCGTCTACGGGCTCTTCGACCCCAACGGCACCGATCTGCTCGCCGCCGCCCGGCGGTACGGGCTGCGCGTACCCGAGGACCTGCTGCTGGTCTGCTGCAGCGAGTCCACCGTGTACGCCTCCACCGAACCGCCCATCACGACACTCTCGCTCAAACCACGCCGTATCGGCACCGCCGTCATCCAGCTCCTCATCGACGCCATCGAAGGTCTCGACACCGGTCGGCCGGTCGAGCAGGTCATACCGACCGAACTGATCGTCCGGACCTCGTCACAAAGGCGTCCGCCACGCACCACGGTGAGCGCGCCCCGGTCCCCCACGGGCGATTGACCGAGTCACCCAGGGGATCTCCGAAGGACCAGACCATTCGCATATCGGATGACCCATGCGAAAACGGTCGTAGATCCGGCGGTGCAATCGGATTCACCACCCCTGGTGCGTCACAGAGGGCGAGCGGCATTCCTATGATGGGCGCACGACACCACGGACCTTGTCTTATCGCCGGTGGGCTCACCCCCACCGGACCGGCGAGGGCCGAGAGGTGTACGGCGGCACGACGGTGGTGGAGGGGTCGATGACACAGGGGGCCGGCCAGGGACCTGTGGTGCGTACGGCGACGTTGCGCGACTTCCGCGTACCGCCTTACGCCCAGGTTCCCGTGCAGTCAGGAGAGCCCGGGGAGACGGGCCCCGTTGCCGGTGGCCCGTCGGGGCATCCCGGCAACGCGGTCCCGAACAACGAGCCGCCGGAGGGCTACACGCCCACCGCACGCGATCTGCCGGTGATCAACCGCGGGGACACGCTCCAAGTGCCCGTGGCCGCCGCCGAGACGAGCGGGCCCGACGGTCACGGCCCGCTCTATGTCGTCGGCGACGTACACGGCTACCTCGCCGAGCTCGTCGCCGCGCTGTCCGAGCAGAACCTCATCGACGCGGACGGCCACTGGGCGGCGGGCAACGCCCGTCTCTGGTTCCTCGGCGACTTCACCGACCGCGGCCCCGACGGCATCGGCGTCATCGACCTCGTCATGCGGCTCTCCGCCGAGGCGGCCGCCGCCGGCGGCTACTGCAAGGCCCTGATGGGCAATCACGAACTGCTGCTCATCGGCGCGAAGCGGTTCGGCGACACCCACGTCAACTCCGGTGCGGGTACCGCCACCTTCCAGGCCGCGTGGCTCCTCAACGGCGGCCAGCGCACCGACATGGAGCGCCTCCAGGATGTCCATCTCCAGTGGATGTCCCGGCTCGACGCGGTCGTCGAGCAGGACGGGCATCTGCTGATGCACTCCGACACCACGGCTTATCTGGACTACGGATCCACCATCGAGGACGTGAACGAGACCGTTCATCAAATCCTCACCCGCAATGACGCCGACGAATGCTGGGATTTGTTCCGCAAGCTCACCAAACGCTTCGCGTTCCGTGACGAGGGCGGCCCGCAGGCCGTTCAGGAACTGCTCTCCCGGTACGGCGGCCACCGGGTCGTCCACGGCCACAGTCCGATTCCCTATCTCCTCGGCGAAGTCGGCACAGAAGACGCGTCGGACGACGAAGACGACTCGGGCCCGGCGGTGGAAGGGCCGCACGTATATGCCGACGGACTTGCCATCGCCATGGACGGTGGCGTCACGATGGCGGGAAAGCTGCTGGTGGTACAGCTTCCGCTGGACAACTGAATCCACGCGGACGTGTGATTTACGCAAACCCCCTGTCACGTCGAGCCGAAACAGCTCTACCATCGGCTTATCCGTAGCAGGCTCTCCTCCGTTTCCGCCAACTGCCCGTTCCACACGGGCGAGTCGGCCTTACGGAGTATCGGGGGATGCATATGAACAGCGCTCCGCACCTGCTGAGCGAGGATCGCGCGGATTTCGAGCGGATCCTCGACGACGCACTACGCAACGCGCATGACCGTCCCGACCTCGCCGAGGTCGGGAAGCGGCTCAACGCCGAGCAACTGCGCACCATGGCCCTGAACGCCACGGCGCTGATCAGCACGGCCGCCGCCGCCGAGTACGAGCATTACGCGACGATTCGCGAGGAATCCCGCTCACCGGCCTCCGCCGCCTCAGTCCGCGATTCCGTCCTGGAGCCGGACAAGAGCGAAGGGACGGGATCCGGCGCGGGGTTCGCAGCCGTCATCACCGTGCTGGTGCCGGTTCTCGGAGGTACCGCGGCGGCGATCTTCCTGCTCGTCGGCTACCTCCTCAAAGCACTGGATCCGGCGCCCGCCTTCGCCAACAGCATGCTGGCCGTCGGCTGGTTCTTCGGTGCCATCACCGTGGTAGGCATCCTGGCCGCCGCGGTCGGCCTGCTGATCACGGCCCTGCGCAACGGAGCGACCCAGCTCCCGGCCGAGGAACCGGGTGGCGGGGAACTGCCGGACGAGGTGGGCCGGGCACGAGAAGCCTGGCGCCACGCCCTGCTGGAGCGGGGCATCCTGCCCTTCCTCCGGGCCGCCCTGGCCGACCCCAGCTCCGACCCGGCCGCCCCGGGGCCGCCCCGCTCGGTGAAGAGCCTCCCCACGATCGGCTACAGCCGCCCGAACTACTCCAGCCCCGGCGAGGGCTCCACCGCCGGCCGGCGCCCGACGTTCTCCAGCCCGGACTTCACCAGCCCCGACTTCGGCGGGCCGGAGCACAAGCCGGAGTAGCTCCGGCCCGTGCCCCGGTCCCTGGCGGCTCCCAGCCGCTCCGCGGTGCCCCGCTGCCGCGCTCAGTCGGCCAGGGGGAGGTACACGCGGTTGCCGCTCGCCGCGAACTCCTTGGACTTCTCCAGCATCCCTGCCTCCACTTCCTCGGCCGAAGCAGAGGTTGCCAGGTCAGGAGCGAACTGCTCCGTGATGCTCCTGCTGATTTTCATCGAGCAGAACTTGGGCCCGCACATCGAGCAGAAGTGCGCGGTCTTCGCCGGTTCAGCCGGCAGGGTCTCGTCGTGGAACTCCCGCGCCGTGTCCGGATCGAGAGCCAGATTGAACTGGTCCTCCCAGCGGAACTCGAACCGCGCGTCCGAGAGTGCGTCGTCCCAGTCCTGTGCCCCCGGGTGCCCCTTGGCGAGGTCCGCCGCATGAGCCGCGATCTTGTAGGTGATGACACCCGTCTTGACGTCGTCGCGGTCCGGCAGGCCGAGGTGTTCCTTGGGCGTGACGTAGCAGAGCATCGCCGTGCCCCACCACGCGATCATCGCTGCCCCGATGCCGGAGGTGATGTGGTCGTACGCCGGAGCCACATCCGTCGTCAGCGGGCCGAGTGTGTAGAACGGCGCCTCCTCGCAGATCTCCTGCTGAAGGTCGATGTTCTCCTTGATCTTGTGCATCGGGACATGTCCCGGGCCTTCGATCATCGTCTGTACACCCAGCCGCTTGGCCGTCGAGTTCAGTTCCCCCAGTGTGCGCAGCTCGGCGAACTGCGCCTCGTCGTTGGCGTCCGCGATGGATCCCGGCCGCAGGCCGTCACCCAGGGAGTACGTCACGTCGTACGCCGCGAGGATCTCGCACAGCTCCTCGAAGTTCTCGTACAGGAACGACTCCTTGTGGTGCGCGAGGCACCACGCGGCCATGATCGAGCCGCCGCGCGAGACGATGCCCGTTTTACGGCGGGCCGTCAGCGGCACGTACCGCAGCAGCACACCGGCGTGGACCGTCATGTAGTCGACGCCCTGCTCGGCCTGCTCGATGACCGTGTCCTTGTAGATGTCCCAGGTCAGCTCCTCGGCCTTGCCGTCGACCTTTTCGAGCGCCTGGTAGAGGGGCACGGTGCCGATGGGCACGGGGGAGTTGCGCAGCACCCACTCGCGGGTGGTGTGGATATTGCGGCCGGTGGAGAGGTCCATGACCGTGTCGGCGCCCCAGCGGGTCGCCCATGTCATCTTCTCCACCTCCTCCTCGATGGAGGACGTGACGGCCGAGTTGCCGATGTTGGCGTTGACCTTCACCAGGAATCGCTTGCCGATGATCATCGGCTCGATCTCCGGGTGGTTGACATTGGCCGGCAGTACGGCGCGGCCTGCGGCGATCTCCTCGCGGACGACCTCCGGGGACACGTTCTCCCGGATCGCGACGTATTCCATCTCGGAGGTGATCTCGCCGCGGCGGGCATACGTGAGCTGGGTCACCGCCTGCCCGTTCCGGCTCCGGCGCGGCCGGCGCTGCCGGCCGGGAAAGACCGCGTCCAGACCCCGCAGATCGGCCGCTCCGCTCCGGGGAAGTCCCCCGCGTGACGGCGTGTGCTTGAGCCCGTCGTCCTCCGGGCGGGCCGGGCGGCCCGCGTATTCCTCGGTGTCCCCACGCCCGATGATCCAGTTCTCCCGCAGCGGCTCGAGGCCGTGGCGTACGTCGGTGTCGACGGTGGGGTCGGTGTACGGGCCGGACGTGTCGTACAGCGTCACGTCCCTCCCGTTGGTGAGGTGCACCTGGCGGACCGGCACATGAAGATCCGGGCGTGAACCCTCGATGTATCCCTTGTGCCAGCCGATGGGCTTTCCGGCCTCGCTCGGAGTCTCCGAGCCGGAGGCAGGCGTGTGTGTGTCCTGATGGGTCATAAGACCTACTCCCTACGCCGGCATTACCCGGTAACAGGTTCAGCGGTCGGCGCAGCGCAGGGGTCCAGGAGATGCTCCCGGGCCTACACAGTCAGCGCCCTCTCAGCCCGGTGCTCCGAGCTCCCGCGTGTGCAAAGGTGCCCCCACGCTAGCGTCATTTCTGGCGTGCTGAACAGAGGGGGCACTGTTCGCTGAGCTTTCTTGCGATGATCGGTCGGTGACCCCACCACAGCAGTCCCACGATCCGCATGGCCACTCGCACAGCCATGGACCCGCCGCTCCGGTCTCCCAGCACCTTCGCAAAGTCATCGCGGCGGTCCTGATTCCCTTCGCGGCCGCCGTGGTGGTCGGGCTCGCCGTGCTCTGGCCCGGTGGTGCGCCGTCGCACGAGCGCACCGGTGTCGGCTTCGACCGGCAGACGGAGCAGGGAAGGGTGGTGCAGCTCGAACAGATCGACTGCAAGGACGTGAACGCCGCCCAGGTGCCGTCGACCGGTGACACCTCGACGCCTCAGGGGCGTGGGGCACAGCAGGCGGAGACCGGGAGGTGCAAGAAGGCGACGATCGAGGTCACGACCGGCAAGGACAAGGGACGGACCTTCCTCGAGGTCGTCCAGCCGGACGCGCCTCGGCAGTTTCACGTGAAACAAGGCGTTGTGGTGGCCTACGCCCCCGACGCTCCCCGTGATCTTCAGTACTCCGTGACGGATGTGAACCGTAAGTTCCCCATGGCCCTGCTGGCCGGGATCTTCGCACTCGCGGTCGTCGTGGTGGGACGGATGCGCGGTGTCATGGCGCTCGTCGCCCTCTCCGTCTCGTTCGCGGTGCTGACTCTGTTCATCCTGCCCGCGATTCTGCAGGGTTCGAATCCGTTGATCGTGGCGGTGATCGGGGCCAGCGCGATCATGCTGATCGCGCTCTATATGTGCCACGGTCTGACAGCTCGTACCTCCGTCGCGGTCCTCGGCACACTGATCTCGTTGCTGCTGATCGGACTGCTGGGGTCGCTTTTCATCGGCTGGGCGAGTCTGAGCGGCAACACCGATGACAACACCGGCCTGATTCACGGCCTCTATCCCGAGATCGACATGAGCGGCCTGTTGCTGGCGGGAGTCATCATCGGCTCGCTCGGCGTCCTCGACGACGTGACGGTGACACAGACCTCGGCGGTCTGGGAACTGCGCCAGGCGGACCCGTCGATGGGCCCGCGCGCCCTCTACCGGGCGGCCATCCGGATCGGCCGGGACCACATCGCCTCAGTGGTGAATACGCTCGTCCTCGCCTACGCGGGTGCGGCGCTGCCACTGCTGCTGCTCTTCTCGATCGCACAGTCGAGCATGGGCACGGTCGCCAACAGCGAGCTGGTGGCGGAAGAGATCGTCCGAACACTGGTGGGCTCGATCGGCCTGGTCGCTTCGGTGCCGGTGACCACGGCACTGGCGGCGCTGGTGGTCTCCGCCGACCGCTCGGCGCCGGGAAGTCCGGCCCCGGCCCTGCCGTCCCCCGGCCCGGAGTCGGCGGGCCCCGGGAACGCGGCACAGGGGACCGCGGGGCAGGGGGCCGCACGACCCGTGCCGGCTGCGACACCGGGACCGAGGTCGGCGGAGCCGGAGACGGTCTCCTCGTCGTCGACGCAGAACACATCGGTACGTGGGCTCGGCGGCAGCGGTCGACGCCGTAAGAAGTAGCCCGCACGTCCCGGCGGCCCACGGGCGGAAGGCTCGTGTCGCCCCGGGACCGGTCTGGGGGACATGCGGACGGGCCCGAACGGTATGCACCGTCCGGGCCCGTCCGCTTTCTCATTTCAGTTTTCTCGTTTCAGCCGGCGTTCTCCTCGGCGAGGATGCGACCGAGTTCCTCCTCCAGGTTTCCCTCGAAGTCTCCGAGGGTGCGCTCCTGACCGAGCGGGACCAGTCGGTCCGTACGGTCGAGGAAGGCCACAAGCGGCGCGGCACTCACCCGGAACAGTGCGTGATCGTCGCCGACCTGGAGCCGGATATGAACGTCGGAGAGATCTTCGGGCGCGGTCGGGGCGATATGCACATCGCCGTCCCCGCTGGGCGTATTGATGCCGTCAAGCAGCAACTCGCGCCCGAAGGTCCAGGTGACAGGGGCGTCGCCGGGCAGATGGAAGGTCATCCGCACGGCGTAGGGATCCCCCATCTCATAGTGGAGTTCCACCGGGATCCGGAACGAGAGCTCCTCGGAGACGAGGAAGCTCATCAGGACCTCGGCCTGGACCGACTCGCGCATCGTGCACTCCGGAGTAGATGAAGCATTGGCTGGGAATGATCCCCGTTGACCCTCTTGACGCAATCGTGCTGTACGCGCTAGCGGATCACAAGGAGTAGTTTTTCAGATACTGATAGAGAAGGTTAGCGAGCTCAGGAGCGATCCAATCTCTCTGCGTAACCATTCGATCGCCGGAAGTAGCCGCTCCTGCTGGTGGAAGGGTACAGAAATAGCCATAGCGGCCGCTGTGGAGCCGACCGTGATCGGCACGGCCGCGCAGACCGTGCCCAGCACATACTCCTGACGCTCCACCACCGGCTCTATCCGCCCCAGGGAGCCGATGCGCTCCAGCAGGGCGCTCCGGTCCGGCACGGAGTAGGGCGTGAGCTGGCGGACGGGATGGCGGTCCAGGTGATCGCGGCGGGATTCCTCGTCGAGCTGGCTCAGCAGACACTGCCCGATGGCATGGGCATGGGCCGTCTCCCGGAGGTCGGCCCATTGGGCGACGGCGGGAGCCGCGGGGCTGTCGGCCATGGAAATGAGTTCGATCTCACCCTCGCGGTAGACCGCAAAGTAGACCGGGGCGCCGAGCGCGTCGCGCCAGCGGCCCAGCGAGTCGGCGATCCTGTCGCGACCGTTGCGCGCGACTTCGCAGCGTGCCAGCCGCTGCACCTCGTCACCGAGTACGAAAACGCCTCTCTCCCGGCGGAGATAGCCCTCGTGCGTCAGAGTGCGCAGCAGGTGGTAGGCGGTGGGGAGATGGAGTCCGGTCTCACGCGCGAGCTGTTTCGCGGGCGCTCCGTCCGGATGGGAGCCCGCCGACTCCAACAGGCGCAGAGCCCGCTGCACCGAACCGATCAAGGTAGGAGCCGCGGTGGGTGGAGCTGTGGCCAAAGGTCACCCCCAGGCGTGCTGACGGGCGAACGCCCGCCCGCGGGGGCCGCCCCCGCGCGCCACCACACTCCTGGGGGACCAAGGAACCGGAGGAACCTGAGCGGACCCGAGGAACCCTGAGGCCCCGCCCAAAAAGATCGCACAAACCAATGGTCCGGGCGATCGTCGATGCTGCTTTCCCAGGGTGCGGCAGAGATTTGCCACTCTAGGGGCAGGTCAGGGCCAGGGTTGGTTTCCCGTTCACCTTTCCCCCGGGCGGGCTAATAGGCGTACGGGCTGCCTGCCCTACCAGTCGCCACGCGAGGACGAGGACGACATGAACTTCCGTACGACATAGATCAGTCCGCCGACCAGAGCGACCAGAAGCAGCAGCTTGAACACCACTCCCACCAGGAACGTCAGCACGCTCATGATCAGCCCGCCGAACAGGACGACGACGATCGCGGGCACCGCGATCCACTTCACCCACCAGGGCAACCCCGTGAACATCTCCCGAACCGCCATCGTCCTTACCTCGCTTCGCCCAGTGCCGCACGAATCTGCCCTACGCCCTCGATGCTAGAGGCGCGGCGGCGACCACGGGGGCCTCGTATCCCTTGATCTCCCCTGATCCGACCCTGAGACGGAGCTGAGGGGTACCGTCAGCTCTCGGGCGGAGAGAAGACGACCATCACCCGCAGGTCCTCCGTGATGTGGTGGAACTTGTGCGCCACTCCGGCGGGTACGTAGACGACGCTGCCCCTGCCGACCTGTGTGGTCTCCATTCCGACCGTGATCGAGGCCCGGCCGCTCACGACGAAGTACACCTCGTCCTGCCGGTGCGGCTGCTGCGGGTCGGTCTCGCCCGCGTCCAGGGCGTACAGGCCCACGGACATGGTGCGTTCCCGCACAAACTGCAGATACGCACCGTTGTTGGCGGCGCGCTCCGCCTCCAGCTCATCCAGTCGGAATGCCTTCATGCCACGATCAGACACATGAAGAATTTCGTAGTCAAGACGCTGGCCAACGCGATAGCCCTGGCGGTGGCGATCTGGCTGATCGCGGACATCACGCTGACCGGCGGCACCACAGGCAAGAAGGCACTGACGCTGGTGCTCGTGGCCCTGATCTTCGGCCTGGTGAACTTCATCGTCAAGCCGGTCGTGAAGCTGCTGACGCTGCCCTTGTTCATCCTCACACTCGGGCTGATCACCTTGGTGGTCAACGCCCTGATGCTGCTGCTGACCTCGTGGCTCGCCGACACGCTGGACCTGAGCTTCCACGTGGACGGCTTCTGGGCGGCCGTGCTCGGTGGCCTGATCATCTCGATCGTGTCGTGGGCGCTGAATATCGTGCTCCCCGACGACAAGGACTGACCGCCTCATGAGTTCCGCGTACCGCGTCTGCTTCGTCTGCACGGGCAACATCTGCCGCTCTCCCATCGCCGAGGCTGTCTTCCGCGCACGGCTGACGGAGGCAGGGCTGGACAGCCGGGTCGAGGTGGACAGCGCCGGCACCGACGGCTGGCACGAGGGGGACGGCGCCGATCCGCGCGCCCTGTCCGTCCTGAACGCGCGCGGCTACCCGAGCGACCACTCCGCACGGCGGTTCCGCGCCTCGTGGTTCCCGCTTCTCGACCTGGTGATCGCGCTGGACGAAGGACATCTGCGGGAGCTGCGGCGACTGGCGCCGACGCCCGAGGCCGCCGCGAAAGTACGGCTGCTGCGCTCCTACGACCCCGCCGTGGGGCCGCTGGACGACCCGCCGGACACGCGGTCCGGCGCCGCTCGGCCCATGGACCTCGGAGTGCCCGATCCGTATTACGGCGGTATGGACGGATTCGAGAAGTGCCTGGAAATGGTGGAGGCGGCGTGCGACGGGCTCCTCGCCACCGTACGAGACGCGATCGAGGAGGCCGCATGACCATCGGGGACGGCACACGAGCGGTACGGGCCGGGCTGCCCGACCCGGTGAGACACGAACCGACCCTGCCCGGACCGGTCTTCGCCGCCCACTTCCATCTGCCGGGCGAGCCGACGGGCCCGTACACCTACGGCCGGGACGAGAACCCGACCTGGACCCATCTGGAACGGGCCATCGGCGAGCTGGAAGCACCGGGGGAGCCGGTCGAGACCGTCGCCTTCGCCTCCGGAATGGCCGCGATCTCCGCGGTCCTCTTCTCCCAGCTGCGAGCCGACGACGCGGTCGTCCTGCCGAACGACGGGTATCAGGCCCTGCCACTGCTGCGGGAGCGTCTCGAGGCGTACGGCGTGGAGGTGCGGACCGCGCCGACCGGGGACGGTGCCCAACTGCGTGTCCTGGACGGGGCGCGGCTGCTCTGGATCGAGACGCCGTCCAACCCCGGGCTCGATGTCTGTGACGTACGGCGCCTGGTCCGCGAGGCGCACGCCGCCGGCGCTCTGGTGGCCGTCGACAACACGCTCGCCACCCCGCTGGGCCAGCGACCGCTGGAGCTGGGCGCGGACTTCTCCGTGGCCAGTGACACCAAGGGAATGACGGGCCACGGCGATATCCTGCTCGGCCATGTGACCAGCGGCGATCCGGAACTGGCGGCGGGCGTACGGCGTTGGCGCAAGGTCGTCGGGGCGATTCCGGGGCCGATGGAGGCCTGGCTCGCACACCGCTCGCTGGCCACGCTCCAACTGCGCGTCGACCGGCAGTGCGCGACCGCCCTGACGCTGGCCCGCGCGCTGGAGGAACGTGACGAGGTGAGCGGGCTGCGCTACCCGGGCCTGCCCGACGACCCTTCGTACCGCGTCGCCTCCCGGCAGATGCGGCGCTTCGGCTCCGTGGTGTCCTTCGTGCTACCCGACCGGGGCCGGGCCGAGCGTTTCCTGGACGGGCTGCGCCTCGTGGACGACGCGACGAGCTTCGGCGGCGTACGGTCCACGGCGGAGCGTCGCGGACGGTGGGGCGGCGACGCCGTACCGGAAGGCTTCATCCGGTTCTCCGTCGGAGCCGAGGACGCCGAGGACTTGGTCGCGGACGTGTTGCGCGCCTTGGACGAGGCAGCTCGCTGAACTGAATACGGGCGGTCCGAGCCTCCCCCCTCGTGGCTCGGGCCGCCCCAGGTTCCACGCGCGGAGAACCATTTGCCCAAGGCTAGTTGACTCTGCGTCAGTGTCCAATCACAGTAGCGACAGCAACCTATCGACTTATTTATAGTTAACGGTCCGGAGTTGCCTCGAAGGCAAGGTTCGAGACGGGAGAGCGGGACGTGGACCTGGCTCTGCTGCGTACCTTCGTCACCGTGCACCGCGCCGGCTCCTTCACCCGCGCCGCGGCGCTGCTGGGCCTCTCCCAGCCCGCGGTGACCGGGCAGATCAGAACCCTCGAACGACAGCTGGGCCGCCCGCTCTTCCTGCGTCAGGCCCGTGGCGTCACCCCCACGACGATCGGCGACGAACTGGCGCACCGGGCGGCGCCCCACCTCGACGCACTGGTCGAGATCGCCGAGACCGGGCTCGACGAGGATTCCGGCGTACGGACACTCCACCTGGCCGGTCCCCCGGAGTTCACCTCCCTGCGCGCGCTTCCCGCACTCACCCCGCTCATCGCCCAGGGCCTCGCGCTGCGCGCGTCGTTCTTCGGAAACGCCGAGGAAACCCTGGAAGGGCTGGCCGCCGGACATCATGATCTGGCCATCGCGACGGCCCGGCCACGCGGCGGACTGCTGACCGCGACTCCGCTCTGCGACGAGGAACACGTGCTGATCGCGGCGCCCCGCTGGGCCGCACGGCTGGGTCACAACGTGCTGCGCGAGGGGCATGTGGTGCTGGAGCAACTCCCGGTGGTGGAAGTACACGAGTCGCTGCCGCTCGTCTCCCGCTACTGGTCGGCCGTCTTCGACTCCCGTCCGGCCGCCGCCGGGACCGTCATCGCCCCCGATCTGCGGGCCGTCCTGGAGTGCGCGACGGCGGGTGCGGGACTGGCCGTGCTGCCCCGCTATCTCTGCGAGGGGGCGCTGGAGCGCGGGGAAGTGGTCGCTCTGCTCGATCCGCCGGTGCCCCCGCTGCGCACCTACTTCCTGGTCGTACGCACCGGAACCCTCTCCCTGCCGCCGGTCGCGCGGGCGCACGAGTGGCTGCTGCGCGCTGCGGTGGACTGGTGACAGCAGGGCCGGCGGTAGTTTCAGAACCCCTGTCACGGGCGAACCTCTTCCCATGACCGAACGGCCCGTGGTCAAGCGCACCGCACGCGCCATCCTGCTCGACGGCGACGACCTGATCCTGATCAAACGCACCAAACCCGGAGTGGATCCCTACTGGCTCACTCCCGGCGGCGGCGTCGAGTCGTCGGACGCCACCGTCGTGGACGCCCTCCACCGTGAGGTGGACGAGGAACTCGGCGCCAAGATCCTCGATGTGGTGCCCTGCTTCGTCGACACCGTGGAGCACATCGCCGACGGCGGGGTGACCGGCGTGAAGGTGCAGCATTTCTTCGTCTGCCGGCTGGAGTCGATGGACGCCTCGCTGCGGCACGGCCCCGAGATCGAGGAGCCGTGCGGCGAGTACGAGATCGTCCGGGTGCCGTTCAGCCGGGTCGGGATCGCCGCCGTTCATCTCGTACCGCTGTCTCTGCGGCACTACCTGGACGGCAATATCGAGGGCGTACGCGCGATGCACGCGCCCGACCTGGGCTGACCTGGCCGGTCCGCGCCGACCGCCACCGGGCATGCCCCGAGGCGGTCCGGGACGGCCGGTTCTAGTCGGCCGCCACCAGGGCGTCGAGGGAGTCGTGACGGATTCGCTCGAGCGGGATACCAGCAGCCCTGAGCGCGTCGAGGCTGTTGCGGATCATCCCGGGGGGACCGGACAGATACGCGTCGAACTCATGCCAGGGGCCGTGGTCGCGTACTGCCTCGGGAATCTGTCCCGTCAGGCCCTGAGTGGGCCCCTCGGCGACCACCGGGCGTACCGCGAGCCAGGGATGCGCGCTCTGGAGCCGCAGCATGGTCTCGATGTCGTACAGGTCCTGGTCGCTGCGCGCGCCGTAGAAGACCTCGACCCGGCGCCTGTGTCCGTGCTCGGCGACATCTTCGACAAGCGCCTTGATCGGCGCGATGCCGGTGCCTCCGCCCAGACAGAGCAGGCCGCTGTCGGTGCTGTGGTCGACGGTCATGGAGCCGGCCGGAGGGCCGAGGCGCAGGATGTCGCCGGGGCGGGCGTGGTGAACCAGGGCATTGGAGACCCAGCCGGCCGGAACCGCCTTGACGTGGAAGGCCAGCAGGCCGTCGGGGCGGGGCGCCGAGGCGAAGGAGTAGTGACGCCAGACGCGCGGCCACCACGGTGTCTCCACGCTCGTGTACTGCCCGGCGAGGAACGAGTACGGCTGGTCCGGGCGGACGGTGACCACGGCGATGTCGGGGGTGCGCAGTTCGTGCGAGACCACCTCGGCCTGCCACCAGGCCGGGGCGTACTGCTCGTTCTCGGCCGCCGCGTCGATCATGATCTGCGAGATGGTCGTGTACGTCCTGACCCAGGCGCCCTCGGTCTCGTCGTCCCAGGTCGTGGTGGCGTAGCGGGTCAGCGCGCCGATGAGAGCCTCTCCGACGGCCGGGTAGTGCGTGGCCTGGGTGCCGTACTTACGGTGTCCGCGGCCCAGCTGGCGGAGGTAGTCGGTGAGGACGGCCGGGGAGTCCATGTGCTCGGCCGCGGTGAGCAGCGCCTTGAGGAGCCGGTCGCGCTGGGTGTCCATGGCTACGGGGAACAGGCTGCGCAGATCGGGGTGGCGGACGAAGAGCAGCGCGTAGAAGTAGGAGGTCAACTGGTCGGAGACGGGCGCGATCTCGGCCAGAGTGCGGCGGACGAGGATCGCGTCGGGGGACGCGTCGCGGTCCTCGGCGGAGGCGGCTGCGGGCGGAATGACCGCGGACGGCTGCGGGGCCGGAGACCCGGTGGCCGGGGCAGGGGCCGCAGGAGGCGGAGCCGGGGCTTCGGGGGGCAGAGCGGGAGCCGGGGCTTCAGGGGGCAGTGCGGCCGATACCGGGGCCTCCGGCGGAAGCGACGCGGCGGCTGGAGGCTGTGCGAAGCCGGGCTCCGCGGGCTCGGACCGTTCGACGCCGGGCTGCGTGGAAGCACCGGACGGTACGAACTCCGGTCGCGCGTCGGCGGACCGTACAGCGGCCTCTGCGGCAGCCTCGGGGACCGGGCGACCGGCGCCGTCCGTCATCAGGCCGGGGCCGTCGTGGACCAGCGGGTGGGGAGCCGGCCCGTCCCCGTCACGGAAGCCCTTGTTACGCGGCCGGAAGGCATCCGGGACGTCGTCCACCGGCGCCGGCTGCTGGGGGCCGCCAGGACGCGTGTCGTGCCCTTCTGAGCCCTCGTGGCGAGTCGGTACGGAACGACCCACCGGGCGTATGGAGGCGAGCGAGCGGCTCGGGACGGGTATTCGCCCCCGGTCCGGCGTGTCCGCCGGACCGTCGGTCGTCGCGGAGTCCGGCTGGGGTTCTGTGCGCCCCCCGGTGCGTGGTGCCTTGCGCGGGGCGAACCAGCCGCCCCCTCCGGTGTCGTTGGAAGAGCGGCTGGAAGTGCGGTTGCTCCCGGAAGAGTTGTTGTCCCCGGAGGTGCCGTTCTCGGCCGACGTGGTGGTCGGAGCGTCCATGGTGTGCCTCGCCTCGAACATCTTTCGGTCGGTCTACGCACTTCCGCTATCCGGAATGCGCTAGCAATTCCCCGCTCTGACTGGGACTGTTGGCAGTCCACATTAACCTCCGCCATACCCCCAATTCGGGCATGAGGCGGAGGAGTGTGACATTGTCCGCAGTCCCGGCCGTCGCAGCATGGCAGAGCACATCGCCGTATGGGACAAAGAGCGCGAAGTCCGGCCATGAGCACCGGATTTACCGTTACGCTGCATTGCTCCCGTACTCACCCACCGACTCCGACCGCGCTTTCCACAACACCCTTGGGTCAGCGTATTACCGCTGGAGGCGGACCAGTTCATAGGCCTCACGCAGATCGCCTCCCGCGTACGCGTGCGTGGCCAGCCCCGCCAGATGGTGATCCGCATTCACCGCCACCGCCCTGGGCACCATGGCGAAGAGGTCCGCGTCCGACATGGAATCACCATAGGCAACACAGTCGTCCAGACCTACCCCGAACTCTGCACACAGCCGGTTCGTGATCTTCACCTTCGCCGCCGGGTTGAGAATGCCCGTCCGGTCGATCGGCTCGGTGAAAGGCAGAACCGGCCAGCGGGAACCGTGGGCGGCATGCGCGCCCCAGTCCAGCAGTCGCGAGACAAAGAAGTCGGGCGAGAGGGAGATAACGGCACAGTAATCCCCTTGCTTCCGGATATCCGCCCAGACCTCACGGATGCCGGTGAGCCACGGCGCCCCCTTGAAGGCCGCCGATACGTGCACCGCGGTGAGTTCCGCCCACAACTCCCGGGCACGGACCGCGAACTCGTCCGCCGCCAGCCCTCTGGCCGCGAAGTCACGTTCGAGCTCGGCGATTTCGGCGCTCAGTCCCAGCTGCCGGGAGATCTCCACTGCGGCAGCGGAACCACGAATAAGCGTTCCGTCGAGGTCGAAGAGATGCAGTCTGCGTGGGCTCGCCATGTAGGCGGAGGTTAGTACGTGTGACTGATCCCCGTCGACAGAAGCTCGTCGGACGACTGAAGAGTGAGCCTTGTTTCACGTGAAACCATCGTGTTTCACGTGAAACAACCCATGCCCCGGCCATCTCCTTCCGGAAAGGAATGGACGAAGGGGCGTCAGCTCCGTCAGCCTGATCCACATGCCGACATCGCACGCCACCCTTCCCATCCGGCGCCTGACCATGGCAGACCTCACATCCTGCGCGGACCTCGCCGAGGACAGAGGCTGGGCTCGCGAGGAACGCAGGTGGCGCTTTCTGCTGACAGCCGGTCACGGATACGGCATCACAGAACCGGACGGTGAAGGGCTGGCCGCCACCTGCGTGGTCAGTTCCTACGGGCCGCTCCAGGAGCCCTCTGACCGCTCCGCCGGTTCCACCGGCTCTGGCCGCCCTGGTCCCCCGCGCGGCCAGGGCCTTGCGGCTGTCGGCATGCTGCTCGTCGCCGGGCGGCATGCCCGGCAGGGCCTCGGGCGACGACTGATGACGCATGTACTGCAGGAGGCGGGAGACACTCCGCTCGCTCTCTATGCCACGTCGTACGGCCGACCGCTCTACCAGCAACTCGGATTCACCGACGCCGGCAGCGTGGAGAGGGTACGCGGATTCTTCCGCTTCCCGGAACGTGCGCCACGGGCGACTACCCGGCCCGCGACCGCACATGACCTGGCGGCCCTGGTCCGCCTGGATACCAAGGTCCTGGGAGTGGACCGCACCCATATGATCACGCGCCTTCCCAGCTCCACAGACCGCATCAGGGTCGCGGAGGAAGGCTCCACCATCACCGGATTCGCGGCGGCCTGGTCCACTTCGGAAATGGAGGTCGTCGGCCCACTGATCGCCCGGGACACGGAGACGGCGAAAGCGCTGGTCTCCTCGCTCGCCACGTGCCCCGACCGCCCCACACGGGTGGACATCGACACACGCCACAAGGAGTTGCTGGACTGGGTGAAGGAGCACGGCCTGGAGACGGCTCTCCTCACGACGGTGATGGTCCATGGCATCCCGGATCTGCCGGGTGACCGGACCCGGAATTTCGCGCCACTGAGCCTGGCGACGGGCTGACCAGCGCACCCCCTCGAAGCCGCGACTCCCGGCGTAGTCTGCGGATCATGAGCGATCTGGAGATACGCCCCGCGGCCTCCGATGACATCCCGGCCATTGTGGCGATGCTTGCGGACGACCCGCTGGGCGCGCAAAGAGAATCCCCGGACGACCTCACTCCGTACACCGCCGCATTCGAGCGCCTGGCCCACGACCCGAACCAGCATGTGATGGTGGGCGTTCGCGAAGGCCGGGTGGTCGGCACGCTCCAGTTGACGGTCATCCCCGGGCTGTCGCGGCGCGGCGCCACCCGCTCGATCGTCGAGGCCGTACGCATCCACGCCGACGAGCGCGGTAGTGGGCTTGGAACCGCGCTCATCGAATGGGCGGTCGATGAATCCCGGCGCCAGGGTTGCCAACTGATCCAGCTGACCTCCGACGCCAGTCGTACCGACGCTCATCGCTTCTACGAACGGCTGGGCTTCACCGCCTCTCACGTGGGCTTCAAGCTGTCGCTCTGACCCGAGGATTCAGCCGTGCACCAGGTGAAGCCCGGGGCACGCCTGGCTTCTGCGGCTCGTCAGGACCAAAGACCCGGCCTCACCTGTTTCACGTGAAACATCCGGCCGGCCTCACGACGCCGAGCCGCGCCAGCCTCCCTCGTCCACACCGCCGGGCACATCCGCCTCCGGGTCGTACGGCTCACGGGTAAACACGAACGACCCGAGGTCGAGATGGTTCACCGAGCCGTCCGGTCGCCGCACCACACGCAAGGTCTCCCCCGCGTAGTAACCGTCGAGGCCTGTCCAGGTGTCATCCGGCTGGGAGACAAAGCGGGAGCCACGCCCATTGCCGCGCAGCGGGTGCAATTCCAAGCCTCGGTCCGCAGTGAGCTTCATTCCGAAGGTTTGCGTGCCCCAGTACCAGGGCCCGGTGAGGCTCAGCAGCGCCTGGTCGACCTCGGGCAGCGGACGCCACGGAGCGGGGATTCGCGGTTCGGCATCCACCACGATGTTGAGGAGTTCGGCGGCGATCACCCCGACCGGTGGCCCTGAGGTGGCGTTGGCGAGCGCCACCGCGGCCACTCCGTCCTCCACGCTCACCCACAGACTGGCGACAAAACCGGGCAGCGACCCCGCATGTCCGATCAGGATCCGGCTGCCCTGGCCGGCCAATTGCAGCCCCAGCCCGTAGCCTCCGCCCCACTGCCCGGCCTCCGGCGGCACGGACGGCGTCCGCAACTCCGCCACGGACGCGGCACTCAGCACCGTGTCGTCGCCCTCCGCGAGGAATACGCCGAAGCGGCAGAGATCAGCGGCAGTCGACCAGAGCTGGCCGGCCGGCGCCATCAGTCCGAGATCCACGGAAGGCTCGGGCAGGAGCACATCGGCCCAGGGATGCACGGCCCAGCCCTCGGCGTGTGGAGCCACAGGCGCCAGAGTCGTACGGTCCATGGACAGCGGTTCAAGAATCTCGCGCCGTAGCACCTCCCCCCAGGAACTGCCGCGGACCGCCTCGATGAGCGAACCGAGGACGGTGTAGCCGGGGTTGGAGTAGTGGTGACGCCGTCCTGCTGGGTGCAGTACGGGCCGCTCTCCGAGAACATCGGCGAGTCCCTGGCGAAGCATGCCGGGGGTCCGTTCCCACCAGGGCGCGGGGGACTCGGCGCTCAGTCCCGCGGTGTGGCCCAGGAGTTGGGAAATGGTGACCTCACCGACCCCCGTCCCCGGAAGGTGCCGCTCCAGGGGATCGTTGAGGTCGAGCAGCCCTTCGTCGCGCAGCCGCATCACCAGAACGGCGGTGAAGGTCTTGGTGATCGACCCGATGCGGTACTGCGTGTCGGCGTCCGGAGTATGCCCGTCCACAGAACTCCTGGAGCCTGACCACACCAACCGCCCCTCGCGCGCCACCGCCGCGACCAGTGACGGCGTACGTCCTTCTGCCTGTGCGCGGGCGATGTGGTGCAGCAAGGAGCGGCGCGTGCTGGGCAGCAGTTCTTCCAAGGCAGAAGTCATGGATCACATCTACCGGTGCGGCCCCTGCCGAGTCGACTTCATTTCGCGGAGCGCCGACCGACCACGCCGCAGAGCATGCCGCCGGAATCCGGATCACAGCCGGGGCTCCATGTCCGGTGCGTAGGCGGACAGTTGGGCCGTCTGCCGCCGATGTGCCGGGCCCGCCCTGCGGGATGCCCGAGAAATCGCGGTCTCTCGGATTGAGTACCGCCGCCCGGATCACTCCAGGTCTTCCCACACCCATGGATCGGCGGCACTTCCGTCCGGCTCCCGTCCAAACCTGAACCGCTCCCGATGGTCACGGATTCTGATGAACGCCTGGAAGTACCCTGTGGCGGGAAGCCGGTCGACCAGGGCGCCGGCCTGCTCATGCGCCCCGATTTCCCGCAAGGTGCTCAGCAGCCTGTCCACTCCGGCGTGCGCGACGTCGAGAGAGGCGTGGGCGGCGGCCCGGCCGGCCAGAGCGATGACCTGCTCGTGCGCCCCGACCTCGCGCAGACTGTCCAGCAACTCGACCACGCCGAACCTGTCGAGGGCGGCGTGGGCGGCGGCCCTGCCGGCCAGAGTGAAGACCTGCTCGTGCGCTCCGACCTCATGCAGACTGTCCAGCAGCACGCTCACGAGATGCGGGTTGTCGAGGGCGGCGTGGGCGGCGGCCCGACTGGCCAGAGCGATGACCTGCTCGTGCGCCCCGACCTCATGCAGGTATTTCAGCACCGAGGCCACGCCGAATGGGTTGTCGAGGGCGATGTGGGCGGCCGGGTCCCGAGCCAGCAACGCGCTGAGCTGCTCGTACGCCTCGGCCCTCCGCCAAACGTGCAGCAGATTGGACAGGACGTTCGGGTTGTCGAGGGGAACCTGGGCTGCGGCTCGGTCGGCCAGAGCGGTGGCTTGCCCGTGCTCACGCAGGCTGTTGATCAGGTCGACCACGCCCTTCTTGTCGACGGAGGCGTGGGCTGCGGCTCGGTCGGCCAGGGCGGTGGCCTGCTCGTGCTCGTGCAGGCTGTTGATCAGGCGGGTCACGTCCCATGGGTCGTCGAGGGTGACGTGGGCGGCCGGGTTGCGAGCCAGCAACGCGGCTACCTGCTCGTACGCCCCAACCTTGCGCAGACTCTCCAGCAGGCGGGCCACGCCGACTGGGTCGTCGAGGGCGATGTGGGCGGCCGGGTCGCGGGCCAGCAATGCGCCGACCTGCTCGTACGCCCGGACCTTGCGCAGCCCCTCCTGCTGCCGGGCCACAGCGGCCGCGTCATGGGGCAGCAACGCGGTAGCCTCCGCCCACGTCCCGACCTTGTGCAGACTCCCCAGCAGGCCGGCCACGCCCGATGGGTCGTTGAGGGTGACGTGGGCGGCCGGGTCGCGAGCCAGCAATGCGCCGACCTGCTCGTACGCCTTGACCTCCCGCAGCCTGCTCAGCACGCCGGCCACGGCGGTCGGGCTGTCGAGGGCCACGTGGGCGGCGACCCGGTCGGCCAGGGCAGCGGCCTGGTCGTGCGCCCCGACGTCCCGCAGGCTGAGCAGCAGCCGATCCGGGTTGTCGAGGGCGGCGCAGGCGGCCGGGTCACGGGCCAGCAACACGGGGATCTGCTCATGCGCCCCGACCTGGCGCAGACTGTCCACCAGCCGGGCCACGGCGTCCGCGTCGTCGAGGGCTGCGCGGGCGGCCGGGTCACGGGCCAGCAACACGGGGATCTGCTCGTGCGCCCCGACCTCCCACAGAGCGCGCAGCAGATGGGCCACCGCTTCCACGTCGAGGGCAACGTGAGAGGTGGCCCATTGTGCGGCGGCCACGGCGGCCGGGTTGTCGAGGGCGGCGCGGGCGGCCGCCCACGGCAGCCATTCGAAGTGCTGGTGGTCGGTGGGGTCGAGGTTGCGGACAAGGCTGGCCGCGGCGCGGGGATCGCCCTGGGTGGTGGCGTGTTTGTGGAGTTGGGCGGAATCCCGGTACAGACCGCGGTCCCAGGCGGCGTCACCGAGCGTTGCAAGGTCAGTGGGGTGGGCGTGGACAGCGGCCGCGGTCCAAAAGCCGATCGGGGGGACTCGGTCGGCACGGTGGTGGCGGCCGTGCTGTTCGAGGTAGTCGGCCAACCGGTACAGCGGCCCCTGCCCGGCACGGGTGGGATGCCCGGAAGCAGCCGTGACATGGGGGCGCTGGTTGCGGGGAGCACCCGTCTTGACAGGGGTGAGGATGCCGGGGAAGCCATTGCAGGGCTTGATGACATAGTCGAGGGCTTGTTGCAGCCAGTCGTCGTCTGCCCGGTCCCACTCGAGTTCGGTGAGGTAGGCGGGGGCGGCATTGGCCAGCCACATCAAAGGGATACGCGGCCCGGCACCGAGGCGGCGGGCGTCCATGGCAGCGTGGATCAGGGCCTTGGTCGCTGGTGGCGCCGCCCGGTAGCGGTCCAACAGGACCGGCGCCCCGGCCAGGAACTGCGTGATCTGGCCATCCAGAGCGTGTTCGACCGCTTCCTCGAGCCGGGGATCGGCGCCGGCCTTCTCGGCCAGCGCGGCAAGGTCAGGGCCCGTGAACGCGTCCGGGACGTCGATCTTGTGCCCGTCCAGCAGTTCCCGGGCGTGAGCGTGTGGGTCCGCTTCGCTGCGGGCGGTCAGGGTGTTCCAGTGGCTCGGCCACAAGGTGGCCAGCACCAGTACCGGTCCTCGTGCCGGTTCGCGCAACAGGTTTCGCAGTCCTGCGGCGACCTGTTCACCGAGTTGATCCGCTGCCAGGTAGAACTGGGCCTCGTTCAGCCAGATCACGGTGCGGGGGGCGAGGTCGGCAAGTTCGGCCAGGGCGGCGTCGGGGCGGGTGGGATCGATGGGATGCCACAGCCGCCAGGGCTCGTCCTGCTCGCGGAGCAGGTGAAGGGCCTCCCAGCAGGCACGGGTCTTACCGGTCGAGGATCTGCCCACCAGCACCGCGATCTGGCTGACACCGGAGGCGGCCCGTCCCACTATCTCCTTGAGCCGGCGGTCGTGCTCGCGCGACACGTAGGCGGGAAGTGCCGGCAGAACGGTGGCCCGGGAGTCGATCGCGTGGTGTACCTCCAGCTGGAAGGGGTCGGTCACCACCGCCAAAGGCTGCCCCGGCCCCATCGGCTCGGGTGTCGCCCGGCTCTGCTCCGCCTGAACCGCGACGGGCGTTCCGTCAATGGTCCGACGGGCCTCGGCCTGGTAGGGGTGCCGCTCCTCGTACCCGCTTTCGACCAGTCCGAACCGGGCCCGGGGAACGATGTCCGGCAGCTGTTCCGGAGCGAGTGCGCTCTCCAACAGTCCTTCCAGCACGCGCTGTTCGGTGGTTGAGAGGTTCTCGGCCCATCGGTCGGCACGCTTCACCGCAAGCCGTCCGGGTCCGTCGTCCAGGTGGTGGACCACTACGATCCCCACGATTCGCCCGGCGCTGAAGACTGCCGCGCCTGACATGCCGTTCCAGCTGCCCCTCGGTGGCGGGACATGCAGGTCGAGGGTTCCCTCGCGGCGGTTGGAGAGCACGGGACAGGTTCCGTGGACGTGCTCGGAGTCGCGGTAGCGCGAGCCGTCCTCATCCTCCCGGATCTTGAACTCCGGGAAGCCCATCGCGCTGCCCCGCAGCACGGCGTCCTGCTCGCCGACCCGCCCGTACCGAGCGGTTCCGACCCCGTCCGGCAGGCCGGGAACGGCGAGCACAGCAGCGTCGATCGTCGCATTCTCGAAAACCACCTCGGCGTCGAGCACAAGCTCGCCCGGCCGGTCCGCATCGAACCGTACCTGTACGGCCGTCGCGCCCGCGACGACGTGCGCCGCCGTGAGTACCTTCCCCGCAGCGACCAGATAGCCTGAGCCCCTGCGCCGGTCGCCTGAAGCCATCGCGACGACAACCTCGGCGACGCGGTCGGCTTGCAGCCCGACCATCGCTCAACCCTCAGCGTTCCCTGTCCATCGCGGCCCCCGAGATGTGAGCGGACATGCGGGTGCCGTCCGGGCCACGAGTGGTCGGCTGGAGAGTGATCGTGATGCGTTGCGTCTCGGACCGCGCGTACTTTCCGTCGCTGCCGGCTTCGACGACCATGAAGCGGACTCTGCCGCTACCGCCCATCTCCTTGCTGACGGCGACGTTCACCTCGACCTCGATGGGGCCGAGTTCAAACTGCAGGGGCTCGCTCGCGCCCTCTGCCGATGCTGCGGTCAACTGGGCCCGCAACTCGCGGATCATCTCGGTCAGTTCCACCACGACTCCCGCCCGCCCTACCTAGTCAGCCGAGATCCTACAAGGGGCAGCAGACCGAACCCATCGAACACACAATCCAGGTCGGGGAGCACTTGATCGACGAGGGAGCCGATTCGGTCAAGCCTGGCGTCTGTGTGCTTCTCATGGTCGTGATGAATTCCGGTCCGACCTGCAAGGCCCACTGCTCCGATGCCCCGAACCAGCGGCCGGCTACGCCGTGGACGCTACGTGTTCGACGCTTTGGGGTACTTGTCCAGTTCGCGCATCGCCTGGGCGTGGGCACTCATCCGGATACTCACACTGCCGCTCGTGAAGAGCGCCACGCCAACGACCGACACCGGCACGGACAGCCCCAGCACGGCCAGGACTTCAGGCCAGTCGCGTTCGTTCTGACACCAGTCTCCCCTTTGCAGACCGTCGTTGGCCGTACCACGTTCGGTCAACAACCGTGACTCGCACTCCGCGGGGTAACGGTCGTCGGGCTCCTCGTCGACCGTGTACGGCGTCAGCAACAACAGGGCACACCAAGCCCACTGGAGCGTCGCCACAGCCAACAGACCGATGCCCCAGGCGCGTATACGTCCGGCCCTGTCGCGGAAGTCGAGGTCGTACTCACGTGATCGCATGGCGGACGAATCTAGCAGCGGGTTCTCGCGCGCGGCGGCGCCGGCCAGGCTCCTCCCTCCTGCCAGTCCCAGAACTGCGGCCGGTCTGCCTCCACTTGGCCACCGGCTCCGCAGAGCAAGGGCTCCGGCCGGCTTGTGATAACCCCGTAACAAAGGATCTTGAGCCCTTGAAGCATCATTCGAGCGTGTGGTGAGGTTCAGGTGTCCGAAAAGATCTTGGAGCGCGACGCGGCGCTTCGCCGCGGCCGGACACGACTCCGGCCGACTGCGGGGCTGGTCCGCCAGCCGCGCTCCGCGAGTAGCGGGCCCGTGCGCCGCAGAGGCGTACACGCACCACTGCACGTATGCACGTAAAGGAGAGAGAACATGCGCAAGTTCCAGCGCGCAGCAGTCGCCGCCGCCGGCATCCTGGCCTTCTCCGGCCTGGCCATCGGAGCCGCCCAGGCCGCCGACCTCCCCTATGTTGAAACGCAGGGCGACGCCGCGACGGACTGCTTCACGAAGGAGACCCAGCGGGAGATGGACATGGGCGCGGGCCACCACGTCACGATCGTCCACTGCGAACGCGACCCCCAGAACCCGGGCAGCATGTTCGTCTTCTACCGGGGCTGAGTCACGGGGCGGGTCGCCTCCGCCCCTCTCCACCGAGGCCACGGTCTTCTTGGCTGCGCGCACATCGGAGAAACCGGACGCCGCACCCGCACCGGACGTTCCGCCGACGTGACGGACGAAGGCGGCCCCTCTACCCCCTGAACGGGGGCGGAGGGGCCGCCTTCGTGTTGCCCGGTGACGGCGATGGTCGGATGGTGGGCGACGGCCACGGCACGTACGCCGAGAGCTTGAACACCGCACTCCCTCACGGCACCGGCGCCGCGCCGGGCCACAACGGGGTCACCGATCACACGGCAGTGCCGCCGCAGATGCTGTGCGAGGCTGCGGTTCTGCCCACCCCGCTCCGGTGCCGTCGACAGCACGCTGCCGCTTGCGGCACACCCGAAGGGATCAGTCACTCAGGACTTCGCCCAAATGAGTGATGGCACGACCTGCGAGTCTCAAGACCGTGTCGTATCCGACTCTGACCCGACATCAGCCCTGAGATTCCGACATGAAATCTGAGGCCCTACAACAGCCGGGCTCAGGTCTGGGCCATGTCCACGAATCGTGAGTAGTGGCCCTGGAACGCCACCGTGATCGTCGCCGTCGGACCGTTACGGTGCTTGGCCACGATCAGGTCGGCCTCGCCCGCACGTGGTGACTCCTTCTCGTACGCGTCCTCGCGGTGCAGCAGGATCACCATGTCCGCGTCCTGCTCGATGGAGCCGGACTCACGCAGGTCGGAGACCATCGGCTTCTTGTCCGTACGCTGCTCGGGACCACGGTTCAGCTGCGACAGCGCGATGACCGGCAGCTCCAGTTCCTTGGCCAGGAGTTTGAGGTTTCGCGACATGTCCGAGACCTCCTGCTGACGGCTCTCGGCACGCTTCGAACCGCCGGACTGCATCAGCTGGAGATAGTCGATGATCACCAGCCTGAGCTCGTTCCGCTGCTTGAGACGACGGCATTTCGCGCGGATCTCCATCATCGAGAGGTTCGGCGAATCGTCGATGTAGAGCGGGGCCTGCGAGACGTCCGGCATCCGGCGGGCCAGCCGCGTCCAGTCCTCGTCCGTCATCGTGCCGGAGCGCATATGGTGCAGCGCCACCCGCGCCTCCGCCGACAACAGACGCATCGCGATCTCGTTGCGGCCCATTTCGAGGGAGAAGATCACGCTGGGCAGATTGTTCTTGATCGAGGCGGCTCGTGCGAAGTCCAGGGCGAGCGTGGACTTACCCATGGCGGGACGCGCGGCGATGACGATCATCTGGCCGGGGTGCAGGCCGTTCGTGAGGGAGTCGAAGTCCGTGAAACCGGTCGGCACACCGGTCATCTCCCCGCTGCGCGAACCGATCGCCTCGATCTCGTCGAGCGCGCCCTCCATGATGTCGCCGAGCGGCAGGTAGTCCTCACTGGTCCGCTGCTCGGTGACCGCGTAGATCTCGGCCTGGGCCGAGTTGACGATCTCGTCCACGTCCCCGTCGGCGGCATATCCCATCTGTGTGATCTTGGTGCCGGCCTCGACGAGGCGTCGCAGCACCGCCCGCTCGTGAACGATCTCCGCGTAGTACGACGCGTTGGCCGCGGTGGGCACCGACTGTACGAGGGTGTGCAGATACGAAGCCCCGCCGACACGGGTGATCTCACCACGCTTGGTCAGCTCGGCCGCCACCGTGATGGGGTCGGCCGGCTCCCCCTTGGCGTAGAGGTCGAGGATCGCCGTGAAGACGGTCTCGTGCGCGGGACGGTAGAAGTCATGCCCCTTGATGATCTCCACTACGTCGGCGATGGCGTCCTTGGACAGCAGCATGCCGCCGAGGACGGACTGTTCGGCGTCGAGGTCCTGCGGTGGCACCCGCTCGAAGCCCGAGGAACCGCCGTCCCAGGCCCCGTTCTCACGGCCGCGCTCCTGCTGGTCCTCGCGGCCCCGGCCCTCGCTACGGCGCTGTCGGGAGACCGGCAGACGGTCACTGGGACCGGCATCGGTCCAGGGGTCGTCCAACGGCTCGGGAATGCTCACCGGCCACCTCCTCACGTCCGCTCAACGGACTTCGCCGTGCCACTCTTTCTACGGCACGACACTGACAAAACGAGAGGCCTGACTCCGGTTCCGGCGCGTCGGACGCCGGTCCACGGTAGGCCCGCCGGCACCGTCAGCCAATCTGGTTATCCACAGGCCATGTGGACGACGGACCAGATGCTGTGGAGAACCCGGGCGATCCTGTGCACGGACCGGGGGACAGCACTGTGGACAAACTCATAGCGACCTCGACACACACACTCTGACCAGGTCTTTTTTCGTCCACCGACTGTGGGGGAGAAAAACTTTCCCGCCTGGACCAAGTTCAGAACAAGCGGTGCGCAGAAGAGCCTTCACCTGAGACCAAAGTAAGGATCAGTGACGCATTGCGTCACTTACCTGTGGAAGATTAGATTGAGCGCATGACACAGGCTCCCGCGGCTTCCAGAACAGGGCGGCGACGCCACGATCGCGAGATCGTCGCGCTCGCCGTTCCCGCCTTCGGCGCACTCGTCGCCGAGCCGCTCTTCGTGATGGTCGACAGCGCGATCGTCGGCCACCTCGGCACCCCGCAACTCGCCGGGCTCGGCATCGCGGCGGCCCTGCTGACCACCGCGGTGAGCATCTTCGTCTTTCTCGCTTACGCCACCACCGCGGCCGTCGCCCGTCGCGTCGGCGCGGGCGACCTCCCGGCCGCCATCCGCCAGGGCATGGACGGCATCTGGCTCGCGCTGCTGCTCGGTACCGCCGTCATCGCTGTCACGCTGCCCACGGCGCCCTGGCTCATCGGCCTGTTCGGAGCATCCGACACCGCGGCCCCGTACGCCATCACCTATCTGCGGATCTCCAGCCTCGGCATACCCGCCATGCTGGTCGTGCTGGCCGCCACCGGTGTACTGCGCGGGCTCCAGGACACCCGGACGCCGCTGTACGTCGCCGTCGGCGGGTTCGGCGCCAACGCGGTTCTCAATGTCGCCCTCGTCTACGGCGCCGGGCTCGGCATCGCCGGCTCCGCCTGGGGTACGGCCATCGCCCAGTGGGCCATGGCCGCCGTCTATCTGGTCGTCGTCGTGCGAGGAGCACGTCGGCACGGCGCGTCACTGCGTCCGGATGCCGCCGGGATACGGGCGAGCGCCCAGGCCGGCGCCCCTCTGCTGGTCCGTACACTCTCGCTGCGCGCCGTCCTGATGATCGCCACCGCGGTCGCCGCCCGGCTCGGTGACGCCGATGTCGCCGCCCACCAGATCATTCTGTCGCTCTGGAGCCTGATGGCCTTCGCACTCGACGCGATCGCCATCGCGGGACAGGCGATCATCGGCCGCTACCTCGGGGCCGGTGACACCCATGGCGCCCGGGAGGTCTGTCGGCGCATGGTGCTGTGGGGGATCGTCTCCGGTGTGTTGCTCGGCGCTCTGATCGTGCTGGCCCGTCCACTGTTCGTTCCGCTGTTCACCGGTGATCAGACGGTCCAGGACACGCTGCTCCCGGCCCTGCTGGTCGTGGCGGTCTCCCAGCCGATCGCGGGAATCGTCTACGTACTGGACGGCGTCCTGATGGGAGCAGGGGACGGTCCGTATCTCGCCGGAGCCATGCTGGCGACACTTGCGGTCTTCGCGCCGGTCGCCCTGCTCGTACCCGCGCTCGGAGGCGGGCTGACGGCCCTCTGGTGGGCGATGGGCCTGATGATGACGGTCCGCCTGCTGACGCTCTGGCTGCGCACTCGCTCCGGCCACTGGCTGGTCACGGGTGCCACTCGCTGACTGAGGCGACGAGAGCCCGGGGCGCGTTTCACGTGAAACATTCCCTGCGCCCCCTTCCCGCCTGTTTCACGTGAAACAGCGAGAGGGTCGCATCCCCTGGGGGATGCGACCCTCTCCATGCTCTGCCGAGCGCAGCGGTTACGCGGCGACGACCTCGATGCCGAGCTTCGCGGCAACCTCGGGGTGCAGACGCACGGACACCTGGTGCGAGCCCAGGGTCTTGATCGGCGAACCGAGCTCGATGCGACGCTTGTCGACCTCGGGGCCACCGGCGGTCTTGATCGCCGAAGCGAGGTCAGCCGGGGTGACGGAGCCGAAGAGGCGGCCGGCGTCGCCGGAGCGAACGGCCAGACGCACCTTCACGCCTTCGAGGCGGGCCTTGATCTCGTTGGCCTGCTCGATGGTCGCGATCTCGTGGATCTTGCGGGCGCGGCGGATCTGCGCCACGTCCTTCTCGCCACCCTTGGTCCAGCGGATCGCGAAACCACGCGGAACCAGGTAGTTGCGAGCGTAGCCGTCCTTGACGTCGACGACGTCGCCTGCGGCACCGAGGCCAGTGACCTCGTGGGTGAGGATGATCTTCATGATTCGGTCACCCTCCCCTTTATCGCGCGGTGGACGTGTAGGGCAGCAGCGCCATCTCACGGCTGTTCTTGACGGCCGTGGCGACGTCACGCTGGTGCTGCGTGCAGTTGCCGGTAACGCGGCGGGCACGGATCTTGCCACGGTCGGAAATGAACTTCCGCAGCATGTTCGTGTCCTTGTAGTCCACGTACTGGGTCTTGTCCTTGCAGAACGCGCAGACCTTCTTCTTAGGCTTGCGCACAGGCGGCTTCGCCATGGTGTTTCTCCTGTGTGATCAAGAAGTGGGGTACGAGCCCGCCCTTTAGAAGGGAGGCTCGTCCGAGTAACCGCCGCCGGAGCTCCCGCCCCAGCCGCCGCCATTGCCCCCGCCGCCCTGCGGCTGCTGGCCGCCGCCGGCCGGCGCGCTGGTGGCCCACGGGTCGTCGGCGGGAGCACCGCCGCCACCCTGCTGGCCACCACCGGGACCGCCGCCGCCGGGACCGCCGCCCCAGTTGCCGCCGCCCTGCTGGCCGCCGCCGTAACCACCCTGGCCACCGCGGCCGGTGGTCTTGGTGACCTTGGCCGTGGCGTTCTTGAGACTGGGGCCGACTTCCTCGACATCCAGCTCGTAGACCGTGCGCTTGACGCCCTCGCGGTCCTCGTAGGACCGCTGCTTCAGCCGGCCCTGCACGACGACGCGCATGCCTCGCTGAAGCGACTCGGCGACGTTCTCCGCCGCCTGGCGCCAGACCGAGCAGGTCAGGAACAGGCTCTCGCCGTCCTTCCACTCATTGGTCTGACGGTCGAAGGTGCGGGGAGTGGACGCGACGCGGAACTTCGCGACCGCCGCACCGGACGGGGTGAAGCGCAGCTCGGGGTCGTCGACGAGATTGCCGACGACCGTGATGACGGTCTCGCCTGCCATGGGTGAACCTCTCGGCGGGATTTTGCTTCTGGCTGCTTGCTGCTACTCGGACCCGATGACCTCTGAGCTAGAAGCTCAGTGGGTCTCGGGACGGAGGACCTTGGTCCGGAGGACCGACTCGTTCAGGTTCATCTGTCGGTCGAGCTCCTTGACGACCGCAGGCTCGGCCTGGAGGTCGATGACCGAGTAGATGCCCTCGGGCTTCTTCTTGATCTCGTAAGAGAGACGACGACGGCCCCAGGTGTCGACCTTCTCGACCTTTCCGTTGCCCTCGCGGACGACGGAGAGGAAGTTCTCGATCAGCGGGGAGACTGCGCGCTCCTCGAGATCGGGGTCGAGGATGACCATCACCTCGTAGTGACGCATGTGGAACCCACCTCCTTTGGACTCAGCGGCCACGGTCGTTCCGTGGCAGGAGGGTCGTGATGCGTACGCAACGGTATCGGCCGCCACTGACCATCCAGCTCTACGAGCGAGGGATCACGTGCCAGGGCAGACACCGGTGCAGACGGTACAGACTACCCGCACTGCGGCTTCGGGTTGAAATCCGGCCGCCCTCGGCCGCAATCTGTACACATCGGGTGTGTGCGGCGCTACAGTGCGCCGCCTCCGGCAAAGCCAGGAGGTGCCACATGGCACAGGCAATGCGACCGAACTCCGCCACCTCTCTCTTCGCCACGGACGGCAAAGCTCATCCGCTCCAGGACACGCTGGTCGTGGTGACGCTGGTACTGGGCCTTCTCGCCTTCATCTCCGCGTTCTTCAACAACCTGCACCTGCTCAGCTCGTGGGCCGGACTGGTGGGAATCCTGACGGGCGCGTACGGGCAGTTCATCTCCGTGACGACCCGCGAACGGTTCCTGATCATCCTCGGACTGGGGGCCTCCGCGGTCGGTTTCTTCCTCGGAATGGCACATGGCGGTCTGTTCGGCGGGCTCATCGGCTGACCGGACACTCTTCGAACGGCCAAACGGGGCGCCCCATCGGCGCAGTAGGCTTCGGCGCGAGAGCCGGAGCCCCTGTATCCATGGGGACACACCTGCCGAGGAGCGCCCCGCATGAGCCTGACCCTGAGGACCATCAGCCGTGAGCAGCATCTGGCGTACATCCAGAGCCTGCCCGCGGCGAGTCATTGCCAGGTCCCGGCATGGGCTGACGTCAAGACCGAGTGGCGCTCCGAGAACCTGGGGTGGTTCGACAAGAACGACCAGCTCGTCGGTGCCGGACTGGTGCTCTACCGTCAGCTCCCCAAGATCAAGCGCTATCTGGCGTATCTGCCCGAGGGCCCGGTGATCAACTGGTACGCCCCCAATCTGGACGAGTGGATGACGCCGATGCTGGCGCATCTCAAGCACCAGGGCGCGTTCTCCGTGAAGATGGGGCCGCCGGTCGTCATCCGTCGCTGGAACGCGGGCGCGATCAAGTCCGGCATCCAGGACCCCGACGTCAAGCGCCTGCGTGACGTCGAGGCCACGGAGATCGAACCGCGCGCCTTCGAGGTGTCGGACCGGCTGCGCAAGATGGGCTGGCAGCAGGGCGAGGACGGCGGCGCCGGCTTCGGTGACGTACAGCCCCGCTATGTCTTCCAGGTGCCGCTTGCCAACCGCTCTCTGGACGATGTCCTCAAGGGCTTCAACCAGCTGTGGCGGCGCAATATCAAGAAGGCTGAGAAGGCCGGCGTCGATGTCGTCCAGGGCAGTTACGAGGACCTCGCCGAGTGGCAGCGGCTGTACGAGATCACGGCCGAGCGCGATCGCTTCCGGCCGCGCCCGCTCTCGTACTTCCAGCGCATGTGGAGCGTCCTGAACACCGAGGACCCCAACCGCATGCGTCTTTATTTCGCCCGGCACGAGGGCGAGAACGTCGCGGCGGCGACGATGCTGATCGTCGGTGGCCATGTCTGGTACTCCTACGGAGCATCCGCCAACCACAAGCGCGAGGTCCGGCCCTCCAACGCGATGCAGTGGCGGATGCTGCGCGACGCGTACGCGATGGGCGCCACCGTCTACGACCTGCGCGGCATCTCCGACTCTCTCGACGAGACCGATCACCTCTTCGGCCTGATCCAGTTCAAGGTCGGCACAGGTGGCGAGGCCGTCGAGTACATCGGCGAGTGGGACTTCCCGCTCAACAAACTGCTCCACAAGGCGCTCGACATCTACATGTCGCGGCGCTGACCACGATGACGGGCCACGGATCCTGCCCCGGACATGTCCGGGGACGCGTGCGGAAGCATGGCCGGGGACACCTCCGGCAGATGTCTTCATAAGGACGCCAAGATCCTCAAGACCACTCATATCCTTCACACACCGCAGCCACCAGAAAGGTTCCGGACCGGCATGGCGCTCTCCCTCTACGTCGACACCGCGCGCTGGCGGGCGCACCAGAAGTCGGTCATCGAGCAGTTCCCGGGACTTGTCCCGGTCTGCAAGGGCAATGGCTACGGCTTCAGTCACGAGCGTCTCGCCGACGAGACCACCCGCTTCGGGTCCGACATGCTCGCCGTCGGCACGATCTACGAAGCCGCCCGCATCAAGGACTGGTTCAGCGGCGACCTGTTGGTCCTCACGCCCTTCCGGCGAGGTGAGGAGCCAGTTCCGCTGCCCGACCGCGTCGTCCGCTCCGTCTCGTCCGTGGACGGCGTGTTCGCCCTGGTGGGCGCCCGGGTCGTCATCGAGTGCATGAGTTCCATGAAGCGCCATGGCGTCAAGGAGGAGGAGCTCGGCCAGCTGCACTCGGCCATAGAGGACGTACGCCTGGAAGGCTTCGCCCTGCATCTCCCGCTGGACCGTACGGACGGTTCCGACGCGGTCGAGGAAGTGATCGGCTGGATGGACCGGCTGCGTGCGGCGCGGCTCCCCCTGCACACCATGTTCGTCAGCCATCTGCGCGCCGAGGAACTGGCCAGGCTTCAGCAGCAGTTCCCGCAGACCCGCTTCCGCGCCCGCATCGGTACGCGGCTGTGGCTCGGCGACCACGACGCGACCGAGTACCGCGGCTCCGTCCTGGACGTCACCAGGGTCGCCAAGGGCGACCGGTTCGGCTACCGCCAGCAGAAGGTCGCCTCCGACGGCTGGCTGGTGGTCGTCGCCGGAGGCACGTCGCACGGTGTCGGCCTGGAGGCCCCCAAGGCCCTGCACGGTCTGACGCCCCGCGCCAAGGGCGTCGCCCGCGCCGGTCTGGCCACGGTCAACCGCAATCTCTCACCGTTCGTCTGGGCCGGCAAGCAGCGCTGGTTCGCCGAACCGCCGCACATGCAGGTGTCGATCCTCTTCGTGCCCGCGGACGCCGAGGAGCCCAGGGTCGGCGACGAACTGGTGGCGCATCTGCGGCACACGACAACGCAGTTCGACCGCATCGTCGACCGCTGACGTACGGCGTCGGTCCCTCACGGCCTCCGGACGGGGAGGCCCCGTACGCATGCTCCTGAGCCCACAGCGCGCTCAGGAGCACAACAGGGCCCCCGGGGTCGGTCCGGGGCCCCGCGAGCCGCTCAGGGCGCCTCGGACGGCCTCGTTCCCCACTCGACCCGTGGTCCCTCCGCCTCCTGGGCCTCGTGCGGGGAAGGGCCGGCCGTCTGTCCGAGGACGAACACGTCCTCCGCCCCGTCCAGCACGCCGCCCGACGGATCGTCCGAGCCGTCCGTCCGTACGCCGTCCCGCTCGGGCATCAGGATGTCCCGTACGACCAGCGCGCACAGATACAGCGTCGCCAGGAGATGCAGGGCGATGGCGAGCTGATAGCCCTCCGCCGGCAGTCCCTTGTGGTCGTCGCCGCTCGTCGTGTACGCGAGGTACATCCAGATGCCCACGTAGTACATGACCTCGCAGGCCTGCCAGATCAGGAAGTCACGCCAGCGCGGCCTGGCGAGTGCGGCCAGCGGAACCAGCCACAGTACGTACTGCGGCGAATAGACCTTGTTGGTGAGGATGAAGGCGGCGACGACCAGGAAGGCGAGCTGTGCGAAGCGCGGCCGGCGCGGGGCCGTCAGGGCGAGCGCCCCGATCCCGGCGCAGGCCAGCAGCATCAGCAGCATCGCTACGTT
Organism: Streptomyces sp. NPDC088116; assembly: GCF_044741745.1. NCBI lineage: Bacteria > Bacillati > Actinomycetota > Actinomycetes > Kitasatosporales > Streptomycetaceae > Streptomyces > Streptomyces sp. NPDC088116. The sequence goes on along the minus strand of NZ_JBIUTF010000005.1, from coordinate 355,246 downwards.
GTTGACGGTGCCGACCTCGATGGACTCGCCCGTGCGCTGCGTGATGATCAGCCAGAAGGAGCCGAAGTCGATCTGGCGCTCCTGGCTGAAGGTGTAGAACTTCTTCCACCCCTCGGGCGCGAGCACCATCACCGGGAGATTCACCAGCAACCAGGCACCGGCCGCGCCCAGCACGGCGGTCCCGTACTCCCGGAGCTTCCCGGCCCGCCAGCACAGCAGCAGCAGCGGCCCGAGCAGCAGCACGGGATAGAGCTTCGCGGCGGTCGCGAGCCCGATGAGGATGCCGAAAGCCAGCGACCGGCCGCGTGACCACATCAGCATCGCGGCGGCCGTGAGCGCCACGGCGAGCAGATCCCAGTTGATGGTGGCGGTGAGCGCGAAGGCGGGCGCGAGAGCGACCAGCAGGGCGTCCCAGGGGCGGCGCCGGTGGGTACGGGTGACACAGACCGCAACGACCGCGGCGCAGATCATCAGCATCCCCGCGTTGACCATCCAGTACATCTGCTCGCGGTACTGCGTGGAGCCACCCGGCGTGAGCCAGGAGGCGACCTCCATGAAGACGCCCGTGAGCACGGGATATTCCAGGTACTCCATGTCGCCGTCGAGCCGGTCGAAGTACGGCACCAGGTCGTCGGCGAAGCCGCGCCCCAGGAAGAGGTGCGGGATGTCCGAGTAGCAGGCGTGGGTGTACTGGGAGCTGGCGCCCTGGAACCACGCCCAGTCGTAGCACGGCATCTTCTGCACCATGCCCAGCGCGAACATCCCGATCGCCACCAGTGCCACCACCCGCACGGGCGTGAGCCGACTGCTGCCGGACCAGGCCCAGCGCCCGGCCGGGCCGCCGATCAGTTCGCTGCCGGCCGCGGCGATCTCGTCCCGCCGCGTGGGCGGTACCACCGACCGGTCCTGGTCCACGGTTGTCTCTTCTGCGCTCGGCATGCCGACCATCCTGCCGTACGTCGCCAGGAACGCGACGAGGGCCGCCGCACCGTGCGTACAGCGAGTGTGTACGCACGGTGCGACGGCCCTCGTGACCGGCGTGTCAGGCCTGGGAACCGCAGGCCCCAGGCCGGGCGCTAGCCGAAGATTCCACCGCCGTCGTCGGTCTCGTCGTCCGACGGCGTCTCGGTCGGCCTGCCACCACCACCGGGACCACCGTTGTCATTGCCCCCGTCGGTGCCGGGATCTTCACAACCGAACGGGTTGTTGCAGGTCTCGGACGGGCTCGTCGAGGGCGACGGCGAATCCGTCACCGACTCCGACTCGCTCGGCGTCGCGGACGGCGACTCCGTCTCCGACTCGGTCGGCGACGGGGGCGGCGACGAGGACGGGGTCGCACCGCCGCCGAGAACGGCCTCACCGATGGGCTCGGGCTTGGGGAACTTCTCCGGGCTCGTGCCCTTGAGCGCCTGCTCCATGTAGTCGTGCCAGATGTCGGAGGGGAACGAGGCGCCGTGGATCTTGTCCTGGCCGCCGGTGCCGAACATCTCCAGGAACTTGCGATTCTTGCTCTTCGCGTTGTCGTCCATCCGGTACATGTCGATGGCGGTCGACAGCTGCGGGGTGTAGCCCACGAACCAGGCGGACTTGTTGCCGTCGGTGGTTCCGGTCTTGCCCGCCACCTCGCGCCCTTCCAGCCGCGCGTTCTTGCCGGTTCCCTTCTCCACCACGGTCTTCAGCACATCCGTGACGTTGTCCGCGACCTTCGCGGGGAACGCCGTGCTCGCCTTGCCCTCGTGCTCGTAGAGGGTCTCGCCGTTCTTGACCACCTTGGAGACGGAGTAGGGATCGCGCTGCTCACCACTGGCCGCGAACGTGGCGTAGGCACCCGCCATCCGGATGGCGCTGGGGTCGGAGATACCGATCGAGAAGGACGGGACGTCGGCGCCGACGAGGGAGGACTCCAGCAGCCCGGCCTTCATGGCCGCGTTCCTCACCTCGGGGATGCCGACATCCATGCCCAGCTGGACGAAGGGGGAGTTGGCGGATTCCTGCATGGCGTAGCGCAGATCGATCTGACCGTACGACTTACCGCCGTCGTTGGTCTGGAGCCACTCCTTGCCTTCCTCGTTCTGCCAGACCGAACCGTCGTAGTTCTTGATCTTCAGCTTGTCGTTACCGTTGTACTCGGACTTGTCCGGCGACACCGGCGTTCTCTCGGCTGCGCTCTGTACCCGTTGGAGCTTGGGGTCGCGCACACCGCTCTCCATCGCCGCGGCCAGCACGAACGGCTTGAAGGTCGATCCGACCTGGGCACCCGTCTGGTCCGCGTTGTTGGTGAAGTGCTTGGTGGCGTCGGAACCGCCGTAGATCGCGACGATCTTTCCGGAGGAGGGATCGACGGAGGCACCACCGAACTGGACGTGCTTGTCGGTCTCCGGGCGCTTCTCCGGATCGATATTGGCCTTGTAGACCTTGTCGACCGCCTTGGTGAGGCTCTGGACCTTCTTCTTGTTGAAGGTCGTGTGGATCTCGTAGCCGCCCTTGGAGAGGTTTTCCTCCTTGACGCCTTCCTTGTTGTTGTTGAGGAAGTACACCTTGGCGAGGTCGACCAGATAACCGGTCTGTCCGCTCAGCTCGTCGCTCTTCCCCGGCGGCACGGGCATCGGGAACTCGGTGTACTTGGCACGCTCGGCGGCGTCGAGATGCTTGTCCTTCACCATCTCGTCGAGAATCCAGCTCCAGCGCGCCGTGGCCGCCTTGAGGTTCACAGCGGGTGTGCGCGACGGGATGTAGTCCGTGCCGCCGTACGGGTCGTAGTAGGTCGCGCCCTTGAGCACCGCGGCCAGAAAGGCGCACTCGCTCGCGTCCAGATCCTTCGCGTCCTTGTTGTAGTACGCACGGGCGGCCGCCTGGATGCCGTACACGCCGCGTCCGTAGTACGAGGTGTTCAGGTAGCCCGCCATGATGTCGGGCTTGTCCACGTCGGTGCCGACCTTCATGGAGATGAACAGCTCTTTGAACTTGCGGTCCAGGGTCTGGCTCTGGTCGCCCAGGCGGGCGTTCTTCACATACTGCTGGGTGATGGTGGAGCCACCCTGGGTGTCGCCGCCCTTGGCCATGTTGAAGAGGGCTCGGGCGATACCCATCGGGTCGATGCCGGAGTCGTCCCTGAAGGTCTTGTTCTCCGCCGAGATCACCGCGTTCTGCATCGCCGCGGGGATCTTCTCGATCGGGAGGATCTGCCGGTTGGCACCACCACCGGTGGAGACCATGGGCGTGTTGTCGTCCCAGTAGTAGACGTTGTTCTCGGCCTTCGAAGCCAGGGTGTTGTCAGGCACTTCCACCAAGGCGTACGCGATGGTGCTGGCGGCGAGAATCGAGCCGACGAAAGCGACACAGAGACCAGTGGTCTGCTTCCAGGACGGCACCCAGCGCCGCCAGCCGTCCTTGTTGTGGCGCGGGTAGTCGATCAACCGCTTCTTGGACGGCCGCCCGCCGCGGCCAGGACCCTCATGACCCCCGCCACCGCCGCGCCGGCCGCCGCCGGATCCGCCACGGCCGGCGCCCCCGCCGTCGGCGCCACGCCTGCGACCGCCCTTCTGAGCGGCTCGTCTGGCTTCGGCACGACTGCTGTAAGGGCGCTCGTCCTCGTGCGACTCGGAGGGCGACGACGTATTTGTCTCATGGGAAGGGGCTGCACGGCGGCCTGACGGCTGCTGGGCTGCACGCCTGGTCGCGGCACGCCCGCCACCCTGCGGCTGTGGCGGTTTGCGACGGTGCTCGCTCATCGAACGACTACTCCTCGGGCAGGCGCGTACGCCTGGAAGCGGCAGTTGAGTTCCGGTCCCCCCGAACTGAATACGGATGCGCCCCCCTTGGGGCTCATCCGGCATGCAGCCGGTAAGCCGACAGTCTTGACGCTCAAGAGCGTCGCTGGGTTCCCGGTGGTCTGCATGCCGCACAGACTACGCACGGCCAAAACCTACCTAGAGCTGAAGTTCACCCCAAATCAGGCAAGTTGCTTCCTGAGAATTAGCGATGTGATGCCGCTCACCAAGGCCCCCCTTGTCGCATCAGCATCTCCGTTCTATCGTGCTGATGTATCGAGTCGATACATCAGCACGACATAAGAGTCCCTCACAACGGAGGAGGCGATGGATGAGCAGACGCTCGGGCATCCTTGAGTTCGCCGTTCTCGGCCTGCTCCGTGAGTCCCCTATGCACGGCTATGAGCTGCGGAAACGGCTCAATACTTCGCTGGGGATCTTCCGGGCGTTCAGTTACGGAACGCTCTACCCCTGCCTCAAGACGCTGGTCGCCAATGGCTGGTTGATCGAGGAGCCGGGCAGCGCCCTGGAAGACGCGCTCGCCGCTTCGCTCGCGGGCCGCCGAGCCAAGATCGTCTACCGGCTGACGGCGGAAGGTAAGGAGCACTTCGAGGAGCTCCTGTCGCACACCGGTCCGGATGCCTGGGAGGACGAGCACTTCGCTGCTCGGTTCGCCTTCTTCGGTCAGACGGAGCGCGAGGTACGGATGCGTGTGCTGGAGGGCCGTCGCAGCCGGCTCGAGGAGCGTCTGGAGAAGATGCGCGCCTCCCTGGCCCGTACACGCGAGCGCCTCGACGACTACACGCTCGAGCTCCAGCGCCATGGAATGGAGTCCGTGGAGCGCGAGGTGCGCTGGCTGAACGAGCTCATCGAGAGTGAGCGGGCGGGGCGGGATCAGAGACGGTCCGCGCCCGAGGAGCCCGCCGCACAGGGAGACACAACAGGAGAAGCGGACGGCCTGCCCCGGCACCGGGATGTCGCGTCTCCCGGGGGTACGCCCCCGGGACATCCCGGACCGTCGGATCCGTCCGCCGACACCGCCAAGTGAGGTCCTGCACCTCCGCAGGGTTTCATCACGAACACTGAGAGACACAGGGAGCAAGCGGAATGGGTTCGGTTCGCGTAGCCATCGTCGGCGTGGGCAACTGCGCCGCCTCACTGGTGCAGGGCGTCGAGTACTACAAGGACGCCGACCCGGCGAGCAAGGTCCCGGGTCTGATGCACGTTCAGTTCGGCGATTACCACGTGCGGGACATCGAGTTCGTGGCCGCCTTCGACGTCGACGCGAAGAAGGTCGGTCTCGACCTCGCGGACGCCATCGGAGCCAGTGAGAACAACACCATCAAGATCTGTGACGTGCCGTCCACCGGCGTCAGAGTCCAGCGCGGACACACCCTCGACGGCCTGGGCAAGTACTACCGCCAGACGATCGAGGAGTCCCCCGAGGCGCCGGCGGACATCGTCCAGACCCTCAAGGACAAGCAGGTCGACGTCCTCGTCTGCTATCTGCCCGTGGGATCCGACGACGCCGCGAAGCACTACGCGCAGTGCGCCATCGACGCCAAGGTCGCCTTCGTCAATGCCCTCCCGGTCTTCATCGCCGGTACGAAGGAGTGGGCGGACAAGTTCACCGAGGCCGGTGTCCCGATCGTCGGCGACGACATCAAGTCCCAGGTGGGCGCCACCATCACCCACCGCGTCATGGCGAAGCTCTTCGAGGACCGGGGCGTCGTCCTGGACCGCACGATGCAGCTGAACGTCGGCGGCAACATGGACTTCAAGAACATGCTCGAGCGCGAGCGCCTGGAGTCCAAGAAGATCTCGAAGACGCAGGCCGTCACCTCCCAGATCCCCGACCGCGATCTGGGCGCCGACAACGTCCACATCGGTCCGTCGGACTATGTCGCGTGGCTCGACGACCGCAAGTGGGCGTACGTCCGTCTCGAGGGCCGCGCCTTCGGAGACGTCCCGCTCAACCTGGAGTACAAGCTCGAGGTCTGGGACTCCCCGAACTCCGCGGGTGTCATCATCGACGCCGTGCGCGCCGCGAAGATCGCCAAGGACCGTGGCATCGGCGGCCCGATCCTCTCCGCGTCCTCGTACTTCATGAAGTCGCCGCCGGTCCAGTACTTCGACAACGAGGCCCGCGACAACGTCGAGAAGTTCATCGCAGGCGAGGTCGAGCGCTAAAGCGTGTCGCGGCGGTACTGGAACGCCGCTTTCGCACGCGTACGAGAAGGGTCCCCTGGCTGATGTCCGAGGACCCTTCTCGCGTGCTTCACCGGTACATATGTGACGCTGGCTCACATGCCTGTCGTACGTGATCTGCGCGTACTCCTGCGCCTCAGCAACTTCCGTCGGCTGCTCGCGGTCCGCCTGCTCTCCCAGGCGGCCGACGGCGTCTTCCAGGTCGCGCTCGCCACGTACGTGGTCTTCTCGCCCGAGAAACAGACCTCGCCCGCCGCGATCGCCTCCGCCATGGCGGTACTGCTGCTGCCCTATTCACTGATCGGCCCGTTCGCCGGTGTGCTGCTGGACCGTTGGCAGCGCCGCCAGGTGTTCCTGTACGGGAACCTGCTGCGGGCCCTGCTGGCGAGTTGTACGGCGCTGCTGATTCTGGCTTCCGTACCCGACTGGCTTTTCTACGTTTCAGCGTTGTCCGTGACCGCCGTCAACCGGTTCGTCCTCGCCGGCCTCTCGGCCGCCCTGCCGCGCGTGGTCGACGACGAGCGTCTCGTCCTCGCCAACTCGCTCTCACCGACCGCCGGAACACTCGCCGCGACCGCGGGTGGTGGACTCGCCTTTGCCGTCCGGCTGACGGCAGCCGACTCCGACGCGGTCGTGATGCTGCTGGGCGCCACCCTCTATCTCTGTGCGGCATTCACCGCACTCCTCCTGGCGCGCGAACTGCTCGGCCCCGAGCGGGCGTCGGGCCAACTACGACTGAGGGCCGCCTTGGCCTCCACCGCGAGCGGGCTCGCGGATGGGATCCGGCACCTCACACAGCGGCGAGCGGCAGCCGGCGCGTTGGCCGCCATGACGGTGATGCGCTTCTGCTACGGAGCGCTGACGGTGATGGTGCTCATGCTGTGCAGATACGCCTGGACGGAACGGGAATCCGACGGACTGGCGCTTCTCGGGCTGGCCGTCGCCATGTCCGGAGCAGGATTCTTCGCCGCCGCCGTCCTCACGCCCTGGGCGGTGGGGCGGCTCGGCCCGTACGGATGGATGGCGCTGTGCGCTGGAGCAGCGGCCGTACTGGAACCAGCCCTGGGGCTTCCCTTCACCCCCGTACCCATACTGATCGCCGCATTCGTTCTGGGGTTGATCACGCAGGGCTCGAAGATCGCCGCGGACACCGTGGTGCAGACAGACGTCGACGACGCGTTCCGCGGCCGGGTCTTCTCTCTTTATGACGTTCTCTTCAACGTCGCCTTCGTCGGAGCCGCCGGAGTAGCCGCCCTGTTGCTGCCGCCGGACGGCCGTTCGGCGCCGCTCGTCGTGATGGTCGCCTTGCTCTACGCGGCCGTATCCGCGTCCCTCACCCGCGGAGGGCGACGTTTCACGTGAAACGTCGCCCTCCGGAACGCCACCGCGCGGGTCGTGTTTCACGTGAAACATGACCCGCGCGCTCCTCAGTTCTGTGTTGCCCACCATTCCTTGAGCGCGGCGATGGCCGCGTCGCGCTCCATCGGCCCGTTCTCCAGTCGTAGCTCCAGCAGGAATGTGTACGCCTTGCCGATCACCGGCCCGGGGCCGACACCGAGGATCTCCATGATCTCGTTGCCGTCCAGATCCGGCCTGATGGCATCCAGCTCCTCCTGCTCCTGGAGCTGAGCGATGCGTGCTTCCAGGCCGTCATACGCGCGGGAGAGCGCGTTCGCCTTGCGCTTGTTGCGTGTGGTGCAGTCCGAACGGGTCAGTTTGTGGAGCCGTTCCAGCAGCGGACCGGCATCACGCACATAGCGCCGTACCGCCGAATCAGTCCACTCACCCGTCCCGTAACCGTGAAAGCGCAGGTGCAGCTCCACCAGCCGCGAGACGTCCTTCACCAACTCGTTGGAGTACTTGAGCGCGATCATCCGCTTCTTGGTCATCTTCGCGCCCACCACCTCGTGGTGGTGGAAGGAGACCCGGCCGTCCTTCTCGAAACGCCGCGTCCGGGGCTTGCCGATGTCGTGCAGCAGCGCGGCCAGCCGCAGCACCAGGTCGGGCCCGTCCTCCTCCAGGTCGATGGCCTGTTCCAGGACAGTCAGGGAGTGCTCGTACACATCCTTGTGCCGGTGGTGCTCATCGCTCTCCAGGTGCAGCGCCGGAAGCTCGGGCAGCACTCGCTCGGCGAGGCCGGTGTCCACGAGCAGCGCCAGTCCCGTGCGCGGCCGAGCGGAGAGGATGAGCTTGTTCAGCTCGTCACGTACTCGCTCGGCAGAGATGATCTCGATGCGCTCGGCCATGGCCGTCATGGCCGCGACCACCTCCGGGGCCACCTCGAAGTCCAGCTGTGCGGCGAATCGAGCAGCCCGGAGCATGCGCAGCGGATCATCGGAGAAGGACTCCTCGGGAGTGCCGGGGGTACGCAGCACCTGGGCCGAGAGGTCCTCCAGTCCGCCGTGGGGATCGATGAACTCCTTCTGCGGCAGGGCTACGGCCATGGCATTCACCGTGAAATCACGGCGTACGAGGTCTTCCTCGATGGAGTTGCCGTAAGACACCTCAGGTTTGCGTGACGTCCGGTCGTACGCCTCCGAGCGGTACGTCGTCACCTCGACCAGGAAGCGCTGATCAGCGTCTCCGACTCGGGCGTCCTTCTGACAGCCGACCGTGCCGAAGGCGATCCCGACTTCCCATACCGAGTCCGCCCAAGGCCGGACGATCTTCAGAACGTCCTCGGGACGGGCATCGGTCGCGAAATCCAGGTCATTGCCGAGACGCCCGAGAAGGGCGTCCCTGACCGAGCCACCGACCAGGGCGAGACTGAATCCGGCTTCCTGGAATCGGCGCGCGAGATCGTCGGCGACGGGGGACACCCGTAGCAGCTCACTGACCGCGCGGCGCTGCACCTGACTGAGGGCACTGGGATTGTCTTCATTGGCGTTCGGCACAACAGAAAAGGTTACGTGCCATGGCTCACGCGGTCGTCCCCGTTTCGGTCCCGGCCGCCGATTCACGGGTTTCCTGTGACGCATGAGATTCTTCTGATCATGTGGAGCAGTCCCCAGCACTTCACCACAGCGCACATCGTTACCATGCGTGGACGCAGCAATCGACAACCACCAACGGCAACCAACGATGACGAGGGACGGGCGAGCGCGTGGCGGAGGCGGCAGACTTCCAGGGGATGGGTCATTCTCCTGCCCGCCGGTGGCTGCGGCGTACAGCCTCCCTGATCGCCGGAGCACCGCTCCTGGCAGGTCTGCTGGCCGGCACAGCGGCCCCTGCGGCCCATGCCGCGCCGGAGGCATCCGGCCCCCGTACGGTCGATGTGTCGCTCGACACACTCAGCCCGAGCGCCCCGGTGAAAGGCGACACCCTCACCGTCTCCGGCTCGGTGACCAACGAGGGCAAGAAGCCGATCACCAGCGCTCAGGTGGATCTGCGAGTGGGTCCGCGACTGTCCGGCAGGACCGCCATCGACGACGCCTCCGAGCGTTCCACCAATGCCTCGGGTGAGGTGGCCCCGCTCGGGGGCAAGTACAAGGTCACTTTCCCGAAGCTCGCCTCCGGCATCTCCCAGGACTTCTCCCTGTCCGTCCCGGTCAGCAAGCTCGGGCTCGGTGAGGACGGCGTGTACCAGCTCGGCGTCTCGCTGACCGGTCAGACCTCCGCCGCTCCGTACCAGCAGGTGCTGGGCATCCAGCGCACGTTCCTTCCCTGGCAGCCCGAGGCGACAGAGAAGAAGACGCAGCTCACCGCGCTCTGGCCGCTGATGTCGTCGGCGCATCTCTCCGCGGAGACCGGCTCGGACGATCAGCAGACCCCTGTTTTCGAGAACGACGGCCTCGCCGAGGAGATGGCTCCCGGTGGCCGGCTGGAACAGATGGTCACGCTCGGCGGCCAGCTTCCCGTCACCTGGGTCATCGACCCGGATCTGATCGCCACCGCGGATGCCATGACCCGGAACTACCGCGTCAGAAGCGGCGACACCACTGTCCCGGGCAGGAACCAGGCCATTGCCACCCAGTGGCTCAACTCCCTGGAAAAGGCGGTCAAGGACCGCAAGGTCGTCGCCCTGCCGTTCGGTGATCCGGACCTGGCATCGCTGGCTCATCGCGGCAAGAACGTCTCCGGGGCGCTCAGTCATCTGCAGCCCGCCACCGATGTGGCCGGGAAGACCGTGGAGACCGTCCTCCATGTGAAGCCGTCCGTCGACTTCGCCTGGCCCGTGGACGGCGCGATCGATCCCTCGATCATCGATGTCGCGACCTCGGCGGGTGCCCACAAGGTCATCACTCGCGGCGACAGTCTCCAGGACAATCTGCCGTACACCCCCAGCGCCGCACGCCCGATCGGCGGCGGGACAACGGCGGTCGTCGCCGACACCAGGCTCTCCACGGCCTTCCGGGGCGATATGACGGAGGCGGGCAGCTCCACTCTCGCGGTCCAGAAGTTCCTCGCCCAGTCGCTGGCGCTGACCTTGCAGGAGCCCGGTAATCAGCGCAGCGTCGTCGTGGCCCCCCAGCGGATGCCGACCGCCACCCAGGCGCAGTCCATGGCAAACGCGCTGCGTGGTCTGGACCCCGAGCGCTGGACGCAGTCGGCCGATCTGGTCGAGGCGGCCGCCGCCAAGCCTGACAGCAACGCCACCACCAAGGTGCCCAGCTCTGCGCGGTACCCGAAGAGCCTGCGTGGTCAGGAACTGCCGACCGGGGCGTTCCTGGAGATCAAGAAGACGCAGGAACGGCTCGACAACTTCAAGGCCATCCTCAGCTCACCGGATCGTGTGGCCGCTCCCTTCAGCAACGCGATCAACCGGGCGATGTCCACCTCCTGGCGGGGCGAGCCGACGCAGGCCCAGCAGTACCGCACCACGGTGGAGACCTATCTGCTGAGCCTCACCAGCGAGGTGCAGCTCATCCCGAAGTCGGTCCTCACCTTGTCCGGACGCAGCGCGACGATTCCGGTGACGGTCCAGAACAAGCTGGTCCAGGGTGTCCAGAATCTGGTGCTCCGGCTCAAGTCCGACAACCCGACCCGCCTCAAGCTCGACGGTAACCGGGCGGTCACCGAGCAGCCGATCAAGATCGACGGCGGGCACAGCCAGTCGGTGAAGTTCACCGGCGCCGGCAACGCCAACGGTCCGGTGCAGGTGACCGCGCAGCTGTACACGGTCGACGGCAAGCCCTACGGCGGCCCCATGACCTTCCAGGTCAAGGTCTCCGAGATCACGCCCACCGTGATGCTCGTCATCGCCGGCGGCGTGCTGCTGCTGGTACTGGCCGGGATCAAGATGTACAGCCAGCGCAAGCGGGCGGTGGCCCGTAAGGAAGCCGCCGATCCTACGGACGACGACGGTGCCGAAGCGGCCGGAGACACCGGCAAGGGCGAGGACGCCGACGGCGAAGAGAACGCGCACGGCACGAAGGACACGGGCGATCAGCAGGCCGCGAGGGCGACAGATCCCGGGCAGCCGAGTGACCTGACACCGGACACCGGACCGGAAAGCGCGGACGCGTCGGGCACGGGTGAGAAAGTGGACCGTTGAGCGATGTCGTGGCCGGTCGGCCGGGGACGATGAGGTGGGGTAACCATGAACGCGCCGTACGACGGTGACCGTGGGCAGGGCGCGGGCGGCGATCCGGCCGGCCAGGTTCCGCCTTCTCCGCCGCCTGCCCAGGATCCGTATGTCCAGGACGCCTACACCCAGGATCCCTACTGGGCACAGGATCTCTCCACGCAGGATCCGGTGACCGAGGCGCTGTACGACCGCGCCTCGCACCCCCCGCCGCCTCCCGGCACTTATCAGGAGACGATGGAGCTGTACCAGCGGCCTTCCGCGCAGCAGCCCGCCCCCGATCCCCGCATCTGGGCGCAGACCCCGCCTCCCGAGCCCGCCGGACCGTCGCGCCGTCTCCCGTACGGGGACGACCCCAGAACCACCCAGTTCACGGGCGTCGACGACCTGGTCTCGCGGGCCGGTGACGAGACTCCGCCGCCGGACGCGTTCGCGCACCTGTACCGCGACCAGCAGGGCTCGGGACAGGTACTGACCGCTCCGGAGCCCGAGGCAGCTCCCTCGCCCCCCGCCAAGAAGCCCGGCAAGGCCGCGGGGCTGCTCAAGTCGAGCGCGGTGATGGCCGCGGGGACGCTGGTCTCCCGGCTCACCGGCTTCGTACGCAGCCTGGTGATCACCGCGGCCCTGGGTGCGGCGCTGCTCGGTGACTCCTTCACCGTCGCCTACACGCTGCCGACGATGATCTACATCCTGACCGTCGGTGGCGGCCTCAACTCCGTGTTCGTACCGCAGCTCGTGCGGGCGATGAAGAACGATGACGACGACGGCGTGGCCTATGCCAACCGGCTGTTGACCCTCGTCATGGTGGCTCTCGGTGTGATCGTTGCTCTCGCCGTGTTCGGGGCGCCGTTGCTGGTGCGTCTGATGTCGGACACGATCGCCGGAGATCCGTCCGCCAACAATGTCGCCGTCACCTTCGCCCGCTACTGCCTGCCCACGATCTTCTTCATGGGCGTGCACGTGGTGATGGGCCAGATCCTCAACGCGCGCGGGAAATTCGGCGCGATGATGTGGACTCCGGTCCTCAACAACATCGTCATGATCACCACGTTCGGTCTCTTCATCTGGGTCTACGGCACCGCCGCCGACTCGAGCATGACCGTCGGGACGATCCCCCCGGACGGCGTACGGCTCCTGGGCATCGGCACGCTGCTCGGCCTGGTGGTCCAGGCTCTCGCGATGATCCCGTACCTCCGGGAGACCGGGTTCCGGTTCCGCCCGCGGTTCGACTGGAAGGGCCACGGCCTCGGCAAGACGGTCAAGCTGGCCAAGTGGACCGTCCTGTTCGTCCTCGCCAACCAGGCCGGTGTGCTGGTCGTCACCCAGCTCGCCACCGCAGCCGGCGAAGCGTCCGGCAGGGACGGCACGGGCATCCTCGCCTACAGCAACGCCCAGCTGATCTGGGGCATGCCGCAGGCCATCATCACCGTCTCGGTCATGGCCGCGCTGCTGCCCCGGATCTCCCGGTCCGCCTCCGACGGCGATCCCGGCGCGGTGCGCGACGACATCTCCCAGGGACTGCGCAATTCCGCGGTCGCGATCGTCCCCATCGCCTTCACGTTCCTGGCGCTCGGTGTCCCGCTCTCCATCCTGATGTTCTCGTCGAGTGGGCTGGAGTCGGCGCGGTCCATGGGCTTCATCCTGATGGCGTTCGCTCTCGGACTGATTCCGTACTCCATCCAGTACGTCGTGCTGCGTGGTTTCTACGCCTACGAGGACACGCGGACGCCCTTCTACAACACGGTCATCGTCGCCGCGGTCAATGCCGCCGCTTCCGCCGTCTGCTACGTGGTCCTGCCGCCGCGCTGGGCCGTGGTCGGCATGGCCGCCTCGTACGGACTGGCCTACGCGGTCGGCGTCGGTGTCGCCTGGCGCAGGCTGAAGAACCGGCTGGGCGGCGATCTGGACGGCGGCCGCGTCCTGCGTACGTACGCCCGGCTCTGCCTGGCGTCCGTCCCTGGGGCCCTCGCGGCCGGCGCGGTCGCCTATGTCGTCCTGGACCGTCTCGGCAGTGGCGCTCTCGGCGCGGTGGCCGCACTGATCGGTGGTGGCATCGTCCTGTTGGGTGTCTTCTTCGTCGCGGCGAAGAAGATGCGGATCGAAGAGATGAACGCCATGGTCGGCATGGTGCGCGGACGCCTCGGACGCTAGGACGACGGGGGCCGAGCACAACCATCGTCGGCTGCCGTGTGTCGTGCATAGCGTCCGACTGTGGGCACAATTGGCTTGGCTGTTGGATAGTGCGCAACGGATGGGGAGGCAGGAGCGACGGTGGCGGAACGTAGCACGGCTGCCGTCGACGTGGCCGACAACAGCGGTGATGAACCGCTGACCGCCAAGGCGGACAAGGCCACGACCGACGGATTGGCGAAAGCCCAGGACACGGCGGAGCGATCCGCGACGGACACGGGCAGTGAGCGGCACAGCACCGAATCGTCCGTCGAGGCGCCGGAGCTGCACAGCGGCCACAAGCTCGCCAGACGTTACCGCCTGGAGGAGTGCGTCACCCGTCTGGACGGTTTCAGCAGTTGGCGTGCGGTCGACGAGAAGCTGCGCCGCGCGGTCGGCGTACATCTGCTTCCCGCCGGCCATCCCCGGGCCCGCTCCGTGCTGGCCGCGGCCCGGTCCGCCGCCCTGCTCGGTGACCCGCGCTTCGTTCAAGTACTGGACGCCGTCGAGGAGAACGACCTTGTCTACGTCGTCCACGAGTGGCTGCCGGACGCTGTCGAACTCACCGCTCTCCTCGCCTCCGGCCCGATGGAGGCCCATGACGCCTATCAGCTGGTCAGCCAGATCTCCCAGGCCATGGCAGCGGCCCACCGTGAAGGCCTTGCCCATCTGCGCCTGACGCCCGGAGCCGTACTGCGGACGTCCAGCGGTCAGTACCGGATTCGCGGCCTCGCCGTGAACGCCGCTCTGCGCGGAATCAGTGCCGAGCGTCCGCAGCGCACGGACACCGAGGCGATCGGCGCGCTTCTCTATGCCGCGCTGACACAGCGCTGGCCCTACGAGACCGACGCCCATGGCCTCTCCGGCCTCCCCAAGGATGTCGGGCTGATCGCCCCCGACCAAGTGCGCGCGGGGATACACCGCGGTCTCTCCGAGCTCGCCATGCGGGCCTTGGTCAACGACGGGGCCACCGCCTCCCGCCAGGAACCGCCTTGCACCACCCCGGACGAGTTGGCAGCCGCGGTCGCGGAGATGCCGCGCATCCGGCCGCCGGAACCCACTTTCACCGCCCCGCCCGAATACCAGCGCACCACCTACCAGCAGGGCACCTACGGGCGCCCGCACTCCGCTCCCGGGCGCGCCGCCACCGCCCCGGTGGCAGTGCCGCCGCCGCCGCTCCAGAGCCGCACCGGCAAGGCGCTGAAGTGGACCGTCGCCGCACTCCTCATCGCAGCCCTGGGACTCGGCAGCTGGCAGATCGCCGACCGGCTCCTCAACCACAACGAGGCGGAAGATCCCGCTCCCACGCAAACGACCCCGGGAAACGACGACAAGGCCGTCAAGCCCGGCAAGCCCATCAACATCTCCAGTGCGACCGAGTTCATGCCCGGCGGGTCGGGGATACAGCAGGAGCAGGTGCCCAACGCCATTGACGGCAAGCCGGGTACTGCCTGGATCACACCGCAGTACCGGGGCTACGCCAACTTCGGGAATCTCCCGAATCGCAAAGAGGGCAGCGGCATAATCGTCGACCTCGGCAGCGTGCAGGAAGTGTCCGGCATCAACGTGGACATGTACCGCGGCGGTCAGAAGGCCCAAGCACTGGCCGCCGGAGAGAGTGCCTCGAACCCGACCGCCCTCTCGGACTTCTCACAGCGCCTCACCAAGCTGGAGACGGTGGGCAGCACTCTCAGCAACACCCTCGACAAGCCCGTGCGGACCCGGTACGTATTGATCCACATCACCGAACTGCCGACGGACGGATCGCCCAGCGATTTCCGAGGCGGAATCTCGGAGATCGAGATCACCAGCTGACCGGACAGGGGAGGGGGCTCACCGTTGGACGACGCCGCACTCGGCGATACAAGCGACCAGGACCTCCTGAGCGCTCATGTTGATGGCCACCCTCACGCGTTCGGTGAGCTGGTACGGCGCCACCGCGACCGGCTCTGGGCGGTTGCCCTTCGTACTCTGGGCGACCGCGAGGAAGCGGCCGACGCGGTTCAGGATGCGCTGGTCTCCGCCTTCCGGGCGGCCCATACCTTCCGTGGTCAGTCCGCCGTGACCACCTGGCTGCATCGCATCACGGTCAATGCCTGCCTGGACCGGGCTCGGAAGGCCGCCTCCCGCAAGACTTCCCCCATGGACGACACCGAGCGGCTGGAACAGCTTCTTGAGCCCCATGAGTCGGCCGAGGCCCCTGCCGAGCGCCAGGACCTCAACCGGCAGCTCCTGGCGGCTCTGGCCAAGCTTCCAGCCGACCAGCGCGCGGCCTTGGTACTCGTCGACATGCAGGGCTATCCCGTGGCCGAGGCCGCGGCAGTCCTGGATGTGCCCGTCGGAACGGTGAAGAGCCGCTGCGCACGCGGCCGGGCCAGGCTTCTGCCCATGCTCACTCATCTGCGCGGGGACGCCGGGGATAACAGCGGTCTCGGCAGGGGAAGGAACCGGGCGCCGGGGACATCCGTCCCACCGGCATCAGCGCCAAGGGATTCAGGACCAAGCGATCCTGCTGCAGTGAAGGGCGGAGGTGGGCGCACGTGACATCGACGACCGACACGGCTCAGCACCCGGATGTCTCGGAGATCTCTGAACTGGCGGAGGGGCTGCTCTCGCCGTCCCGCACGGCCGACATACGGCGCCATCTCGACGGCTGCCCGCTGTGCGCCGATGTCCACGACTCCCTCGCAGAGATCAAGGGACTACTCGGTACCCTCCCCGGGCCACCACGGATGCCGGCCGAGATCGCGGGACGTATCGATGCCGCGCTGGCGGCTGAGGCGCTCCTGGACTCGACCGCGACCCGCGAAACCGCACCGGTCGACACGGCGCTCGGGAAGACCGGGCATGTTTCACGTGAAACAACGCCCGATCCTCGGACGTCAGCGTCGGCCGCCGCAGCGGAACCTGTACGAGCCGACCGCCCCGCCGGCCGTCCGAGGGCCGCTACCGGCCCCGGCCGGGCCGGATACACGCGCCGTCGGCGCCGTATCGCGGTACTGGGGGCCGTCTTCGGAACCGCCGCAGTGGGGGTCAGCCTTCTGGTGCTCCAGGCGTTCCAGGCCTCGAACGAGAGCAGTACCGACAAACAGGCCGCTTCGGGGGTGAATTCCACTGCGAGCACCGGGGAGGAATTCTCCGAGGCACGCCTCCAAGGACGCGTGGACGCGCTGCTGGCATCCGATCGTCCGGCCGGAGAGTCCAAGACTCAACAGGAGGATGGCTCGAGCAGCGACCGGAGCATGTCGAACGCTCCACTGCTCGAGCCCGAACCCGAGGTGCCTTCCTGTGTTCAGCAGGGCACCGGCCGCACCGAGGCCGCGCTCGCAGCCGAGCAAGGCAGGTACCAAGGCAGCCGTGCCTACCTCGTCGTCCTGCCGCACCCTGCAGACAGCACCCGGGTCGAGGCGTATGTGATCGATGCGACATGCGTTGACAGCGCCCCCTCGTCCAAAGGGAAACTCCTGCTGACGCACTCCTACCCCCGCCGCTGACGACACCCTGCCGTGCCGCCGGGACACCTCGGGAATGCAAGACCCGTAGGATCCGTTGGATGGGGTGAAAGTCGTTGATCCGGCCCCAGTAGGCAGTCTGCAGAGACGAGGAAGAAACCCGTGAGCGACGTCCGTAATGTGATCATCATCGGCTCCGGGCCCGCCGGCTATACGGCCGCGCTGTACACCGCGCGCGCATCGCTGAAGCCGCTGGTCTTCGAGGGCGCCGTCACCGCCGGTGGTGCGCTGATGAACACCACCGATGTGGAGAACTTCCCGGGGTTCCGCGACGGCATCATGGGCCCGGACCTGATGGACAACATGCGGGCACAGGCGGAGCGTTTTGGCGCCGAGCTCGTCCCGGACGATGTCATCGCTGCCGACCTCACCGGCGACATCAAGACGGTCACCGACACGGCCGGCACGGTGCACCGCGCCAAGGCAGTGATCGTCACAACCGGCTCCCAGCACCGCAAGCTCGGCCTGCCCAATGAGGACACCCTGTCCGGGCGCGGCGTCTCCTGGTGTGCCACCTGTGACGGCTTCTTCTTCAAGGACCAGGACATCGCCGTCGTCGGTGGCGGCGACACCGCGATGGAGGAAGCCACCTTCCTTTCGCGCTTCGCCAAGTCCGTCACGATCGTCCACCGCCGGGACACGCTGCGTGCCTCCAAGGCCATGCAGGACCGTGCCTTTGCCGACCCCAAGATCAAGTTCGCCTGGGACAGCGAGGTCGCGGAGATCCACGGCGATCAGAAGCTCTCCGGTCTGACCCTGCGCAACACCAAGACCGGTGAGACTTCCCCGCTCTCCGTGACCGGCCTATTCATCGCGGTGGGCCACGACCCGCGGACCGAGCTCTTCAAGGGGCAGCTCGACCTGGATGACGAGGGCTACCTCACCGTCGCTGCCCCGTCGACGCGGACGAACCTGTCCGGGGTCTTCGGCGCCGGCGATGTCGTCGACCACACCTACCGTCAGGCGATCACGGCTGCGGGCACCGGATGCTCTGCCGCTCTCGACGCCGAGCGCCACCTCGCCGCGTTGGGCGACAGCGAGGCGACCGCCGAGCCGGAGAAGACCGCCACCGTCTGATCGTCCAACCCGACATACACCCACGATTTTAAGGAGGCCGCCGTGGCCGGCGACCTGAAGCATGTGACCGACGACTCCTTCGAAGAGGACGTCCTGAAGAGCGACAAGCCCGTACTGGTGGACTTCTGGGCCGCCTGGTGCGGACCGTGCCGTCAGATCGCTCCGTCGCTCGAGGCCATCGCGGCCGAGCACGGCGACAAGATCCAGATCGTCAAGCTCAACATCGACGAGAACCCGGCCACCGCAGCCAAGTACGGCGTGATGTCCATCCCGACGCTGAACGTCTACCAGAACGGTGAGGTTGCCAAGACCATCGTCGGCGCCAAGCCCAAGTCCGCGCTCGTGAAGGAGCTGGAGGGCTTCATCAGCGAGTAGGACAGTCGACGGTCGGCAGCGGTCGGCCTTCGATGTTTCACGTGAAACGGGCCCGTTCCTCCAGCTGGGGGATCGGGCCCGTTTGATGTCTCGTCTTCCTTCATCAGACTCAGAGCGGCCTCAGCGCCGGTTCCTTCTTCACCGCGCCCAGCAACCGGTCCAGAGCCAGCTCCACATCTTCCTTCCAGGAAAGCGTGGTCCGCAGTTCCAGCCTCAACCGTGGATACCTCGGATGTGGGCGCACGGTCTTGAAGCCCACCGCCAGTAGATGATCGGCGGGCAGCACGCAGGCCGGTTCCTTCCAGCGGGCGTCACCGAAGGCCTCAATCGCCTTGAACTCGCGTCGCAGCAGATCTTTGGCCACGGTCTGCACCATCACACGACCGAGTCCCTGCCCTTGGTAACCGGGCCTGATCCACGCGGTCATGAGCTGGACCGCGTCCGGAGAGACCGGGCTCGTCGGGAAGGCCGTGGACCGCGGCACGTATGCCGGCGGCGCGTACAGAACGAAACCGACCGGCACATCGTCGATATAGACGACCCGGCCGCAGGATCCCCACTCCAGCAGAACGGCCGAGATCCAGGCCTCTTTCTCCGCCTCGGCCCTGCCCGCCCTTACTGCGGCTTCCCCGCTGACCGGATCAAGCTCCCAGAAGACACACGCACGGCAGCGCTTGGGGAGGTCCGGAAGGTTGTCCAGCGTGAGCGGTACCAGCCGACGCCCCATGGAGGCAGTTCCTCACTTCCCTCGCCCGTCGCGTCACGGGCGGCAGTCAGCGCACTCCGTTCCCGAAGCAGACTGCCGACGAAGCCGCCGAGCACGCCAAGACCCAGTCCAGCTGACACCAATTGGTTGCGGCTCACCGCTCGCATGGCCTCCGCTCTCCTTCTGAGGTGGATCAACGTGGATGCGCCATACCAGAACGCATCGTATCCACCCAGAGGTTTCCGGCACACCGAGGGACAGCAAAGGGCGGGCCGCTTTCCAGTCAGCATGGAACACGGCCCGCCCGGTGGCTACGTGAGAGCCTCAGCTCTCGTCGTCCTCTCCAGCACCCTCTTCCTCGGAAAGGCTCTTCTCCAGGACACGCCCCTCGCCCGGTGCGAGCGTGCCAAGAATCCGGTCCAGATCGTCTACCGAGGCGAACTCGACGACGATCTTTCCCTTCTTCTGTCCCAGGTCGACCTTCACCCGGGTTTCGAAGCGGTCCGAGAGACGCGATGCCAGATCGGTCAGCGCCGGAGAAAGCCGGGCGCCGGCTCGGGGCCCCTTCGACTTCGGGGTGCTCTGAGGACGCGACCCCATCAGGGTCACGATCTCCTCGACCGCTCGGACCGAGAGTCCTTCGGCCACGATGCGATGCGCCAGGCGGTCCTGTTCCTCTGAGTCCTCCACCGCGAGAAGCGCCCTCGCATGACCGGCCGACAGCACACCGGCGGCAACCCTGCGCTGCACAGGGGGAGAAAGCCGCAGCAGACGAAGCGTGTTGGAGACCTGCGGACGCGAGCGCCCGATCCGGTCGGCCAGCTGGTCATGCGTGCAGTTGAAGTCCTTGAGCAACTGGTCGTAGGCCGCGGCCTCTTCCAGCGGGTTCAGCTGGGCGCGGTGCAGGTTCTCCAGCAGCGCGTCAAGCAGCAGCTTCTCGTCGTCCGTGGCACGGACGATCGCGGGAATGCGTTCCAGACCGGCTTCCCGGCACGCCCGCCAGCGCCGCTCACCCATGATGAGCTCATAGCGCTCCGGCCCTACCTGCCGTACGACAACCGGCTGGAGGAGCCCGACCTCCTTGATGGACGTGACCAGCTCGGCGAGTGCGTCCTCGTCGAACACCTCACGGGGCTGCCGGGGGTTCGGCGTGATGAACCCGATCGGCACTTCGGCGAAGTGCGCCCCGGCCGTCGGCGCGGGCGCCGGCTCCTGCTCCGGAGCCGCGGTCTCCGTGTCCGGCGGCATAGCGGCCTGCGGCAGCGATGTCACCTTCGCGGCGGCAACACCCCGGTCCGTGGTCAGCACCGGAGCCGCTCCAGGAGAAGCCGAGGCCACTCCGGCGGCGGGCACCTGCTTCTCCTGCGGAGCGGCAGGGATCAGCGCACCGAGCCCACGCCCCAATCCTCTACGTCGCTCGCTCACTGGATCCCCTCCGACATGGTCTGCTGGCTGTTCTGGCTGCCCATATGGACCTGCTGGGCGTCATAGTGCACCCCAACCCCCCTTAGAGCGATCTCACGGGCGGCTTCGAGGTACGACAGAGACCCGCTGGACCCCGGGTCATACGTCAGCACCGTCTGGCCATAGCTCGGCGCCTCCGAGATACGTACGGACCGAGGGATGCTCGTCCGCAGAACCTCCTTGCCGAAGTGGCTGCGCACTTCGTCCGCCACCTGCGAGGCGAGTCGCGTCCTGCCGTCGTACATGGTGAGCAGGATCGTCGACACATGCAGCGCGGGATTGAGATGTCCTCGCACCAGGTCGACGTTCCGCAGCAACTGCCCCAGACCTTCCAGCGCGTAGTACTCGCACTGAATGGGGATCAGCACCTCGGCACCGGCGACCATTGCGTTGACGGTCAGCAGGCCGAGCGAGGGCGGGCAGTCGATGAGGATGTAGTCCAACGGCTGCTCATATGCTTCGATCGCCCGCTGTAGTCGGCTCTCCCGTGCCACGAGCGACACCAACTCGATCTCCGCACCGGCGAGATCGATGGTGGCCGGGGCACAGAAGAGACCTTCGACGTCCGGGACTGGCTGGACCACTTCCGAGAGTGGCTTGCTCTCCACCAGGACGTCATAGATCGAGGGAACTTCGGCGTGATGGTCGATCCCGAGCGCCGTGGAGGCGTTGCCCTGTGGATCGAGGTCGATCACCAGAACGCGCGCGCCATGGAGCGCGAGCGAAGCGGCGAGGTTGACCGTTGTCGTCGTCTTCCCCACGCCGCCCTTCTGATTGGCGACGACCATGACACGCGTCTGTTCCGGGCGGGGCAGGCCCTCGCCGGCGCGGCCCAGTGCCTCCACCGCCAACTGGGCAGCTCGGCCAATAGGGGTGTCGTCCATCGGGGGCGGTGTTTCACTTGAAACATCCTCCCCCGCCGACTCGGTACGGGGACCGGGGACCGGATCGGTCATCGGTCCCGCGATGTTGGCGTCGGACCGCAAGGATTCACTCTCCTCGACTTCAGACTCGCAATGAACAGAGCCTGCCATGCTTTCGGGGTCGTGAACCAGCGAGGCCCGTGGTTCTGTGGAGGAATCCACTTCTGTGGACAACCCCGTCCCTCTTTCGAGGGGCTTCCGGCCGCGCGGCGTGGAAGCCGCGCGGCCACGGCTGATGATTCCCTGCAGCAGTGAGCGACGTTTCACGTGAAACACGATGCACTCGCCGCAGAGCTAGACCGTCACGACACTCCGCAATGCATGGGTATGGCAGCTTGTATGGAGCATCACTGATAGGCAGTGCGAACTGTACGGCTCAACGGCGACGCCTCACACGCCCCGCACGGGCGGCCTTGGCCTTCTTCGTAGCGAACCTCACGCCACCGGGGCTCTCCCCGACCTCCACCCGCACCACGGTGGCCAGCGGGTCGACGATGCCTTCTCCGACATGCACAACCGAGGTGTCCACCACACCGAGTTTGCTGAGCGCCGCGCGGGCGCCCTGGATCTCCTCCTCGGCCGTGTCGCCTTTGAGTGCCAGCATCTCGCCGTACGGGCGCAACAGCGGCACCCCCCAACCGGCCAGCCGATCCAGCGGAGCCACCGCGCGGGCTGTCACCACATGTACCGGTTGCAAGGTGCCGAGGACCTCCTCGGCCCGGCCACGTACGACAGTCACATGCTCCAGGCCCAGCAGCTCGACCACTTCCTGGAGAAAGTTCGTGCGCCGCAGCAGGGGCTCCAGCAGCGTGATCTTCAGGTCCGGCCGTACCAGCGCCAGCGGGATTCCGGGAAGCCCCGCACCCGAGCCGACATCGCAGACCATGACGCCCTCAGGTACGACCTCGGAGAGCACCGCGCAGTTCAGCAGGTGCCGCTCCCACAGCCGTGGGACCTCACGTGGACCGATCAGTCCGCGCTTGACCCCGGCGTCCGCCAGCAGCTCCCCGTAGCGGACAGCTTCCGGAAAGAACTCACCGAAAACAGTGCGTGCCTCTTCCGGTGCGGGGGGAAGCTCTGCTGCCTCCGTCACGGGAACCGTCCTTCCATACCGATCCACCGACTGGTGGCTGAACTATCAGGCTGACAAAGTTCGGCCCCGCCTGCGTAACAGACGGGGCCGAAAAGCAAAGGACCACTCAGGCAGGGAGCACCACGACGAAGCGCTGCGGCTCTTCGCCCTCGGACTCGCTGCGCAGACCGGCGGCCGCGACCGCGTCATGCACGACCTTGCGCTCGAAGGGTGTCATGGGGTTCAGCTTCACCGGCTCACCGGTGGACTTCACCTCGTCCGCGGCCTTGGCGCCCAACTCGGCCAGTTCGGTGCGCTTCTTGGCCCGAAAGCCCGCGATGTCCAGCATCAGCCGGCTACGGTCCCCGGTCTCCCGGTGCACGGCGAGCCGCGTCAGCTCCTGAAGCGCCTCCAGCACCTCACCGTCGTGTCCGACAAGCTTCTGCAGATCCCGGCCACTCGAGTCGCTGATGATCGAGACCGCGGCCCGGTCGGCCTCGACGTCCATGTCGATATCACCGTCGAGATCGGCGATATCGAGCAGGCCCTCGAGGTAGTCGGCCGCGATCTCCCCTTCCTGTTCCAGGCGGGTCAGGGTGTCGCTCCCCTCGACGCCGGACTCGGGGGCGGCGGAGATGGTGCCTTCCGTCACGGATGGACTCCTTCTTACTTCTTGGACGGGTGCTTGGGCCGCTGCTGGCCCTTACGCTGCCCCGACTTGGCTTGGCGTGCGGAACCGGCGGCGGGCTTGCCCGACGGCTGGGACGTGGTGTCCTGCGACTCGTCCTTCTTCTGCAACGAGGTCTTCGCCGCCTCACCGGCGGCCTCGGAGTCCTTGGCCTGCGCCGGCTTGTCCGTGCCCGGGTGAGTGGCGGCGGCCTGCCGCTTCGCCTT
This sequence comes from Streptomyces sp. NPDC088116, assembly GCF_044741745.1. Classification (NCBI taxonomy): domain Bacteria; kingdom Bacillati; phylum Actinomycetota; class Actinomycetes; order Kitasatosporales; family Streptomycetaceae; genus Streptomyces; species Streptomyces sp. NPDC088116. Next base: position 331,552 of record NZ_JBIUTF010000005.1, on the reverse strand, counting down.
GGTCTGACGCTTGGGCTGCTGCCGCTTCGCCGCACTGCCGGACTCGGCCTCGGCGGCCGCGGTGTCGCTCTTGACCACCGTGCCGTCGGCCTGCGCGGCCAGGCCCACCTTCGCCAGGCCCGTGATGAACTTGCGCTCGTTGTCATTGCGGTCGGGCCCCTTGGCCACGATCGCCTGGACGATGCCGCGCTTACGGCGGGACCGCACCTCGGTGTGCGAGGTGATGCTCTTCAGCAGGCGCTGGAGGTACTGGTCCTGCGCCTTGCTGCCCGGCGTGGGGTTCTGGTTGATCACGTACATCTGCTGGCCCATGGTCCACACGTTGGTGGTCAGCCAGTAGACGAGCACACCCACGGGGAAGTTGACACCCGTGACAGCGAAGATCAGCGGGAAGATGTACATCAGCATCTTCTGCTGCTGCATGTACGGCGTCTTGACCGTCAGGTCGACGTTCTTGGTCATCAGCTGGCGCTGCGTGTAGAACTGCGACGCCGACATCATGACGATCATGATCGCGGTGACGATGCGTACATCGGTGAGCGTGGCGTTCAGGGACGCCACCTTGTCACTGCTGTCCAGGAACTTCGCGGCCAGCGGGGCACCGAAGATGTGTGCCTGCCGCGCGCTGTCGAGCAGCCCCTGGTTGATGACGCCGATGGTGTTGCCGTTGGCGATGCTGGAGAGCACGTGGTACAGGGCGAAGAAGAACGGCGACTGCGCCAGGATGGGAAGACACGAGGAGAGCGGGTTGGTGCCCGTCTCCTTGTACAGCTTCATCATCTCTTCGGACTGCCGCTGCTTGTCGTTCTTGTAGCGCTCCTGGATCGCCTTCATCTTGGGCTGGAGCACCTGCATGTTCCGGGTCGACTTGATCTGCTTCACGAAAAGCGGGATCAGGCAGATCCGGATCAGCACCACCAGGGACACGATGGACAGTCCCCAGGCCCAGCCCGTGTCGGGGCCGAAAATCATCCCGTACAGCGAGTGGAACTGGACGATGACCCATGAAACAGGTGTGGTGATAAAACTGAAGAAACTGGCAATCGTGTCCACTAATCAGGCTCCTTGAGCATTGGGCGAGGTCTCTGCGGCCGAGCTGGGGGTGTCGGGGGCCGGTCCCCCGGAAGGCACGCCGGCAGCGGAGTGCCCGCCCTTTCTGCCGCGCCACGCATTGCGCAGCAGTTCATGCCAGCGAGGCCGTCTGCGTGGCGGGACATGGTCCACACCACCCGGCGACCACGGATTGCACCGCAGAATGCGCCAAGCGGTCAGCGCCGTGCCCTTCACCGCGCCATGCCGGTCGATGGCCGTATATCCGTAGTGCGAACACGACGGGTAGTACCGGCAGACAGGCCCGAGAAGCGGGCTGATCGTCCACTGGTACAACTTGATCAGGGCAAGCAGCGGGTATTTCATCGCGCGCCCCCTCCCAGCAGCCGCCGAAGAGCGGCGTCCAGGTCTTGGGCCAGCTGTGCATGGTCGGCGTCGCCCGCTCCGGGCAGCGCCCGTACGACAACCAGGCTACCGGGGGGCAGCGAGGACAGTCGGTCGCGTATCAGGTGACGAAGTCGGCGCTTCACCAGGTTGCGTACAACAGCTCCACCCACGGCTTTGCTTACGACGAAACCCGCACGCGTCGGGGAAGCGCTCTCCCCAGGCGCGTGCGGGTCCGTTGCACCGCTGCGTAGATGGACGACGAGAAGCGGGCGTCCGGCCCGGCGTCCTCGGCGTACCGCGGTCGCGAAATCTTCGCGCCGCCTCAGCCGATTCTCGGTAGGCAGCACGTCATGACCTGTTGGCGTTCAGGCGATCAGGCGGACAGACGGGCGCGACCCTTGCCACGGCGGGTCGCGAGAATCGCGCGGCCGGCACGGGTACGCATGCGCAGCCTGAACCCGTGGGTCTTGGCGCGACGACGGTTGTTCGGCTGGAAGGTGCGCTTGCTCACTCGGGGGCTCCAGAAAATGATGTGTGTGATGGCGGGACATCGCCTGGCTGTCACCGTGCGCCCACGAGAAGCTCGCGATCACGCCCGAGCGCACCGCTTCACAACCACAGATCGTGATCTTTGCCCATCGGAGGCAGGCGGCAGCAGCCATCGACAACTCGACCTGGTCACGGTACGCGCGGCTACGCCATCCGGTCAAACCAGCTCTGTGCCGGACTCCATTGTGCACAGGCTGTGGACAACAACTTGAACCACGTGGGCCGCCTGACTACCGTGGCCGGACTCCGGCTCATTTCCTGCCGGTCTTCCCACCCCGTCCCGAGAACCACACATTCGTGGGACCTGCGAGAGAGCGTGCCTTGTGGCTGATGTACCTGCCGATCTTGCCGCAGTGTGGCCACGAGTGCTGGAGCAACTCCTCAGGGAGGGCCAGCAGGGCGTAGAGCCCAAGGACAAGCAGTGGATCGAACGCTGCCAGCCGCTCGCCCTGGTCGCCGACACCGCACTGCTGGCCGTCCCGAACGAGTGGGGCAAGCGGGTTCTCGAAGGTCGCCTCGCCCCGCTCATCAGCGAGACCCTGAGCCACGAATGCGGCCGGCCCATCCGGATCGCCATCACCGTCGACGACTCCGCCGGCGAACCCACGCCGCCGGCCCCGCCGCTGCCCCAGCAGCACCGCTACCAGGGCCCGCAGCACGACGAGCCGCGGCAGGGCGATACATACGACGGCTACGGACACCGCCCGTCGGACGACGGCATGCCGTCGGTACGGCCCGCGTACCCGGACTACCAGCAGCAGCGCCCCGGCGCCGGCGCATGGCCGCGTACCCAGGAGGACCTGTCCTGGCAGCAGCCCCGGCTCGGCGGTTACCAGGAGCGCGACCCGTACGCCACCGCCCGCCCCCAGCAGCCGCAGCACGACTACCGCCAGCCGCAGGGGCCCGAGCACTCCCCGTACGATCAGCACACCGACCGGCACGACCTCCAGGGCCCCCAGCCGCCCCGGCACGGCGGCGCGCACAGCGTCGGCCGCACCGGGACGCGCGGCGGGGCGCCGGGGCCGCTGGGTGCCCAGCCCGCTCCCGCGCCGGGACCCGGCGAGCCGCATGCCCGGCTCAATCCCAAGTACCTCTTCGACACCTTTGTCATCGGCGCGTCCAACCGGTTCGCGCACGCGGCGGCGGTCGCCGTCGCCGAGGCACCGGCCAAGGCGTACAACCCGCTCTTCATCTACGGGGAGTCCGGGCTCGGCAAGACGCACCTGCTCCATGCCATCGGGCACTACGCGCGCAGCCTCTACCCCGGCACGCGGGTGCGGTACGTGAGCTCGGAGGAGTTCACGAACGAGTTCATCAACTCGATCCGTGACGGCAAGGGCGACACCTTCCGCAAGCGTTACCGCGATGTCGACATCCTCCTGGTCGACGACATCCAGTTCCTGGCGAGCAAGGAGTCGACCCAGGAGGAGTTCTTCCACACCTTCAATACGCTCCACAACGCCAACAAGCAGATCGTGCTGTCCTCGGACCGGCCGCCCAAGCAGCTGATCACCCTGGAGGACCGGCTGCGCAACCGCTTCGAGTGGGGACTGACCACCGATGTCCAGCCGCCGGAGCTGGAGACCCGTATCGCGATCCTCCGTAAGAAGGCGGTACAGGAGCAGCTGAACGCCCCGCCCGAGGTGCTGGAGTTCATCGCCTCGCGGATCTCCCGCAACATCCGCGAGCTGGAGGGCGCGCTGATCCGGGTCACCGCGTTCGCGAGCCTGAACCGGCAGCCGGTGGATCTCGGTCTCACCGAGATCGTGCTCAAGGATCTGATCCCGGGCGGCGAGGACGCCGCCCCCGAGATCACCGCGAGCGCCATCATGGCGGCGACCGCCGACTACTTCGGTCTGACGGTGGAGGACCTCTGCGGCTCGTCGCGGAGCCGGGTGCTGGTGACGGCGCGGCAGATCGCGATGTACCTGTGCCGCGAGCTGACCGATCTCTCACTGCCCAAGATCGGTGCGCAGTTCGGCGGCCGCGACCATACGACCGTGATGCACGCGGACCGGAAGATCCGCGCGCTGATGGCCGAGCGGCGCTCCATCTACAACCAGGTCACCGAGCTGACCAACCGCATCAAGAACGGCTGACACAGCCTGCGCACGGCCTCTGCGAAGGGCGCTCCGGGACCACCGTCCGACTCACGGTCCCGGGGCGCCCTTCGCCGTCCCACGAGCCGCTGGATGATGCCGCCGGAGCCCTTGAATCGACGGTCCGCACGTCCGGTCCGGCGCTCTGAGGGGGGTCCGCGGATGGTCCACGAGTGGTCTGCGGGCGGTCCATGGGCCCCGCGCGAACCCCGTCGGCGTGTCGCTTCCCGCCCCCGCTGTTCGAATACGGCGCCACGCGGAGGTCTTCTCCACAGATCGGGGAGAAATCTTCCGTCCACAGCCTGGGGACAGGGAAGTTGTCCAGACCGTGTCCACAGCCGCACCTCTTGGAAGATCATCGGGCCAGGTCAAGTCCCTGTGGAATTGTGGTTGACGCCGCTCCACAGACTGTGGACGAAAAAGTCTTCCACAGGCAGCCCGCTTCGTTGTCCACCGGCGGCCCACAGGCAGAGCTTCATTGCCCACAGCTTCTCCACAGCCCTGTCCACTGTTCGGCAACGAAACGCCCGGCATCGCTGAGTCGAGTGAAAGGCGTCACACCAAGGAGGTCGGTTGGGCTGTGGGGAACGTGGGTAAAGCTGGGGACAGCGCTGGGGAGAAGTACCTGTGTCCTGTGCATCGGGTGTGCAGAACTTTCGCCCGTCCACAGAACGACCCGGTTGTCCACGGCTGCCGCCCACAGGGTCGGTGGACAAAAAAACGGGTCTGACCTGCGCGGATGGCGTTATCCACGGTTTCCACAGGCCCTACTACTACTCCCACTCAGAGTTAACGAGGAATCCGCTTCGAAGAAGGCCCTGTGCACAACTCGGCCCCGGAGCCTCCGGCACCTGTGACAACGACTTGACCCGCAGCCGCACCGACTGTCGGTGCCGTGCGTCAGACTGGTCCCCGGCATCACAGCCGACGACGAAGGCCAGCAGGGCGAGCCAGCAACAGCAGGAGGCGGTTCCGGTGAAGATCCGGGTGGAGCGCGATGTACTCGCGGAGGCGGTGGCCTGGGTGGCCCGTAGCCTCCCGGCCCGTCCGCCCGCGCCCGTACTTGCGGGCCTTCTGCTGAAGGCGGAGGAGGGCGCACTCAGCTTCTCCAGCTTCGACTACGAGGTGTCGGCGCGGGTCTCGGTGGACGCGGAGGTGGAGGAGGACGGCACCGTCCTCGTCTCCGGCCGGCTCCTCGCCGACATCTGCCGGGCCCTGCCCAACCGCCCGGTCGAGATCTCCACAGACGGTGTACGGGCGACCGTGGTCTGCGGTTCCTCGCGGTTCACGCTCCACACCCTTCCCGTGGACGAGTACCCCGCGCTGCCGCAGATGCCGACGGCGACGGGCACCGTTCCCGGTGAGGTCTTCGCCTCGGCCGCCTCCCAGGTCGCCATCGCCGCGGGCCGTGACGACACGCTGCCGGTGCTCACCGGCGTACGGATCGAGATCGAGGGCGACACGGTCACCCTGGCCTCGACCGACCGTTACCGCTTCGCGGTCCGTGAGTTCCTCTGGAAGCCGGAAGCCCCGGACATCTCCGCGGTCGCTCTGGTCCCCGCCAAGACGCTGCTGGACACCGCCAAGGCGCTCACCAGTGGTGACACGGTCACCCTGGCGCTCTCCGGCGCGGGTGCCGGTGAGGGGCTGATCGGTTTCGAGGGCGCGGGACGGCGCACCACCACGCGGCTGCTCGAAGGCGATCTGCCGAAGTACCGCACGCTGTTCCCCACCGAGTTCAACTCGGTGGCGGTCATCGAGACCGCCCCGTTCGTCGAGGCGGTCAAGCGTGTGGCCCTGGTGGCCGAGCGGAACACCCCGGTGCGGCTCAGCTTCGAGCAGGGCGTGCTGATCCTGGAGGCGGGCTCCAGCGACGACGCACAGGCTGTGGAGCGGGTCGACGCGCAGCTCGACGGCGACGACATCTCGATCGCCTTCAACCCGACCTTCCTGCTGGACGGCCTGAGCGCGATCGACTCGCCGGTCGCTCAGCTCTCCTTCACGACGTCCACGAAGCCGGCGCTGCTCAGCGGCCGGCCGGCCGTCGACGCGGAGGCGGACGAGGCGTACAAGTACCTGATCATGCCGGTACGCCTGAGCGGCTGACCCCACAGGTGAGTGTCCAGGTCCGGGCGTAGGCTCGGGCCTGGGTACGAATCGCCACAACGCTTAAGGAAAACGCCTGATGGAGCTCGGTCTCATCGGTCTCGGCAAGATGGGCGGCAACATGCGCGAGCGCATTCGCCGCGCGGGCCACACCGTCATCGGTTACGACCGCAATCCCGACCTCGCCGATGTGCACAGCCTTCAGGAGCTGGTGGGCAAGCTCAAGGGCCCGCGGGTGATCTGGGTGATGGTTCCCGCCGGTGCCGCGACGCAGGCCACCATCGACGAGCTGGCCGAGCTGCTCTCCCCGGGCGATGTGGTGGTGGACGGCGGGAACTCCCGCTGGACGGACGACGAGAAGCACGCGGTGGAGCTGGGCATCAAGGGCATCGGCTTCGTAGACTGCGGTGTCTCCGGCGGCGTCTGGGGCCTGGAGAACGGCTATGCGCTGATGTACGGCGGCACGCCGGAGCATGTCGAGCGGGCACAGCCGATCTTCGACGCGCTCAAGCCCGAGGGCGAGTTCGGCTCCGTACACGCCGGCAAGGTCGGCGCGGGCCACTTCGCCAAGATGGTCCACAACGGCATCGAGTACGCCATGATGCAGGCCTATGCCGAGGGCTGGGAGCTGCTGGAGAAGGTCGACTCGGTCACCGATGTCCGTGAGGTCTTCCGCTCCTGGCAGGAGGGCACGGTCATCCGTTCCTGGCTGCTGGACCTGGCGGTCAACGCGCTCGACGGCGACGAGCACCTGGACCAGCTGCGGGGCTACGCGGAGGACTCCGGTGAGGGCCGCTGGACGGTCGAGGCCGCCATCAACCACGCGGTGCCGCTTCCCGCTATCACCGCGTCCCTGTTCGCGCGATTCGCGTCCCGGCAGGACGACTCGCCGCAGATGAAGATGGTCGCCGCGCTGCGCAATCAGTTCGGCGGCCACGCGGTCGAGTCGAACAAGCCCATGAAGTAGGCCCCAGCAGTAGGAAGGCTCCCGCACGCGCGCGTGCGGGAGGCGGAACGTTCAACCGGGGAAGGCCGGCGTCACCCATGCATGTCACGCATCTGTCGCTGGCCGACTTCCGGTCCTACGCCCGGATCGAGGTCCCGCTCGATCCGGGCGTCACCGCGTTCGTGGGGGCGAACGGGCAGGGGAAGACCAACCTGGTCGAAGCGGTCGGCTATCTGGCGACTCTCGGCAGCCACCGGGTGTCCTCGGACGCGCCGTTGGTGCGGATGGGCGCGGAGCGCGCGGTGATCCGGGCGGCGGTCACCCAGGGCGAGCGCTCCCAGCTGGTCGAACTCGAACTCAACCCGGGCCGGGCGAACCGGGCGCGGATCAACCGGTCCTCGCAGGTCAAACCGCGTGACGTGCTGGGCATCGTACGAACCGTGCTGTTCGCGCCGGAGGATCTGGCGCTGGTGAAGGGCGATCCGGGCGAGCGCCGGCGCTTTCTCGACGAGCTGGTCACGGCGCGCTCGCCGCGTATGGCGGGGGTGCGGTCGGACTACGACCGGGTGCTCAGGCAGCGCAACACCCTGCTGAAGTCGGCGGCGATGGCACGACGGCACGGCGGGCGTGGCATGGACCTGTCGACGTTGGATGTCTGGGACCAGCATCTGGCGCGCGCGGGGGCGGAGCTGCTGGCGCAGCGGATCGATCTGATCGCGACCCTGCAGCCGCTGACGGACAAGGCGTACGAGCAACTGGCGCCCGGCGGCGGTCCGGTGGCGCTGGAGTACCGTTCCGCCGCCCTCGACCCCGCCGACCTCGACGTTTCCGCCGCCGGGACGTCCGCCGGGACGTCCGCCGGGACGTCCGCCGGGACGTCCGCCGGTTCCGTCCCCGGTCCCGACTCGGCGCAGGCCGCCGTGGCCGCTCATCCCCGCGACGAGCTGTACGAGCGGCTGCTCGCCGCCCTCGCCGGCGTACGCAAGCAGGAGATCGAGCGGGGCGTCACGCTGGTCGGTCCGCACCGTGACGACCTGGTGCTCAACCTGGGCCGGCTGCCCGCGAAGGGGTACGCCAGCCACGGCGAGTCCTGGTCCTACGCCCTGGCGCTGCGGCTCGCCTCGTACGACCTGCTCCGCGCCGAGGGCAATGAGCCGGTGCTCGTACTGGACGACGTCTTCGCCGAGCTGGACACACGGCGCCGGGAGCGGCTCGCGGAACTGGTGGTTCCCGGTGAGCAGGTGCTGGTGACGGCGGCGGTCGACGACGACGTACCGAGCGTGCTGGCGGGGGCGCGGTTCCTGGTGGCCGACGGCGCCGTGGAACGCGTATGAGCGGCTCGGGAGGGCCGGAGACAGGGCAGTCGGCGCGGTCCGGCCGGTCCGGCGTACGCACGTCGGCCACGCAGCCGCCCGCCGAACTGCCCGAGGGGCCCGAGGCGCCGAAGCCTCCCGAGTCGTCGGGGGTGGACCTGGCGCGGGTCGCGTTGCGCGCGGCGAAGGAGCAGGCGCGGGCGCGGGGCGCCGCGGCCCAGCAGAAGAAGCAGGCCAGGCGCGGTGGCGGGCTGCGCTCGGGATCCGGTGCCGACGGACGTGATCCGTTGCCGCTGGGGGCGGCGATCAACCGGCTGATCACGGAGCGGGGCTGGGAGACGCCGGCCGCTGTGGGCGGGGTGATGGGCCGGTGGCCGCAGATCGTCGGCGAGGACGTGGCGAAGCACTGTGTGCCGCAGCGGTACGACGACGGCAACGACGAGCGTGTTCTGACGGTCCAGTGCGATTCCACGGCGTGGGCGACACAGCTGCGGCTGCTGGCGCCCCGGCTGGTGGCCCGGCTGAACGAGGACCTCGGGCACGGCACCGTACGAATGATCAAGGTGCTGGGGCCCGGTGGGCCACCGCAGCGGTTCGGCCGGCTGCGGGCGCCCGGGAGCAAGGGGCCCGGCGACACGTACGGATGAGGGGGCGGTGTTCCCCTTGACGCGTTCGTCGACCCGCCTCCGTCGGTGCCCTGTGACGTACGACCTGGCACCCGGCCCGCACGTCGAGGCCGCACGTCGAGGCCCACGGCCCGGCGGCCTCGACGAAGACCGATTCCCGGGGCCGGGTCATGCCCCGGACCCGGCCCCCTGACCGTGGGCGTCGCACGTTCCTCCTCGGCCCCACCCGAACCGCTCCCCGCCCCCTTGCCCCTCGCCCCGTCGATAGCGCTGTGACCTGGGACGCTGTCTGGGAAGAGTGAGGCGTCCCTCACCGTAGCGGCAGGTTGACAGGCCGAAGCGCTCAATGCCGGTGTGAGCCTCTTGGAGCCCCTTCCCGAATATGGGGAGTCGGCAGGCGCTCATTCAGGGCGGCACATGCGGACTCAGGTACCGGCAAACCCCCATTCGGGTCGGCGCTACCGGTAGACTGGTGGCGAATCCCGCTGTGCTTGCGGGAACCGTCAACAGATGCTGACACATAGCCGAACGACGCAGCCGGTCCCGCTTGCTCGGAGAACGGCCTGTGCTGTGCCAGAAAGGGCGCTTCGTGGCCGATTCCGGCAACCCCAATGAGAAGACTCCGTCCATCGCCACTGGTGAGCACGGCGAGGTGACCGCCTCGTACGACGCCAGTGCCATCACTGTGCTCGAGGGCCTGGACGCGGTCCGCAAGCGGCCCGGCATGTACATCGGCTCCACAGGTGAGCGCGGCCTGCATCACTTGGTCTACGAGGTCGTCGACAACTCCGTCGACGAGGCTCTGGCCGGGCACGCGGACACCATCGACGTCACGATCCTCGCCGACGGCGGGGTCCGTGTGGTCGACAACGGCCGCGGTATCCCGGTGGGCATCGTTCCCTCCGAGAACAAGCCGGCCGTCGAGGTCGTGATGACGGTGCTGCACGCGGGCGGCAAGTTCGGCGGCGGCGGGTACGCCGTCTCCGGCGGTCTGCACGGCGTGGGCGTCTCCGTCGTCAACGCGCTGTCGTCGAGGGTCGCGGTCGAGGTCAAGTGTGACGGCTACCGCTGGACGCAGGACTACAAGCTCGGCGTGCCGACGGCACCGCTCCTGCGCAACGAGGAGACGGACGACTCCGGCACGACCGTGACGTTCTGGGCCGACTCCGACATCTTCGAGACGACCGAGTACTCCTTCGAGACGCTGTCCCGGCGTTTCCAGGAGATGGCCTTCCTCAACAAGGGCCTGACCCTGACGCTGACCGACGAGCGCGAGTCGGCGAAGGCCGTCGTCGGCGCCGACATCGCGGGTACGGACACCACCGAGAGCCTGGCCGAGGCGCCGGCCCGTACGGTGACGTACTTCTACGAGGGCGGCATCGTCGACTTCGTGAAGTACCTCAACTCCCGCAAGGGCGAGCTGATCCACCCCACGGTCATCGACATCGAGGCCGAGGACAAGGAGCGGATGCTCTCGGTCGAGATCGCGATGCAGTGGAACTCGCAGTACAGCGAGGGCGTGTACTCGTTCGCGAACACGATCCACACGCACGAGGGCGGTACGCACGAAGAGGGCTTCCGCGCGGCGATGACCGGGCTGGTCAACCGCTACGCGCGCGAGAAGAAGTTCCTGCGGGAGAAGGACGACAACCTCGCCGGCGAGGACATCCGCGAGGGTCTGACCGCGATCATCTCGGTGAAGCTGGGCGAGCCGCAGTTCGAGGGCCAGACGAAGACGAAGCTGGGCAACACCGAGGCGAAGACCTTCGTACAGAAGATCGTCCACGAGCACCTGACGGACTGGTTCGACCGCAATCCGAACGAGGCCGCGGACATCATCCGCAAGGCGATCCAGGCCGCCACGGCCCGGGTCGCGGCCCGTAAGGCGCGCGACCTCACCCGCCGCAAGGGGCTGCTGGAGAGCGCGTCCCTGCCGGGCAAGCTGAGCGACTGCCAGTCGAACGACCCCTCGAAGTGCGAGATCTTCATCGTCGAGGGTGACTCCGCCGGAGGTTCCGCGAAGTCGGGCCGTAACCCGATGTACCAGGCCATCCTGCCGATCCGGGGCAAGATCCTGAACGTCGAGAAGGCGCGGATCGACAAGATCCTCCAGAACACCGAGGTACAGGCGCTGATCTCGGCGTTCGGCACCGGCGTGCACGAGGACTTCGACATCGAGAAGCTCCGCTATCACAAGATCATTCTGATGGCGGACGCCGACGTCGACGGCCAGCACATCAACACCCTGCTGCTGACGTTCCTGTTCCGCTTCATGCGCCCGCTGGTCGAGGCCGGACACGTCTATCTGTCCCGCCCGCCGCTCTACAAGATCAAGTGGGGCCGCGACGACTTCGAGTACGCGTACTCCGACACGGAGCGCGACGCCCTGGTCGAGCTGGGCAAGCAGAACGGCAAGCGCATCCGTGAGGACTCGATCCAGCGCTTCAAGGGTCTGGGCGAGATGAACGCCGAGGAACTGCGGGTCACCACGATGGACGTCGACCACCGGGTGCTCGGCCAGGTCACCCTGGACGACGCCGCCCAGGCCGACGATCTGTTCTCGGTACTGATGGGCGAGGACGTCGAGGCACGGCGGTCCTTCATCCAGCGCAATGCCAAGGACGTCCGCTTCCTCGACATCTGAGTCGGTCTCAGCTGACGGATTCGACAAGGCCGAAAGGAACACTGACCAGCAATGGCCGACGAGAACACCCCTGACACACCCGACAACCCCAGCACCCCCGAGAACTCCGGCGTCCCCGGCACTCCCGGCTCGCCCGTCGTGGAGGAGACCGTGGAGGGCGTGGAGGGCCTGGCGATGCGTGTCGAGCCGGTCGGGCTCGAGACGGAGATGCAGCGCTCGTACCTCGACTACGCGATGTCCGTCATCGTGTCGCGCGCGCTGCCGGACGTGCGGGACGGGCTCAAGCCCGTCCACCGGCGCGTGCTGTACGCGATGTACGACGGCGGATACCGGCCCGAGAAGGGCTTCTACAAGTGCGCCCGCGTCGTCGGTGACGTCATGGGTACGTACCACCCGCACGGCGACTCCTCGATCTACGACGCCCTGGTCCGCCTCGCGCAGCCGTGGTCGATGCGGATGCCGCTGGTGGACTCCAACGGCAACTTCGGTTCTCCGGGCAACGACCCGGCCGCGGCCATGCGGTACACCGAGTGCAAGATGATGCCGCTGTCGATGGAGATGCTCCGGGACATCGACGAGGAGACCGTCGACTTCGCGGACAACTACGACGGCCGCAACCAGGAGCCGACGGTCCTGCCGGCGCGCTTCCCGAATCTTCTGATCAACGGCTCGGCCGGTATCGCCGTCGGTATGGCCACCAACATCCCCCCGCACAACCTGCGCGAGGTGGCGGCCGGTGCCCAGTGGGCGCTGGAGCACCCGGAGGCCAGCCACGACGAGCTGCTCGACGCGCTGATCGAGCGGATCAAGGGGCCCGACTTCCCGAGCGGCGCGCTGGTCGTGGGCCGCAAGGGCATCGAGGAGGCGTACCGCACGGGCCGTGGCTCGATCACGATGCGCGCGGTGGTCGAGGTCGAGGAGATCCAGAACCGCCAGTGCCTGGTGGTCACGGAGCTGCCGTACCAGACCAACCCGGACAACCTCGCTCAGAAGATCGCGGATCTGGTCAAGGACGGAAGGGTCGGCGGCATCGCGGACGTCCGCGACGAGACGTCCTCCCGTACGGGCCAGCGGCTGGTGGTCGTCCTGAAGCGGGACGCGGTCGCCAAGGTCGTACTGAACAACTTGTACAAGCACACCGATCTCCAGTCCAACTTCGGCGCGAACATGCTGGCGCTGGTCGACGGCGTGCCGCGCACGCTGTCGCTGGACGCGTTCATCCGGCACTGGGTGACGCACCAGATCGAGGTCATCGTCCGGCGCACGAAGTTCCGGCTGCGCAAGGCCGAGGAGCGGGCGCACATCCTGCGCGGTCTGCTCAAGGCGCTCGACGCGATCGACGAGGTCATCGCGCTGATCCGGCGCAGCGACACGGTCGAGACCGCGCGCGAGGGCCTGATGGGGCTGCTCTCGATCGACGAGATCCAGGCGAACGCGATCCTGGAGATGCAGCTGCGACGGCTGGCGGCCCTGGAGCGGCAGAAGATCGTCGCGGAGCACGACGATCTCCAGCAGAAGATCAACGAGTACAACGGGATCCTGGCCTCGCCCGAGAAGCAGCGTCAGATCGTCAGCGAGGAACTGGCCGTTCTCGTCGACAAGTTCGGGGACGACCGGCGTTCGAAGCTGGTGCCCTTCGACGGTGACATGTCCATGGAGGACTTGATCGCCGAGGAGGACATCGTCGTCACGATCACGCGTGGCGGCTATGTGAAGCGTACGAAGACGGACGACTACCGCTCGCAGAAGCGCGGCGGCAAGGGCGTTCGGGGCACGAAGCTCAAGGAAGACGACATCGTCGACCACTTCTTCGTCTCGACGACGCACCACTGGCTGCTGTTCTTCACGAACAAGGGCCGGGTCTATCGGGCGAAGGCGTACGAGCTGCCGGACGCGGGCCGCGAGGCGCGCGGTCAGCATGTGGCCAACCTGCTCGCCTTCCAGCCGGACGAGCAGATCGCCGAGATCCTGGCGATCAGGGATTACGACGCCGTGCCGTACCTGGTCCTGGCGACCAAGGCCGGTCTGGTGAAGAAGACCCCGCTCAAGGACTACGACTCGCCGCGTTCGGGCGGTGTCATCGCGATCAACCTCCGGGAGACGGACGCGGGCGCCGACGACGAGCTGATCGGCGCCGAGCTGGTGTCGTCCGAGGACGACCTGCTGCTCATCAGCAGGAAGGCGCAGTCGATCCGGTTCACCGCGACGGACGACGCGCTGCGTCCGATGGGGCGGGCCACCTCGGGCGTCAAGGGCATGAGTTTCCGGGAGGGAGACGAACTGCTCTCGATGAATGTCGTCCGGCCCGGTACGTTCGTATTCACCGCCACGGATGGCGGATACGCGAAGCGAACCGCGGTCGACGATTATCGCGTCCAGGGTCGTGGAGGCCTCGGTATCAAGGCGGCCAAGATCGTGGAGGACCGCGGTTCCCTCGTCGGGGCGTTGGTGGTCGAGGAGACGGATGAGATTCTTGCCATCACCCTCGGCGGTGGTGTGATTCGCACGCGAGTCAACGAAGTCAGGGAGACCGGGCGTGACACCATGGGCGTCCAACTGATCAACCTGGGCAAGCGTGATGCCGTGGTCGGCATCGCTCGTAACGCCGAGGCGGGCCGTGAGGCGGAAGAGGTCGACGGGACCGATGACCCGGTGACCGACGAGGCCGGTACGGCCGAGGTTGCCGAGGGCACTCAGCCCTCGGCAGGGGAGCACGAGGAGTAGATCGTGAGTGGAGCCACGGGCGCCGGATCGGCCGATTCCGGAGCGAACGGTGCCCGTGGCCCTGCCACGGACTCCCAGGGGGTAACGGTGACCGATACCCGGGGGCAGCAGCCCCCCTACAAGAAGTACGGCGCTGAACAGCCGAAGGCACAGCCACAGCCGGCCGCGCAGCCGTATCACCCGCCGCAGGCGTATCCCACGCCTCAGGGTGGCGGAACGCGGGGCGGACAGCAGGGTCAAAAGGGAGCTTCTGTGACAACGGCCGCATCCACCACCGCTTCTGGGGCCAAGGCTCCGGGGACCGCGGGGTCAGCCGAGACCTCGGCCCAGCCGGCCTCGGCGGGCGCCGCGGTACGCCTGCCGCGCACGGGCGCGCGGACGACCCCGCGTACCCGCAAGGCGCGACTGCGGGTGGCGAAGGCCGATCCGTGGTCGGTGATGAAGGTCAGCTTCCTGCTCTCCATCGCGCTGGGCGTGTGCACGATCGTCGCGTCCGCGGTGCTGTGGATGGTCATGGACGCGATGGGCGTCTTCTCGACGGTCGGCGGGACGATCAGTGAGGCCACGGGCTCGAACGAGAGCAACGGCTTCGATCTCCAGTCGTTCCTGTCGCTGCCTAGGGTGCTCGTCTTCACCTCGGTCATCGCCGTGATCGATGTGGTCCTGGCGACGGCGCTGGCGACGCTCGGAGCCTTCATCTACAACCTGTCGGCGGGCTTCGTGGGCGGTGTCGAGCTCACGCTCGCCGAGGACGAGTGAGAGCGCGGTATCGATTTTGGGACTGGCCCTGAAGTGCGCTAATCTTCAGGGGCAGCGCGGGGCTATAGCTCAGTTGGTTAGAGCGCATCCCTGATAAGGATGAGGCCACAGGTTCAAATCCTGTTAGCCCCACCGCGATGATCGGCCCGTACGGAGTGCATTCGTACGGGCCGATTGCATTACGGGCCACGCGCATTGTTGGGGTGGCGTCCAAGCGATTGCCTGAGTCATCCAAGTGACTCTTGCTATCAGCTGCTCTTTCTCCCGTGATCGCGACGGCAGTTGGGCCGCGGGGAGGTCACCGATCGGTATCGGTCGGTGTGTATAGTCGGGCCCCAGAAGTCCCCTACGTCAAGGAAAGACGAGGTCGCGCGGTGAAGAAGCTTCTCTTGGTCGCACTGGCCGCCATCGGCGGGCTCCTCGTGTACCGCCAGATCCAGGCGGATCGCGCCGAGCAGGATCTGTGGACGGAGGCGACCGACTCCGTGCCCGCAGGTTCGGGTGTGTGAGTCCCAGTAGCCCTGAAATGCGAGCCCCGGCCGCCGAGCGGCCGGGGCTTCGTGCTGTCCGGAGCTCGTGCTGTCCGGAGATATCGCGGAGCGTTTTAATTCGCTTACGCAAAGCATTGGCTTGCTGGAGCAAAAGCGTTGGACGGCGGGTAATTCAGGCCATGCCCGAGCTCGTGACGGGCAGGCGGCATGGAGTGGCGGGGATCCGAGGGACGCCGCAGACAGCGAGGGTGCCGCCGGGGCAGGATGGACCGGCACCGCGACCGCCGCGGCGCACGAGGGCCGAGACGGTCCGAGACGGCAAGGGGAAGCGCGTGAAGTGGCAGCGCGTGAAAGCGCGGCGCGTCGGCGTACGGCGTGGCAGGCGACGGGTGGCGGCGTGCGTGGCGGCGATCTGCGCGGTGGCGGCGCTGCCGGGGCAGGCATGGGCGGCCGGTGAGCCGAACCCGTACGTCTTCGATCCCGAGGCGCGGCCGATCACCGGAGCGGCGACCACGAGCGACGCGCGGCGGCTCGACGCCGGCGCCACCTACCGCGACTCGATCCGGCCCGGCGGCACACTGATCTACCGGCTGGATCTCGACGCGAAGACCAACGCCTACGTCTCGGCGGTGGCGGTACCCGAGTTGGGCATGGAGACCGACTACGGAGACCGGATCTCGGTCTCGTTGCAGGACCGCGAGGGCAGTGACTGCAGCTCCAACGACGCGCGGTTCGGCACCGTCGGGAAGTTCTCGCAGCCGCTCGCGGCCTATGCGTACCGGACCATCGAGGAGGGCGCGACCTCCTGCCAGGAGGCGGGACCGTACTTCGTGGTCGTCGAGCGGACCGACGAGGAATCGGCCGACTCCGCGCCGTGGGACCTGGAGATCCGTCATGTCTCCGAGCCAGGGCTGGAAAAGGCCGGATCCGGCCCCTCCGAAGCGCCCTCCGAGTGGCCAAGCGCCTCCCCCGCGCCGGTCGGCGGCGAGCCGCGGGCGCGCGAGGGCGGCACGAGCTTCTACGACGCCGCGGGGGTGAGCGACGGCGAGTGGACGGCGAAGATCGAGCCGGGAGCTTCGCTCTTCTACAAGGTGCCGGTGGACTGGGGACGGCAGCTCTTCGCGAGCGCGGACCTGGGCAGTTCCGGGGGAGAGGGCTTTGTCAGCGGAGCGCTCGCCGTATCGCTGTACAACCCGGCGCGCGGGTTCGTCGACAGCGCCAACTCGGTCTCGTACGACGGAAAACAGAAGACGACGGCGCTCGATCCGCTGCCACCGGTGGCGTACGAGAACCGTTTCGGCTCCCGCACGGGTGACAAGGACATGCGGTTCGCGGGCTGGTACTACCTGAAGGTCGCTCTCCACCCCGAGGTGGGCGAGAAGTTCGGCGAGAAGCCGTACGGACTGACCCTGCGGGTGGACGTCAGGGGGCAGGCGACGAGCGGTCCGGGGTACGACGGGCCCGCCGGCGACTTCGCCGTGACGGACGACGACCGGGACGTGGCCGCGGACGGGCCGGAGAACGACACGATGGTGCTGGTCGCGACGGGCGGGATCGGCGCGGGCACGGTGCTGGTGCTGGGGCTCGGGGTGTGGACACTGCTGGCGCGGCGGTACGGGCCGCCCCGCGCCGGGTAGCCGTCGGGCGGGTCTCAGATCTGGGTCAGCGCCCAGAAACCCACCGCGAAACAGGCCAGCGCGAGCAGCAGAACCGGGACCGTCACCTTCGGGGGCGGTCCCGGACGTGTGTGCGGGGCGCGGTGGGCCGGTGTTCGCGGGACCGGAACGTGCTGTGGGCTCTGCGCGGTGTACGGACGGGTGAGGGCCTGCTCGTGGGGGACGGAGGCTGTCTCGGCCTGCGACAGGGGCGGGGGCGTCGGGGGTGCCTGGACGGGGGGCGCCTGGACAGGGGGTGCCGGTCGCGGCGGGTGTGGAAGGGCGGCGGGTGGCTGCTGTTGAGGGGCCGGTCGTGTGCTCGGCGGTGGAGGGAGGTGGAAGCTGCCGGTCTCCGACATCGGGAGGGCGGCGGACGGTTCCCGTACGGATGCCCCGCCATCGGTCGGCTGCGCCAGGCGCGGGTCGGTGTACGGGGCCGAGGGGCGGTGGCCGGGCTGTGGATCCACGACGGAGCCGGCGGGATTGGCAGGGCCGTTGGGGCCGGTGGGGTTGACGGGGCCTGCGGGACCGACAGGGCTGGTGGGGCCGAGTGAGCCGGTGGGACCGGAGGAGCCGGTGGGACCGGTGGGATCGGCGGGAGCCGCGGGGCCGGACGGGCCGAACGCGGAAGGCAGTGGACCGATCTGGTCGAAGACCTCGACCGGCTCGTCGTCGATATCCGGCTCGGGAAGCAGCTCCACGGCCGACGTGAGCGCCTTGCGGGCTCCTGTGGCCGTACGGAACCGAGCGTGCGGGTCGGGCTGCAACAGGCCCGCCAGCACCTGCCACAGCGGCTCAGGGATGCCCTGAGGCGCTCCCGGGGTGCCGTGCGCGACGAAGTGTTCGACCAGGGCCTTGGCGTCCGGCTTCCGGCCCTGGAGCAGATAGAGGGCGACGAGACCGACCGCGAAGAGATCGGCGGGGAAGTCGGGTTCGTGGCCCATCATCTGCTCGGGCGCGAAGTAACCGGGTGTTCCCACCACGTAGTTGGTCTCCGTCAGGCGCGGCTCGCCCTTGCGCATCGAGATGCCGAAGTCGGACAGGCGGAGGTGGGGACGCGCCGATCCAGTGGCCTCCAGCAGGATGTTGGCCGGTTTGATGTCGCGGTGCACGACGCCCTCCGCGTGCACCGCGGACAGACCGGACAGCAGCTGGTCGAGCAGGGTGCAGACGAAACGGGGAGGCAGCGGACCGTAATCGCCTATGAGATGCGCCAGCGACCCGCCGCTCACCAGATCCATGGTGAACAGCACCTTGTCGTCGTCCGCGGCCCAGCTGGCCGGGGCGAGGACATGGGGGTGATCGATCCGCAGGGCCTGTTCCCTGACGAACCGCAACAGGGCGTGCGCGTCGCTCTGTTGGAGGACCTTCGCCGCCACATAGCGTCGGCGCCGGTGGTCCCAGGCACGCCAGACGGCGCCGACACCACCACGGCCGATCGGGTCGATCAGCTCGTACCGCCCCGCGAAGACCTCACCCATTGCGCCGCGCTCGCTCCCAGTAGTCCCGTACGGAGGCCTGCCCGCCGCCGTACCCAGCCTTCCAGCGCCCCCGCTGTGTCCGGATCCCCCGTCCAGATCCCCCTTCCCCGGATCGCTGCGTGCCACGATGATCCGGGAAGCGGGAACTAGCTCTGGTGGGCCTCGTAGTGGGCGACCGCTTCCGCGGTGCGCCCGGCGCCGTAGACCCTGAGGAACTCTGCCAGTTCGGGCTGGGTCGCGGCGAGGGTGTCCGCCGCGTCGATGATGTCCCCGGCCCCGGCGACCGACCGCAGCAGGGACTGGATCTCGCGAACCACCCGGCGCACGGTGGGCGCTCCCGAAGTGTTCGTCGTCTGGCCGGTGCTGGTGAGAACCGAGCCGCCCTGGGACTTCTTGATCTCCGCCATACGGTCCGTGGCCTCCCCGGCACTGACGCTGCCGTCGGCGACCTGACCCGCCAGATCCTGCAAGGCCTGGACCCGCTGGACGACCGCGGGATTGCCGATCTTGGCACGCTGACCGCTCATCAGCTGAGAGAGCATCGGTGCGGAGAGCCCCAGCACCGCGGCGAGCCGGGCCTGGTTCAGGCCCAGATCATCGATGAGACGACGGAAGAGCGCCCCCAGCGGCTCTCCGTACCAGCTCCGCTGAAGCTCTCTGGCTCTGGCGGTCGATTCCTGTTGAACTGCATCCATGCGCGTCTCCCCATCGCTTCCCCAATGCGGCAGCTTCGCTGCTGCGAACCTCGTGGGGCATCTTACGGAGAGTGGTCGCGCACGGGGAGCCCCAATCGTTTTGCGGGATCACGGGGTACACCCGGTACTCTGGTCACCGGTGATGGACGAGCCGCTGCTGTCGCTCGGCCGTATCCATCCCGTTCCGGGGCCTTAGCTCAGTTGGTAGAGCGCTGTCTTTGCATGGCAGATGTCAGGGGTTCGACTCCCCTAGGCTCCACTCTTCACACCTCCTCCGACCTGCGGAAACGCGGTTTGAGGAGGTGCTTTTTTGTGTGGACACGTCAACGTGCGCTGTTGATGCCGGGGAGCCGGGGCCCGTGCCCCGCCGGGTCCTGGCTCCCCGGCGGCGGGCTCGGGTGTCACCGGTCCGGGAGCGCGGACGTGACGACGGCGAGGACGATGGTCGCCCCCTCGCTCGCGCTGCCGCACGGGACCCGTCCGGTCAGACGAGCTGGTAGCCGCGCAGATTGGTGAGCGGGAGATAGCAGTCCTGGAGGGACCCCGAAGTGTCGCCCAGGGAGCGGTAGATGCCCCACTTCGGACGCACCCGGTCGGCGAGGAAGGTGTCGACGCCCGTCTTCGACGCTTCGACGACGGTGGTCGAGCCGCTCTTGAGGATCCAGCGCACCGAGCCGGCCGAGCCGTTGCCGATCTTGATCTGGAAGTCGACGTCGGTCCATTTGTCGTGCAGCGGGTCGAGGCTGGTGCGGCCCACGAGGGTGTCGCTCTCGAACAGCTTGAGCTCGATGGTCTGCGCTCCGTTCACCCGGCGCAGGGACTGCACGACGATGGGGGAGCCGCCGGAGCCCGGCTGCTTCATCTGCATGATGTGGGTGAAGGTGGTGGTGGCCTTCAGGGAGCTGGGGATGTACATCGAGTACGTGATCCGCCAGGTCTGGCCCGAGGTCCACTTGAGGTAGTTGCCGCCGCTGCCGTTGCGCAGACCGGTGACCTCCTGGCGCTGGCGGTCGGTGGAGGTGTCCCGGTCGGCCGTGTGCATGTTGAAGCGCCAGTTGTTGCCGGTGGCGAAGATGTGCGGCCGGCTCGATGTGTGGGAGCCGGCGCGGTCGTCCTCGATGGTCTCGAAGGCGCCGAGGCCGTCGCCGCTCGCCGACGGCGCCCACTTCTGCTGCCAGGAGGCGGCGTGCGCGACGCCGGGCAGGCCTTTGGCGGTGGCCGCCGCGGCGCCGCCGAGTGCGGCGCCGAGCAGGGTCCTGCGGGATGTACTCATGACTGACTCACCTCGTTCTGCGTGGGGGCTGCGTCCTGAGCTGCTCGTTCATGATCAGAAAAGCGCCGAGGCCGTGGAAGTCATTGGTCTGCCTGGGCCGTGCGATGTAGAAGTCGTAGGCGCCGACGCCGGTGCCGATGGAGATGTCGGTGAGGTTGGTGCGGCCGTCGGAGCCGAGCGAGACCCTGGCAAGGACACCCTCGTAGCCGCGCCGCGCGACGGACTGGTAGTGCGCGTCGATGTACCCCTGCTGGGCGCCGCGCGAGAGGGCGTAGGTGAACATGCTGGAGCAGGAGGTCTCGGTCCAGTTGCCGCTCCGGCTTCCCTTGTCGATCACCTGGAACCAGCGCCCGGTGCCCGGATCCTGGTACCGCTCCAGCCCGGCGGCCAGATCCCGGAGGACGCCGACGAGTTGAGGACGGCGCGCGTGCCCCGTGGGGAGCGCGTCGAGCACGTCGACGATCGTCATCGAGTACCAGCCGACCGCCCGGCACCAGTGCTCGGGAGCGAGCCCCGTCCGCGGATCGGCCCAGCTCACGGTCTTCGACTCGTCGTAGGCGTGCCGCAGCAGCCCGTTCGACACCTGGAGGTGGCGCCCGTAGACGTAGAGCTGCCTGGCCGCCTCGTCGTTCGCGTAGGCCGCGTCGCCGAACTCCTTGCCGTACTCGACGAGGAACGGGTTCACCATGTAGACGCCGTCCGCCCAGAGCTGGTGGGCGCGGCTGCTGGTGTCGGCGTGCCAGAAACCGCCGTCGGAGGTCCGCGGGTAGCTGTTCAGCCGGTCGCGGATCTTCTTGGCCGCCGTGCGGTAGCGGTCTTCGCCGGTCTCGTGGTGCAGGATCACCAGCAGCCGGCCGGCCTGCATGCTGTCGAGGCTGTTGAAGTTCTCGTCGATGGTTCCGTCGTCGTGCACGAAGCGGTCGACGTAGCTCTTGATGTACGAGAGGTACCGCGGCTCGTGTGTGCGCAGGTAGGTGAGGTACTGGCCGTAGAGATACAGGCCCACGGGGTACGACCAGCTGCCGATGGTGCTCGGTGTGAAGCGGGCCGTGGTCGAGTCGACCATGGCCGCGGACCAGTCCGTGGCCGCGGCCGGGAGGGTGACCGGGGCCGGGGCCTGCCGCGGAGCCGCCGGCTGAGCTGCGGCCGAGACCGTCAGCAGCCCCGCGGTGGCGAGCGCTCCCGCCGTCAGGGCGGCACGGAGACGGCTCATGACTCTCCTGCCCTCAGGACTCGGTCCTCCGAGGTTTCCTGAAGGCTTCGTTCCGCGGGTTGGGTACCGAAGGGTTCCTCGCTCATGCGGTGTGCTCGCCTTCCTGAAGTGTGTGGGGGCGCGTGGAGTGCGCAGAGACTCCACACGGACGCCGACCGTTCACATGTGTGTACCAGGTTCATGCACCGGGTTGAGGGGCGTGGAACAGAGTCCCGGTCAGGCAAAGCGGGGTCAATGGTCCGGACCGATAAGGGCGGAGCCATTTCCGGCCAATCTCCACGTGGCGCAAGGGGCTGACGGAGCCGGGGGCGGGGCCACCGCGGATCGGGTCTCGGCCCCTCGGTGTGCCGAAGAGCTACGGTCTGGTCGCGTCGATGACCGGTGCGGCGGCGAACACCGTCCGGCATCCGGACGAGATCGGCGCTGTTCGCGAGCACGCTGATGGCGCACCGGCCTTGTCGTCACGCTGATGCGCGTCACGCCGACGCGCGTCCCGCCTGACGTGCGCAACGCGCTTGCCTCTGGTGGTGCCCCCGGCCCACGAGACGCGCAAAGGTCACATGGCGGCCGGACGGCTCTGCAACTGCTCGACCGCGTGGACGAGGGGGGCGAGTTCGGGTGCGGCGGCTGCCGCGTCGAGGGCCTCGCGCAGGGCCGTGTTGTTGGTGGGGCGGGCTTCCTCCAGCAGGCTTCTGCCCTTGTCGGTGACGTCGGTGTAGATGCCACGCCGGTCGGTGGGGCACAGGTAGCGCGAGAGCAGGCCGCGGTTTTCCAGCCGGGTGACCAGGCGGGTGGTCGCGCTCTGGCTGAGGACGACGGAGTCGGCGACCTGGCGCATCTGCAGGTGGCCGCCCTCGCCCTCGTGCTGACGGCTGAGGACGTCGAGCAAGGAGTACTCACGTGCGCTCAGGCCGTGTGCGGACTGGAGCGCGCGTTCGATGCTGCTCTCGATGCGCCCGTGCAGCAGCGAAAGCGCGGACCAGCTGTGGGCGAGGGCGGTCATCGCGGGGTCTGTGGCGGTCATGTCGGCTTCCTCGGTCCGGGCGGTCGACTCGGGCGCACCGCGTAATGGCGCCCCTTAGTCGCGTACGCCACTATACCGCGTTTGCCATATACGGCGTGTGCAATTATTGTCCATGCTTGTAAGGCGCTTGCGCGTTACTTGGTCGTCTGCATCGTAAGGAAACTGTCATGCCGCTCGCACTGCTGGCCCTCGCCATCGGGGCCTTCGGGATCGGTACCACCGAATTCGTGATCATGGGGCTGCTGCCTCAGGTCGCCGGAGACCTCGGAGTCTCCGTGCCGACAGCGGGCCTGCTCGTCACCGGCTATGCGCTCGGTGTCATGGTCGGGGCGCCGATCATGACGGTCCTCGGTACCAGGATGTCCCGCAAGAACATGCTCATGCTGCTCATGGGCCTGTTCATCGTGGGGAACGTCATCTCCGCGGTGGCTCCTGTCTTCGCGGTCATGCTCATCGGCCGGGTCGTGGCCTCGCTGGCCCATGGCGCCTTCTTCGGCATCGGCTCCGTGGTCGCCGCCGAACTGGTGGCACCGGAGAAGAGGGCCGGGGCGATCTCCCTGATGTTCACCGGGCTGACCGTGGCGAACGTGGTCGGCGTCCCGCTGGGCACGTTCGTCGGACAGAGCGCGGGCTGGCGCGTCACCTTCCTGATCGTCGCGGTCCTCGGCGTCGTCGGCCTGGCCGGTGTCGCCAAGCTGGTCCCGGACCTTCCCAAGCCCGAGGGCGTACGGCTGCGCCACGAGATGGCGGCGCTCACCAACCCCCAGGTGCTGCTGGCCATGGCGATGACCGTGCTCGGCTTCGGCGGTGTCTTCGCCGCCATCACCTACATCGCGCCGATGATGACCGAGGTCAGCGGCTACGCGGACTCCTCCGTCACCTGGCTGATGGTGCTCTTCGGACTGGGCATGGTGGCCGGAAACCTCGTCGGAGGACGGTACGCCGACCGCCGGCTCATGCCGATGCTCTTCACGGCCCTGGGCGGTCTCGCGGTCGTCCTGGCGCTGTTCACCGTCGGCGCGCCGAACAAGGCCGTGGCGGCCGTGGCCGTCTTCCTCATCGGCGCGCTGGGCTTCGCCACCGTTCCCCCGCTCCAGAAGCGGGTCCTGGACTACGCGCACGACGCCCCCACCTTGGCGTCGGCCGCCAACATCGGCGCCTTCAACCTGGGCAACGCCCTCTCCGCCTGGCTCGGCGGCATCGTGATCTCCGCCGGATACGGCTACACCGCCCCCAACGCCGTGGGCGCCGTGCTTGCCGCCGCCGCCCTCGTCCTCGCGTTCGTATCGCAGCGCCTGGAGCACCGCTCCGAGCCCGTCGCCACCCGGTCGCAGCAGCCTGCCACCGGGCGGGCGGACACGCCGGACGCCGAAGTCGCCCACCACTGAATCCGGCGCGCGCCGCTGCGGCGGAGCGCCCTCTACGCAAGGAAAGAGCCACATGAGCACCACCTCAGTCGCCCCACTGACCACCGAGGACGCGGACGTGCTCGTCCTCGCCGCCCGCCGCGCCGCGGAGGTGGCCGGTGTGCCCGTCAGCGTCACCGTCCTGGACGCGGGCGGCCACCTGCTGGCCTTCCGCCGGGACGACCGCGCCGTGCTGATCTCGGGCGAGACCAGCACCCGTAAGGCGTACACATCTCTCCAACTCGACGCCCCGACAGCCGACCTGGTGGATCTGGTCAAGCCCGACGGCCCCTTCCACTCCCTTCCCACCGCGCTGGACCGGCCCCTGCTGTTCATCGCGGGCGGAGTACCGGTCCACCGGGACGGACGACTGGTCGGCGCGCTCGGACTCGGCGGCGGCACCCCCGAGCAGGACCACGGCTTCGCCACGGTCGCTCTCCAGGCGCTCTGAACCACGCTCGGCCACTCAGGAAGGCGAGAGACCCGCGCTCACCGCGAACCCCCTCGCCCTTCTCTCCACTCTCCCGCCCCTCTTGGGGGGCCTCGCGCACCCGGCGCGAGAAAGAACATCCCAGAAAGGCCATCCACCATGACGTCGATTCCGAATGTGACGCTGAACAACGGTGTCGCCATACCCCAGCTGGGCTTCGGTGTCTTCCAGGTTCCCGACGACGAGACCACCGCCGCGGTCGGCAGCGCCCTGGAGGCCGGCTACCGCAGCATCGACACCGCCGCCATCTACGGCAACGAACGCGGAGTCGGCCGCGCGCTGGCCGCCTCCGGCATTGCCCGCGAGGAACTGTTCGTCACGACCAAGCTGTGGAACGACGACCAGGGCTACGACGCGACCCTCGCGGCCTTCGACACCTCCCTGGAGAAGCTCGGCCTGGACCACGTCGACCTCTACCTGATCCACTGGCCCACTCCGGCCCGTGACCGGTACCTCGACACCTGGCGCGCCCTCGAGAAGCTGCTCGCCGACGGCCGGACCCGCGCCATCGGCGTGTCCAACTTCCAGGTGCCCCACCTCCAGCGCCTGCTGGAGCACACCGGCATCACCCCGGTGATCAACCAGGTCGAGCTGCACCCCGCCCTCCAGCAGAGCGAGCTGCGCGCCTTCCACGCGGAGCACGGCATCGTCACCGAGGCATGGAGCCCGCTGGCCCAGGGCGCCGTGCTCGGCGACCAGGTCATCGTGGACATCGCCGACAAGCACGGCGTCAGCCCGGCCCAGGTGGTACTGCGCTGGCACCTCCAGACCGGCAATGTGGTCATCCCCAAGTCGGTCACCCCGAAGCGCATACGGGAGAACCTCGACGTCTTCGGCTTCGAGCTGAGCGACGACGCCATCGCCGCGATCGCCGGCCTCGACACCGGCACGCGCACGGGCCCGGACCCCGACAGCCTCAACTGATTCACCGACATCGACTGCCATGCTGATCACACAGACGTACTCACCAGGCAGTCCGCGGCTCACGATCCCCTTCACTCCCGGCAGGCGATGCCGCACCGAGGAATCCCCGCCACCGCGTCCGCCCACCGGCGGGCCAGGGGGAGTCCTCGGCGGCGGTACGCACCTGCACCCGTCGAGCGCTCCGGAGGCAGCAGCATCCCCGGGCGCTCACCGTTCCAGAGAGGGCACAGCACCGTGAAGATCGACCTTTCCGGCCGGACCGCGCTCGTCACCGGCTCCACCCAGGGCATCGGTTACGCCATCGCCGCCGGTCTCGCCCGCGCGGGCGCGCGTGTCGCCGTCAACGGCAGGCGCGCCGAGACGGTCGAACAGGCCGTGCGCGGCCTGCGCACCGAGACGGACAGCGACGACATTGTCGCCGCACCCGGCGACCTGGCGGACGAGGGCGGCACACGAGCCGTCCTGGACGCCGTTCCGCAGGTGGACATCCTCGTCAACAACCTCGGCATCTTCGGCGCGACCCCGCCGCTGGAGATCGACGACGCCGAGTGGCGCCGCTACTTCGAGGTCAACGTGCTCTCCGCAGTGCGACTGATCCGCGCCTACCTGCCCGGTATGAAGGAGCGGGGCTGGGGCCGCGTGCTCTCCCTCGCGAGCGACTCCGCCGTCGTCGTCCCCGCCGAGATGATCCACTACGGCATGACGAAGACGTCGCTGCTCGCGGTCAGCCGCGGTTTCGCCAAGGAGGCCGCCGGTACGGGGGTCACCGTCAACTCCGTGATCGCCGGACCCACGCACACCGGTGGGGTGGAGGACTTCGTCCGCCAGCTCGTCGGCGACGAACTGCCCTGGGACGAGGCTCAGCACCGGTTCATGGTCGAGCACCGTCCCCAGTCCCTGATCCAACGCCTCATCGAGCCCGAAGAGATCGCGAACATGGTGGTCTACCTCAGCTCGTCCTACGCCTCCGCAACCACCGGCGGCGCGCTGCGGGTCGACGGCGGCTACATCGACTCGATCCTGCCGTGACGCCACCGTCGGCCGCGTAGCGGCGCGGCCTGCCGCAGGGCTCGACGCACATGACCGGGCCGCAGGCGCGTCTGCGTCTGCGGCCCGGCCACGGTGACGACCCGTAAGCGTCGGCGGCTCAGGTGAAGTTCACGTCACTGCACAGGAAGTATGTCTGGTCCATGTGCGAGGCCTGCCAGATCGTGTAGACGACGTGCCGGCCGCTGTAGCCGCTGGTGGTGACGGGGATTTCGTAGTTCTGACTCGGCGCGTACCGGGCGGTCCGCTTGACCAGTTGCAGATCGTTCCAGGTCAACGCCTGTTTGGTGGGGTCGAAGCCCTGCCGGCTGACGTATACGAGGAAGTAGTCCGCGCCGTGGACGGCCTGGTCGTACAGCTTCACCGTGAAGTCCTTGGAGACGTTCGTGGTCTTCCACGCACCAGGAGTGTCCAGCGAGTTGTAGCGGCCGCCCTCGGTCCGGCCTCCGCTGCACAGTTGCCCGTTCGGAATGACCGCCTGGAAGTTGCCCGCGGAGCCATCGCGGTAGAGCCCGTTCCAGTTCCACATGGCGTTGGGATTGGCCTGCCAGGCCTGCCAGCACATCGGGTCCAGCTGTGCCATGGCGGGATTCTGGAAGTCGCTGCCCCAGCGCAGCCAGCAGCCGTAGTTGCGGGACGCGGGGTCGACGACGGATCCGTGGGCGGAGGCGGTACCGACCGACGGGATCAGACAGAGCAGTACGGCGGAGAGCAGACCGAAGGCCCACAGGAGCCGCGACGGCGGTCTGTGGTGCGCCCGATCGTTCGGGGACGTACGGGACGGATTCATGGGGGGATCTCCTTCTTCCGGTAGTGGGGTTCCGGTTATGGGAGCGCTCCCAGATTACGATCGGGCCGCATGGCCGCCTAGGTCTGAAACGCGCCATCGAAGGTGCGGGCGAAAGCGCGGAACGGCTCCCGGGGCACGGGCCGCCCTGCCACCGCAGGCCTGTTCCGGAGGACTGGGCCGCTTGAGGGACTGCCGTTCGGTGCGTCTTACGAAGAACGCCTCCGCGGCTGCGTAACCGCTTCGCGAGGCGGCGGCGGTCCGTGTCACCGAGAAGGGCGCTCCGGCCTGTTCAGCAGGTCGGAGCGCCCTTCTCGGTGTTCTCCCGGCAGGTTCCGGGCGTTCTCACGGGCCGGTTTCGCGGGGCCGGTTGGACCGTACGAGTGGTGTTCATCCGAAGAGCTACGCGCTATCGGCGTCGCTCCGTGGATTCTCGAGATGCGTACACATCATGAGGAAGGTATGTAGATCAACCAGCCCGAAATCACCCACCCGAAAGCAACCCACACCGAAAACAACCGACCCGAAACCAAGCAACCCGGAAATCGTCCAACCCGAAAGCGAGGGGTCATGGCCGCCTTCAAGGTCAAGAAGCTGTGGACCGTATTCATCACCGCGTTCTTCGCGGTGCTCGCCTCCCTGGGGCTGACCGCCCCGGCCTCGGCCGCCGGTGCCGCCGTGCACCAGCCGGCCGAGCAGCCCGAGCCGGCACCCGCCGCGCACCAGAACGCCAAGTCCACGACGGCCCGGGTGCCACTGCCCAGGTCGATGCCACGTGACCGGTCGCTGCCACCCACGATCAAGCAGCGTATCCGCGCCGAGGCGCACGGTTCGTCACCTTCGGTCCGTCACCTGCCGGCCAGTCCGCTGAGCGAGGCCGACGCCGCCGCGCTGCGCGAGGTGCGTGACGTACGTGAGAGCGCGTCCGCCGCTGACGCGGCGCCCGTCGCGGCGTGAGGCGCCGGGATCACCGCGTTCTCCCGGCGCCTGCCGAACCCGGCAAGTCCCCGGTCGCACGGCCCGCATCGCCACCGACACGACGCGCGGACCACGATCAGCGACAGGGACGCCGACGGCACCGGAGCCGTGAAGGACACCAGAGCCGTCAGGTACGTCTCGCAGGACGTCAGGGACGGTCGTCCCGGTCCGACTCCGCCGCTTCCGCCTCCGCCTGTTTGGCCTGTACCTCGGGGTCGAGCGGATCGACCACATGGCTGCCGTCGACGGACGTCAGCGGGTCACGGTCCGAGACCTCGGTCGCGGCGGGCGGTTCCACCAGCCAGTCCGGATTCGCCTGCTTGTCCCACCACTTCCAGGCGGCGAAAGCACCACCGGCCAGCACACCGAGGACCGCGAGGCCCTTGGCCACCCGGCCGGCCCTGGCCCGCCGCTCATGCTTCTTCACCAGCTTCTGGATCTCTTTCGCCGTGACCTGTCCGCGCAGAGCGGCCAGGGCGGCCGCCGAACGTGCGGCGGCCTGCTCGGCCACCGGCTGTGCGGTGGCCACTGCCTGCTCGACCCGCGGCACCGTGTAGTCCGCCGCCTGACGGGCGGCCGCGCGGGTGCGGACGGCAGCGCGGTGAGCCGCGACATCGACCTTTGGGGGTACGCGGGGCGCCACATGGGCGCCGTACTGAATACGAGCCTGCTGGGCGGCCTTCGACATTGTCGGGGCGAGCCGTACGCGCGCCTCGTTGGCATACAGAGCGGCCTGCTCCTTGGCCGTACCGGCGTAGGGGGCCACCGCTTCCGCGGCGTGCTGCACGCTCTCCTTCGCCGAACCGGTAGCGGCGCGCACGCTGTCCATGCGGGTCACAGGATCATCCTCCTCGGTGGCGTTCCGTATTTCGCCTATCCACCCTTTGCGAAATCATGCCCGCCGGGCTCGGTCTCGGCATGTGATGCGGGCATCCGGGTCAGTGGGTGGCGACATGGGTGATGTTCGGGCATTGCGGTCCAATGCGAGCCGAGCGGGAGCTTGTGGACGACAATGCCACGCTTCGCCTCGGCGTGCGCGGGGCCTGACGTGACTCAACCGTCGGCCCGGTTTTCGGCATGCCCTCGTTCTGTCCTTGTTCCGCGCTTGATCCAGCCTCCTCCGTGTCGGCTCTCCGGCCGCTCTTCCTGCTCTCTGGCTGTTGTCTGTGGTTCTGCTGCCCTGTGGATCTGCCTCCATACGGCCCCGAAATCGCCTCAAGTCGGGCGTAAAGCATGTTCGGGGGCAGCGGCCGGGCGGTATCCGGACCTCTCATGCGAGGATCGTGAGAGTCAGAGAAGACTTACGGAAGGCAGATCGTGGCCGAGCAGCTTTACGCCACCCTGAAGACCAACCAGGGCGACATCGAGATTCGGCTCCTGCCGAACCACGCGCCGAAGACGGTGAAGAACTTCGTCGAACTCGCGCAGGGCGAGCGGGAGTGGACCCACCCGGCGACCGGTAAGAAGACCACGGACCGGCTGTACGACGGCACCGTCTTCCACCGTGTGATCAGCGGTTTCATGATCCAGGGCGGAGACCCGCTGGGCAACGGCACCGGCGGCCCGGGGTACGAGTTCGAGGACGAGTTCCACCCGGACCTCGCCTTCGACAAGCCGTACCTGCTGGCCATGGCCAACGCCGGTCCGGGCACCAACGGTTCGCAGTTCTTCATCACCGTGTCGCCGACCGCGTGGCTGACGCGCAAGCACACCATCTTCGGTGAGGTCACCAGCGAGGCCGGCAAGAAGATCGTGGACGCCATCGGCGCCACCCAGACCAACCCGCGCACCGACCGTCCGGTGCAGGACGTGGTGATCGAGTCGGTAGTCATCGAGACCCGCTGACCGCTCGCAGACTGTCCGGATCCCCGGTCCGGATCCCCGGTTCGGGGAACCTTCCCGCCCTGCCCGTCCGTAGTGGTTACATACCGGACGGGCGGGGCGGTGCGCTGTGCGCCGTCCGCCGTCACGAGGACCGAGGGGACCGATGGACCACCCGCCAGGAGGCCGTGGAGGCCAGGACCAGCCCGCCGTCAGTGAGGGTCCGCCCAGCTGTTACCGGCATCCGGGCCGGGAGACGGGCATAAGCTGCACCCGCTGCGAGCGCCCCATCTGTCCGGAGTGCATGGTCAGCGCCTCTGTCGGATTCCAGTGCCCGGACTGTGTCCGCGGTACGGGGCGCGGGGCGACGGCCGCCGCGCCCCGCACTCTCGCCGGCGGCACGATCGCGGCCGATCCCCGGCTGCTCACCAAGATCCTGCTGGGCATCAATGTCGCGGTCTTCGTCGCCGTTCTCGCGGTGGGTGACAACTACCGCCTCGTCGCGGATCTCGATCTCATCGGGATCGCCCGCGATCCTCAGCTCGGCCATGTCGTCGGCGTGGCGGACGGTGAATGGTACCGGCTGGTCACCGCGATGTTCCTGCACCAGGAGGTGTGGCACATCGGCTTCAACATGCTGGGCCTGTGGTGGCTCGGCGGCCCACTGGAAGCGGCGCTCGGCCGGGTCCGCTTTCTGGCGCTCTACCTGCTCTCCGGCCTGGCAGGCAGTGCCCTCACCTATCTCGTGGCCGCGCCGAACCAGCCCTCGCTGGGCGCTTCCGGCGCCATCTTCGGGCTGCTCGGCGCCACCGCCGTACTGATGCGCCGGCTCAACTACGACATGCGGCCGGTCCTCGCCCTGCTGGCGCTGAACCTGCTCTTCACCTTCACCTGGGCCGGGATCGCCTGGGAGGCGCATGTCGGTGGCCTGGTGGCGGGTACGGCGATCGCGATAGGCATGGTGCACGCGCCTCGTGAGCGCCGGGCACTGGTGCAGTACGGGACGTGCGCGCTGGTGCTGGTGGCGACCGTCGTGATCATCGTGCTCAGGACGGCGTCGCTGACTTCCGGTGCCTGAGGTGACCTTGGCGAGCCCGAGGCGGCTTTCGGGTGCCCGATCCGGTCGCGGAGGGTCCGTGGAGGGGCCATGGAGGGCCGGTCGCCAGGGTCCCGTCACCTCAGCGTGACGCCACCGGGACGGCCCGTACCCCACAGTTGTCCACAGTGTGTGCCGGATCTTGTGCATCCTGTGGGGAACATGCGTGCCCCTTGTCGCCAATGTGGGTTTGACCAGTAGCGACAAGGGGCTTCGGTGTCATCAGAATGGCGGATGCAGTCACACCGGCGTCAACATCCCGTGGAGTTATCCACAGATCGTCTGACCTTTTCCCCTGCTGTGGACAACGCTGTGGATAAGTAGGGGCAGAGCTTGACGGTGGAGCGGTGTACCGGCTACTTCCACTGGGTGGAGACGCCGAAGCCGGCGGCGATGAAACCGAACCCGACCACGATGTTCCAGTTCCCGAAACTCTTCACCGGAAGGTCGCCGTCGGTCACATAGAAGACGACGATCCAGGCGAGCCCGATCAGGAACAGGGCGAGCATGACCGGCGCCACCCAGCTCCGGTTGGTGAGCTTTATGTTGACCGCCTGCTTCGCGGCCGGCGGCGGCGTGAAGTCGGCCTTCTTGCGGATACGTGACTTCGGCACGAGGGACTCTCCTGTCGATGCGCTGCGTGACCGCGCAGGGGGCGAAAAGGGGTGCCGGGGTGGGGAGCAGGGGGAACACCACCGCCCCCGGGCGTCCGTTAGCGTAGTGCTTCCGTGGCGCCTAAGGAGATAAGGGTACGTTGAGCAATTCCGCCGACTCTCCCCCAGGGCCGGTCCGCCGATCCGTCCGACGGCCCGTCCGGCTGCTCACCGCTGCCGTCTTCGCGCTCGCCGGACTGATCTTCGTGACCAGTTTCAACACGGCCAAGGGCACGAACATCCGTACCGACGCCTCGCTGCTGAAGCTCTCCGACCTGATCCACGAGCGCGACCGCAAGAACCACGAGCTGGGTGACAGGACCGCCGCGCTACGGCACGACATCGACACCCTCGTCAGCCGCGACGACGGCTCCACCGAGGCAGAGAACGCCAAGCTGCGCGCCCTGGAGAAGACCGCGGGCACCGAGAAGCTCACCGGCCAGGGACTCACCGTCACCCTCGACGACGCGCCGCCGAACGCCACCGCGAACCCCGGTTATCCCGAGCCGCAGCCCAATGACCTCGTCATCCACCAGCAGGATCTCCAGGCCGTCGTCAACGCCCTGTGGGACGGCGGTGCCGAGGGCATCCGGGTCATGGACCAGCGGTTGATCTCCACCAGCGCGGTGCGGTGCGTGGGCAACACGCTGATCCTCCAGGGGCGTGTCTACTCCCCGCCCTACAAGATCACCGCTGTCGGTGACCGGGACAGGCTCCGTAAGGGACTCGCCGACTCCCGGGCGCTCCAGAACTACCAGCTGTACGTCAAGGCCTACGGTCTCGGCTGGAAGGTTGACGAGTTCGGCAGGACGACACTTCCGGGCTACTCGGGCACGGTGGATCTTCACTACGCGAAGCCCGTCGAGTAGCGGGCGTCCCTCCGGTTTCCGTCCCGCGCCTGTGGCGAAGAGCAAGCACGAACCTCGGTACACCTGACGCATGCGCCGCCCATGTGTCACCGTCGCCCTTTAGTCTGGTGCGGTACCGCCTGGGGCGGCACCGAACGGAAGGGACAGCATGTACGGCTGGATCTGGCGGCATCTGCCGGGCAACGTGTGGCTGCGGGCGTCGATCTCGCTCGTGCTGGCGATCGCCGTCGTCTTCGTGCTGTTCCAGTACGTCTTCCCGTGGGCGGAGCCGTTGCTGCCGTTCAACGACGTGACGGTCGACGGAGCGGGGGCCGCCTCATGAGCGCGCGCATCCTCGTTGTCGACAACTACGACAGCTTCGTCTTCAACCTCGTCCAGTACCTCTACCAGCTCGGTGCCGAGTGCGAGGTGCTGCGCAACGACGAGGTGGCCACCTCGCACGCCGACGGCTTCGACGGAGTCCTGCTCTCCCCCGGGCCCGGCACCCCCGAACAGGCCGGTATCTGCGTCGACATGGTGCGCCACTGCGCCGGTACGGGCATGCCGGTCTTCGGTGTCTGCCTCGGCATGCAGTCGATGGCCGTGGCGTACGGCGGAGTGGTCGACCGGGCCCCCGAGCTGCTGCACGGCAAGACATCCCTCGTCACGCACGAGGGCAAGGGCGTCTTCGCGGGGCTGCCCTCGCCGTTCACCGCGACCCGCTACCACTCGCTCGCGGCCGAGCCGGCCGAGCTGCCCGCCGAGCTGGAGGTCACGGCCCGGACCGAGGACGGCATCATCATGGGCCTGCGCCACCGTGAACTGCCCGTCGAGGGAGTCCAGTTCCACCCCGAGTCGGTCCTCACCGAATACGGTCATCTGATGCTGGCCAACTGGCTGGCGCAGTGCGGTGATCCGGGCGCGGTGGGCCGGTCCGAGGGCCTGGCGCCGGTGGTGGGCAAGGCACTCGCGTGACCGCACCCCGTCCCGGCGACGACGCCGGTTACGGAGGCTCCCACGAGCAGGGAGCGTACGGGGACTCCGGCGAGTTGGAGGCGGCGGTCGACGGGCTGGCGGATCCGCTGAGCGATCCGCTTCCGGGACAACGGCAGCCGCCTCAGGAGAGACCCGGGCGGGGGCGGCACCGGGGGCCGCAGCGCGGATCTCAGGATCCCCAGGGGCCCCCGGGTATCCCCGGGCAGCAGGAGCAGCGGAGAGGCCCGGGACAGCCGGAGCACCGCAGACCGCCGGACGCGCCATGGCTCCCGGACGACGGCCTCGCCGCGGCGCCCGCACCGGGCCCACAGCCCCCGGAGCCGCAGTGGTCCGGCGACTACTACCGCCAGTACGCGGAGCAGGACCCTCAGGGGGAGTGGCCCGGCGGGTCCCCGTACTACGCGCAGGGGCCCCAGGGGCCGGGACCGGACCAGGCCGCCGCCGTACCCGATCCGGCCTCCGAGCCCGTATCCGCCGCTCCGCCCCCCGTACCGGCCCCTGGTATACCCGCCCCTCCTGAGGACGACCAGACGATCGGGCTCCGTACGGCGGACACGCGCCGCGCGGCCGAGGCGGGTGCAGGGGCCGGCTCCGCGGCCGCTCGTCGCCGGGAGGAGCCGCAGGCGCCCACTGGAGGCCGTGCCGAGCGCCGTAAGGCGGCCAAGGGCGGCAGCCGGGCCCGTAAGCGCTCGGAGCCCCCGGCGGCCGAGTCCGAGCACGGCTCGGCGGCGGGCGCGGCCGCCAGGCCGCTCTCCCGCGTGGAGGCACGCCGCGCGGCACGCCTCCGTAAGGAGAGCCCCGCCGTCATCGCCAGCCGCGTGGTCGGCGAGCTGTTCATCACCTTCGGTGTCGTGATGCTGCTGTTCGTCACGTATCAGCTCTGGTGGACGAACATCCGGGCCGGGATGTACGCGGGCCAGGAGACGAACAAGATCCAGGACGGCTTCGCGAACGGCCGGAAGCCCGGTGCCTTCGAGCCCGGCCAGGGCTTCGCCATCATGCACATCCCCAAGCTGGACGTCGTCGTGCCGATCGCCGAGGGCATCAGCAAGTCCAAGGTCCTGGACCACGGCATGGTCGGCCACTACGCGGAGGGCAGGCTCAAGACGGCGATGCCCGACGACAAGAAGGGCAATTTCGCGGTGGCCGGTCACCGGAACACCCACGGCGAACCGTTCCGGTACATCAACCAGTTGAAGCCCGGCGACGAGATCATCGTCGAGACGCGGGAGGCGTACTACACGTACGACATGGCCAGCATCCTGCCGCAGACGCCACCGTCCAACGTGAGCGTGATCCGTCCCGTACCGGCGGGATCGGGGTTCACGAAGGAGGGGCGCTACATCACGCTGACAACCTGCACACCGGAGTTCACCAGTACCTATCGCATGATCGTGTGGGGCAAGATGGTGGAGGAACGGCCACGCAGCAAGGGCAAGCCCGACGCTCTCGTCGGCTGAGGCCGATCGGAAACGACAGGGACGGGGACGGGTGCGGTGGCAGCGAGGACCGACAACGACGAGCAGAACGGCACGCCGCCCCCGCCGGACCCGCCCACGACCGACGCGGCGCCGCCCTCGGACCCCGATCCGGCTCCCGATCCGGCCCCCGAACCGGTAGTGGCCCGGCGGCCCCGGATCCGCGGCCGGATCGTCGCCGCGGTCAGCGTCTTCGGTGAACTCCTCATCACCGCCGGTGTGGTGATGGGCCTCTTCGTCGTCTACTCGCTGTGGTGGACGAATGTCCTGGCAGACCGCGAAGCCGCCAAGCAGGGCGACGACGTACGGCACGGCTGGGCGCGGGGCGCCACCGGCGACAGCCCCCGGACCTTCGACTCCGAGGACGGCATCGGCTTCCTGCACGTCCCCGCGATGGGCAGTCGCGAGGTGCTCGTCAAGAAGGGCACCAGCGCGTCGTCGCTGAACAACGGCATCGCCGGTTACTACACCGACCCCGTCAAGTCGGCGCTCCCCTGGGACAAGAAGGGCAACTTCACGCTGGCCGCGCACCGCGACGGCCACGGGGCGAGGTTCCACAACATCCACAAGCTCAAGGACGGCGACCCGGTCGTCTTCGAGACCCGCGACACCTGGTACGTCTACAAGGTCTTCAAGGAGCTGCCGAAGACCTCGAAGTACAACGTGGACGTGCTCCAGCCGGTCCCCAAGGAATCCGGGAAGACCAAGCCGGGCCGCTATCTCACGCTGACGACCTGCACGCCGGTCTACACCTCGGACTACCGCTACATCGTGTGGGCCGAGCTCGTCCGTACGGAGAAGGTCGACAAGGAGCGCGCGCTCCCGCCGGAACTGCGCTGATGAGCGCCTGAGAAGGCTGACGAGCTGTACGGAACAGAACGGCCCCGGCACCCTTTGGGGGGTGCCGGGGCCGTTCGCTTACTTCGGGCCTAGGCGGACCTAACCGGTGGCGCCGCCGAAGAAGCCGCCGTTGTCTTCGTCGCCATTGTTGCCGTTGTCACCGTTGTTGCCGTTGTTGTTGCCACCCAGCGTGGTCAGGGTGACGGTGTCTCCCTTGTTGACCTGCTGGCCGGCTCCGGGATCGGCCTTCACCACGAGGGCGTTGCCGTCGTTGGACGAGCCCGGCGCGAGCGAGACATTCAGGCCCAGGCCCTGGAGCGTGGCCTGTGCCTCTCCGAGGCGCTTGCCGACGATGTCGCCGGGGATCTGGACCGGCTGCTGCTGCGGGCCCTTGGAGACGCTCAGGGTGATCTGGGCTCCCTTGGCGGCCTGCGTGTTGCCGCCCGGGGACTGCGCGGTGACGGTGCCGGGAGGCTGTTCCGAGTCCACCTGGGTCCGTGCGACCGTGAAGCCGAGCGTCTTCAGCTGTGCCTCGGCGCTGTCCGCCGACTGGCCGGTCACGTCCGGAACGGGGATCTGGCTCTGCTTCGCGATCGTCAGCGTGATCGTGGACTTCTGCTCGGCCTTCGCGCCGCCCTTGGGATTCTGATCGAGGACCGTGCCGGGATCCTGTTCCGAGGACTCGGCCTCCTCGGTCTTGACCTCGAAGCCGTCGTTCTTGAGTATGCGGGTCGCGTTGTCGACGTCCTTCTGTGTGACGTCGGGGACCTTGACCTTCGGGGCGCCCTCCGAGACGACGACCCGGACGGTCTCGCCCTGGTTCATCTTGCCGCTCTCGGGGGCCTGGCTGCAGATCGCACCCTTGGGCTCGTCGCAGCGTTCCGAACCCGATTCGGCCACCTTCACACTCGCGTTGCTCGCGAGCTGCTCGGCCTCCGCGAGGGTCTTGCCGACGAGTTGCGGGACCGGCACCTCGCTGTTGTTGCCGTCGTCGCCGGGGAAGATCGCCCGGCCGATGAGGATCGCGCCGATCAGCACCAGGACGCCCGCGACCACCAGCAGGATGGTCGAGGTGTTGGACTTCTTCGGGGGCTGCCGACGCCGCTCCCGGCGCTCGTCGTATCCGTCGTAGCCGCCGTCGTTCGGGTTCACCGGCGGCAGCATCGCCGTCTGGCCGCCGGCCGGTTCGTGCTGGCGCAGCGCCGCCGTCTGCTGGTCGCCGCCGCCGTAACCGCCGCCGTAGCCGACCGCGCCCATGGCCGCCGTGGCCGCGACGGGCTGCCCGTCGAGGCAGGCCTCGATGTCGGCGCGCATCTCGTCGGCGGACTGGTAGCGGTAGTCCGGGTCCTTGACCAGGGCCTTCAGCACGATCGCGTCCATCTCGGGCGTGATCTCGGGGTCGAAGACGCTCGGCGTCTGCGGCTCTTCCCGTACATGCTGATAGGCCACCGCGACCGGCGAGTCACCGATGAAGGGCGGCCGGACTGTCAGCAGTTCGTACAGCAGGCAGCCGGTGGAGTAGAGGTCGGAACGCGCGTCGACCTGCTCGCCCTTGGCCTGCTCGGGGGAGAGGTACTGGGCGGTGCCGATGACGGCCGAGGTCTGCGTCATCGTCATACCGGAGTCGCCCATCGCGCGGGCGATGCCGAAGTCCATGACCTTGACCTGGCCGGTGCGCGTCAGCATGACGTTGGCCGGCTTGATGTCACGGTGCACGATGCCGTTTCGGTGCGAGTACTCCAGCGCCTGGAGGATGCCGACCGTCATCTCGAGCGTGCGCTCGGGCAGCAGTCTGCGCCCGGAGTGCAACAGCTCACGCAGGGTCGATCCGTCGACGTGCTCCATCACGATGTACGGGAGGGAGACGCCGTCGACGTAGTCCTCGCCCGTGTCGTAGACGGCGACGATCGCCGGGTGGTTGAGCGAGGCGGCTGACTGGGCCTCACGGCGGAACCGGGCTTGGAAGGACGGGTCGCGGGCGAGATCCGCCCGCAGCGTCTTCACGGCGACGGTGCGGCCGAGCCGGGTGTCATGGGCGAGGTAGACCTCTGCCATGCCACCACGGCCGAGCACCGAGCCCAGCTCGTACCGGCCGCCGAGGCGACGCGGCTCTTCCATAACTGTTCCAGCCCTCTCCGTCGGTCCCGACCGCACCCGTGTGTGGTCCGGCGGTGTGCTGCTCGCGCCTACGCTACCGGGCACGCCGTATGCCGTTGGCCCGTAACGGTGACCTGATATACGACCGGTATCGCAATGTGCAGATATGGACGTGAGGCGTGACCGGCGTCACTCCTTGCTGTCGACGACTGCCTTCATCACGCTCTTGGCGATGGGGGCGGCGAGACCGCCACCGGAGATGTCGTCACGGCTGGCCTCCTCGTCCTCGACGACGACCGCGACCGCGACCGGCGAACCGCCGTCCGTCTTGGCGTACGAGATGAACCAGGCGTACGGGTTCTTGCTGTTGTTCTCGCCGTGCTGGGCGGTACCGGTCTTGCCGCCGACCGTCACTCCCGGGATCTGCGCGTTCTTGCCGGTGCCGTCGTTGACGACGGTCTCCATGACGCTCTGCAGTATCTGGGCGTGCTCCTGGCTCAGCGGCCGGTTCATTTCCTCGGGCTCGGTCTGCTCGAGCACGTCCAGGTTGGGCGCTTCCAGCCGGTCGACCATGTACGGCTTCATCAGCTTGCCGTCATTGGCGACCGCGGAGGCGATCATGGCCATCTGGAGCGGGGTGGCGCGGGTGTCGAACTGGCCGATGGAGGAGAGCGCGGTCTGCGAGACGTTCATGTCGTCGGAGAAGTACGAGGCATCGGCCCGGACCGGGGTGAAGTGCTCCGCGTTGAAGCCGAACTTCTTCGCGGTCTCCAGCATCTTGTCCTTGCCGAGGTCCGCTCCCAGCTTGCCGAAGACGGTGTTGCAGGACATCCGCAGCGCCTCGCGGAGCGAGACGTTCTTGCAGGGGATGTTGTTCTCGTTCGGCAGCGGACTGGTGGTCCCCGGCATGATCCAGGGCAACGGCGAGTCGGTCGCCGCGTCGGGGTCCGTGACCGTGCCGTGCTCCAGAGCGGCGGCGGCGGTCAGCACCTTGAACGTGGAGCCGGGCGGGTAGGTCTCGCGCAGGGCGCGGTTGAGCATCGGGTCGTTGGCGTCGTTCTTCTTGCCCAGCGCGGTCCAGGCCTTGCTGTCCTTGTCGCTGTTGCCGGCGAACTTGGAGGGGTCGTAGCTGGGAGCGGAGGCCAGCGCGAGGATCTTGCCCGTCTGCGGGTCGAGGGCCGCGACGGCGCCCTTCTTCTTGCCCAGGCCCTTGAACGCGGCCTTCTGGGCGGCGCTGTTCAGAGTGGTGACGACATTGCCGCCCCTCTGCTTCTTGCCCGTGAACATCCCCATGGTGCGGTCGAAGAAGAGCCGGTCGTCGTTGCCGCTGAGGACGCCGTCCTCAAGATTCTCGATCTGGTTGGCGCCGAAGGCCTGCGAGGCGTAGCCGGTGACGGGTGCCCACATAGGGCCGTCCGTATAGGTGCGCTTGTACGCGAAGTCGGTGCCGTCGGTCTTGGCGGAGCCGGTGATCGGCTTGCCGTCGACGATGATGTTTCCGCGCTCGTGGCTGTAGCGCTCGATGAGCACCCGGCGGTTGTACTCGTGCGTGTTCAGCTCTTCGGCGCGGCCGTACTGGATCCAGTTGACCCGGACCAGCAGGGCGAGGACGAGGAGTCCGCAGAAGATCGCGATGCGGCGCAGGGGCTTGTTCACGGTCGGACCACCTGGGTCATCTCGGCGTCGGGTGACGGGGCGGGAGCCGGTGCGGGCCGACGTGCGGTGTCACTGATACGGATCAGGATGCCGATCAGGGCCCAGTTGGCGAGGATCGAGGAGCCACCGGCCGCGAGGAACGGCATGGTCATACCGGTCAGTGGGATGAGGCCCAGGACGCCGCCGGCGACGACGAAGACCTGGATGGCGAAGGCGCTGGAGAGGCCGATCGCGAGGAGCTTGCCGAACGGGTCGCGGGCGGCCAGGGCCGTACGTACACCGCGCTCCACGATCAGACCGTAGAGCAGCAGGAACGCCATCGTGCCCGCGAGACCGAGTTCCTCGCCGACGGTGGTGAGGATGAAGTCGGCGTTGGCGGCGAAGCCGATGAGGTCGGAATTCCCCTGGCCGAGCCCGGCGCCGAGGGTGCCGCCGGAGCCGAAGGACATCAGGCCGTCGGCGATCTGCTGGCAGGCGCCGCTGCCGTCTGTCTTGTAGCAGGCGAAGGGGTCGAGCCAGGCATTGACACGGGACTGGACGTGCGGCTCGAAGGTCGCGACGCCGACGGCCCCTCCCACGGACATCAGCAGACCGAAGACGATCCAGCTGGTGCGCTCGGTCGCCACGTACAGCATGACCACGAAGAGGCCGAAGAAGAGCAGCGAGGTGCCGAGGTCGGTCTCGAAGACGAGGATCAGGATCGACATCGCCCAGATGGCGAGGATGGGGCCGAGGTCACGGCCACGCGGCAGATAGAGCCCCATGAAGCGACGGCTGGCGAGGGCCAGGGCGTCGCGTTTGACCATCAGATAGCCGGAGAAGAAGATCGCGATGATGATCTTGGCGAACTCACCGGGCTGGAGGGTGCCGAAACCGGGGATCTGGATCCAGATCCTGGCACCGAACCGGGGCGGGAAGAACACCGGCAGGATGAGCAGCACCAGCGCCACGGCCATGGAGATGTAGGTATAGCGCTGCAGGATGCGGTGATCCTTCAGGAGAATCAGTACGGCCGCGAAAAGAGCGACGCCCAGCGCCGCGAACATCAGCTGCTTCGGGGCGACGGGTTTGAAGGGGGAGTTGTAAGCGATCTCGGCGAGCCGGATCAGCCGCGGCGACTGGTCGAGGCGCCAGATCAGTACCAGACCGAGGCCCTGGAGCAGCGTCGCCAACGGCAGCAGCAGCGGATCGGCGTAGCGGGCGAATTTCCGCACCACGAGGTGTGCGACGGCCGCGAGCAGGCCGAGTCCCAGCCCGTAGCCCAGCATTCCGGAGGGGACCTCGCCGTCCATGGCGAGCCCCACGTTCAGGTACGCGAACACCGGGATGGCGACCGCGAAGGCGAGCAGAGCCAGCTCGGTGTTGCGCCGGCTCGGTGCGTCGATCGCGCCGATGGTGGTCGTATTGGTGACAACGCTCATGGTGGTGAAGGGCCCCCTACGGCCGCCTACTACTGCTTCCCGCAGTTCGAGGCCACTTTTTGCTCGTCCTCCGAGAGGCTGGGGCCTGGAGTGGGAGCTGCTTTCGGCTTGATGTCGGTGGTCTTCGCGGAGGAGTCCGTGCCGGTCGTGCCGCCGGCTTCGCCGGTGACCGCGTCGGCCTGCTTGTCGGCCGCCTGGCGGCGCAGCTCGTCCTTCTTGCAGGCCGACGCCTGGACGGAGAGCTCCTCGATCTTGACGCGTCCGTCGGCCAGGCTGCCCTCCGCGATGGTGGCCTCGACCTGCTTGCGCTGGTAGTCCGGGAGGTACTTGAGTTCGATGTCCGTTTCTTTCTCCACCTTGGAGAGCGAGAGCCAGCCCAGATCCTGGCTGATGCCCCGGTAGAGCGCGACATGTTCCTTGTCGGCGCCGACGTAGTACTGGGTCTGCGTCCAGCGGTAACCGCCGTACAGACCGCCGCCGACCACGGCCAGCGCGAGCACGGTGTAGAAGGATCTCATGAACCACTTACGGCCCGTACGTGGTTTGGTGAAGTCCCCGTCGCTGTATGCGCCGAAGCTGCCCTCGGGCGGCATGCCGTCGTAGTCGGAGCTGTCACCGCTGCCGGGCGGGCCGAAGCCGCCGCCGGGCTGCTGCGGTACGTCGCGGCCGAGGCCGGCCGCACGGCCCGCGGGGGTCTGCATCGCGGCGTCCTCGGCGGAACTCAGCGGGAGCTGGTTCTCGGCGACCGCGCCGACGACGACCGGGGTGTCGTTGAGCTGACCGGCCAGGGTGTCGTTGGTCTCGGCGTCCAGGACGTCGGCCACGATGCAGGTGATGTTGTCGGGGCCGCCGCCGCGCAGGGCGAGCTGGATAAGGTCCTGGATGGTCTCCTGCGGGCCCTGGTAGCCGGCGAGGGCCTCTTCCATCGTCTGGTGGGAGACAACGCCGGAGAGGCCGTCCGAGCAGATCAAGTAGCGGTCGCCGGCGCGGACTTCACGGATCGAGAGATCGGGCTCGACGTGGTCGCCGCTGCCCAGCGCGCGCATCAGCAGGGAGCGCTGCGGGTGGGTGGTGGCCTCTTCCTCGGTGATCCGGCCCTCGTCGACCAGCCGCTGCACCCAGGTGTGGTCCTGGGTGATCTGGGTCAGGACGCCGTCCCGGAGCAGGTACGCGCGGGAGTCGCCGACGTGGACGAGGCCGAGCCGCTGGCCGGTCCAGAGGAGCGCGGTGAGCGTGGTGCCCATGCCCTCCAGCTGGGGGTCCTCCTCGACCATCACCCGCAACTGGTCGTTGGCGCGCTGCACCGCCGTACCGAGCGAGGTGAGGATGTCCGATCCGGGCACGTCGTCGTCGAGCTGCACGAGCGTGGAGATCACCTCGGAGGAGGCGACCTCACCGGCGGCCTGGCCGCCCATGCCGTCGGCGATGGCCAGCAGCCGGGGACCGGCGTAGCCGGAGTCCTCGTTGCCTTCCCGGATCATGCCCTTGTGCGATCCGGCGGCGAAACGCAGAGAGAGACTCATGCGCACCTCGCCCGTCGGCTCGCCGGTCGACTGTCGCGCCAGCCGGTCTCGAGCCACACTGCCCACCCTCCGGTCGGGAGCCTGCTGCGGTCCGCTGTCGGGACCGCTGCGGCTCGCTCGCTCCGCTCGCTCATTGTCGTACTACTTCCGCAGCTCGATGACGGTCTTGCCGATGCGAATCGGAGCGCCCGGCGCGATCGGTGTCGGGCTGGTGAGTCGGGTCCGGTCGAGATACGTGCCGTTGGTGGACCCGAGATCCTCGACGATCCACTGGCCGTCACGGTCCGGGTAGATCCTGGCATGCCTGCTGGACGCGTAGTCGTCGTCCAGCACGATCGTCGAATCGTGCGCGCGGCCCAGCGTGATGGTCTGCCCCTGGAGCGCCACCGTGGTTCCGGTGAGGGTGCCTTCGGAGACGACCAGCTTGGTGGGTGCTCCCCGGCGCTGACGACCGCCGGACTGCTGTTGCTGCTGGCGCTGCTGCGGCGGCGATGCCGCGGCAGCGGACTGGCGCGTCTGCTGCGGACGGGAGTCGGCATTGCGGCGTGAGCCGCGCTGCGTGACGCGTGTTCCGAACAGAT
The DNA here is from genome assembly GCF_044741745.1 of Streptomyces sp. NPDC088116. NCBI lineage: Bacteria > Bacillati > Actinomycetota > Actinomycetes > Kitasatosporales > Streptomycetaceae > Streptomyces > Streptomyces sp. NPDC088116. The sequence continues at coordinate 287,875 of NZ_JBIUTF010000005.1, read as the reverse complement.
CGCTACGAATGACCTGAACGGCCACGATCACGAACAGCCACAGAACGGCCAGAAAACCTAGCCGCATGACCGTCAGGGTCAGCTCTGACATTGCCCCCGCTTCACCCTTCGGCTTGCCTGTAAACGATGGTGGTGTTGCCCACGACGATCCGCGAGCCGTCGCGGAGCGTAGCGCGGGTGGTGTGCTGTCCGTCTACCACGATGCCGTTGGTGGACCCGAGATCCTGGATCGTAGGGGGCGTTCCGGCGCGGATCTCGCAGTGCCGGCGGGAGACGCCGGGATCGTCGATCCGTACGTCGGCGTCGGTACTGCGGCCCAGGACGAGGGTCGCACGGGAGATCTGGTGGCGGGTGCCGTTGATCTCGATCCAGCGGCGCACCTGGCCCTGCGGCATGGCGCCGGAACCCGGCCCCGCGCCGTGTCCCGCCGCAGCTCCGGGGCCTGCGGACGGTACTCGTCCCGCCGAGGGCGAGGCTCCGGAGCCGGGTGGCGGAGCGGCCGGCATCGGGGGTGCCGCGCTGGGCGGATAGCCGTAGCCGCCGGGAGCACCGCCGCGGGCGCCCGCGGCGGCCGCGGCGCCGGCGGGTCCGTGGTCGGACGCCTGTGACGAACTCGACGCCAGAGTGCGGCTGCGCACCCGGTACAGACCGGTGTCGAGGTCCTCCGCCTTCTCCAGATGGACCTTGATCGTGCCCATGAAGGTGTAGCGCTGCTGCTTCGCGTAATCGCGGACCAGCCCGGCCAGCTCGTCGCCGAGCTGGCCGGAGTAGGGGCTGAGACGCTCGTAGTCGGGCGTGCTCAGCTCCACGATGAAGTCATTGGGTACGACGGTCCGCTCGCGGTTCCAGATCGTTGCGTTGTTGTCGCATTCGCGCTGGAGGGCGCCGGCGATCTCGACGGGCTGGACCTCGGACTTGAACACCTTCGCGAAGGTGCCGTTGACCAAACCTTCGAGACGCTGTTCGAAACGCTTCATGACTCCCATGGGGCACCTCCTCCGTCGTTGCCGTCCTGGTACTGCTTACTGATCGTATCCACGCGCAGGGAAATCGGGTGGTTCCCCTTGTCTGCCCCGTCCATGAGTGTCACCTCTCACACGGGATCGTAGAGGCGGCCTGCCGACAGTGTCCCGCACCCTGGGAGTACACAGGAGGAGCGGGTGGCGACCGGCTCAGGTTCCCTGTTCCGCCGCCGGATCGTCCAAACAATCGGATGTGAACCCACCCTCTCCAGCGTGCTAATCTTCTCGAAGTCGCCAGGAGCGCACACCGGCAGGTGAAGCACCGGACGACACACCCAATGCGCGGGTGGCGGAATAGGCAGACGCGCTGGATTCAGGTTCCAGTGCCCGAAAGGGCGTGGGGGTTCAACTCCCCCCTCGCGCACAGAAGAGAAGCCCCGCAGGTCATCGACCTGCGGGGCTTCTTCGTTTCCCGTGCCACGTTTCCCGTACGCAGACGTTTTCCCGTTGCCGGACGTCTGCGGCTTCTTCGGGCGGCGCCGTTCTCCGGACGTCTTCGGGGGCGGGCCGGACTTCGCATTCCGGCCGGTTTCTTGTCCGGTTCGTTGTGGCCGCGGCAGGGGCGGCGCGGTGTGAGAGATGCCTCCCACGGGCCGGGTCCCTGGGGGAGGCATCTCTTCTCGGGGCGTCGGGTGCCCGGGAAGCTCGGGCGGGGGACGCTCAGGGGCGGGGTCAGGCCGAGAGGCGGGCGGCCAGGGCCTTGGCCTTCTGGGTGGCCTCTTCGTCGGCCTTGGCGCGGGACGCGTCGGCGAGCGGGATCAGTTCGGCCATCTCCGGCTTGGAGTGGGCCAGGGTCAGCTCCGGGACGATGAAGTCGATCTCCGTGGCGCCGAACATGCCGTTGAGCACCTTCTCCAGGTAGGTCTGGACGAACTCGAAGTCCTCGCGCGGGGTGCCGGTGGCGTACGAGCCGCCGCGGCTGGCGACGACCGTGAACGGGGTGCTCGCCAGTGTGCTGTCGGGGCCCGCGTTGTGGCCGACGATGATCACCTGGTCCAGCCACGCCTTCAGGGTGGACGGGATCGTGAAGTTGTACATCGGGGCGCCGATGAGTACCGCGTCGGCCTCGGCCAGCTCGGCCGCGAGTTCGGCACGCAGTTCGTTCTCCGCGCCCGCCACGACGGCGGCGATGTCCAGGTGCGGCAGCGGGGTGGCGGCGAGGTCGCGGTAGATGACCTTGCCCTCGGGGTGCTGCTCCGTCCAGGACCGGACGAAGGCGGCGGTGATGTCGCGCGAGGCGGAGCCTTCGGGGAAGACGGCGGAGTCGATGTGCAGAAGCGTGGCCATGACGGTCTCCATAGGTGGTGCGGGGGCGATCGACGGATAAGTGCGCACGCCGCGTACCGAAGTGACGCGGGTATGCGCACGAGGCGTACGGACGAAAAATCCGTACGCACCTATGGATAGCATAGTCACTTACTTTTTTTCATCCCCTTGGCTCGGGACAGTACGCTGTGCCTATGGCGGACCACAGCGAGGACGCGTGCAAGAAGGTCGACGTGGGTATCACGCGGGTCTTCGGGCTGCTCGGCAAGCGCTGGACCGGGCCGATCATCTCCGTACTGATGGAACGGCCGGCGTACTTCGCCGAGCTGCGCCGGGCGATCCCCGGCATCAGTGAGCGCATGCTTTCGGACCGGCTGACCGAGTTGGGCGTGGCGGGGCTGGTGGTGCGCGAGGTCGACGAGGGGCCGCCGCTGCGTGTCTCCTACCGGCTGACCGACGCGGGGGCGGCGATGGAACCCGCGTTGAAGGAACTGTCGCTGTGGGCCGATTCCTACCTGTGGAAGAGGCCCGAAGGTTCTTGTGAGGACCCCTGTTGAGGACCCCTGTTTGACACGGTCACGGGGCGATCTGGGACGTCGTGGTCCATGGTGGACTCGGCGCGGTCGGTCGGCCGCGCGGGAGTTGTCCACAGGCGACGACGGTTGTCCGCGCTCGACGGTACCGTCGTGGGCAGTTGATCTCACGCGAGGTACGAGTACGGGGGAGGCGGCACGTCATGGGCGAGGCCGAGGCGGTGGTGTCCGGACGGCGGACGGTTCCCGGGCGCATTCCGGAAGTGCTGGGTTTCGCGCCGCATACGGGCGCTGCCGAGGCTCCCAAGACCCGGGGGAAGGCGCTGCGGGACCGGGTGCCGCGGTCTTCGCACGACGTGGTGGCGTTCGGGGCGGGGCGGCCCGACGCGGTGCGGGCCGTCGAGGAGTCGAGCCGCGGCCGGGTGCCCGAGCTCGTGCCGATCCGGGTGGGACGGATGGCCGCGACGCCCTTCGCCTTTCTGCGGGGCGCCGCCGGGCTGATGGCTCACGATCTGACGAGTACGCCGGTCACCGGTGTCGGCGCGCAGATCTGCGGTGACGCGCACGCGGCGAATTTCGGCCTGTACGGAGACGCGCGCGGCCGGCTCGTGATCGATCTCAACGACTTCGACGAGACCGTGGTCGGTCCCTGGGAGTGGGACGTCAAGCGGCTCGCCACCTCGCTGGTGCTGGCCGGCCGGGAGGCGGGAGCGGACGAGGACACCTGTCGGCGAGGGGCGTACGACGCGGTGGGCGCCTACCGGCGCACGATGCGGCTGCTGGCGAAGCTCCCGGCGCTGGACGCGTGGAACGCGATCGCCGACGAGGAACTCGTCTCGCACGCGGACGCGCGCGATCTGGCCGGCACCCTGGAGCGCGTCTCGGAGAAGGCCCGGAACAACACGAGCGCGCGGTTCGCTGCCAAGGCCACCGAGGCGCTGGAGGACGAGGACGGGCAGGGCCCTGCGGGGCGGCGCTTCGTCGACGCCCCGCCCGTGCTGCGCAGGGTGCCCGACGGGGAGGCCGCTGCGGTCGCCGCCTCTCTGGAGGAGTATCTGGGCACGCTCTCCCAGGACCGGCTGCCGCTGCTCGCGCGGTACGCGGTTCACGATGTGGCGTTCCGGGTGGTCGGCACCGGCAGCGTGGGGACGCGGTCGTATGTGGTGCTGCTGCTCGACCACCTGGGCGAGCCGTTGGTGCTCCAGGTGAAAGAGGCGCGGGCCTCCGCCCTGTTGCCCCATCTGCCGGATGTCGGATTCGAGGCACCCGAGGTGGCGCACGAGGGGCGCCGCGTGGTTCTCGGCCAGAAGCGGATGCAGGTGGTGAGCGACAACCTGCTGGGCTGGACGACCGTCCAGGGCAGGCCCTGTCAGGTACGGCAGTTCAGGAACCGCAAGGGGAGCGTGGATCCGGCGGCGCTGCCGGCCGACCAGGTGGACGACTACGCCCGGATGACCGGGGCGCTGTTGGCCAGGGCGCACGCGCACAGCGTGGATCCGCGTCTGATAGCCGGGTACTGCGGCAAGAACGAGGAGCTGGACACGGCCGTCGCGGCCTTCGCCGTGGCGTACGCCGACCGGACGGAGGCGGACCATTCCGCGCTGGTGACGGCCATCAGGAGCGGGCGGACAGCGGCCGAGCTCGGGGTGTGACAGCCGGGCAGCGGGCGGAGGCGGCCGCGATCGCCCGTAGGCTGGACGGGTGATGCACGACGCCCCTGGGGAGCCGACGATCCGTAACGAAGACGAGCAGGACGTACGAGACGTGCCGGATGCCACGGAGCCCACGGCGGCCGTGGGCCTGGGCGGTGCGGCGGATGCCGGGCCGGGGGAGCCGTCGGCGGCAGGTGGCATGGGTGAGGCGGCAGTCACGTCCGACGCGGCGGCCACGGCCTCGGCCGCGGAGGCTGCCGCCGGGGCGGAGAGCCCCGAGGCGGCCGCGGCGCGGCCCGAGGCGCGGCTGGAGAAGGCCGTGCGCGCTGCCGAGCAGGCCCTGATCGAGTTCGAGATCGCTCTGGAGACCTTCCGGATCGAGGTGGAGAACTTCTCCCGGCTGCATCACCAGCGGCTCGGCCCGATGTACGCCCGGTTGGACGAGCTGGACGCGATGATCGCCGAGGCCCGTGCGGCTCGTACGGGCGACCCCGAGGATCTGCGCAAGGCGCGCGAGGCCCGCGCGATCGTGCAGCCGATGCCCGGCATCGAGGAGCTGTTCCACGACTGGCTCGACTCCGACGGCCTGTCGGCCGAGGCGGCGGCGATGCTCACCGGCCAGCAGGTGCGGCCGCCCAAGCGGGTCAGGCCGAGCGACGAGGCACGCAAGCTCTACCGCGATCTGGTGCGCAAGGCGCATCCGGACCTGGCGCGGGAAGACACGGAGCGGACCCGCCGCGAGGAGTTCATCACGCGGGTCAACGCGGCGTACGGGCGCGGGGACGAGCCGCTGCTGAAGGAACTCGTCGAGGAGTGGGCGGCGGGTCCCGCGCCGCGGGCGCCCCGGCTGAGTGAGAGCGAGGAGCTCTACGCCCGGCTGGAGTGGCTGTCCCAGCGCAAGGAGATGCTGACGCTGGTCGCCAAGGAGCTGGAGGAGAGCGCGATCGGCGCGATGCTCAAGATGGCGCCCGATGACCCGGACCGGCTGCTGGAGGAGATCGCCGAACAGCTGCTGGCGGAGGTCTCCGAGCGTGAGACGCGACTCGCCGGGCTGGTGGAGTAGGTTTTCCGGAGCCCCGGGCCGGGACCCGTCCTGGCTCCGGGCCGGATCCCGGCACCGGATCCTCGTGACGGGTTCCGGTAGCGGATTCCCGCGCTGAACTCCGATACCGAGTTCCGGTGCCGAGTCCGGCGCAGGCCCACCCAGGAACCTGGGCACCGGTCCCGTACGAGAGAAGGCGACACCCATGAATTTCGCTCCGCTGCCCTCGGTCGACGCCGCGGCGGTTCCGTCCGACAGCCTGGTGCTGGACGTCCGCGAGGCGGACGAGTGGGCGGCCGGTCATGTCGAGGGCGCCCTGCATGTCCCGATGAGCGACTTCGTCGCCCGCTTCGGTGAGGTGACCGAGGCGGTGGACGGCGGCCGGAGGGCGTATGTGATGTGCCGGGTCGGTGGCCGTTCGGCGCAGGTCACCCAGTATCTGGTGCAGCAGGGGATCGACGCGGTGAACGTCGACGGCGGCATGCTCGCCTGGGACGGCGCCGGGCGTCCGATGGTCACCGACAACGGCAGTCCGGCCTTCGTCCTCTGAGGCCCGTCCGGGAGGGCCGGGCACGGGCCTGAGACCGCTCGTCCGGCTGCCGTACGGTCGCAACGGAACGGAACGGGACCGGCATGCGCCGCCCCTCACCGGACGAGGCCTTGGGCCCGGGGTGCTGGTCCTGGGCCGGTCCGAGCCGTCCCGACGAGGCCCTGGCCCAAGGGCTCCGGTGCCGGCGGTCTGTCAGCGGTCGAAGTCCAACGCCACCTCCGTGGTGGCCGGATGGGAACGGGACGGGACCGGTATGCGCCGCCCCTCACCGGACGAGGCCTTGGGCACGGGGTGCTGGCCCCGGACCGGTCCGAGCCGTCCCGACGAGGCCCTGGCCCAAGGGCTCCGGTGCCGGCGGTCTGTCAGCGGTCGAAGTCCAACGCCACCTCCGTGGTGGCCGGA
>NZ_JBIUTF010000005.1:207757-281311 GCF_044741745.1 Streptomyces sp. NPDC088116 | reverse complement strand
GGATGGGACTGGCAGGCCAGCACATAACCGGCTGCGGTCTCTTCCGGTTCGAGGGCGAAGTTGCGGTCCATCCGGACCTCGCCCGAGACCAGGAACGCCCGGCAGGTCCCGCACACACCGCCCTTGCACGCGTACGGCGCGTCCGCGCGGCTGCGCAGCACGGTCTCCAGCAGGGAATCCCCGTCCTGGACCGGCCAGGTGCCGGAGCGGCCGTCCAGGGTCGCGGTGAGGGTGCTGTGGGCGGGAGCGCGCACCGTGGCCGTGGACGCTGCCGCCGTGGCATCGGCCGCCGCCTCGTCGATGTGGAAGATCTCCTGGTGGATACGGGACCGGGGCACCTCGAGTCCGCGCAGCGCGCGTTCGGCGCCGACCACCAGGCCCAGCGGGCCGCAGAGGAACCAGCCGTCGACATCGGCCACCGGGAGCAGCGCGGGCAGCAGTCCGGTGAGCCGCGCCCGGTCCAGCCGCCCGGACGGCAGTCCCGCCTGCTGCTCCTCCCGCGAAACCACGCTGACCAGCTGAAAGCGGTCCGGATAGCGGTCCTTGAGGTCGGCGACCTCCTCCAGGAACATCGTCGAGGCCACCGTGCGGTCGCTGCGGACCAGGCAGAACCGGGCATCGGGCTCGCGCGCCAGCAGGGTGGCCGCGATCGACAGCACCGGGGTGATGCCGCTGCCGCCCACGATCGCCGCGAACCGCCCGGCGCGCGGCGTGAGCACGAAACGGCCGGCCGGCTCCATGACCTCGACCAGGTCGCCCACGGCCAGTTCCTTCAGGGCGTACGTCGAGAACTCCCCGCCCTCGACCAGCCGGATGCCCACGCGCAGTACGGGATCGGCCTCGGCCGGGGTGCAGATCGAGTACGTACGCCGGATCTCCTCGCCCCCGGAGGTACGGCGCAGGGCGATGTGCTGGCCGGGGAGGTGCCGGAACGTCTCGCGCAGCTCTGGCGGCACGGCGAAGGTGACGGCCACCGCGTCGTCCGTGAGCGGCTCGACCTCGCTCACCCGGAGCGGATGGAACATCTACAACTCCTTGAAGTGGTCGAACGGTTCGCGGCAGGCCGTGCAGCGGCGCAGTGCCTTGCAGGCCGTGGAGGAGAACCTGCTCAGCAGCTCGGTGTCGGTCGAGCCGCAGTGCGGGCAGCGCAGGGAGAGCGTCAGCGGAACCGGTCCGTCCACGCCGTGCGGACGGGGTGGCGCTATGCCGGACTCGGCGAGTTTGCGCCGGCCCTCGGCACTGATGTCGTCCGTCGACCAGGCCGGGGTCAGGACCGTGACGACCGAGACCTCCCGCATCCCGTGCTCCCGCAGCACGCGTTCGATGTCCGAGGACATCGCCTCGATCGCCGGGCAGCCGGTGTAGGTGGGGGTCAGCTCGACCCGTACCTTCCCGGGGCCCGAGACCTGGACCGCGCGCAGCACGCCCAGCTCCTCCAGCGTCACCACCGGCAGCTCGGGGTCGGGCACGGCACCGGCGAGCCCGCGCAGCTCGGCCTCCAGCGCCGTGAAGGTGACGGGGGAACTCTGGCCGGTCACCATGACGCGCCCGGGTGGCTGCGGTGCAGATGCTGCATCTCGGCGAGCATCCGTCCGAACGGCTCGGTGTGCAGTCCCTGTCGGCCCGCGCCCGCCGTCCAGGCCCCGGACCGGGGCCCGTCCGGCACCGGCAGCGTCGCCCGCTCCAGTACGGCGGAGACGGAATCGAGCCAACTTCCCTCCAGGGCCTGCCAGTCGACCTCCAGTCCTTCGACGGGCCGGAACATCTCGCCGGTGAACCGCCAGAGCGCCGTGCAGGCCCGCCGCATCCGCTCATGGCTCTCGTCCGTACCGTCGCCGAGCCGCAGAGTCCAGTGCTCGGCGTGGTCCTGGTGGTACGCGACCTCCTTGACCGCCTTCGCAGCGAGAGCGGTGAACGCGCCGTCCCCGGCGGCCAGTTGCCGGTACAGGAACAGCTGGTAGGTGGAGAAGTAGAGCTGGCGGGCGATCGTGTGCGCGAAGTCGCCGTTCGGCTGCTCGACCAGCTGGACGTTGCGGAAGGACCGCTCCTCGCGGAGATAGGCCAGCTCGTCCTCGTCCCCCACGAGAGAGAGCAGGATCCGCGCCTGCCCCAGCAGGTCGAGGGCGATATTGGCGAGGGCGACATCCTCCTCCAGCACCGGGGCGTGTCCCGCCCACTCCCCCAGCCGGTGCGAGAGCACCAGCGCGTCGTCGCCGAGGGCGAGGGCCGCCGCACGGGCCGGGGCCGTCATCGGTTCGCCGGTCACAGGGGTTTCGCTCGGCACAGGTGTCGTCACAGGTGTCTCACCCCTTCCGGGATCTCGTAGAAGGTCGGGTGCCGGTACGGCTTGTCGGCGGCGGAGGCGAAGAACGGGTCCTTCTCGTCGGGCGAGGAGGCCGTGACCGCCGTGGACGGGACCACCCAGATCGACACGCCCTCATTGCGCCGGGTGTAGAGATCACGGGCATTGCGCAGCGCCATCTCCGCGTCCGGGGCGTGCAGGCTCCCCGCGTGGGTGTGGGACAGCCCCCGGCGGGAGCGCACGAACACTTCCCACAGCGGCCAGTCGGTCGGATCGCTCATGCCGTCGCCTCCCGCCGTGCTCCGTCGGTGCTGTGCTTCGCCGCGTACGCGGCAGCCGCCTCCCGCACCCAGGCTCCTTCGTCGTGCGCCCGGCGGCGCTGGGTGATCCGCTGTTCGTTGCACGGACCGTTGCCCTTCAGCACCTGCTGGAACTCGGTCCAGTCGATCGCCCCGAAGTCATGGCGGCCCCGCTCCTCGTTCCAGCGCAGATCCGGGTCGGGCAGGGCCAGCCCGAGGGCCTCGGCCTGCGGGACGCAGATGTCGACGAAGCGCCGGCGCAGCTCGTCGTTGGAATGCCGCTTGATCTTCCAGGCCATGGACTGCGCGGAATGCGCCGACTCGTCGTCCGGCGGGCCGAACATCATCAATGACGGCCACCACCAGCGGTTCACCGCGTCCTGCGCCATGTCGTGCTGCGCGGGCGTCCCCCTGCTGAGGGTCAGCAGCAGTTCGTACCCCTGCCGCTGGTGGAACGACTCCTCCTTGCAGATCCTGACCATCGCGCGGGCGTAGGGGCCGTACGAGCAGCGGCACAGCGGCACCTGGTTGGTGATCGCCGCGCCGTCCACCAGCCAGCCGATCGCGCCGACGTCGGCCCAGGTCAGCGTCGGATAGTTGAAGATCGACGAGTACTTCTGACGGCCGGTGTGGAGCTTGTCGAGCAGCTCGTCGCGGCCGGTGCCCAGCGTCTCGGCCGCGCTGTAGAGGTAGAGGCCGTGTCCGGCCTCGTCCTGGACCTTGGCCATCAGGATCGCCTTGCGGCGCAGCGAGGGAGCGCGCGTGATCCAGTTCGCCTCGGGCTGCATGCCGATGATCTCGGAGTGGGCGTGCTGGGCCATCTGGCGGACCAGCGAGGCGCGGTACGCCTCCGGCATCCAGTCGCGTGGCTCGATGCGCTCGTCGGCGGCCACGGCGGCGTCGAACGCCGCCTCGCGCGCTTCCACCGTCGTCTCCATCGCCGCCTCCGCAGCTGTCCCCGTGGTCACTGCCGTCATCCGGACCCCCTACCGACCGATCGTTCGGTTCGTTGGCTTCAATGGTGAGTCGACGGCCCGTAGGGTGTCAACCTCCTGTGGATAACTGACTGGGCTACCGGGCGGGGATCGGACGGCATGGATTCGTACGACGACAAGGGTGTGAACGCCGGGCCGCCACCCGGCATGGGGATAGCGGGCCTCTCCCTCCCCGGTCAGGTGGTGGCCGCTGTCGCTCTCGCGGCCATCGGGCTGCTGGCCTGCACCCATCTGGCCATGGTGTTTCTGCACGTCGCGCCGTCCAACACGCTCACCAAGCAGCACGGCGAGGCCGTCGACGACTGGATCTATCCCGAGTTCGAGCAGAACTGGAAGCTCTTCGCGCCCAACCCGCTCCAGCAGAACGTCGCCCTCCAGGTGCGTGCCGAGATCGCGGAGGCCGGCGGCGTGTCCGCCACCGGCTGGATCGATCTCTCCGCCGAGGACGGCGAAGCCATCCGCGGCAACCTCCTCCCCAGCCACATCGACCAGAACGAGTTGCGCAGGGGCTGGGACTTCTACACCGGATCGCACGAAGACGACGGCCGCCCCAACGGTCTGCGCGGGCAGCTCTCCGAGAGCTATGTCCGCCGCATCGTGATGCTGCGCCTCGATGACCACGATCTGGGCGGGCCCGTGCGACGTATCCAGCTCAGGTCCGCCACCAGGGCCGTCGCCTCCCCCGCCTGGAGCAAGGAGAGCGTCTCCACGCGGCCGTCCTACCAGCTCTACCCGTGGTGGACGGTGAACGCCGGGGACCTTTCCGAGGGCGTACGGAACGGCCGTACGGAGGCGGGTACATGAGCGAGCCGACGAGCCGGGGCACCAGCGCGCAGGAAGGTCAGCGTTCCGACGGACCCGTTGACGGCCCCGTTGACGAGGGAACCGGCGGCCGGGGCGGCGAGCGAGCCGGCCGACAGGCGTCCGCCGAGCGGTTGAGTTCCGGCCCGCGCGGCGTCGCCCGTGCCGTCCAGCTCCTCACGTCCACCGCCCTCGGCCCGTACCAGAGCGCCGTCGTCCGGATCGGATTCGCCGGCACCTGGCTGCTCTTCCTGCTGCGCGAACTGCCCCACCGCCGCGAGCTGTACGGGCCGGACGGTCCGTGGAGCTGGGGCATGGCCCAGCAACTGATCGCCAAGAACGGCGCGTTCACCGGGCTGATGTGGTCGGACAGCACGGTGTGGTTCGAGGTGGTGTTCGCCGTCGCCGTGCTGTCCAGCGTGCTGCTGATGCTCGGCTGGCGCACCCGCACGATGTCCGTGCTCTTCATGTTCGGCGTGCTGTCGCTGCAGAACCGCAGCATCTTCATGGGCGACGGCGGCGACAACATCATTCATCTGATGGCGATCTATCTGACGCTGACGCGGTGCGGTCGGGTCTGGTCGCTGGACGCCAGGCGTGCGGCACGGGCCGCGGCCGGGCGGACCCCCTCAGCCGCCCCGGTGGCCGAGGAAGGGGCCACGGCTCAGGGCGGCGCCGCACGGGACCTGGTCGGGCCGGTCCTCTGGGGTGCCCTGGGCCTGTGCCTCCTCGTCGGAACGGTGCTGGACCGCGTCCCCGTCGAAACGTGGCTGCTGGTCCTGCTCTGGGGCGCGTGGGCCTCGCAGGGGCTGTGGTGGGCGGCCAACCGCTACACACCAGGGGGCGAGCCGCGCGCTCTGCTGGACGTCCTCGCCAACCTCATCCACAATGCCGCACTCGGCGTGATCATGGCCGAGGTCTGTCTCGTATACGCCACCGCCGGCTGGTACAAGGTCCAGGGCTCGCGCTGGCAGGACGGCACGGCCCTGTACTACCCGCTCAAGCTGGACTACTTCACCCCCTGGCCGGAGCTCTCCGGTCTCCTCGCGTCCGGCGCCGTCGTCGTGATGCTGCTGACGTACGGCACCGTCATCGTGCAGGTCGCCTTCCCGTTCACGCTCTTCAACCGGCGCGTCAAGAATGTGCTGCTGGTCGTCATGATGATGGAGCACGCGGGCATCGCCGTACTGCTCGGACTGCCGTTCTTCTCGCTCGCGATGATCGCCGCCGACGCGGTGTTCCTGCCGACGAATTTCCTGCTCTGGTCCGCCGGCCGGATGGCCGGACTCCGGAAGCGGCTGTACTCCCGGGTCCGTACGCGTCTGCCGGAGCAGCGGCACGAGAGCCCGGAGCAGCCACGTACCCTCGTGGGGTGAGCAGTGAGAGACCGGCCGAGGCCCCCGAGGCACCGGCTGAAGCCCGTGAGACGCCGGTCGAAGCCCTGGAACCGGTTCAGTACGACGACGGCTTCGGCCCGGAGATCGGCGTCGGGCCGCACCCCGGTCCCTGGCCGGAGGGTGAGCGGTACGACCCCGAACTGCTGGCGGCCGGTGACCGGCGCAATGTCATCGACCGCTACCGGTACTGGACGCGCGAGGCGGTCGTCGCCGATCTCGACACCCGTCGGCACGGCTTCCATGTGGCGGTGGAGAACTGGAGCCATGACTTCAACATCGGTTCCGTGGTCCGGACCGCCAACGCCTTCCTCGCGAAGGAGATCCATATCGTCGGGCGGCGGCGCTGGAACCGGCGCGGTGCGATGGTCACCGACCGGTACCAGCACGTCCGCCACCACGCAGGAACCGAGGAGCTGACGGCCTGGGCGGCGGCCGAAGGGCTGCCGATCATCGGGATCGACAATCTGCCCGGCGCGGTGGCGCTGGAGCGGACCGAGCTGCCGCGCCGCTGTGTCCTCCTCTTCGGGCAGGAGGGCCCCGGCCTGACCGAGGAGGCTCGCGAGCACGCCTCGATGGTGTGCTCGATCGCGCAGTTCGGATCGACCCGGTCGATCAACGCGGGAGCGGCCGCGGCGATCGCCATGCACGCCTGGGTCCAGCGATACGCGGACATCCCGGCGTCGCCCGCCCCGTGACCGGCCTCAGGTCAGGCGCCCGCCCCGTGACCCGGGCTGGTGGTCAGGCGCCCGCCCCGTGACCGGGCTCAGGCCTGGCGCCTGACCTCCACCACCCGGAAGCGGTTCGCGACGAATGCCGCGTCGCACAGCGCCGCGTTGGCCGCCGGGTTGCCCCCGGAGCCGTGGAAGTCGGAGAAGGCCGCGGTCTGGTTCACATACACCCCGCCCGTGAGATTCAGCGAAAGCTGCGCGGACTCGTCCAGGCAGACCTCCTCGAGCGCGCGCTCCGTCTCCGGCGAGGTCGTGTACGCGCCGACGGTCATCGCGCCCTTGTCCCGCACGGTGCGCCGCAGCAGCTCCAGCGCGTCCGCCGTCGAATCCACGGCGACCGCGAACGACACCGGGCCGAAGCACTCGGAGAGATACGGCACCTCCGCCGCTTCGCCCGTGGACCCGCCCTCCCAGGACTTCTCCCACACCTTGCGGGCACCGTCGGCCTTCACGATCGCGGGCGTCCGGACCACGGCGTCCGGGAAGTCCGGATGGGCGACCTCGCGCGAGGGGAGCGCGACGTCCCCCAGTCCGGCGGCCGCCTCCAGGCGGGCCTTCACATCGGGGTTGACCAGCGCGCCCAGCAGCGCGTTGGCACGGGCGTCGTCGCCCAGCAGGGCGCTCACCGAGGCCGCGAGATCGGCCACCACGTCGTCGTACGACTTGTCGCCCGCGTCCGTGGCGATGCCGTCCCGGGGGATCAGCAGGTTCTGCGGTGTGGTGCACATCTGACCGCTGTAGAGGGACAGTGAGAAGGCGAGGTTGGCGAGCATGCCCTTGTAGTCGTCGGTGGAGTCGATGACCACGGTGTTGACGCCGGCCTTCTCCGTGTAGACCTGCGCCTGGCCGGCGTGGGTCTCCAGCCAGGTGCCGAACGCGGTGGATCCGGTGTAGTCGATGATCCGGATCTCGGGGCGCACGGCCAGCGACTTGGCGATGCCCTCGCCGGGACGCTCCACGGCCAGGGCGACCAGATTCGGGTCGAAGCCGGCTTCGGCGAGCACCTCGCGGGCCACCTTGACCGTCAGCGCGAGCGGCAGGACCGCGCGCGGATGCGGCTTGACCAGGACCGGATTGCCGGTGGCCAGGGAGGCGAACAGGCCCGGGTAGCCGTTCCACGTCGGGAAGGTGTTGCAGCCGATCAGCAGCGCGATCCCGCGCGGGGCTGCCGTGAAGGACTTCCGCAGCTCAAGAGGGTCGCGCTTGCCCTGCGGCTTGGACCAGTCCGCGGCGGCGGGCGTACGGGTCTGCTCCTGATACGCGTACGCCACGGCCTCCAGGCCGCGGTCCTGGGCGTGCGGGCCGCCCGCCTGGAACGCCATCATGAAGGCCTGTCCGCTGGTGTGCATCACCGCCTGTGCGAACTCGTGCGTGCGGGCGCTGATCCGCGCCAGGATCTCCAGACAGACCAGGGCGCGAGTCTCGGGACCCGCCGCGCGCCACGCGCCCATGCCCGCGCGCAGGGCGGGCAGCAGCACGTCCATGTCCGCGTGCGGATACTCGATCTCCAGCGCGGGCCCGTACGGAGAGATCTCGCCGCCCGTCCAGCCGTCCAGGCCCGGCTGATCCAGCTCGAAGCGGGTCCCGCACAGCGCCTCGAAGGCCGCGAGGCCATCGGCGGGCGCGCTCTCGCCGTACGCCTTGGGATGCTCGGGGTGCGGCGACCAGTACGCGCGGGTGCGGATCGTGTCGAGGGCCTGGTCGAGCGTGGGCCGGTGCTTCTCGGAGAGCTGCTGGGGACTGAGCTGTGCGGCGGCCATGACGGACCCACTCCTCGGTCGGGCTGAGCATCAGGGGCACGGGCAGGGATGTGAGCGGACGGACAGAGTTAGAGTAACCGAACGATCGGTCGGGGCAAGAGAGTCCGCCGAAACCTGTGGATAACTCGGCCGTGGACCACTCGGCCCACTCATACGGGAGGATTGCGCCCATGACAGCAATCGAGCCCGACCGTGTCGTCGCGGTTGTCGGCGCCGGCACGATGGGCCAGGGCATAGCCCAGGTGGCGCTGGTCGCCGGCCATTCCGTACGGATCCACGACACCGTGCCGGGCCGCGCGGAGCAGGCCGCCACATCCATCGCCGGGCGACTCGACCGGCTGGTCGAGAAGGGCCGGCTCGACGCGGCGGCGCGTGAGTCCGCGTCGGCGCGGCTGCACCCGGCCGCGGAACTCGCCGAACTGGCCGATTCGGCGCTCGTCGTCGAAGCCGTCCTGGAACGCCTCTCCGTCAAGCGGGAGCTGTTCGCGGCCCTGGAGGACATCGTTTCCGACGACTGTCTGCTCGCCACCAACACCTCCTCCCTCTCCGTCACCGCCGTCGGCGGCGCGCTGCGCCGTCCGGGCCGCTTCGTCGGACTGCACTTCTTCAACCCGGCGCCCCTCCTGCCGCTCGTGGAGGTCGTCAGCGGCTTCGCGACCGACGGCACGGCCGCCGACCGCGCGTACGAGACGGCACGGGCCTGGGGCAAGACTCCGGTGCGCTGCGCCGACACCCCCGGGTTCATCGTCAACCGCATCGCGCGCCCCTTCTACGCCGAAGCGCTGCGCGTGTACGAGGAGCGGGCCGCCGATCCCGCCACGATCGACGCGGTGCTGCGCGAGTGCGGGGGCTTTCGGATGGGGCCCTTCGAGCTGACCGACCTGATCGGCCAGGACGTCAACGAGGCCGTCACCCGGTCCGTCTGGGAATCCTTTTTCCATGACGTGAAGTTCACGCCGTCGCTCGCCCAGCGCAGGCTGGTCGAGTCCGGGCGCCTGGGCCGCAAGTCGGGCCAGGGCTGGTTCCCGTACGGCGAGGACGCCGCGCCGAGGCCGAGAGCGCACACCGCGGGGCCCGCGCCCGCGCCCACCTCGATCACCGTCCAGGGCGAGCTGTACGCGGCGTCCGCTCTGCCCGGCCTGTTCGAGGAGGCGGGCATCGAGGTCATCCGTGAGGACGACGCCGTGCCCGACTACCCGGGCTGGATCGAGCTGTCCAACGGCACACGCCTCTTCTTGGCGGACGGTACGGCGGCCGACGACGCCGGGATGCCCGTCATCCACTTCGACCTGGCACTGGACTACCGGGAGGCGACCCGGATCGCCCTCGCGCCGGCCGCCCGGGTGGAGTCGACGGCCGTGGAGGAGGCCGTCGGCCTCTTCCAGGCGCTGGGCAAGGACGTCAGCGTGATCGCCGACGTCCCCGGCATGATCGTGGCCCGCACGGTCGCGATGCTGGCCGATTTCGCGCTCGACGCGGCCGCGCGCGAGGTGGCGGCCCCGGACGACATCGACACCGCGATGCGGCTCGGCGTCAACTACCCGCGCGGGCCCCTGGACTGGGTCCTGGAACTGGGCGTCCGGTGGGTGCTGGCCACGCTGCAGTCCCTGCACGAGGAGTACCCCACGGGCCGTTACGCCCCGTCCCAGGAACTCCGCCGTCTGGTAGCCGCGCGGGAGGAAGACGCGTCATGACCACAGCCAAGCGCGACACGTACACGCCCGAGACCCTGCTGACCGTGGCCGTCCAGGTCTTCAACGAGCGCGGGTACGACGGCACCTCCATGGAGCATCTCTCCAAGGCGGCCGGGATCTCGAAATCCTCGATATACCACCATGTCGTCGGCAAGGAGGAGCTGCTGCGCCGTGCGGTCAGCCGCGCCCTGGACGGCCTCTTCGGGATCCTCGAGGAGGAGGGGGCGACCCGCGGACGGGCCATCGGGCGGGTCGAGTACGTGACCCGCCGTACGGTCGAGGTGCTGATGGCCGAACTTCCCTATGTGACGCTGTTGCTGCGGGTCAGGGGCAACACCGGGACCGAGCGCTGGGCGATGGAACGACGCCGGGAGTTCGACCAGCGGGTGGCCGATCTGCTCAAGGCGGCCGCCGCCGACGGGGACCTGCGGGCCGATATCGACATCAGGCTGGCGACCCGGCTGCTCTTCGGCATGGTCAACTCCCTGGTGGAGTGGTACCGGCCGCACGCGGCCGGCGGCTACGACCGTGACCAGGTGGCGGACGCGGTCGTACGGCTGGCCTTCGACGGGCTGCGCACGGACCCTCAGAGTTCCCCGGGCCCACAGGGCTGAAAGACGTCCCGGAGGCCTCGGCGGGAGGCCTCGGAGGAGCCGCTTCCTAAAGAGGCGGCACGGCCGCCGAGCCCGGGTCCAGGTCCGTCTCCTCGAACACCAGCAGCGTGCGCGTCGACAGGACTTCGGGAATGGCCTGAAGCCGGGTCAGGACCAGTTCGCGCAGTGTCCGGTTGTCGGGCGTGTGCACCAGCAGCAGTACGTCGAAGTCGCCGCTGACCAGAGCGATATGCGTGGCGCCCGGCAGTTCCTGGAGCTGTTCGCGCACCGTGCGCCAGGAGTTCTGCACGATCTTCAGGGTGATGTACGCGGACGCGCCCTGACCCGCGCGTTCATGGTTGACCCGGGCGCTGAACCCCCGGATCACGCCGTCGTCGATCAGCCGGTTGATCCGGGCGTACGCGTTGGCGCGTGAGACATGGACGCGCTCGGCCACGGACCGTATGGATGCCCGGCCGTCCGTTTGCAGGATCCGGAGGATGTCCCGGTCGATCGCGTCCAGCGGACGTGGTGGGGGAACCGGATCGGCGCCGTCGCCGCCTCTGCCGGGCGTCCGGTCGGCGTCGTCGGCCATTTGTTCAGCTCCCATGTCTCCCCGCATCTCCGTCATGGACGGCCTGTTTCCATCCCAGGCTGTGGAGAACCGTTTGTCCACAGGCTGGAGCCGCCTGTAGCCAAAATGCCTGAACGACCGAACAATCGGTAGGTGAGGCGGGCGGTATCCCGACACCCCGTTCGCCCTGTTCCCATGAGGAGGTGCACGCGTGAAGAAGAGCAGTACGCCGGTCCAGGAACCGCCCGGTGGCGCCGTCCACCGGCCCACCACGCCCCCGGCATGGCAACCGCGTACCGACCCCGCACCGCTGCTCCCCGATCCCGAGCCGTACCGCGTGCTGGGTACGGACGCCGCCGCCGGCGCCGATCCCGCGCTGCTGCTGCGGCTCTACACCGAGCTGGTCCGCGGCCGGCGGTACAACACACAGGCCACGGCCCTCACCCGGCAGGGCAGGCTCGCCGTCTACCCGTCGAGCACGGGGCAGGAGGCCTGTCAGGTCGCCGCCGCGCTGGTCCTGCGGGAGCGGGACTGGCTCTTCCCGAGCTATCGCGACACCCTCGCCGCCGTGGTGCGCGGGCTCGACCCCGTACAGGCGCTGACGCTGCTGCGCGGCGACTGGCACACCGGCTACGACCCGCACGAACACCGGATCGCCCCGCTGTCCACCCCGCTCGCCACCCAGTTGCCGCATGCCGTGGGTCTGGCCCGTGCCGCTCAGCTCAAGGGGGACGATGTGGTCACGCTCGCCCTGGTGGGCGACGGTGGCACCAGCGAGGGCGACTTCCACGAGGCCCTGAACTTCGCCGCCGTATGGCGGGCCCCGGTGGTCTTCCTCGTACAGAACAACGGCTTCGCGATCTCCGTACCGCTCGACAAGCAGAGCGCGGCCCCCTCCCTGGCCCACAAGGCCGTCGGATACGGCATGCCGGGCCGGCTGGTCGACGGCAATGACGCGGTCGCGGTCCACACGGTTCTCGGCGAGGCCATGGCCCGTGCCGGGCGGGGTGAGGGACCGACGCTCGTGGAGGCCGTGACATACCGCATCGACGCCCATACGAACGCGGACGACGCGACGCGTTACCGCCGGGACGCCGAGGTCGAGACCTGGCGTGCGCACGACCCGATACGGCTGCTGGAGCACGAGCTGACGCGGCGTGGAGTGCTCGACGAGTCCGGTATCAGGACGGCCGCCGAGGCCGCCGAGACGCTGGCCACGCGGCTGCGCGAGCGGATGAACACCGAACCGCCGCTGGACCCGATGGACCTGTTCGGGCATGTCTACGCGGAACAGACCAGTCAGCTGCGCGAGCAGGCCGAGCTGCTCCGGGCCGAGCTGGACGCGGCCGGGGAAGGACCGGGTGAGGAGCGATGACCACGGTCGCGGTGAAGCCCGCCACCATGGCGCAGGCGCTCCGGCGGGCGCTGCGTGACGCGATGGCCGAGGACCCGTCCGTCCATGTCCTCGGAGAGGACGTGGGCACGCTCGGCGGAGTCTTCCGGATCACCGACGGGCTCGCCGCCGAGTTCGGCGACGACCGCTGTACGGACACCCCGCTCGCCGAGGCGGGCATCCTGGGGGCGGCCGTCGGAATGGCGATGTACGGACTGCGGCCCGTCGTGGAGATGCAGTTCGACGCCTTCGCCTATCCGTCGTTCGAGCAGTTGATCAGCCACGTGGCGAAGATGCGCAACCGCACCCGGGGCGGGATGCCGCTGCCGATCACCGTGCGGGTGCCGTACGGCGGCGGGATCGGCGGGGTCGAGCACCACAGCGACTCCTCCGAGGCGTACTACATGGCGACACCCGGCCTCCATGTCGTCACCCCGTCGACGGTCGAGGACGCGTACGGGCTGCTGCGGGCCGCGATCGCCTCCGACGACCCGGTCGTCTTCCTGGAGCCCAAGCGGCTCTACTGGTCGAAGGCTCCCTGGTCACCGGAGGCCCCGGCCGCCGTGGAGCCGGTCGGACGGGCCGTCGTGCGGCGCCGGGGCAGCAGCGCCACCCTCATCACCTACGGCCCCTCCGTGCCCGTCTGTCTGGAGGCGGCGGAGGCGGCCCGTGCCGAGGGCTGGGACCTGGAGGTCGTCGACCTGCGCTCGCTGGTGCCGTTCGACGACGAGACGGTCGCGGCATCCGTACGGAGGACGGGACGGGCGGTCGTCGTCCACGAGTCCACCGGCTTCGGCGGCCCCGGCGGGGAGATCGCCGCGCGGGTCACCGAGCGGTGCTTCCACCATCTGGAGGCACCGGTGCTGAGAGTGGCCGGATTCGACATTCCCTATCCGCCGCCCATGCTGGAGAGGCACCATCTTCCGGGAGTGGACCGGGTGCTGGACGCGGTCGCGCGGCTCCAGTGGGAGACGGAGAGCTGATGGCCCAGGTGCTGGAATTCAAACTGCCGGACCTCGGGGAAGGGCTGACCGAGGCGGAGATCGTCCGCTGGCTGGTGGCGGTGGGAGATGTCGTCGCCATAGACCAGCCGGTCGTCGAGGTCGAGACGGCCAAGGCCATGGTGGAGGTGCCCTGCCCCTACGAGGGCGTGGTGACGGCGCGCTACGGCGAGGAGGGCACGGAGTTGCCGGTCGGGGCGCCGCTGCTGACGGTGGCCGTCGGGGCGCCGGGCCCGGCCGAGGCGCTGTCGGCGGGGTCGCCCGCGGCTTCGCCGCCCCCGGCACCGCACGTGCCGGCTCCCGGCTCGAACGGCCGGGTCCCTTCGGACGGTTCGACTCGCGACGAGGCGCCGGCCGCGGCCGACGGCGCCCCGGCCGCGGCTTCCGCCTCCGCCGAGGCGTCGGGCAACGTGCTGGTCGGGTACGGGACGGGGGCGCCGGTGCCGCGCAGGCGGCGGGTCCGGCGGCCCCCGCTGTCCGAATCCACCGCGCGGCCGGTGAACGGCTCGGCCGGGCCGGTTCCCGTCGTCTCACCGCTGGTACGCCGTCTGGCCCGGGAGAACGGCCTGGATCTGCGGAACCTGACGGGCTCCGGACGGGACGGCCTGATCCTGCGGTCCGATGTCGAGCAGGCCATCCGGCGGGGCGCGATGTCCCCGGCCCTGTCCGTACCTCCCCTCGCGTCTGGGGCCACGGCTGTGCCCGCGGCCGAGCCCTCGCGGGAGCGGCCGGGAGCCACCCGGGTGCCGCTGCGAGGCGTACGGGGCGCCGCCGCGGAGAAGCTGTCCCGCAGTCGGCACGAGATCCCAGACGCGACCTGCTGGGTCGACGCGGACGCCACGGAACTCATGGCCGCCCGCACGGCGATGAACGCGGCAGGAGGGGCCAGGATCTCGCTCCTCGCCCTGCTCGCGCGGATCTGTACGGCGGCTCTCGCGCGGCATCCGGAGCTCAACTCCACCGTGGACATGGCCGCCAGGGAGATCGTGCGCCTGCCCGAGGTGCATCTGAGCTTCGCCGCGCAGACCGAGCGCGGGCTGGTCGTCCCGGTCGTACGGGACGCGCACGCGCGCTCGGCGGAGTCGCTGAGCGCCGAGTTCGCGCGGCTGACGGAGGCGGCCAGGGACGGCAGGCTGACGCCGGGCGATGTGACCGGCGGGACGTTCACGCTCAACAACTACGGGGTGTTCGGCGTCGACGGTTCCACGCCGATCATCAACCACCCCGAGGCGGCGATGCTCGGGGTCGGCCGGATCGTGCCCAAGCCCTGGGTCCACGACGGCGAACTGGCCGTCCGTCAGGTCGTCCAGCTGTCGCTCACCTTCGACCACCGTGTCTGCGACGGCGGTACGGCCGGTGGCTTCCTGCGGTACGTGGCGGACTGCGTCGAACAGCCGGCGGTACTGCTGCGCACCCTGTAGCCCTGGTGGGCCTCGCGTGGAGTTCCGCATGGAGGCGGCCCCGCGTGGAGGTCCACGTACGGGCCCGGGTCCGCGTACGGCGCTGTCCGGTGTGCGGACGGGGAACCCTGTGTGCTCCGGACGGGCCGGAGCGGCCCATACTTCAGGCATGACCGCGTATGACGCCATCGTGCTCGCCGGAGGTGCCGCCAAGCGGCTCGGCGGGATCGACAAGCCGGGAGTGCGAGTCGGGGGCCGGGCGCTGCTCGACCGGGTGCTGGCGGCATGTGAGGGGGCCGCCCGCACCGTTGTCGTGGGCGGCCGACGGCCGACGGTGCGGCCGGTGCGCTGGGCGCGCGAGGAGCCGCCCGGTGGCGGACCGCTCGCCGCGCTCGACGCGGGGGTGCGGTGCGCCGACGCGGCCACCGTGCTCGTGCTCTCGGCGGATCTGCCGTTCCTGGGAGCGGAGACGGTGCACCGGCTGATCGGGGCGCTGGACGTCTCCGGCCGCGAGGCGGCGCTGCTCACCGATGCCGGCGGCCGGGACCAGCCACTGGTCGCCGCCTACCGGACCGAGCCGTTGCGCCGCGAACTCGCTCTTCTCGCCACCGAGTACGGCAACCTCTCCGGTCTGCCGCTGCGTCTGCTGTCACAGGAACTCGACCTTGCCCGGGTCGACGCCGGGCCCCTCGCCTCCTTCGACTGCGACACCTGGGAAGACATCTCCACAGCCCGGGGCCGGATCAGAGAGCATGGGACCGTGCTGGACGAATGGATCACCGCAGTCAAGGACGAACTCGGCATCGAATTGGATGTCGACACCCACGCCCTCCTCGACCTCGCCCGCGACGCCGCGCACGGCGTTGCCCGGCCCGCGGCGCCGCTGACGACCTTCCTGGTCGGTTACGCGGCGGCCAGGGCCGGGGGAGACGGGCCCGAAGCCGTCGCCGAAGCGGCCCGCAAGGCCGCGGCGCTCGCCGTTCGCTGGGCGGACGAGGCGGCGGACGAAGGGACGGACGAAGGGACGGACACCAACGGGGACAAGAGGGACGACACCGGATGACGGCCCAGGACCGCGAGGTCGAGGGCATCGAGGATGCCCTGGCCCTGGTCGGCAGACAGCCGGCCGCGACGCACGACCCGGGCCCGGACACCGGCCCGGCGCGCCGAGCCGGCCAGGGGCCGAGCCACGGCGCGAGCCGGGGCGGTGGCGCGGAGCCGTACGACCACGCTGCGGAGCCGTACGACCACGCTGCGGATCAGGGTCACGCTGCGGATCGGGGCCACGGCCGGAGTCAGGGTTCCACGAACCCGGTCCGGGACGACCAGGCGCCCGAGGCCGCGGGCACGGACTCCCGGTCCGCCCGGCATCGGGCCGAGTCATGGGACGCGGCCCGCGCGCTCGCGGCCCGTTCGGCGCGGTCGGCTCCGGCCGCACGCGCCCGCCGGGTCCCGCTCGGCCAGGCTCTCGGTCAGGCCCTCGCCGAGCCCCTGACCGCGCTCACCGATCTGCCGTCCTTCGACACCTCGGCCATGGACGGCTGGGCGGTCTCCGGGCCGGGCCCATGGTCCGTACGGACCGTGAAGGACGCGAAGGACACAAAGAGCGTGAAGGGTGCGAAACAGGGCACCAAGGACACCGGTCGGCACGCGAGCGATACGGGTCCGAGCACGACGGACGCTCCCGCGGCAGCCGACGACAGCGGCATCCTCGCCGGACACGCGGACGCCGGGCCGCTGCCCGACGGCGAGGCGGTACGGATCGCCACCGGCGCCCGAATCCCGGCCGACGCGACCGCGGTGATCCGCAGCGAGCACGCCCGTACGGACGGCAGCGGCCGTCTTCACGCCGAGCGCGAGGTGATCCAGGGGCAGGACATCAGGCCGCGCGGCCAGGAGTGCCGTTCCGGCGACCGGCTCCTGCCCGCCGGTTCCCTGGTGACCCCGGCCGCGCTGGGTCTCGCGGCGGCGGCCGGGTACGACGAACTGCTCACCGTCCCGCGCCCGAGCGTCGAAGTGCTGGTCCTCGGCGACGAACTCCTCGCCAAGGGGCTTCCCCACGACGGGCTGATCCGCGACGCCCTGGGCCCGATGCTCGCCCCCTGGCTGCACACGCTCGGCGCCGACGTGATCGCCACCCGCCGGATCGGCGACTCCGCCGAGGCGCTGCGCCGCGCGGTCACCAAATCCACGGCGGATCTCGTGATCACCACGGGAGGTACGGCCGGGGGGCCGGTCGACCATGTCCACCCCGTCCTGCGGAAGGTGGGCGCCGAACTGCTGGTGGACGGCGTCGCCGTACGTCCGGGCCATCCCATGCTGCTGGCCCGGCTCACCTCGGGGCGGCATCTGGTGGGCCTGCCCGGCAACCCGCTCGCCGCCGTCTCGGGCCTGGTGACGCTCGCCGAGCCGCTGCTGCGCACGCTGGCGGGCCGGGCGCCCCGGACTCCGTATCACGCGCCGCTGCGCGACGCGGTACATGGTCATCCGTACGACACCCGTCTGGTGCCCTTCGTCCATCGCGACGAGGGACTCGTGCCGTTGCGTTTCAATGGCCCCGCCATGTTGCGTGGCATCGCCGCAGCCGATGGGATCGCGGTCGTGCCGCCGGGCGGCGCGCGGCCGGGTGAGGAGTTGGAAGTGCTGGATCTGCCATGGGCGGCCTCGGCCGATGGCGGGTGTTTCACGTGAAACTTCCCGGCCACGACGCGATGGCCAGGCAGGCCGACGAATATCTGGTCACCGCGCGGGTGAAGCTGCCGCGCCGCAAGGCCGTACGGCCGCTGCGCCAGGTCAGCAGGCGACTGCTGATGGCCCTGTTCGTGCTGGCCCTGACGGTCTTCATCGTCTACATCGACAACCAGGGCTACCACGACAACGCGGATGACTCGGTCGACTTCCTCGACTCCGTCTACTACGCCACCGTCACGCTCTCCACGACGGGTTACGGCGACATCGTCCCGTACAGCGACAGCGCGCGGCTTGTGAACGTGCTGCTCGTGACACCGCTTCGGGTGGTCTTTCTCATCATCCTGGTCGGCACCACTCTCGAGGTCCTCACGGAGCGCACCCGGGAGGAGTGGCGGCTGAACCGCTGGAGGTCCAACTTGCGTGACCACACCGTCATCGTCGGCTACGGCACCAAGGGCCGGTCCGCGATGCAGACCCTCCGCGCGACGGGCATCAAGAAGGAACAGATCGTCATCGTCGACCCGTCGGGCAAGGTGATCGAGGCGGCCAGCGCGGAGGGGTTCGTGGGGATCATCGGCGACGCGACCCGGAGCGACGTACTGATGCGGGCCGAACTCCAGCGCGCTCGCCAGATAGTCATCGCCACCCAGCGCGACGACACGGCGGTACTGGTCGCACTGACCGCGCGTCAGCTCAACCGGGGCGCCAAGATCGTCGCGGCCGTGCGCGAGGAGGAGAACGCGCCGCTGCTGCGCCAGTCGGGGGCCGACGCGGTGATCACCAGCGCCAGCGCGGCCGGCCGGCTGCTCGGCCTCTCGGTGCTCAGCCCCAGCGCCGGCACGGTGATGGAGGATCTGATCCAGCAGGGCAGCGGCCTCGATCTCATCGAACGCCCGGTCATAAAGTCCGAGGTGGGCCGGAGCGTACGGGAGACGGACGACCTGGTGGTGAGCGTCCTGCGCGGCCACCGGCTGCTCGGCTACGACGACCCGGCCGCGAGCCCGCTCCAGCTGACCGACCGTCTGATCACCATCGTCCGGGCGGAGAGCGCCTCGGCCCCGGACTACTCCGGCTGACGCGCGAGCTGGCGGCGGCCGGTAGCGGACCCGCGCACCGGGCCCTCGGCAACGGCGCCCTGGGATCGGTCCGTTGGCAACGGATCCTCGGCAACGGCGCCCTGGCGCCAGGCCATTGGTGACGGCTCTCGGCAACGGCGCCCCAGTGTCATGCCCTACGGCGCGGTCTGTGCGGCGGTCGCGATCCATCCCGGAGAAGGCGGCCGGGAGACCGCTCCGCAGCGCCGTCGAGGAGTAGCCTCGCGGCCATGCATGCGATCACGATTCCGGAACCCGGCGGCCCCGAGGCTCTTGTATGGGCCGAGGTGCCCGATCCTGTACCCGGCGAGGGAGAGGTCCTCGTCGAGGTCGTGGCGAGCGCCGTCAACCGCGCCGATCTGTTGCAGCGCCAGGGCTTCTACGATCCGCCGCCCGGCTCGTCCCCGTACCCCGGCCTGGAGTGCGCGGGCAGGATCACCGCACTCGGACCGGGAGTCTCCGGCTGGGCCGTCGGCGACGAGGTCTGCGCGCTGCTCGCCGGTGGTGGATACGCCGAGAAGGCCGCCGTACCGGCCGGGCAGTTGCTGCCCGTACCGGAGGGGCTGGACCTGGCCACGGCCGCGGCGCTCCCCGAGGTCACCTGCACGGTCTGGTCGAACGTCTTCATGATCTCCCACCTGCGGCCGGGCGAGACGCTGCTCGTGCACGGCGGGGCGAGCGGGATCGGCACGATGGCGATCCAGCTCGCGAAGGCCGTGGGCGCGCGGGTCGCGGTGACGGCGGGCGGTTCCGAGCGGCTGGCGCGCTGTGCCGAGCTGGGCGCGGACATCCTGATCGACTACCGTGAGCAGGACTTCGTCGAGGAGATCCGCAAGGCCACGGACGGCGCCGGCGCGGATGTCATCCTCGACATCGTCGGCGCGAAGTACCTGGAACGGAACGTGAAGGCCCTGGCCGTGAACGGCAGGCTCGCGGTGATCGGTCTCCAGGGCGGAGTGAAGGGCGAGCTCAATCTGGGCGCCCTGCTGAGCAAGCGTGGCGCCGTCACCGCGACCTCGCTGCGGGCCCGTCCGCAGGCCGAGAAGGCGGCGATCGTCGCGGCCGTACGGGAACATGTCTGGCCGCTCATCGCGGGCGGCGGCATCCGTCCGGTCGTGGACCGGTCCCTGCCGATGCCGGAGGCGGCCGACGCACACCGCGCCCTCGAAGCGGGCGGCCATGTCGGCAAGCTGCTGCTGCTCACCCCCGCGAACGCCTGACCACGTGGATCCGGCCACCGCCTGACGCGGTCCGGCGCGATCCGCCCGGGGCTCCACGATCCGCCCGGGGCCCGGTGATCTGCCCGGAGCCTCGCACTCCGGTCCGTGCAACGGCCGACGGCCCGGCACACCTCGTGGTGTGCCGGGCCGCGCGGACCGAACGGGACGAGGCCCGCAGGCTTACAGATACGGGCCCGAACGGATCGGCCCGTGCCCCTGCTCCTCGTCGTCCTCCGGCACCGAGCCCGGCGGAAGTGCGCGGCGCATCTGTTCCAGCTGGGCCCTGGCCGCCATCTGCTGGGCGAACAACGCCGTCTGGATCCCGTGGAAGAGGCCCTCCAGCCAGCCCACCAGCTGGGCCTGCGCGATACGCAGTTCCGCCTCGGAGGGGATCGCCTCGTCGGTGAAGGGAAGCGAGAGCCGCTCCAGTTCCTCGACCAGCTCGGGGGCGAGCCCGTCCTCCAGCTCCTTCACCGAGCCGGCGTGGATCTCCTTGAGGCGCACCCGGCTCGCCTCGTCCAGGGGAGCCGCCCGCACCTCCTCCAGAAGCTGCTTGATCATGCTGCCGATCCGCATGACCTTGGCGGGCTGCTCGACCATTTCCGTCACCGGGATCGCGCGTGCCTCGTCACCGGATCCACCACCGCCGAGCGCCATCCCGTCCTGTCCCACCACGAGGACATGGGGGCTGTCCTGCGACCGTTCGTTCCTCGGCATCTCCATGTTGCCCATTGTCTCGCACCTGCCCGGCACCACATGGTGTGCCCCCGTACGAAGGCGATCCACCGCAGTGATCGACCACGGTGACGCGCCTGCGTACGGGGGCACGGATCCGGTCGGGCCGGACGGTCTACGTCACCGCACGGCGCGCCACCGTCCGGTGCGAGCGCGTGACCAGGGCCGCCAGGACCGCGGCGCCCAACGGAACAGCGACCAGGAGGAGAGCCAGCGTGCCCCAGGGGATGACGATCGGTACGTGCGGCAGCGCATCGCTGACCATGCCGGAGCTGAGCGCCTCCTCGTGCCGCTCGATTCCCTCGCGGCGTTCGGTCAGCCGGAGCCCGATCGAGGGCAGCACACCGGCCGCCGAACCCAGCACCACCCCCATCGCTGCGACCACCGCGCACTGGAATCCGCTGAGCGTCCGGCGGACCCGGGCCGGGGCTCCCACCGCCGCAAGGGTTTTGAGGTCGGCCTCGGCGTCGGCCTGGGCGAGTCCGGTGGCGATACCCGCGGCGCCGATCGTGACCAGTCCCGCGAACATGGTCAGTGCCAGCAGCACGATGCCGCTCTCGTCGGTGTAGCCGTTCTCGATATAGAGGTTGGCGCCGGCGCCGGTCTTGGCGAGATCACTGTCCAGCTGCTGTTTCTGCACGCTGGTCGGCGTGGCACTGGTCGAGAAGTACGCGCCGATCGGGAAGGTGTCGATGCCCGCGGCCTTGACCGTGGCCGGGGAGACGATCATCGAGATGCCGTATGTCTCGTGCTCTCCCGGGACCTGGTGGGCCGGGAACGACTTGACGGCGCCGGGCGACGCGTTGCCCTTCTCGTTGACCGCGTCCGCCTTCTCGACGTCCGTGACCAGCCGGATGCCGATCGTGTCGCCCGTGTTCACGTTCCGCTTGTCGAGCGAGACGATCTTGCCGTCCGCCAGGGCCTTCGCCGCCGCCGGATCCTTGATGCCGAGGATCTTCAGCATCTCGGCGTCGCCGACCGCCACACCCTCGCTGAAGGCGCTGCTGTAGATGTCCGGCTCCTCGCAGCGCGGGTCCCCGGCGAACTTGCGACGCTCCGCCTCGCTGAACTTCTCCGAGACGTCCATGCCCCCGTCGTCGTACAGGGGACAGCGGTTGGCCTCGGGGATCACCACTTCGTAGCGCCCGCAGGCGTTCTGCTCCGCGTACATGACGCAGTCAGGCTTTCCGACCTTCATATGAGCCACATCGGCTCGTACGTCGGTGGGCAGATTCTTCTGAACGGCCGCGGTGAGGGCCGGAACATCCCGGCTGTCCCGCTGATCGACCGTGACGGAGACCGCGCCGCTGGGCAGCAGTGGTTCGTACGCGGCCCTGTTCTCCGCTTCGTTGCTCGCGGAATACGTGGACACCGCCACCGTGCCCGCGATCGCGGCCAGCACCGCTGCCACGGCGGGGGCCGTGCGCCCCCGGTTGCGTACGGCGTCACGCAGTGCCAGCCGTGGTGAGAGCGGCATCCAGCGGCTGATCCGGCCGAACAGGCCCACCAGGGCCGGGGTCAGCGCGACCAGGCCCAGCTCCGCGATGGCGCTGCCGCCCGCGACGATCGTGAACTGGCTGCTCACCAGCGATCCGTACAGCGCGATCGCGGCACCCAGTACGAACGCGATCAGCCCCAGGACCGGCAGCACCCTGCTGCTCTTGCGTACCCCGCGGCGGCCGGTGAGCGAGGCCAGGACAGTCTGCCGGGAGGCGGTGACGGCCGGGACGATCGCGGCCAGCAGACCCGTGAGCACGGCGAGCAGCGCGATACCGAGCAGTTCCAGCGGCCGGACGTCGAAGCTGCCGAAGCGCTTGCCCATGTAGTCCTCGAGTGCGGGACGCAGGGCGAGGGTGAGGGCGGTGCCGAGGAGCGTACCGACGACGGCCGCGGCGATACCGATCACCAGACCACCGGCGAGGACGATGGCCCGGATATGGCGCCGGTCTCCGCCGTTCGCGCCCACCAGGCCGAGCTGACGGCGCGAGCGCCGCGCGCCGACGGCGAAGGCGGGGCCGGCCAGCAGGCAGATCTCCAGCATCGCGAGGCCGACGACGGTGCCGACCACGGCCATCTCCTCCGCCTCTCCCCCGTTCTCCGAGTACCTGTTCCAGTCGTCATGCTGATACAGGGGAACGTCCGCGTCGGCGGGAGGGTTGAGGGTCACTGCGCGTGAACTCACCACGACGCCGCGGGTGTTGGCCTTCTGCACCATGTTCCACGTGAAACCACCGGAGACGCTCACCAGATGGCTGGTGTTCGAGTCCGTTCCGGCCAGTCCGTCGGCCTTCAGCGCCTTGTCGAGCGGCGCCAGGAAGGCCCCGGGAAGCGCGTTCACCTGGTCCGTGTCGAGGGCGTCGGGCAGCTCGTAGGTACCCACGATCCGGTAGTCGGCGTCGAGCCCGCGCGCGGTGAGCGTCGAGCCCACGCTCAGACCGCTGCTCTCCATGAAGTGGGTGGTCACGGCCACCTCGCCGGCCGTCTCGGGGAAGCGGCCGGTGTCGAGGGTCAAGATGCCCCGCGCCATCGGATCCGAGGCCTTCAGCTCACGGATCTCGGTGTGCAGCAGACCGTGCGTGGTGCGGAGCTTCCCGGATCCCGTCGTGTCCTCAAGCGTGGTGGCGCCCGGCGGGAAGGCCTTCGTGATGTCCGCATCACCGTCGGGCCACGACCCGCCCTCGTCGAAGTCGTCCTTCGGCATGTAGCCGTTGGGCGACTTCGGCTCCTGGAGGAGGGGCACGCCGCCCAAATGGGGATCGGTGATCCGGGCGTCGGCCCGGCCGAGGTCACGGTTCATGCTCTCCGTGACGGAGGGCTCCGAGCTGCGGATGGTCAGATCCAGGGCGCTCACGCCGAGGACGGGAAGGGCGATCATGGCCAGGACGAGGAAGCTGCGTCCCTTGAAACGCCAGGCGTCACGGCGGGCGATGCGCACCGCGGCGCGCCAGGAATGGAACCAGGTCGTCACAGCTCGGCCGCCTGGTCCGCGAGAAGCGAGTCCGGCTCACTGCGGAGGGTCTGGTCCACGACCGCGCCGTCGCGGAGGAAGACCACACGGTCGGCCCAGGCGGCGAAGCGCGGCTCGTGGGTGACCAGGATGCCGGCCGCGCCCGCGTCGCACCGGGTGCGCAGCAGGGCGAGTACGGACTCACCGGTCTCGGAGTCCAGTGCGCCGGTCGGCTCGTCGGCGAGTACCAGGCGGCGGTCGCCGACGAGCGCGCGGGCGATCGCCACGCGCTGCTGCTGGCCACCGGACATCTCGTCGGGGAAGCGGTCGGCGAGCTGTTCGAGCCCCATCTCGTTCAGTGCGGCCAGGGCCTCGACGCGTGCCTTGCGCGCGGAGACGCCGTCGAGTTCGCGGGGCAGAGCGATGTTCTCGGCCGCGGTGAGGGCGGGTATGAGGTTGTAGTCCTGGAAGACATAGCCGATGCTGCGGCGGCGCAGGGCCGCGAGCTTCTTGCGGTTGGCGGTGTTGATCTCGGTGCCCTCGACGATCACGCGGCCCGAGGTGGGTGTGTCGAGGCCGCCGGCGATGGTGAGCAGCGTGGACTTGCCGGAGCCGGAGGGGCCCATGACGGCGACCAGTTCGCCGGGGAACACATCGAGGTTGATACCGCGCAGGGCGTGCACCTCGGTGGCGCCGCTGCCATGGACACGGGTCAGTTCCTGGAGTCGCAGCACGGGCGTACGCGCCTGTTGGGACTGAGGTGACTGAGGTGACTGATGTTCCTGGTGGGCTTGGCGAGGCTTATGTGACTTACGAGACATGAGGGATCCCCCTTCGGCGGATGCCTGCGAAGACATACGCATGAGCGGATGGGCGTGAGGAGTCAGAGGCGGGGCGAGACGCGTGGTGACGGTCGGCCCCGAGGCGTCCGGCGGGTACGTACGGGCGCCGGACATGTACGGGCACTGCTGCGGCAAAGGCGGCAAAGGCGGCGAAACCGGCGGGCGCCGGAGCGGTGAAGGGAGCCGGAGCCACAGGCGGCGGGTCCGGCTCCGTGGCCCCCGGAGCCCTACGGTCCCGGAGCCCTACGGTCCCGGAGCCCTACGGTCCCGGGGCCCTACGGTCCTGCGTTCCGAGGTCCCGCGTTCAACGGTCCTGCGGGTTCACGGTCTTGCTGGGGTTCACGGTCCTGCGGGTTCATGGTCTTGCTGGGATG
Source organism: Streptomyces sp. NPDC088116 (assembly GCF_044741745.1). Taxonomy (NCBI): domain Bacteria; kingdom Bacillati; phylum Actinomycetota; class Actinomycetes; order Kitasatosporales; family Streptomycetaceae; genus Streptomyces; species Streptomyces sp. NPDC088116. The sequence continues at coordinate 256,471 of NZ_JBIUTF010000005.1, read as the reverse complement.
CACGGTTCTGCGGGTTCACGGTCCTGTCGGCTCACGGGCTGTCGGGTCCTGTGGATCCACAGGACCCGACGGGTCCCGTTGGGCTCACCGGCCGTCGGCCTCCTCCCGCGCGGCCCTCACCGGCATCTTCGGTCGGGGCAACCCGGGTGAGGGCTTGACCGGTTCCGGCATCATCGAGAGGCGGATCAACCGCTGCTCGGAGTGGTCGAGCCAGCGGGCCTCGGCCTCCGTCTGGAAGATCAGCTGTTCGAGGACGAGCAGCCAGGCCACCTCGTCCCGGTCGGCCGGAGCGGTGTCCAGGGCCTGGGCCTTGAGCCGCGTGTAGTCCTGCATCGCCTTGATGGTGTGCCGGCGCTGCGACTGGATGACCTCGCGGATGTCGACCCCCGGCGCGCCCACGGCCATCGCGAGCTTGATCGCCAGCTCGTCCCGGGGCGGGCTGGCGCGGTCGACGGGCGTACGGAACCAGGACTTCAGCTCCACGCGGCCGTCGTCGGTGATCGCGTAGAGCGTGTGGCCCGCGTCGTCCTCGCCGTCCTGCGTGACCATGCCGTCCCGCTCCAGACGGGCCAGGGTCGTATAGACCTGACCGATATTGAGCGGCCATGTGGAACCGGTGCGGGTCTCGAACTCCGTACGGAGCTGAGAGCCATAGCGAGGACCGTGTTCCAGCAGCGCGAGTAGTCCATGGCGGATCGACATACTGAGTATGTTGCCCTGGAACGGGGTCTCTCACAAGCGACTTGAGGCGGAGCCTGTAAGTACGTCGTAAGGATGACAAGCGTTCGGTGGCGAGGGCGGAACCGAGGGTGAGCGGCGAGGGCCTCCGACGGCTCACAGGCGCTGCTCAGCGGCGCCGGAGTCGCAGTCCGAGGAAGCCGAGCCCGAGCCCGAGCAGCGTGATTCCGGCGCCCATGGTCAGTACGACGACGGGCCGCGTGGCGGTCTCCGTGACGTCCTGGGTTTCGGACTTACGGGCAGCGGACGGCGGATGGTCCCGGGGCGCGGCGGGTGTCCGGGAGGGGCGGGTCTGCTCCTCCGCCGGCTCTTCCGCGTCCCCCGTCCCCTCCTCGTCCCCTCCCTCCTCTTCTCCGTCCTCGTCCGTTCCCTCTGCCTCGGCCGCTCCACTCGGGCTCCGGCCGGACGACGAGGCGGACGCGGAAGGGGGCGCCGCCGTATCGGAGGAGGAAGAAGCCGACGTCGAAGGGGAGGCCGCTGAAGAGGAAGCCGCCGAAGAGGAGAACGTAGAGGAGGAAGCCGCGGCTGACCGCTCGGGGCGGGCCGTCCCGTCCCGTTCCTCGTCCTCGTCGCTGCTCCCGCTCGGGTTCGCGTCCGCCGTCGAATCGGCGTCGGCCCCCGCCGGCCGCCCCGGCCGTGGGCGTCCCTCGCCCGCCGGATGCCCGGCCAGGGAGTCCGCCGACCCCCCGGACGCGGCGGGAGGGGCGGCGGGCGGCGAGGACTCCTTCGCGTACGCGACCGGTGCGGCGAGCGCGGCCATCAGCAAGGACGAGACCGCGATCGCGCAAGGAGTGCGGAGCGTTGGAGTCACCTACTCAGAGTCACATGAGGGGATAACTCCGGCATCTCGAATGTTCCGGATGCGACACGTACGGATGAGACACACACGGAAATAAGGCACATACGTACGCGGCCTCTACGTACGCGGCCTCTACGTACGCGGCCTCTACGTACGCGGCCTCTACGTACGCGGCCTCTACGTACGCGGCCTCTACGTACGCGGCCCACACGTACGCGGCCCGAACGGACGAGGGCGCGCCCCCGCGAACGAGGGCGCGCCCCCCCCGCGGACGAACGCCCCCCGGCCGCCTATCCGGCGTTGCCGGTGGAGATCGTCAGCTCGAACTCCTGCTCCTTGGGCAGCACGGCGGCGCCCGGCCGCGGGTACTGGTCGACCACGATGTCCTCGGCCTGGGAGCCGTCGTCCTGCTTCTTCGGCTCCGACCATGTCCAGCCGGCCGCGCGCAGGCAGTCCTTCACCGAGAGGATGTCCTTGTAGCGCAGGTCGGGAGCCGTCACCCGGGACGGGTCCGTGGCGTCCTCCGAAGCTTCCGAGCACTCCGAGGCTTTGATCGTCCGGTTCCGCTCCGGGGGGCGGTGATCCGCCGCCACGCTCGCGCTCTCGACGGGGCCCGCCTCGCCGCCCTCGTCGTCGCCCTTCATCGACAGCGCCGTGGCCAAACCGGCGATCGCCACGACCGCGACCGCGATCGAGCCCACGACGACCGGCATGTTCCGCTTGCCGCCGCCGTTTCCCGCACCGTTGCCGATGCCGCTTCCCGAGCCGTTCGTACCGCCATGAGGGCCCTGGCCGTTGTGGCCGGAACCCGCCATCTGCTGCTGCGGGGTGGTGTACGGCGACGGCGTGGGCGCCTGGTAGGCCGGGGCCGCCTGGGGATAGCCGTAGCCGGGGCCGGGCGCCTGCATCGGGGGCGGCGTCTGCATGTGCGAAGGCGTCGGAGGACCGTACGGACCCGGCTGGTACGGCGACTGCACGCTCTGCGGGGGCGGAGTCGGCGCCGGCATCGACTGGTCCACCGGCGGGAAGACCGCCGAGCCCACGCCCGAGCCGCTGCTGTTCTGCGGGGCGCCCTGCACGATCACCGGGGCGCCCGTCTGCGCGGCGGGCAGCACGCGCGCGCACTCGTCGCGCATCGCCTCCGCGCTCGGGAAGCGTTCGTTCGGATTCTTCTTCAGCGCCCGCGCCACCAGCGCGTCCACCGCCGGGGTGATCGCGCGGTTGAAGCTGGACGGAGCGACGGGCTCCTCCTGCACATGCGCGTACGCGATCGCCAGCGGCGAGTCCGCGTCGAACGGCAGTCGGCCCGTCAGCAGCTGGAAGAGCATGATGCCGACCGAGTACAGGTCGGAGCGGGCGTCGACACCGCGCCCCAGCGCCTGCTCGGGCGACAGGTACTGGGGCGTGCCGACGACCATGCCGGTCTGGGTCATCGACGTGACACCCGACTGCATGGCGCGCGCGATGCCGAAGTCCATCACCTTGACGATGCCGCGCTTGGTGATCATCACGTTGCCGGGCTTGATGTCCCGGTGGACCAGGCCCATCTCGTGGCTGGTCTCCAGCGCGGCCAGCACATCCGCCGTCACCTTGAGCGCCTTGTCGGCCGGCATCGCGCCGTACCGCGCGATGTCCGCCTGGAGTACGGAGCCGAGCGGCTGCCCCTCGACGTACTCCATGACGATGTACGGCATCATCGCGCCGGACCCCTCGGCGGAGCCGTTCTCGTCGAGCGTGTCCTCGCCGGTGTCGAAGACCGAGACGATGTTGGTGTGCGACAGCTTGGCGACGGCCTGGGCCTCGCGGCGGAAGCGCTCGCGGAAGGACTGCTCCCGGCCCAGCTCCGTGTGGAGTGTCTTGATGGCGACCTGGCGGTCCAGCGCGGCGTCGTAGGCCAGGTATACGGACGCCATCCCGCCCTCGCCGAGCAGGTCGCGAAGCTGGTACCGGCCGCCCGCGACCGAACCGCCCGCATAGCGGCCCTGTGCGCCGTCCTGGCTCATGACTGTGCTTCCCCCTCGGCGCGCTGACGCGTCGTGCTGAACCCGTTGCCGGACCCGTCGCCGAATCCGTTGTCCGTTACCGAACCCGTGTGCCGAACGCGACACCGCTCACGCTCTGTTGCCGAGGTGCCGAACCCGTCGCGAACCGCGGTGACATCGGCACAGTGATCCATCGACACAGTGATCCACTGATCCACTGATCCGCTATTACGGGCCAAGTCTGCCGCAGGGCACCGACACGTCAAGCCAGGTGCCCGTTCCGTGACCGTAAGCACAGCAAGAGTCTCGGAAGCGTTACAGGAAACCCATGGAATTTGCATGGGTGACGCCGTAGCGGGTTTCATGGCCGGTCCATCCTGGACCGGCGTGTCACCCGAAGGCTGTAGCGTGATGTGCCATAGCCACCCTTGAATCACCCCCTGAGACACACAGACCCACCGCCGGCCGCACGCGCGGTCACCGAGCGGACAGAAACGACGGCGAGGACTGATGGCACCCGAACCCGAAGCAGGCGGCGGAGTGTCGGATGCTGCGGACTCCTGGGGCGACGGCGGGCTCGTCGGTGGGCTGGTCGGAGACGGCCGCTACCGAATGACCCACCGCCTCGGCCGCGGCGGTATGGCCGAGGTGTTCGCGGCCGAGGACGTACGGCTCGGACGCACCGTCGCCGTCAAGCTGCTCCGCGCGGATCTCGCCGAGGACCCGATCTCCAAGGCCCGTTTCACGCGCGAGGCCCAGTCGGTCGCGGGCCTCAACCACCACGCGGTGGTCGCGGTGTACGACTCCGGCGAGGACACGGTCAACGGGCAGACCGTCCCGTACATCGTGATGGAGCTGGTCGAGGGCCGCACCATCCGTGACCTGCTGATCAGCGCCGACGCCCCGCCGCCCGAGCAGGCGCTGATCATCGTCTCCGGTGTGCTGGAGGCGCTGGCCTACTCGCACCAGCACGGCATCGTGCACCGTGACATCAAGCCCGCCAACGTGATCATCACGGACGCGGGCGCGGTCAAGGTGATGGACTTCGGCATCGCGCGCGCCCTGCACGGTGCGCAGTCGACGATGACCCAGACCGGCATGGTCATGGGCACGCCGCAGTACCTCTCCCCCGAGCAGGCGCTGGGCAAGGCCGTCGACCACCGCAGCGACCTGTACGCGACGGGCTGCCTGCTCTACGAACTCCTCGCGCTGAGACCCCCGTTCACCGGTGAGACCCCGCTCTCCGTGGTCTACCAGCATGTCCAGGACATCCCGGTGCCGCCCTCCGAGGTCGCGGACGTGGCCCCGCCGGAGCTGGACGGACTGGTCATGCGCTCGCTCGCGAAGGAGCCCGACGACCGGTTCCAGAGCGCCGAGGAGATGCGCGGGCTGGTCCAGTACGGCCTGCAGATGCTCCAGCAGCAGGGCAGCCACACCGGTATGTGGAACACCGGCGCGGTCGACCCGCACATGGGCGGCAGCACCCCGGCGATGGGCATGTCCGCGACGACGGCGATGGCCCACCCGCCGCACCACGACACCTCGCAGGGCCCGATCCTGCCGCCGATGAACCCCGACGACGGCGGGTACGACGGTCACCGCCGCCGGGGCAACGGCGGTCGCGGCAAGATGTATCTCTTCGTCGCGCTCGCGCTGATCGCGATCGTGGCGGGGGTGGCGTACGCGATCAACTCCGTGGGAAAAACGGGCACAGGCGACAAGACGGACAACTCGCCGTCGGTCAGCACGAGTGAGTCGGCGCCGACCGACGATCCGACGCCTTCGGAGGAGCAGAGCACCGAGGAGAGCGAGGAGACGGACAACTCCTCGGGCGGGAACCAGAATCCGGGGTGGACGCCCTCGTACTCGCCGTCGTTCACGCCCAGTCCGTCCGGCGTGCCGACCAACGACACGCAACCCACGGCCGATCCGGGTGAGACGGACGACACCGGTGACAACAACGGGGGCGGCGGCGAGACGGACGACGAGGATCCGCCGCCGGTCGAGAACGATCCCACCGGGGGCACCCCGCCGACCGGCGACACCAACGCGGGCAGCTCCGCGGGCGCCGACACGGCCGGCGCCGTCGGCTGACACGCGCGGGTAAGGAAGGAGGGCGGGGAGGGCGCGTGCCCTCCCCGCCCTCCTTCTTTGCGGTCGCCCCGCGTCACCCCGCGAAGGCCTCGCGGACCGCCTCGTACTCCCGCGTCCACCAGACCGCCAGGGCCGACACCGCGGCGAACAGCGGGTCGGCCCTCCGGTCGTCCAGCTGGTACCGCCAGCGCAGTATCCAGAAGTCGTTGAGCCGCTCCCACCACACCCGGTGCACGGCCGCGGCCAGTTCGTCGGCGCCCGCCCCGGCCGCCCGGCGGTAGGCGCGCGCGTACGCCCGTACCTTCGGCAGTTCCAGTTCGCCGGTCGGCCGGACGAAGAAGATCGCGGCCGCCCGTACCGCCTCCTCGGCGCGCGGCTGTACGCCCAGCCGGTCCCAGTCGACAATCGCGGCCGGTTCCGCGCCCCGGTAGAGCAGGTTCAGCGGGTGGAAGTCGCCGTGCACCCAGCCCGTGGCCGGCTCGGCGCCGGGTGGCGGGCGGCGGTGGGCATGGCGCTCCAGCAGGGCGCGGCGCTCCAGCAGGCGGTGTTCGGCCAGTGAGTCGAAGACGTTGCGGGGGGTACGGTCCCGGGCCAGGCCCAGCAGTTCGTCGATCAGCGCGAAGGTGTCCGCCGGGTCCGGACTCTCGTGTGTGAGTGCCGCCGGGTCCGGCCCCATCACCTGCTCCAGGCAGGTGTGTACGAGCCCGAGGAGCCCGCCGAGCCGCTTCGACGCGGCGGATGTCAGCTGGGCGCCGTCGCGGTGGCGCCCGTCGACCCAGGGGTGCAGGGCGTAGCAGTGGCCGCCGATCACCGCGACGGTGTCGCCGTCGGTCTTCTCGACGGGCGGGGCGACGGGCACGCCGAGCGTCTGGAGCCGCTGGGTGGCGCGGTGCTGGCGGGCGATGGCCTCGTGGTCGCCGTCCAGATGGTGTTTCAGGAAGTAGCGGCCCCGGGTCGTGGAGAGCCGGTAGCCGCGGTTGAGCAGTCCCTGGGCGACGGGTTCGCAGGACAGGGGCTCGCCCGCGTTCCGGTAGCGGCGGAGCAGCATACGGACGGGCGGGGCGGAGACATGCGCCGGCCCGTGACCCTGCTCCGGCCCGTGGCCCTGCTCCTGTCCATGACCCTGCTCCTGCGCTTGGCCCTGCTCCTGCCCATGCGCCCGCCCTTGCCCGTGCCCGGTGGGGCCGGGATGCGGGGCGGGAGGTGTGTGAGGGCTGTGAGGGGCATGCGGGGCGCGAGCGGCGAAGGCGGGTGCGGGGATTAAGGCAGTCGCGGCAGGCGCAGCGAATTCATATGAGCGCGGCACTTTTCAGATGTTAGATCACGCAACGTATTGACTCCGTCGCTCCCGGCAGTAGTCGAGCGTATGTACGGCGACGAACTGCGGCACAAGCCGCATATAGACCGGCTCGAACGGGTGTCCATCCACTTGGTAGGGCCCGGAACCGAACTGTTCGAGCTCCTCCGCCGTCGGTTCGACGAGTTCGGCGGTGCCGGTGAACTGCACCGACCACTGCTCGGCGTCCTCGCTGCCGTAGTTGTCCGCCCCGTACGCGACCACCCCGCCGCCGCACGCCCGGTGATAGCCGTGGCCCGCGTGCATGCGCAGCAGGACGGAGCCGTCGGTCACGACATGGCGTGCGGGCGCCACAAAGGGCATCGCGCGCATGCTCGTCGCCACCCGGCCGTACGGGACGCGGGAGAGCAGCTGTAGGGCGCGGAGGTCCTCGGTGAGCATGTGGTCAACTCTGCGTCGTCGGGCCGCGCGGCGACAGAGGAGGCGGCCCCGGAAGCCGAGGACGTTGGTCCCGATTAGGAAGGGGCCGGTCGCGGTACGAGGACGCGCGCCGCCCGCGGTACGAGGCCGCACGCCGGTCGCGGTAGGAGGACGCGCGCCGCCCGTCCGGGCCCGTAACCCCGGCCCCGTAAATCTCGGTCCCGTAAACCCCAGCCCGTCATCCCCGTCATCCCCGTCACTCCTGGCACCCCCGCCTCAGCGCTTCTCCGCCTGGAGCCGCGCCACGAACGCCGCCGCCTGCGAGCGCCGTTCCATCCCCAGCTTGGAGAGCAGGCTGGAGACATAGTTCTTGATCGTCTTCTCCGCGAGATGCAGCTGCTCGCCGATCGCGCGGTTGGTCATGCCCTCGCCGATCAGGTCCAGGATCCTGCGCTCCTGGTCGGTCAGGCCGGCCAACTTGTCGTCGACCTTGGGCTCGTTGCCGCTGCGCAGCCGTTCCAGCACCCGGGCCGTCGCCACCGGGTCGAGCAGCGACCGCCCCGCCGCCACATCCCGTACCGCCGTCAGCAGTTCATTGCCGCGGATCGCCTTGAGCACATATCCCGAGGCCCCGGCCATGATCGCGTCGAAGAGCGCCTCATCGTCGGCGAACGAGGTCAGCATCAGGCACTTGATGCTCTCGTCCCGCGAACGGACCTCCCGGCAGACCTCCACCCCGCTGCCGTCCGGCAGTCGTACGTCCAGCACCGCCACGTCGGGGCGCGTCGCCGGTATCCGGGCCATGGCGTCCGCGGCCGTCCCCGCCTCTCCGACGACGTCGATGTCGTCCTCGGAGGCGAGAAGTTCATGGACGCCCCGGCGGACGACTTCATGGTCATCAACCAGAAAAACACTGATTTTTCCATCTTCATACACAGAATTCAGTCTCACACACTCACCCCTTCCCTGCCGCAGATCAGCGGGATAACGTGCCGTTGTTCCGGCGGCCTGCAAGGCTGTGACCAGTGGTTGTTCCGGACTTTGCCGATTTACTTGGAAATCCAAGCAAAATGGCAGGTCAGAGGGGTTTCGCGGTAGTGCGGCCCACTGGGTAACGTGCCTGTGACAGGGCGCTCGCCGGGGCACCTGTCACGTCTGTCCCGACCGGGGCGCACACACCCCGTGCGCGCGGTCGATCCAGACGAGCCGACTGGTTCCCGGCGGATCCCGGGGGCCGGACAGACGGAGGAGCACGCACGTGACCGTGGAGAGCACCGCCGCTCGCAAACCGCGACGCAGCAGCGGTACCAAGCGCGCCAGCGCGAAGAAGACGCCGCAATCCAAGAGTTCCGAGCCTCAGCTCGTACAGCTGCTCAGCCCCGAGGGCGAGCGCGTCGAGCACCCTGACTACCAGATCGATCCGACGCCGGACGAGCTGCGCGGGCTGTACCGGGACATGGTCCTGACCCGCCGCTTCGACGGCGAGGCCACGGCGCTCCAGCGCCAGGGCGAGCTGGGTCTGTGGGCGTCGCTGCTGGGCCAGGAGGCCGCGCAGATCGGCTCGGGCCGCGCGCTGCACGACGACGACTACGTCTTCCCGACCTATCGCGAGCACGGCGTGGCCTGGTGCCGCGGGGTCGACCCGACCAACCTGCTGGGCATGTTCCGCGGGGTGAACAACGGCGGCTGGGACCCCAGCTCCAACAATTTCCACCTGTACACGATCGTCATCGGCTCGCAGACCCTGCACGCCACCGGCTACGCCATGGGCGTCGCCAAGGACGGCGCGGACACCGCCGTGATCGCGTACTTCGGGGACGGCGCCTCCAGCCAGGGCGATGTCGCCGAGTCCTTCACCTTCTCCGCCGTCTACAACGCGCCGGTGGTCTTCTTCTGCCAGAACAACCAGTGGGCGATCTCCGAGCCGACCGAGCGGCAGACCCGCGTGCCGCTCTACCAGCGCGCGCAGGGCTACGGCTTCCCGGGCGTCCGGGTCGACGGCAACGACGTACTCGCCTGTCTGGCCGTGACCCGCTCCGCGCTGGAGCGCGCGCGCCGGGGCGAAGGACCCATGCTGGTCGAGGCGTTCACGTACCGCATGGGCGCGCACACCACCTCCGACGACCCGACCAAGTACCGCGCGGACGAGGAGCGGGAGGCATGGGAGGCCAAGGACCCGATCCTGCGGCTGCGCCGCTACCTGGAGAAGCAGGGCCTGGCCGACGAGGCGTTCTTCACGGCGCTGGAGGAGGAGAGCGAGGCGCTGGGCAAGCGGGTACGCGAGACGGTACGGGCCATGCCCGACCCGGACCCACTGGCGATCTTCGACCATGTCTACGCGGACGGGAACGCGCTCGTCGACGAGGAGCGCGCCCAGTTCACCGCGTACCAGGCGTCGTTCGCGGACACGGATCCTGACAGCGGCTCCGCCGGGGAGGGCAAGTAGCCATGGCCGTAAAGAAATTCCCGCTCGCGAAGGCGATCAACGAGTCGCTCCGCAAGGCGCTGGAGACCGACCCCAAGGTCCTGGTCATGGGCGAGGACGTCGGAAAGCTCGGCGGCGTCTTCCGGGTCACCGACGGACTCCAGAAGGACTTCGGCGAGGGCCGGGTCATCGACACCCCGCTCGCCGAGTCGGGCATCATCGGCACGGCCATCGGTCTCGCGCTGCGCGGCTACCGTCCGGTGGCGGAGATCCAGTTCGACGGTTTCGTCTTCCCCGCGTACGACCAGATCGTCACGCAGCTCGCGAAGATGCACGCCCGCTCGCTGGGCAAGATCAAGCTGCCGGTCGTGATCCGTATTCCGTACGGCGGCGGCATCGGCGCGGTCGAGCACCACAGCGAGTCCCCCGAGGCGCTCTTCGCGCATGTGGCGGGCCTGAAGATCGTCTCGCCGTCCACGCCTTCGGACGCGTACTGGATGATGCAGCAGGCCATCCAGAGCGACGACCCGGTGATCTTCTTCGAGCCCAAGCGGCGCTACTGGGACAAGGGCGAGGTCAACACCGAGGCCATCCCGGGACCGCTGCACGCGGCGCGGGTCGTCCGGGAGGGCTCGGACCTCACGCTCGCCGCGTACGGCCCGATGGTGAAGGTCTGCCTGGAGGCGGCCTCGGCGGCGGCCGAGGAGGGCAAGTCGCTGGAGGTCGTCGATCTCCGGTCGATGTCCCCGATCGACTTCGACACGATCCAGTCGTCCGTGGAGAAGACGCGCCGGCTGGTGGTGGTGCACGAGGCACCGGTCTACTTCGGCTCGGGCGCGGAGATCGCCGCCCGCGTCACGGAACGGTCCTTCTACCACCTGGAGGCCCCGGTACTGCGGGTCGGCGGCTACCACTCGCCCTATCCGCCGGCCCGGCTGGAGGACGAGTATCTCCCCGGCCTGGACCGGGTGCTCGACGCCGTCGACCGCTCGCTCGCGTACTGAGGAGTGCCGTGACCATGACTGCTGAGATTTCAGCCGACACCTCACCCGACATCTCCGCCCGCTACCGCGAGTTCAGGATGCCCGACGTGGGCGAGGGACTCACCGAGGCGGAGATCCTCAAGTGGTACGTACAGCCCGGCGATTCCGTCGAGGACGGCCAGGTGGTGTGCGAGGTCGAGACCGCGAAGGCGGCTGTCGAACTGCCCATTCCCTACGACGGCGTGGTGCACGACCTGCGCTTCGAGGAGGGGACGACGGTCGATGTCGGCGCGACCATCATCACGGTGGACGTGGCGCCGGGAAGCGGCGAGCCGGCTCCGGCCCAGGCTTCCGCTTCGGCCCAGGCCCTTGAACCCGCCGAGCCGGTCGGCGAGAAGGCCGAAGACGAGAAGGCCGAAGACGAGAAGGCCGAACCGGCGGGCCGTACGCCGGTCCTCGTCGGGTACGGGGTGGCCGAGGCGTCCACGAAGCGCCGTGCGCGCAGGGGCACTTCGGTGCCGGGACAGGTGACGGGGGCATCGGCGCCTTCGGACACTTCGGACGGTTCGGGCGCTTCGGCTGCTTCGGCGGCGATCCAGTCCGAGATGAACGGGCACGCGGCTCCCGCCCCGTCCCCGTCCGCCCGTCCGCTGGCCAAGCCTCCCGTGCGCAAGCTCGCCAAGGACCTCGGGGTGGACCTGGCGACGATCACGCCGACCGGCCCGGACGGGATCATCACACGCGAGGACGTCCACGCGGCGACGGCCCCGGCAACGGGCCTCCAGGCCCCCGAGCCGGGCCTCCAGGCCCCCGCACCGGTGACCGCTACGGCCGCCGCCACCGCCCCGGAGCCGACGACCGTGGTGACGGACACCGGCGGCCGGGAGACCCGTATCCCCGTCAAGGGGGTACGGAAGGCCACGGCGGCCGCCATGGTCGGCAGCGCCTTCACCGCGCCGCACGTCACGGAGTTCGTCACCGTGGACGTGACGCGCACGATGAAGCTGGTCGAGGAGCTCAAGTCCGACAAGGACATGGCGGGCCTGCGGGTCAACCCGCTGCTCCTCGTCGCCAAGGCGCTGCTGGTGGCCATCAAGCGCCACCCCGAGATCAACGCCACCTGGGACGAGGCCGCCCAGGAGATCGTGGTCAAGCACTACGTCCACCTGGGCATCGCGGCCGCGACCCCGCGCGGCCTGATCGTCCCGAACATCAAGGATGCCCACGACAAGACCCTGCCCCAACTGGCCGAAGCGCTGGGGGAGCTGGTGTCCACGGCCCGCGAGGGCAGGACGACCCCGGCGGCCATGCAGTCCGGCACGGTGACCATCACCAACGTCGGCGTCTTCGGCGTCGACACCGGTACGCCGATCCTCAACCCGGGCGAGTCCGCGATCCTGGCGGTCGGCGCGATCAAGCTCCAGCCCTGGGTCCACAAGGGCAAGGTCAAGCCCCGCCAGGTCACCACGCTCGCGCTCTCCTTCGACCACCGCCTGGTGGACGGCGAGTTGGGCTCGAAGGTCCTGGCGGACGTGGCCGCGGTCCTGGAACAGCCGAAGCGCCTGATCACCTGGGCGTGACGACCTGGTCCCGACCATCTGAGTCTGACTCGGATGGGCTGACGGGACCGCGTGACCGGGGGATCACCTGGCCCGACCACCTGGGCGAGGTGACCTCCCGGTCGGAGGAGCAATGAGTGACGTGGTGAGTGAAGACGAGCACGAGACCGAAGACCTTCAGGTGGAAGTGGCCGGCCTCCTGTTGGACCACGTCCACGCGCCGCTCCTGGAAGACCAGCACGTACGGGGAGTCCTGCCCGCACCGTCGGAGGCCCCGGCTGTCCGGGTCGCCCTCGGTGACAGGGGCGAGTGCGCGCCGTCCCGGCTGACGGCGTACGAGATTCCCCTGGGCGCGGGCGAGGAACTGCGTACCTCGCACGACGTCGTCGCCCTGCTTCGCGCGGTGCACACCGGGACACACATCTACCTGTCGAGCCGGGTCACTTCCGTCATGGGGATGGACCTGTATCTGGTCGATCCGGCGCACGTGAAAGAGGCCCCGTTCACCACGGACGACTGGGCGTCCACTCTCCTGCGGTGCCTGGCCCATCCGTCCGAGGAACGGCCCGGGGCGCGTCTGCGCGGGTTCCTGTTCAGGGAAGGGGGCCTGTTGCGCCTGTACATGGACAGCGACGAGGTCCCCGGCGTGATCGCCGCCGACGTACGACCGGGCGGTGCGCTGACCGCCCTCCTGGCAGCGCTGCCCTCACTGCTGGGCGAGGAGTGGCGGACCTCGGACGCGGTGGACGACCCGCACTGCCGGTCTCTGGTGGACCTCACCGACTGGTGACCAGGCAGGCGGATGTGCCTTTGATTGCAGAGCGGAGCCATTAACGTTCGTTCCGTAGTCGAACGGTCATGGTTCGGAGAGAGGGCTGGGTTGGACGCGTACGCGCGGCTGCTGGCCGACCTGACGGAGGCCGGCGCGCTGGACCAAGCGTGGCGTGGCGCGTTCGAGCGGGCCCGGCGGTCCGCGTTCGTCCCGGAGACCGTCTGGGCTGCGGACGGTGCCTCCCCCACCGGCTACCGCCCGGCTCACCCGGGCCGACGACCCCGCCGGCTGGTGGGAGTTGGTGAACGCGGACGACGTGGTGGTGACACAACTGGACGACGGCGTCGGCGAAGACGCTGACGATGCTGACGGTGGGCGCGGCGGGGGCGGGGCGGACGTCCCGGTCGCGACTTCCTCGGCGTCCATGCCCTCGCTGGTCGCCACCATGCTCCGGCATCTCGACGTGACCGACGGCCACACCGTGCTCGACATCGGCACCGGCACGGGATGGACAAGTGCCCTTCTCTCGGCCCGGGTCGGCGACGAGAACGTCACCACCGTGGAGGTCGATCCCCGGATCGCCTCCGGGGCGGCGAAACGGTTGGCGGCGGCCGGGTTCACCCCGAGGTGCGTGGTCGGGGACGGTCTCGCCGGATGGCCGTCCAAGGCGCCGTACGACCGTATCCACTCAACTGCGGCCGTACGGAGCGTGCCCCGGGCCTGGATCGAGCAGACCCGGCCGGGCGGAGTCGTCGTGACCCCGTGGGGCACGCCCTACGCCAACGCGGGACTGCTGCGGCTGGTGACCGGCGAGCGGGGCGGTGAGTCGTACGGCCGTTTCGTGGCCGACGTCAGCTTCATGTGGATGCGCTCCGAGCGGCCCCCGCCGGTGACCGGAGCGGTCGAGCGCGGGTCGGTCATGGCTCCTGAGCCCGGGGGTCGCTCGGAAATCGACCCCGACCTCGCGCTGGAGAACGTGCACGCCGCTTTCGCCATCGGGCTGCGCGTCCCCGGCGTGCGGTACGCCCACACCTGGGGCGACGCCGACCCGCAGGGCACCTTCCGGATGCGGCTCACGGACGGCGCGGGATCCTGGGCCTCGGTGAGGTACGAGGGGTGGGAGTCCGAATCCGCCGTGCGCCAGGCCGGTCCCCGAAGGCTCTGGGACGAGATCACCGCCGCCCGGCTCTGGTGGGAGGGTGCGGGGCGACCGGACCTGACACGGTTCGGCGTGACCGTCGGGGCCGACGGCGAACAGGCCATCTGGCTGGACGACCCTGGCAACGCGGTGAGTTGAGAGCTGTTCGCGCTGCGCCGGTCATGCCTCCGGCCCTCGTATCGGCGCGACCATCCGAGGCCGTCGGGTGCGAGGGCTGAATTTCAGGCCTGGGCCGTCGGGCGGACGACGATGTCGTTCACGTCGACATCGGCCGGCTGTTCGATCGCGAACGCGATGGCGCGTGCGATGGCATCCGGCGCGATGGCGATTTCCTCCCGGCGTGCGAGGAGTTGGGCCCTCAGTTCGGGGTCCGTCGCCGCTTCGGCGAAGTCCGTCGAGATGAAGCCCGGCGAGACGGTCGTCACGCGCACACTGTCGCCGGCCTCTTGGCGCAGGCCCTCGGAGATGGCCCGTACGGCGTTTTTCGTCCCGGCGTAGACCGCCAGGCTGGGCGTGATGCTCAGGCCCGCGACGGAGAGGGTGTGCACGAACTGCCCCGCCCCCTGCTCGCGGAAGACCGGCAGCGCGGCGGCGATGCCGTACAGAACGCCCTTGATGTTGACGTCGATCATGGTGTCCCAGTCCTCGACGCGCAGGTCGTCGAACCGGGAGACGAGCCCGACACCGGCGTTGCCGACGAGCACGTCGAGCCTCCCGTAACGCTCACGCGCCAGCGCCACCAGGCTGGACAGGTCCTCGTGCCGCCGTACGTCCGTGCGGATGCAACTCGCCTCGCCGCCCGCCTCGTTGATACGGGACGCCAGCGCGTCGAGGCGGTCCGACCGGCGCGCGGCGAGGACGAGCTTGGCCCCGCCCTCGGCGAGCCGAAGCGCGGTGGCCTCCCCGATTCCGCTGCTCGCGCCCGTGATCGCGATGACTTTTCCCTTGATCCCTGACATGGCTTCCTCTCGGCCTCTCCGGTACAAAGTCCTAAACGGACACGTGTCCGTCTCGCTTTCGACAGTACCGGACATATGTCCGCTTAGCCACTCGGCGGGGGTAGGATGGCCCTCATGATCGAAAGGGAGCGGGCGACCGAGAAGCCAGGAGCGACCAAGCGTTCCGACGCCGAGCAGAATCGCGCCCGGATCCTGGAGATCGCGCGCACCGCCCTGACCGCGTCGAGCGACGCGACCATGAACTCGATCGCCAAGCGCGCCGGTGTCGGCCAAGGCACCATGTACCGGCACTTCCCGAACCGCGAAGCACTCCTGCTCGCGGTCTACCGCCACGACGTCCAGGCGCTGATCGACGCGGCCCCAGAACTCCTCGCGCAGGAAACGCCGTTCGAGGCGCTGCGCCTCTGGTTCGACCGCCTCGCCTCCTATGCGCGCATCAAGCACGGCGTCGCGGCGGCGGTGGAGGCCGCCACCCGCGCCGATCTGTCCAACGAGTACTACGCCCCGGTGATCGCCGCGATCACGCTGCTGCTGGACGCGTGCAAGGCGGCCGGTACGGTGCGACCGGACGTCGACGCGGACGAGGTGCTGCTGCTCGTGAGCTTCCTGTGGCGTATGGAGAACCCCGACTGGGAAGCGCGCTCACGGCACCTGCTCACTCTCGTCATGGACGGCCTGCGCGAGCGCCCGGACCGCGAGCGGTGAACGCGCTCCGTGCCGCCGGGCGCGCGTGACGCATGGCGAGCCGCCCGTACGCGTGCCTGCGGGGCAGTTCGGACGCCCGGAGGCGGACGTTGATGGGCTCGCGGTAGCAGTAACAGGTGTACGTGTACGCCTCCTCCGCGTCGAACGGCACCAGCGGCACGTCAACCTCGGGGCGCCACGTCACCGCGTACAGCACGCCGAGGACGAGCACGACAAAGCTGACGGCGAGCACCACGACGCCCCACAGGGCTTGATCGTTCGCGGGATCGGTCACGGTGCGATGTCCGTACGTGCGTCGTGCGCGCCGGGCTCGTCGTGCTTGTCGGTGATGTCGAGCTCGGCGTAGACGGTCTTGCCGGTGGGGCAGGGCGCGGTGCCCCACCGGTCGGCGATCTGCGCGACGATCAACAGGCCCCGCCCGAAGCACTCCTCGTCCTCGGCCAGGCGCGGGCTGGGCAGCCGTTCCCCGCGTGGATCGCTCACCTCGATACGGAGGGCGTCGGCGCGGAGGCTGGTCCGTACTTTGAAGGGGCGGTTGCCCAGGCAGCCGTGCAGCAGGGCGTTGCCGGCGAGTTCGCTGACCAACAAGGCCGTCGACCAGGCGAGTTCGGGATGCCCCCACTCGGTGACGAGCCGCGCCGCCCGCCGCCGGGCGAGAGTGACGCTCCCGGCGACGGGGGTGTAGTCGAGCTGGTCTTCCTGGATGACGGGCTGGGGTTGGGGCTGGGGCGTCTCTTGGGCTGAGGCCATGGACGCGGCACCTCCGTATGAGGGTGGGGGTTGCCCGTACGGGGTGCGCGTGGTGGTGGCGATGTCGCGGCCGACGCCTGCGGTGGTGCTGACGGCAGGGCAGGGCGATGCACTTCCACCAGGTGGCGCCGCTGTGCGAGCGGTTGCGCACTGAACGTAGCGGCAGGAATGGGCTCCGGACAATATCGTCAAGAAAATTATCCCCGCTAGGGTGATTGTGCCTAGCGAGGCGACGGTTGCAGACTGTGCCTGAAATCAGGAGGTGACGTGGAGTGACACAGCGGCGCGTGAGCACGGCAAACCGTGTAACGACAGTCCTGGCACGTCAGTTGGGCGGTCAGTTGCTGGCCTTCAGAGAGGCCGTCGGCCTCAATCAGTCACGTGCGGCTGAGGTTCTCAGCGCGCAGACGGCCAAGGTCGCCAAGATGGAGCGGGGCTGGGTGCCGTTCCGCGATCCCGACATCATCGCGCTGTGCAAGCTGTACGGGGTCGATGACGACGAGGTCGTGGAGAGCCTGCTTCGGCTGGCCAAGCTGGACCGTGAGCGTCGTAAGGCGAAGGGCTGGTGGAACGCCCTCGACCAGGGGAACTTGCGTGAGTACATCGCGATGGAAGACGTGGCGCTGAAGGTGCGCTTGTGGCAGCTTTCGCTCATCCCGGGGCTGTTTCAGACGCCCGACTACATTCGCGCCATGATGGTCTCCGCGATCTCGCCGGACGAAATCGATCGCATCGAGCAGCTTGTCGATGTCCGGCGGAGGCGGCAGGCTCGTTTGTGTGGTGACCACCCGCTCCAGGTACATGCAGTGATCTGGGAAGCGGCACTCCGTCAACTCATCGGCGGTCCACAAGTGATGGGGCGGCAGCTTGCTCACCTACGTGAGCTGACCGAACTGCCCAACGTCCATATTCAGGTGCTGCCGTTTCGAACGGGTGGCTACCCTGGCATCGGCGGTCCCTTCAACATTCTCTCGTTTGTCGAAGAGGGCGCAGTGGACGTGGTGCACATGGACGGTCTTGGGTCTACGGACTGGGTCGAAGGAGCGGAAGAGAGCGCGGTCTATGCCGATCTCTTCGGACGCCTGTGCTCCGTCAGCCTCTCGCCTTACGACTCTGTACAGCTCATCGAGAGTGTCGGGAAAGAAATGAGTGCGTGACATGTTCCGCTTCAGGAAGTCCAGTTACAGCAACCAGACCGGCGAGTGCGTCGAAGTCGCCCGCAACATACCCGGCACCGTCGCCGTACGGGACTCCAAGGCCCCCGCCGGCCCGGTGCTGCTCCTCGCTCCCGCCGCCTGGTCCGACTTCCAGGCGGGCATCGCGCGCGACCCGCAGACGGCTTCCTCCGCCAACCAGCCTCTCTGAGCCGCCGGTTGGCGCGGTCGGTCGCCTCCCCGGCCATTGTTGGCCAACTCATTGCCGAACGTCACAGCGGCCTCTACAGTCACAGCCCGTCGCATTGGCCTGGGCCAATGCACGTCGGCTGCGTACAGGAGGACTTGGCGTGCGAATACGAAGAGCCCGCGCAGCGGGTGCCGCGCTGGTGGCGATGGTGGCTGTGGGGGCGGCGTTCGCGGCGCCGGGCAGTGCGGGGGCCGCTCCCGGCGCCGGTGATGCGGGGCAGGGGGACGGCCGTACGGTACGGGTGGAGGTCCCCGGGCCCGAGCCCGCCGCGTCGGCCGATGGGCGGAAGCACAAGGACTCACCGGCCGGCTCCGGATACGTACGCGTCCCCGCGAGCGGCGGAACCGGCGCGACCGACACGGCGGCGCCGAGCGGCTCCGCCGCCGCTGCGGACGGCACCGTCACCAAGGTCATCGACAACGGCGCCACCGCCGACAAGCTGGACGTGGTCTTCGTCGGTGACGGTTACCGGGAGGGCGAACTCGCCCAGTTCCAGACCGATGTGAAGACCAAGTGGAACGACGTCCTGGGCGTCGAGCCGTACACCACGTATCAGAAGCTCTTCAACGTCTGGGCGGTCGACGCGGTCTCCGTCGACTCCGGGGTATCCGGTGACCCGGCGAAGGGCACCGTCAAGAACACCGCCCTCGGCTCGAACTTCTGGTGCGGGGACATCGAGCGGCTGCTCTGTGTCGACACGAACAGGCTGGACCGCTACGTGGCGAAGGCTCCGGAAGCCGATCTGGTGATCGTCCTCGCGAACAGCACCAAGTACGGCGGCGCGGGCTACACCGGCGGCAACGCGCAGCTGGGCTACGAGGGAATCGCCACGGCCTCCGCCGGTAACAGCGATTCGGGCCAGATCGCGATCCACGAGACCGGGCACTCGCTCGGCAAGCTCGACGACGAGTACACGTATGCGGAGTACGGCCGGTACACCGGCGCCGAGCTGGGTTCCCTCAACTCCTCGATCTACACCGCCGATCAGCTGGCCGCCCGGCAGACCAAGTGGTACCGGTGGCTCGGCCAGCAGTCGCCGGACGGCGGCACGGTCGGGGCGTACGAGGGATCGAGTTACTACCCGCAGGGCATCTACCGGCCGACCGAGAACTCGATCATGCGGACGCTGGGCCGGAAGTTCAATCTGCCGGGGGCCGAGGCGATGGTCAACGGTTTCCACCGGCACGCCAAGACGGTCACTGCGGGCGCGGGCTTCGACACCAAGTCCGAGCTCCGGCCCGGGGCGCGGGCCTCGGTCGAGGTGGCCACGCCGGTCGGTGACCGGGGGACGGACCTCCGCTGGTACCTGGACGGCGAGGAGGTAGCGGGTCTGCGCGGGAAGACCGACGTACGGATCACCGAGGGGCTCGTGCCGGACGACGGCGCCGAGCACACGCTGACGGCGCGCGCGGTGGACCGTACGGACGCGGTACGCGACCCCGCCGTACGCAAGGCCCTGACGGATTCCGTCGAGTGGCGGGTGCACGGCTGAGTACGGGCGGCACGCACGCCCGGCACGCGCGCGCGGAGGGCGCGGTCACCGCTGTGACCGCGCCCTCCGGCACGTCTGCCTCGTCTGCTTCGTATGAACCCGGCGGATCAGTCCTGCTGCGCGCCCGCCGGGAGCTTGCGCAGCTTCATGTTCTCGGCCGCGTCCGTCCCGAAGCCGTAGTCGAGCAGCTTCGCCGCGTCGCCGTACCGGTCGGTGCTGTTCAGGACC
Source organism: Streptomyces sp. NPDC088116 (assembly GCF_044741745.1). NCBI lineage: Bacteria > Bacillati > Actinomycetota > Actinomycetes > Kitasatosporales > Streptomycetaceae > Streptomyces > Streptomyces sp. NPDC088116. Next base: position 236,705 of record NZ_JBIUTF010000005.1, on the reverse strand, counting down.
GTACCGACGAGGGTCTTGCCGTCACGGGTGGCCGCGAACACCAGGCAGTCGCCCGCCGGGGTGGTCGTACCGGTCTTGATGCCGATGACGCCGTCGTACGAGCCGAGCAGCTGGTTCGTGTTGTGCCACGTGTACGTGCGGATACGGCCGTTGGCGGCCGGGGCGTCGCCCTTGTACTGCGTGGACTTGACGACCGTACGGAACGTGTCGTTCTGCATGGCGTGCTGGGCCAGCCTGGCCAGCTCCATCGGGGTGCTGCGGTCCGCCTTCACTCCGTCGAAGCTCTCGAACTCCGTCTTGTCGAGCTGGAGTTCGTCGGCCTTGGCGTTCATCTTCTGGATGAACGAGGCGGTCCGCGCGGTGCTGTCGGCGCCGGTGCCGAACGTGTCGGCGAGAGCGTAGGCCGCGTCGGCGCCGGAGGGGAGCAGCGACGCGTAGAGCAGTTGGCGGACGGTGAGCTTGTCGCCGGTCTGGAGGTCCGCCGTGCTGGCGCTGTGCGCGGTGACGTAGTCGCGGTACTTCTGCTCGACGACCACTTGCTGGTCGAGGTTCACGCCTTTGGTGTCGAGCACCACGGCGGCGGTCATGATCTTCGCCGTGCTCGCCATGGGACGGACGGTGTCGGCGTCCTTGCCGAAGAGCGTCTCGCCGCTCGTGCCGTCCACCAGGGTGGCGCCCTTGGCGGCGGCGGCCGGGGCCGCGGGCCCGGCGGCGGCCTGGGCGGTCAGGGGGGTGAGGGCGAGCAGCGCGCCGGCCGCGACGGTGGCGACGGCGGCCTTGCGCGGGGTCAGAACTCTGGAGATCACTCTGGAGGTCAAGGAGATTGCTCCGCATCTGCGTTGCTTGTTCCGGCACCGTGGAACCGCGGATTCGTGGAACGGTGATCCGTGGTTCGGGTGGGGGCACTGTGGGGAAAGGTGCCCCACGCATCAACGTCATGAGATGCGGGACGGGTTGCACGGAGGCGCGCCTTGATTTCCCGCCGCCTCGACCTGCGCCTCGACCTGCGCCTCGCCCCGCGACCCCGATCCGGCTCAGCCACCTGAGCCGGATCGGGCGCGCCGACCGGCGCTTGGATCAGTCGCGCTGTGCGTTCGTCGGGAGCGTACGCAGCTTCATCGTCTTCGCGGTGCTCGAACCGAAGCCGTAGTCGAGGATCTTCGCGGCGTCGTTGTAACGGTCGGAACCGTTCAGGATGACGCCGACAACGGTCTTGCTGCCACGCGTGGCGGCGAAGATCAGACAGGGGCCCGCGGCCGTGCCGGTACCGGTCTTGATGCCGATGGCGCCCTTGTAGGAGCCGAGCAGCTTATTGGTGTTGTACCAGGTGTACGTGCGCGTGCCGCCATTGCTCGCCGGCGCCGAGGCCTTGTACGAGGTGGCCTTGACGACCGTACGGAAATTCGTGTTCTTCATGGCGTACTGGGCGATCTTCGCCAGGTCGCGCGGGGTGGAGTAGTTGTTGCCGCCACCGGATATGCCGTCGAAGGAGTCGAACTTGGTGTTCTTGAGCTTGAGTTCGGTGGCCTTCGCGTTCATCTTCGAGACGAACGACTTGGTGCGCGCGGCGGTGGTGGAGCCGGTGCCGAAGGTGTCGGCGAGGGCGTACGCCGCGTCACAGCCCGAGGGCAGCAGTGTCGCGTACAGCAGCTGGCGCACGGTCATCTTGTCGCCGGTACGCAGATCGGCGGTGCTGGCGCCCTCTTTGGTGACGTAGTCGCGATAGGCCTGCTTGACGGTGACCTTGCGGTTCAGGTCGACGCCCTTGGTGCTGAGGACCACGGCGGCCGTCATGACCTTCGTCGTGCTGGCCATCTGGCGGCGGGTGTCGGCGGCCTTGCTGTACACCGTGGCACTGGACGCGTTGTTCAGCAGGAAGGCGCCCTTGGCGCTGACGGTCGGGGCCGTGGCCGCCTGGGCCGGTGCGGCCAGGGCGGAGACGCTCAGCAGCGCGCCGGTGACGAGGGTGACTGCGGCGGCTCTCCGCATGGTGGGGAGGGTGCGTGTCAAGGAAACTCTCCGAGTTCGCGAATGCTTGGAAAATGCACCGGAAGGGACCCGGCGGAAAGAGGGTCCCAGGGTGAGACACGCAAACGTACCGAAAGGATGTAGGCAGGCCGGAGTTCGGGGCTGAATCTCTCGGCGTGGGGGTGTGCGGGGGCACGGGTGTGCGGGGTGCGCCGGCGTACAGGTGTACGGGTGTGCGGGTGCACGGGTGCATGCCGCGGAGGGGGACGGGGGTGGGGAATGGGCGGTGGGGAGTGGGCGGTGGTCCGCTGGTCGCCCCGGGGCGGGGCGGGCTTCGGAGCCGGGAAGGGGTTCGGAGCAGGGAAGGGGTTCGGGAGGGGCGTGAGGGAGGGGTTAACGCGGGCCCGTACCCGGTGGTGTGGCCGCGGCTGCCTGTGCCAAGGCGACGAAGCGCGGTATCAGTGGGTGTCCGCCGTGCCGGGGGTAGACGAGATTGAGGGGAATGAGTGGCGCGTCCGGAATGGTGAGGAACGATACGAACGAATGGATGTGCTGCCGTCCTACGAACTCCGGGACCACGCCCATTCCTTTGTTGGCGGCGACGGCTTCCAGCCATTCGTCGAAATTACGGCATACGACGGAGACGCCGGGGCGATGGTCGCGCGGCCAGTCGGCCAAGTCCGTCGTCCCGCTCACCTCGTCGATGACGAGGTTCTGATCGGCGATTTCCTGCCAGCGGATCTCCTCTCGCCGGGCGAGTTCGGACCGTATGGAGACCGCCGCGATCGCCCGCTCGTACAGCAGGGTGACGACCTCCGTTCGAGGGGCGGTTATTCGGCCCCTCAGGATCGCCAGGTCGGCGTCCCCACGATCCACCCCCGCGAGGGAGGAGTTGTGCCGGTGCGCGCTCACCGACAGGCCGGTCTCCTCCTCGAAGCGGGCGATGGCCTCCTGCGGCCACCCCGTGGGAAAACCCCAGGTGAAGCCGATGCGGAACGGTTCGTCGTGGAGTTCGAGACGTAAGGCGGACTCCAGCTTGGGTAAGAGAAGGCTGAGTTGGTCGTAGAGGCCCTCGCCCGCGGATGTGAGGGCGACTTGACGTGTCGTGCGCTCCAGCAGACGCCGGCCGAGCAGTTCTTCCAGGCGCCGGATGTTGCGGCTGAGTGTCGGCTGGGACACGTTCATGCGCTTCGCCGCTCGCGTGAAGTGTCTCTCGTCCGCCAAGGCGAGGAACCCGCGCAGGTGATGTAGCTCAATACTCATGGACAGCAGCATAAGTAGTGGCTCAAGAGCGCCTTGGATACTTCCGGACGATCAATTTTCCTGTGCTGTCCAATGTTTCGGGGCGTCTCTCCCATGGGACCTGTGGGAATGCATCCCGTGGGCCTTGTATTCCTATGCCGCCAGGATTCGTGACCACGCCGAATAATCGACGAAGCTCACGCAGACTTATTCAGGACATCCGGATTAAAACCTCGGCTCCGCCGGTGTACCCGTAAGGGGCATCCGCGGGGCGCGAGGGGCCCTCGCGGGTGTACCCGTACGGGCAACCCGCGAGGTTGAGAGGCAGTCGCGGATGTCCCGTACGGGCATCCGGCGAGGTCGAGGGGCACTCGCCCCGGATCCGGCCCTGGGGGGAAGCTCGGTTCCCGGCCGGACGGACCGCCTTCTCGTATACGGAAGGTCAGTTCCGGTACTCCTCGTCGGTGACGCGTTCCTTCCATTCGGTGGGGCCATCCGTGACCGCGATGTGCGTCATGAACGTGCCCGGCCCCGCGCCGTGCCAGTGCTCTTCGCCGGGGTGGCAGACCACCGTGTCGCCCGCCCTGACCTCCTGCCGCTCGCCGCCGCGGGACTGGACGACTCCCACACCTTCGGTGATGTGCAGGACCTGGCCCGCGGGATGCCGGTGCCAGGCGCTGCGCGCGCCGGGCGTGAAGAGCACGTTGCGCACTTCGGCGTTGGCGGTGGCGCCGATGCGCGGCCACAGCCATACGTCGCCGGAGAACCGGTCCTCAGGGCCCTTGACCGAGTCTCCGGGGTGACGGTTGACGTCCATGAAGCGAACTCCTTCTTCGGGGGTGCTGACGTAAGAGGTGAGAGGGCGGCGGTGTCGGGGGTGGTGCCGGAGGCACCGGAGAGGGCGGCGGTGTCAGGACCGGTCCGCGGTGGTGTCGGGAGGCGGTGGTGTCAGGACCGGCCCGCCGCGGTGTCGGAACCGGCCCTCCCGGCCAGCAGGACCAGCACGGAGGCGGCGACCGACACGACGGCCAGTACGGCGCTGGTCGTGCTGAACGCGTCCTGCGGGTCTCCGCTCCGGGCGGCGAGGTCCAGGTACACGGTGCCGAAGACGGCCACGCCCAGGGTTCCGCCGACCTGGAGCGTCGTGTTGAACAGGCCGCTCACGTCGGGCGCGTAGCGGGACTCGACGGACTCGGTCAGGTGGGCCAGGGTCCCGCTGAAGGCCGCGCCGTAGCCGATGCCACCGATGCCGAGGAGGACGATCAGCCAGCCGGTGCTCTGCGCGCCGGCGGCAACCGCGGCGAAGGAGACCGCCATCAGCAGGCCCCCCACCGGGGCCGCGAGCTTCCTGACGCGCCCGCCGACCCGCCCGAGGACCGGACCGACCAGCGCGAACGTCGCCACCCACGCGATGGGGACGAGCCCCGAGTAGACCGCGCTCCTGCCGAGCCCTTGCTGGAGGTACAGCGCGAGGACGAACAGCAGCGCGAAGTAGCCCGCCCGGGTGGCTGCTTGGGAGACGAGGGCGAGGGATATCTCCTTCCGGGCGAGCAGCGCGACGTTCATCAGCGGATCGCCCCCGCGCCCCGCGATGCGCCGCTCGGTCCGGAAGAACAGGGCGAACACCGGCAGGGAGGCCGCGAGGCACAGCCATGTCCACGGGGCCCACCCCGCGTCCCGGCCGAGGACCAGCGGGGTCACCAGCAGGAACAGCCCGAGCGACAGCAGGCCGACGCCGCGCATGTCGAGGGTCTTCTCCCGCGAGGTCTCGTCGTCGGGGAGGAAGACGAACGAGGTGATCAGCAGGACGACGCCGATCGGCACGTTGATGAGGAAGATGGGCCGCCATCCCGCCCCGAGGATGTCGGCCGCCACCAGGACGCCGCCCAGCGCCTGGCCGATGACGGAGCTGACACCGAGTACGCCGGTGTACGCGCCGAGGGCCCGGCGGCGCGCGGCGCCCTCGAAGTGCACCTGGATGCCCGTCAGGACCTGAGAGACCATCAGGGCCGCGCCGACTCCCTGCACGACGCGGGCGCCGACCAGGACGGGGGCGTTGGGCGCGAGGCCGCAGGCGAGCGAGGACAGCGTGAAGACGGTGAGCCCGAGCAGGTACATCAACCGCCGGCCGTGGATCTCGCCCAGCCGGGCGCCGGTGATCAGCAGCATCGCGTACGCGAGCGTGTAGCCCGAGACGATGAGTTCCAGTTCGCCGGCGGACGCGTGCAGATGATCGCGGATCGACGGGATCGCGACGTTGACCACCGCGATGTCGACGTTTCCGAGGAACATCCCGCCGAGCAAGGAGGCCAGCAGCCAGCCCGGCCGTCTCCCGCGCTGTCCCGAAAGGACCTGCCGGGTCCCGGTCCGCGCCGGCTCTCTTGCGACAGACGTCTTCAAGGAATCCACATCCCGGAATGTAACTACTAGTATGTACGGTTCGCAATACGCCTTGAAATATGAGCGGCCCGCAAGGCCCCCATGGCGGTTGGGGTGCGGACAGCAGGTCCGCGCGGGGCGTTCGGCGCGGACCGGCTGTCCCCAGTGACCCGGGAAACAGGACCTGAGCGAGTTTCAGACGGCGTCCCGCTGGACCAGTTGGAACTGGATCCCGTCGGATGTCTCCGGCCGCGTCCAGGCGTTGAGGTTCGGCCCGACCGGAACGGGCTCGCTCGTGGTCAGCTCGACCCCCAGCCCCTGGACCGCCCGCATGATCCGCGGTACGTCGTCGACCTCGACGCCGATGTGCTCGATACGGGCCTGGTTCCCCTCGCCGAGCCGGCGCCCCCGGGCCTCCTCGGTCGTGGGCTCGATCAGCTCGATCCGGCCGTCTCCGCAGTGGTAGAACGCGATCTTCACGTTCCGCTCGGGCACCTCCTGGGCCCGTTCCAGCCGCATCCCCAGGCTTTCCAGGAACGCCCTCGCCTCGGCGAGGTCGTCGACCACCACACCGATGTGGTCAATCCGCTTGAACATGTGCGCCTCCGGCTCGTGTCGGTCGATCACTCGTGCTCTTCTGTTCACTCGTGGTCTTCTGTTCGCTCGTGCTCTTTGGAGAACTTGTTGTCCAGGAGCGCCAGTTGGGGCAGGTTGGACATGTTGAGGAGAAGCAGGTCGTCGGCCGTTCCGCCGTTCTTGAACGCACCGTTCTCGAACGCACCGTTCTTGAACGCACCGTTCTGGGACCCGTCGTTCCCGACCCCGCCGTTCTCGAAGTGGTGCACGGACCAGGCCGGGATGAGCAGGATGTCGCCCTCGCTCAACGCGGCCGTGTCCCCGGTCTCGTCGAAGACGACGGCGCCGGATCCGGACCGGACGAAATACAGGTGCCACCAGGAGTGCGAGTGCGGGGTGGTGCGGTCGCCGGGCCGGACGGCCTGAAAGGTCATCGACGTGCCCGGGACGATCTCGTGGCCTCCGTCGGGCGCGGCCAGGGTGAGCGTTCCGTACTCCGTGTGCTCGGCGGCCTGGAGTTCCCCGGCGAGGTTCTCCCACTGCCACACGACGGGTGACGGACTCCGCCGCACGTGGCGCGCGCGGAACTCAGGGTACGGAAACTGACTTCCGGACTGCACCGGCATGCTCTTCCTCCCGGGTGGTGTCGTCTCGCCGGCGGATGTGGTCGACCATGTCCCGTACGGCGGTGTCGGCATCGAGGGTGAACTGCGAGGCCAGTCCCTGCCGGGGCAGCGCGTGGGTGTAGAACCGCGGCCCCTCGACCGGGCAGCCGACCGCCCAGACGGCGTCGAGCGGCTCACCGGACGCCGTGACCGGCCGTCCCCGCTCGTCGATGTCGAGGCCGCCCGGCTCGAACGAGCCGTTCGCGAAGGGGCGGACCAGACCGCGCTCCAGCAGGTTCCCGATCAGCGGCGACCTGTCGTGCCCGGGGACGAACGCGTCGAGGCGGGCGATGACCAGGGCGTCCGCGTGACGGACCTCCGGGCCGTCCGGGTAGTCCGTGCCGATCGCGAACCGTGCCGCGTCCGGGTCGGCGCTCACCCGGCAGCCCGGTCCGCCGGCCAGGTCCACGATCCCCGCCCGCAGCAGCGCGAGGAGCTGGTGGTTGCGGTGCCGGGGCGGGCCGAACGCGATCCGGTTCATGACCGCGACGTACGTCCCGTTGAACGTACGGTGCGACGCGGGGGTGAGCCCGCCGAACTCGACGGCCTCCCGCAGCGCCGCCCGGGTGTCCCGGACGACATCGGTGGCGGCCTTCAGCGGACTTGTCCTGTTGCCGAGTTCCGCGTGCTCCAGGTCGCCGACCAGGTAGTCGACGAAGAAGTCCGTGAACGCTCGCTGGTTCGCGAATCGTCTGCCACGCAACGGGTCGATGACGGCCTCGACCGCTTGCCGTTCGGCCGTCGTGAGGTGGTAGTCCTCGGGCGCGACGGGGCGTTGTTCCCGCGCCGTGCGGTACGCGTATCCCATTTCCCGCAGCAGGAGCGGAAGGACCTCGCTCTCGAAATCGAGCCGGGGATCGCCCCTGCGCTCCCGCGCCTCCTCCTGGAGCCGGTGGACGGCCTCCTTGGTGAAGAACCGGGGCCGGTGCTGTCCGGTGACGCCCTTCTGGTTCACCCCCCGCGCGCTGAACGGCAGGCATTGGCGGGAGAAGAGCCGGATGCCGGGCTCGCGTCCGGAGGGCCGGTACTCCATGTCCGGTTCCGTCCCGTGGAACTGTCCGCCGCGGCCGACGGTCAGTTCGGATATCACGTCGTGCGCGGTCAGCCCGAATCCCTGCACGGCGACGGTCGAGCCCGGGGCGATCTCCTGGAGCACCTCGACCGGATAGGGAGTGGGGCAGTACAGGAGCCGGGGGTTGCGGCTGCCGTACTCCCGGGCGAACGCCTCGTGCGCGCGGTCCTCCTCGGTGGGGATGCGCCGGCCGTGTCCGGTGGTGAGGAACACGTAGTCGCCGACGAGGACGAATCCCTTCTCCAGGCGGACGTCGAAGCGTCCGTCGTCCCGTACCCCGATGTCCACGGCCCGGTCGCGGTGGTGCACGACGCCGACCCGGGGCGGCAGGCCGCGCACCGTGTGGTCGAAGACCCAGCTGAGATAGGCACCGAGCATCTGCCGTGGCAGATAGGCGTGTTCCCCGACCGCGTCGCCCGCGTCGCCGCCCGTCGGATAGAACGCGGCGCCGAATTCCCGGTAGCCGCTGCCCGCCGCCCACTCGGTGAACGAGGGGCCCCGCCCGTCGGCGAACATCGTCACCTGGCTGGCAACGGTGTTGGTCAGCAGATGGGCGGGCTGGCGCCCGGAGTGCGAGCCCTGGCCGCCGTCGCCCGGGTCGATGAGGTGCACCTCCAGGGCGTACCCCTCCGGCAGCCGGTCGGCGAGGTCGGAGATCCGTTGCAGGACGCTCAGGCCGCGTGGCCCCACTCCTACGACGGACACCCGCAGGGCCCTCACCGCAGGGCCCCGTTCGCCACCGTGCCGGTCGGCGTGCCGGTCTGCGTACGGGGCGGCGTGCCGGTCGGCGTACGGGTCGGCGTTCCCGTTTGCGTGCCGGTTCGTGTGCCGTCGAGAACAGGCTCTACGGGAACGGGCTCGGCGAGGGGCTCTTCGTGGAGGCGGACCCAGTCCGGCGCCCCCGGCAGCCGGGGGAACCGCTCGGCCACCCGCGGATCGTGCCCGGGAATGATGTGGTCGTCGCTGTCCGCCAGGGCCTCGATCGTGGCGTAGCCCTCCATCATCGGCGTGAGCTGGTCGACGATGGGGAACGGGCTGCGCAGCCGGATGTTGTCCCACAGGTGGGTGGCGTCGCTCGCCAGCACGACCCAGCCGCGCGCGGTGGGCACCCGGACCACCTGGGTGCCCGGGGTGTGGCCCGGTACCCGGTGCACCGTCACCCCGGGGAGGATCTCGGCCTCCCCCCGGTGCAGCACCAGCCGTTCCTCGAACAGCCCTTGCACGGCCGTGTGGACGTTGACCGGCTCGAAGGGTCTGCGTACGGCGTGGTGGCGCATCGACGGCCCGGTGCAGAAGCGCAGTTCCTCCTCTTGCAGATGGACGCGGGCCGCCGGGAAGCGGTCGAGGTTCCCGGCGTGGTCGTAGTGCATGTGGGTGATCACGACGTCCGGTACGTCATCGGCCGTGACATCGATGTCGGCCAGGGCGTCGACGGGGCAGCGGAACAGGGTCCGTCCGCGGCGCAGCGCCATCTCCTCGGAGAAGCCGGTGTCCACCAGCAGGAGATGCCGGTCGTCGCGGATCACCCAGAGGTAGAAGTCCATCGGCATCGGGCCCGGCGTGAACTGCCCTTCGTCGAAAAGGAAGTTGTCCCGCGCCGGCCGGTCGGCGTGCGTGCCGAAACGGAGTGCCAGGACTTCATAGGTCGGATGCGTTTCCTCGGTCATGTGCCTCACGCCCCCACGAGGTCGAGCGGCCGGCCGAGCACGGAAGGGCCGTCCGCGACCGGTTCCTCTTCGAAGAAGAATGTGGGCTCGCCGAAGGCCGGGACGAGCTGGTCGAACCAGGTCGCGGCGGGATCGAATTTCGCGTAGAAGGGACGGCGTACGACATCTCCCCGGCGTGCCTGGAGGAATTGCAGGGCGAATACCTTCTCGCCGCGGATCGTCGGGACTCCGTCGATGAGTACCTTTCCGGGAAAGGCGCTCATCGACGGCCCGCGCACGGTACGGGAAAGGCCGGAGACCGATTCGTAGGCGGTACGGAAGATGTCGTACGCCTCTGCCAGCGGCAGCTCGAAATAGGACCGCGCGCCGGTGTCCCGCTCGACGAACATGTAGTACGGGACGGCGCCCAGTCGCACGCCCCGGGTCCAGAGTTCGTTCCAGGCCGCCGGGTCGTCGTTGATGTGCCGCAGTACGGGCGACTGCATACGGACGACGGCGCCGGTCGCGAGGACGCGGCGCAGGGCGTTCTGCGCGATCTCGGGCCGCAGTTCGGCCGGGTGGTTGTAGTGGCCCATCAGCGCGAGGTGCTTTCCGGCGGCCACCAGGCGCTCGAACAGACGCAGGAGCCCGTCGGCGTCCACGTCGCTGACGAAGCGCTGCGGCCAGTACCCGAGGGCCTTCGTGCCGATCCTGATGTTCTGGATGTGCGCCAGCTCCGGCGACAGGAGCGGTTCGAGGTAGCGCTCCAGCGTGGCCGTCCGCATGATCATCGGGTCGCCGCCGGTGATCAGCACGTCCGTGACCTCGGGGTGCCGCTTGAGATAGGCCGCCAGGCCCGCGGCGTCCCGGGCCGCGAAGTGCAGGTCGTCCTCCCCGACGAACTGCGGCCACCGGAAGCAGAACGTGCAGTACGCGTGGCACGTCTGGCCGGCGCTCGGGAAGAAGAGGACGGTCTGCGCGTACTTGTGCTGGATCCCCGGGACGACCTCGCCGTCCAACCGCGGCACGTTGTGCGTCAACTGGCCGGCCGGATGCGGATTCATGCGCGAGCGGACCTGGTGGATCTCCTTGGCCAGCAGCTTCTTGTCGCCCGAGCGCATCAGGTCCCGGAGCGTCGTGTAGTCGTCCGGATCCAGCATCGTCCGGTGCGGAAAGTTCAGCCGGAAGATCGGATCGTCCGGTATGCGGTCCCAGTCGATGAGCTGTTCCAGCACGTACTGGTTGGTTCTGAACGGCAGTACGTGGGTGACCACGTCGACCGCTTCGCGGAGTTCCTCAGGAATGCGTTCCCACTGGGGTGCCCGCTTGATCGACGAACGATTGTAGGGCTTGTACTTGACGGCATTTTCGTTACCCATGCGGATTCTCCGTCCGGATGGCAGAAGGTGAACATCGGTGAGCGCGTGATACTGCGGAGGGATACGGTGATCCGGTCGCGTCCGGGTGGAGCCCGACCCTGCAAGGTATTACCGCTTGCACTTCAGAAAGTTAGACGAGGGACCGGGCGGAGGGGAAATAGCCGCGGCCGCCCATCCATTCGCCTCGTACATGAATTGGTTTCATGAGTCTTCTGAATGAATGGTCTGCGGGCGGCATCAATTGCGTCGTGCCGACTTGGCGTCCGCGTCGTGGAGACGGTACGAGCGGCGGCAGGCCCCAATGGCCTTGCCAGGAAAGGGACATGACGGAGCGTCAACTGGTACGGATTCGTGTCAGCTCGTGTCAGCTCGTGCGGCGACGAAGCGGCAGCTCGTACGGATTCGCGTCGGCGACTCGTACCGTGTCGCGTCCGTCCTGTTCGCGTCAGTCCTGGCCCTGAGCGGCGGCGAGACACGTCACAACCTGCTTGGCGCCGTCGACCGCCCGGTGGAACGCCGCGGGATCCTGGTGCGCGCGGGCGAGGACGTAACCGCCCTGCACCGTCGCGATGATCAGCGAAGCCATCATGTCCGGGTCGGTGTCGGAACGGAGTTCACCCGTGCGCACCCCGTCCGCGAGCACCGCGGACAGGCGGTCGGCGAGCCAGGTGAAGAAGTCCGCCGTGGGAGCGCGCAGACCGGCGTCGGCGACGACGTCGTGGTCCTGTGCCAGGCGCCCCATGCGGCAGCCGGCCAGCGGGTCGCGCTCCCGGTCGAGGAAGGCGCAGACGCGCGCGACGGCGGACTCCTCCCCGTCCAGGGCTTCCTCCACGCTGGACCGGAGCTGGTCGCTCATGTGCGTCATGGCGGCGACGGCCAGCCCCGCCTTGCCGGAGAAGTGGTGGTACATGCTCCCCTGGCCCGCTTCCGCGCGCTCCAGGATCATGGCCGGGCTCATGCCCGTGTACCCCCGCTCCCACAGGAGGTCGGCCGTGGCCAGGGTGAGTGCCTCCTTCTTGCTCATGCGGTCACTGTACCTACCACTTGTTACACCGGAAAGCCGGTGAACGGTGCTCCCGCGGGCCGCACACCACCTGCCGCGCGCCAGGAGCCGCGGCCGGTCCCTGACGGGCGGTCAGGGGCCGGCCGTCAGGCGGGCGGCCGAGGCGATGGCCGCGCGCGCCTCGCGTTCGTTCAGGCCCGTACGTACGGCGGCGGCGACCAGCGGTTCCACGAGGGCCTCGCCGTATCCGTGCTCGTACGCACGGCAAGCGGCCCAGAACAGCCGGGTGTTGCGCTGTCCCTCGTGCGCCGCGAGGACGAACCGCACCAGGCCGTGACCCTGCGCGGGCCGTCCCTGGGGCTGGTGTCGCGGGTGTACGGGCGGCGCGAGCAGCCGCAGGAGCGCGCGAGGGCACGGGGCGGGCCGGAGTCCGGCCGAGCCCGGAGCCACCCGGTACGCGCCACGGGCCGTGACGGAGCCGGGGCCGACGAGATAGCCGCCGGTGCCACGGACATCGATACCGGGGGCGAGGCGGCCCGCCGAGTTGTGCACGACGACGTCCGGCGGGCCCGTCAGCCAGATGTGACGGCCGCCGCTGGGGGTCAGGACGATCACGGTCTCCGGCAGCGTGAACAGGTGCTGGAGCGCCAGCTGCTGGAGGGCGGCCACGGAGTCCGGAGCGGGACCGTAGTCCGGAGCGGGACCGCCATGGGAGCCCGCACCGGCACCGGCACCCGCACCGGCACCCGCACCGGCGGTGGCACCGACGCCGTCGGCGGGCGTGACGTCGAGATCGATACCGATGAGCCGATGCGGGGGCCTGCCGCAGGCGATGCCGTAGCCGGTGGCCCAGGGCGCGGCGGCGAACAGGGCGCGTACGCCGGTGGGGTCGGTGGTCGCGTCGTGCACGCCGTGGCCCGGGAGCCCGCATTCGCCACGGCAGCGGACCGGCTCGGGCTCGTCCCGATGGGGCGAGCGCAGCGCGGGGAGCTTGGTGGGGGACAGGGGGAAGACGGGGAGCCCACGTTCGGCGGCGGACAGCGCGTGGGCGAGGGCCGGGGTGGTGGCGGAGTGCCGGGCGGTGGTGGCCATGAATCTACGTTCGTACAGATGTTCGAAGAAGGGAAGGGGTGGTGGCGAGAGAACGCCACATTCAGGCGATCGCGCACCTTTTGGTCCCCCGCCGGGAACCCTTGTGGTGACCAGGTGGCGGCCGGGTGGTGACCGGGTTTGTCGACGATGGGGGTTGAGCTGGGGCTTTGGGGGCGCATCAGGGGTTTATCGACATGTCATCACGCTTGCGAGCGAATCAGGTCCTCCAGGGTGGTTCGCGGCGGATTCGGTGGGCAATTCTGGATTCGCGACGTCGTCACCACGACCGAGGCGGTCGGCCAACTGCCTTGGAAACAGCCGTACTTCTGGTTCACTGGAGGAAATGACATGGCAAGCTTCCGTACCGCTCGTGCCTTCGCCGCTGTCGCCGCGCTGCCCCTCGTCGCCGCGCTCTACACCGGTGTGGCCCAGGCTGACAACGGCGCCGTCTCCAACGATGGATCGAACGCGACCGTGGCCACGATCGGCGGTACCGGGGTAGGCGGCGCGAACCTCGGCAATTCGACGACCACGCAACAGGTGGCGACCGGCGCAGGAGCCTCGAATCAGAACAAGACCGCGAACGTGATCGGCTCGGCCTTCACCGCCATCGACCAGTCCAACGAGACCATCGCGGTCAATTTCAACCGCTTCCTGTAGTAATGCGCGGCCCGACGGGGGGATGACCGAGGGGTGAACGACGTTCTGCGCGACGGTGCTTCGGCGCCGTCGCGCAGTCCGTTCTCCGCATGTGGCACGCGTGATGTGGCACGCGTGCCGCTCGTGCCGCGCCGTATCGCACGTTCCGTACGTTCCGTACGTGGGTGGCCTGGACACATGGCGCGGGTGGGCCCCCGTACGCATGGGCGCGGGTGGGGCCCGTACGCATGGGCCTGGGTGGCCTGTACGCAAGCCGTACGGGCCTTTTCGCGTGCCCCGGCCGCAGGGCCGAAGAGTCCGTCGCGCCAGCCTCGTACCGTACGCCGTCCCACCTGCGAGTGACGCCGCCGACCGCCCGGCTGCCGGGCCCGCGAGTGTCCTGTGGCCCTCGCCCCGGGGGCCGGACCCTGACGGGTCCACTCCCGCTCTCCACCTTCAGGAGGTGCAGCCGACACCACGAGTACTCCCTGAGGCGGACAAGCCTTCGGGACTTGGGGCCGATCCCCTGCGAAGGGTCCGCTCCTAGCGTGGAGCCATGACCACGCCTGTCTGCACGGACGCCTTCAAAGCCGCCAAGCCGGCCGCGTTCCCGCCGTACGCATCGCTGAACGCGCCCTCCGCGCACCCGGCTCACGGCCAGCCGGTACACCAGACGCAGCCGCCGCAGCAGGCCCACCCGCAGCAGGCATTCGCGCCGCAGGTCGCCCACGTCCCGTACCCGCCCTACGCGTCGTTCTCCTCGTATGTACGGGCGCGGGGCCCCGTACTGCTGCGGACCGCTCGCTCGCTCACCTCCAACCCGTGCGACGCCGAGGACCTGCTTCAGACGGCTCTCACCAAGACGTATGTCGCCTGGGACCGGATCCAGGACCACCGAGCCCTGGACGGTTACGTCCGCCGCGCCCTGCTGAACACCCGTACCTCGCAGTGGCGCAAGCGCAAGGTCGACGAATTCGCCTGCGAGGAACTGCCCGAGCCGGCGGGACTGCCGGAACCCGACCCCGCCGAGCGGCAGGTGCTCCACGACGCGATGTGGCGCGCGGTGATGAGACTCCCCGACCGGCAGCGGGCGATGGTCGTCCTGCGGTACTACGAGGATCTCAGCGAGACCCAGACCGCGGAGGTGCTCGGCGTCTCGGTCGGCACGGTCAAGAGCGCGGTGTCGCGCGCCCTCGGCAAGCTCCGCGAGGACCCGGAGCTCGCACCGGCCCGCTGATACGACGACTGATGCCTGGCGCCTGACGTTTGACGTTTGATCCTGATGGGCTTCGGAGGGTTCGTACGGCGGTTTCCGCTCCCGGGTAGTGACATACCGCACGGTACGTGCGCACAATTCGCGCAACTCTTCTGCTTTTTCTGCCACGCAGCGCAAGCGCCCACCGGGAGGACGCCGTGCTCAGCACCATGCAGGACGTACCGCTGACTGTGACCCGCATCCTGCGTCACGGGATGACCGTACACGGAACGTCACAGGTCACCACCTGGACCGGCGGGAGCGAGCCACAGCGCCGCAGCTTCGCCGAGGTGGGGGCACGTGCCGCGCAACTGGCACACGCGCTCCGTGGGCTGGGTGTCGGCGAGGGTGATGTCACGGGGACCCTGATGTGGAACAACTCCGAGCATGTGGAGGCGTACTTCGCCGTACCGTCCATGGGCGCGGTTCTCCACACGCTGAATCTGCGGCTTCCGGCGGACCAGCTGAGTTACATCGCGCGCCACGCCGGCGACAAGGTGATCTTGGTCAATGGCTCATTGGCCGGGTTGCTGCTCCCGCTCCTCCCGGATTTGCCGCAGCTTGAGCACGTGGTCGTTTCCGGCGCGGTGGCCGACGAAGCCCGTGCGGCATTGTCCGCGGCTTCCGGAGTGCGGGTTCACGAGTACGAGGAATTGCTCGCCGGGCACCCCACGGCCTATGACTGGCCGGAGCTGGACGAACGGCGCGCGGCCTCGCTCTGCTACACGTCCGGGACCACCGGGGAGCCCAAGGGGGTCGCGTATTCGCATCGGTCCATCTATCTGCACTCCATGCAGGTCAACATGGCCGAGTCGATGGGTCTGACGGATGCGGACCTCTCGCTGGTGATCGTGCCCCAATTTCATTGTAATTCTTGGGGTTTGCCGCACGCGGCGTTCATGACCGGCATCAATATGCTGATGCCCGACCGATTCCTCCAGCCCGCCCCGCTCGCCGAAATGATCGAGCGCGAAAGGCCCACGCACGCCGCCGCCGTTCCCACCATCTGGCAGGGCCTGCTCGCCGAGTTGACCGCGAAACCGCGTGACGTCAGCACCCTGACCCAGGTGACGATCGGCGGCTCGGCGTGCCCGCCGTCCCTGATGAAGGCATTCGACGAGCTCGGAATGCGGGTCTTCCACGCCTGGGGCATGACGGAGACGTCGCCGCTGGGCACGGTGGCGAGGCCGCCGGCCACGGTGGCGCCCGGTTCCGAGGAGGAGTTCGCCTACCGGCTTACGCAGGGCCGCTTTCCGGCGGGCGTCGAGGGACGCCTCGTCGGTCCGGGCGGTGAGGTACTTCCGTGGGACGGTGCGTCGGCCGGTGAGCTGGAGGTGCGCGGGCCCTGGGTCACCGGCGCGTACGTCGGCGGGGTGGAGGGTGAGTCCACGCGTCCGGCTGACAAGTTCAGCGAGGACGGCTGGCTGAAGACGGGGGACGTGGGGACGATCTCCCCCGATGGATACCTGACCCTCACCGACCGGGCGAAGGACGTCATCAAGTCGGGCGGCGAGTGGATTTCGTCGGTCGAGCTGGAGAACGTGCTCATGTCCCACCCCGACATCGCCGAGGCCGCCGTCGTGGCCGTCCCGGATGAGAAATGGGGAGAACGGCCGCTGGCCACCGTGGTGTTCCGGGACGGTGCCTCGGCCGATTTCCTCGCCCTTCGTGAGCACCTCGCCTCCAATGGAATCGCACGGTGGCAGTTGCCGGAGCGGTGGGCCGTGGTGGCCGAGGTGCCCAAGACGAGCGTGGGGAAGTTCAACAAGAAGGTGTTGCGGGGGCGCTTCGCCGAAGGGGCGTTGCAGGTCGTGCGGGTCTGAGAGCGTTTCTCGTTGCCGTTGCAACACGGCAGGCAGGAGAAACGCAGAATTAACGGGGACGGCGCAGCGTGAAACGTGGCTCGGCCACTCTTTCCCCAGACTGTGCTCGGCTCCACCCGATCCGGGCGCATCACGGCAGTACCGGCGATCCCGGAACCCCAGCTTCCTGTCGATCCCGGAAAAGAGAGTTCTGTTATGCGAGGAATGCTGCGTCGATCCGTCCTGCTGACGGCTGTCATAGCCCTGACCGCGGGTACGGCCACCGCCGCCGAGCAGCGCAAGGCCCCGGCCAAGCTGCCCAAGGTCGCGGTCATCGGCACCGGCGGAACGATCGCCGGGGTGAGCAAGAGCCGGGTGGACTTCCAGGATTACGAGTCGGGCAAACTCCCCGTCTCCAAGCTGGTGGGTGATCTCAAGCCGGAGGTGGGCCGCGTGGCCGACGTCTCCACCGTGCAGTTCGGCAACAAGGGGTCGAGTGCCTACACCATGGCCGACTTCCGCAGGCTGACCCGGACGGTCGACGAACAACTGCGTACGAAAGACGCGGCGGTCGTCACCACCGGGACGGACACCATGGAGGAGTTCGCCTACTGGCTCGACCTGACCGTCCGCAGCGACAAGCCGGTCATCCTGACCGGATCGATGCGCCCCTGGACCGTCATCGGAACCGACGCGCCGGCGAATCTGTACAACGCCATCCAGCTTGCCGCCAGCGGCAAGACGACCTGCTTCGGCAGCGTCATCATGCTCAACGACGAGATACAGGCCGCCCGCGAGGCCCGCAAGTCGGACGCGTTGCGCATGGACACGTTCAACAGCGGTGCCGGCGGCGCCCTGGGCGTGGTGGACCAGGACCGCGTCCGGATCAACAGGGCGCCCGCGCGGGTGGACAAGTGCGGCAAGCCGGGCTGGAAGACGCCGTTCGATCTCGACAAGATCGCGGGCCGGGGAAAGAGCCTGCCGAAGGTCGAGATCGCCTACAGCTATCAGGACGCGGGCGGCGAGGCCATCAAGGGGTTCGCGGACTCCGGCGCGGCCGGTGTCGTCACCGCGGGCACGGGCGCGGGCGGCATCTCACCGGCGATGACCAAGGCGCGTGACGAGGCCGTCGAGAAGAAGGACGTGGTCTTCGCCTCCACCACCCGTACGGGCAATGGCGCCGTCTACGACGACAAGGCGGACGGCGCGGTGATCGGCGCGGCGGACCTCAGCGCCCAGAAGGCCCGCATCCTGCTCCTGCTCTCCCTCGCGACCACCGACGACGTCGACAAGGTCCGCGACTGGTTCACCACCCTGGGCACGGCGGAGTTCAAGAGCCGCGGCTAGGCCCTGTCCGGTCGGTCTTCGCCGGGCCCGCAACGCCCGACAGGATCGACCGTCCACGGCCTCTCATTCGGATGGTGCCAGGGCTCGCGAGCCCTGGCACTCCGGTATTTCGCGGTCGGCGTGCGGCTCGATTTGATCTTCCTCGGGCAAAAGGGCCCACCTCCCCGGTTCACGCGTGCGGTGCCGCGGTCAGCGCACCAGGGGCAGAAAGATCGTGTCGACGATCTCTTCGAGGACGCGGTCGGGCGCGGGGGCGAACGTCGTGAGGAACTCGTGGCGCAGTAGGTCGAAGGGGAGGGACTTGATGCGTTCGGTGAGGAGCGCGGGTTTGATCTCGCCGCGGTCGACGGCGCGCTCGAAGAGCACGTCGACGGCTTCCTTGCGCCCCGTCACGGAGGGGTCGATCAGATTGCCGGGGCTGGTTCCGGTCTCCTGGTGGTGACTGGCCAGGTGCGTGCTCATGACGGTGACGAGCTGGACGTGGGTGGCGTCGTTGATCTTCCGCATCAGGGTGAGCACGTCCTGGCGCAGGCTTCCGGTGTCGGGAGCGTCGAGGACATGTGCCCGAAGGGTGTGCACGATGGCCGCGCGGGCGAGTTCGTCGCGGTCGGACCAGCGGCGGTAGAGGACCGGGGGGCTGGTGCCCGCGCGCTTGACGACGGCGTCCATGGTGAACCTGGCGTACCCGTTGTCGGTGAGTTCCGCCCAGGCCGCGTCGAGCAGCGCCTTCTCCAGTGCCGCTCCGCGGCGTCGCTCGGCCATGCGTATCCCCTCGCGTTCTAGATAGATTTGCCTATCTAATCCTAGCGGCCTAGTCTGGCTCCCGTTAGATAGATATCTGTATCTTACGGAGCCCTCATGAACGCTGATGACGCCAAGCCCACATCCGCGGACGCAGGCCCTGACCGCATCGAACCGGCCCTGCGGCGCCTGGCCTTCACCTTGATCATCGGCGCGCTCGCCGTCATCTTCGACACCACGATCATGACGGTCGCCATCGACAGCCTCGCCGAGCAGCTGCACGCCTCGCTCGCCGACATCCAGTGGGTGAGCACCGCCTACCTGCTGGCCCTGGCCACCGTGATGCCGGCGGTCGGATGGCTCCAGGCGGCCCTCGGCGGCAAGCGCCTGTGGATCGCGGCGCTGGGCCTGTTCCTCATCGGGTCACTGCTGTCCGCCTCGGCGTGGAACGTGCGGAGCCTGATCGTTTTCCGGGTGGTCCAGGGCTTCGGCGGCGGCATCATGATGGTGCTGATGACCACGCTGATCATGCAGGCGGCCAAGGGCCGCCACATCGGCAAGGTCATGTCGCTGATCACCGTGCCCACCGCGCTGGGCCCGATCGTCGGCCCCGTCCTGGGCGGCATCATCCTGCACCTGGGCGACTGGCGCTGGATCTTCCTGTTCAACGTGCCCTTCTGCGTCGTCGGCGCCTGGCTCGCCGCCCGCAACCTGCCCAAGGACGAATCCGCGCCCCGCCCCCGCCTCGATGTCGTCGGCATGCTCCTGCTCTCACCGGGCATCGCCGCCGCCATCTACGGCCTGACCCGGCTCGCCGGATCCGACGGACCGACCAGCCCCGAGGTCGCACTGCCCCTGTTCGCCGGACTCGCCCTGCTGCTCGGCTACCTCGGCTGGGCACTGCGGCGGGGCCCGGACGCCCTGGTCGACATCCGGCTCTTCCGTCACCGCGCCCTGACCGCGTCCTCGGTGCTCGTTTTCCTGTCCGGCGCCGCCCTGTACGGCACCATGCTGCTCCTGCCGCTGTACTGGCAGCAGGTCCGCGGCGAATCCGCCCTCGGCGCCGCGCTGCTGCTCATCCCGCAAGGCATGGGCACGCTGCTCTCCCGTGCGCTGGCCGGCCGCTACATGGACCGCTTCGGACCGCGTCCGGTCGCCGTCGCCGCCTTCGTCCTCACCTGCGCGGCCACCGTGCCGTTCGGCTTCGTCACCGCCTCCACCAGCGACATCGCGCTGATGGCCGTACTGTTCCTGCGCGGCATCGGACTGGGAGCCGCGATGATCACGATCATGGGCGCCCCCTTCGTCGGGCTCAAGCCCGAAGAGATCCCCCAAGGCGCCGGCATCGGCCGCATGGCCCAGCAGATCGGCGGCTCCGCGGGCACCGCGCTCCTGGCCGTGATCCTTCAGCGGACCTCCGTCGGCGCGCACACCCCCGACGCCTTGGCCTCGGGATTCGGCGACGCCTTCTGGTGGGCCGCCGCGTTCACCGCCGCGGCCGTTCCACTCTGCCTCCTGCTGCCCGGCCGCCCCAGCCCGGCGGCACACGTCCAGGACACCACGCCCGCCGGAAAGCTCACCGGGGCCTGAGCAATCACCGAGCCGGCCCCAGGGCGCCGTCGTCCTCGTACCAGCTCGGTCGCGCCCGGATCGCGCAGCGGACACAGACCCTGCCGGGGGCCGCCGGGCCCGGAACACCCGGCACCGCACCCTCGCCGCGTTGCCGGAATGCCACCGGGCCGATCCGACAAGACCGACCGGACAGGACCTAGTTGGTCCCGATCTTCGCGAGCAGGTCGACGATCCGGGACTGCACCTCGGTGCTGGTGGAGCGTTCCGCGAGGAACAGTACGGTCTCGCCGGACGCGAGCCGCGGCAGATCCGCCTCGTTGATGCCGGTCGAGGTGTAGATGACCAGCGGGGTCCGGTTCAACTGGCCGTTCGCCCGCAGCCAGTCGATGATGCCCGCGCGTCGGCGCCGTACCTGCATCAGGTCCATGACCACCAGGTTCGGCCGCATCTGGGTGGCCAGGTGGACCGCTTCCTCGTCGGTGGACGCCCGCGCGACCTGCATGAGGCGCCGCTCCAGCGTCTCCGTCAGCGCGACCGCGATCTCGTCGTGCTCCTCGATCAACAGGACGCGGGACGGGTGCTGTTCGCTGTCGCGCGGTGCCAGGGCCTTGAGGAGTACGGCCGGGTCCGCGCCGTACGCCGCTTCGCGGGTCGCCTGGCCCAGACCCGACGTCACCAGGACGGGGACCTCGGCCGCGACCGCGGCCTGGCGCAGCGACTGGAGGGCGGTCCGGGTGATCGGCCCGGTCAGCGGGTCGACGAACAGCGCCGCGGGGAACGCGGCGATCTGGGCGTCGACCTCCTCGCGGGAGTGCACGATCACGGGACGGTAGCCACGGGAACTCAGCGCCTGTTCGGTGGCGACGTCCGGCGCGGGCCAGACCAGCAGCCGACGGGGGTTGTCGAGCGGCTCCGGGGGGAGTTCGTCGTCGACGGGCTGTGGCTGCGGGCGGTTGGCGACCTCGACCGCGCCGCCGGGACCGTCCAGCGGCTCGGGGCCCTCGGCGCCCTCGTCGGGCGCTCCTATCGCGTACGACCGTCCCTCCGAGTACGCGGCGGGCAGCCGCGAACCGCCAAGGGAGGCCTGCGCGGCCTGGGCGGCCTGGGCGGTTTGGGAAGCGCCGGTGCGCGTGCCCGTGCCCGTGCGTGTGCCCGTGCCGGATTGCGACGGGCCCTGGTGGGGCTGCTGACCCTGGTGGGGCTGCGCGTGAAGTTGCGGGTGGGACTGGGCATTCGGCTCGGCGCGCTCGGTGCCGTCGGGCGGGGTGCCCAGCTTGCGGCGCCTGCCGGACCCGAGGGACTGCGGCTGGCCCGGAGCCTTGCCCTGCGCCTGCCCCTGCCCGGGTGCCTTGCCCCGCGTCGGGGCCTGGGACTGATTCTGCGTCTGGGGCTGGACGAAGGGCATGCCCTGGCCGAGAGTACGCACGTTGAAGGCGCGCCCCATGGTCGAGTCGGGCGGGATCGGTGCCGGCGGCGGTGTCTCCTCGGGGAGGGGCTGCGCGGGCGGCAGCGGCTGGTGAGCGCCGAGCCGGGGATCCGGAAGAGACGACTCCGAAGAGGCGGCCGAAGCGGCGGACGAGGCGGATGTGGCTTCAGAGGCCTGTGCGACCTGTCCGGTCGGCGTCACCTGTCCGGCCCCGGGAACTACGGGAACCCCAGGAGTCCCAGGCGCCCCAGCGGTCCGGGGTGCCTGGCCGGTCGGAACGCTGCCGGTGCCACCGTTCGTACGAATGTCCGTACGGCTGTCCGTTTCGTGGGCGCGAGTGCGCGCGGGCCGCCCGTTCGCGACGCCGTACGCGCCCTGGCCGGCACCGTCGGTGCCGCTGCTCGGCTCGGGGGCGTCGGGCCAGCCGGGCGGGCCGGGCATCATGCCGAAGCCCGAAGAGGCCGGCAGTCCCTGCCCGTTGGTCCCCAGGCCCGCGCCCCGGCCGGGGGCGTCCTGGCCGGGCCCCGCCCAGCCGTGCGGGTCGACGGCCATGGCACCGGTGTCGAGTTCGACGGGCTCTTCGACCCCTTCGGCCCCTTCGATCTGGTTCTCCGCCGCGGGCCAGGCGAGTCCCTGACCGGGAGTACCGCTCTCGGGCCACTCGGGCGCTGCCGCGGGGGCACTGCGCGCCCGGCGCCGCCCCGGCGGCAAGGGGTGCGCCTTCGGCGGGGTGTGATCGGCTTCCGGCTCCGCGGCGTCCCGTACGGCGTCGTGGTGGCCCGGCACCGAACCGTCGGCCGTCGGCCTGATGGGCCCGGCGGGCCCGGTCGGCGGGGCCGGGGAAGGCGTCCGGTCGGCAGCGGCGGGCGGCAGAGCGAACGCGCTCCGGGGTCCTTCCTCGGCAGGTGCGGGGGCGGGCCGTTCCTGCGCGGGTGCCAGCGCGCGCCGTGCCCGGCGCCCGGCGGGCTGCCCCGGGGAGGCACCGGCCGAGGGAACCGGATACGTACCGGGCGTCGCGCCCGGAGGCTGGAGCTGCCCCTGAGCCGGGGCCGCGGGCTCGGCCGACGGCGCTGCGGGGGCGGACGGCGAGGCAGCCTCGGCCGGAGCGGCGGGTGGGATGGCACTGGCGGGCCCCACGGGACCGGGAGCCGCGATCGGACTGGGCGACACGGGACCCGAGGGCAGGGCCGGCAGCGCGCGCCGCGCCCGCCGCCCTGTCCCCGTCGCGGTCTCCGGAGGCACCCCTCCGGGCGGTACGGCCTGGCCGAGCGCCGCGCGCCCGGTCGGATGCGCCCCTTCGGCGGCCGTGACGACCGACCCCTCGGACGGCGCGCCCGGGGGCAGGGCGAAACGGGCCCCGGCATTCGGCGCGGGTGCTTCGGACTCCTCCGCAGGGCTCGGCCGCCCACGCCGACGGCCGGTGCCGCCACCGGGACCGGAGGCCTGCGCCGGAATCAGCTGACCGCCCTGACCACCTTGGTCACTCTGACCGGTCCCACCGCCCTGACCGCCCTGGCTGTCCTGTTCAGAGGCTGTGGCGTCCTCGGCCGCGCCGGCCGCGCGCGCCCGGCGCCGTCCTGTCGGCTCGCGGTCGCCGGGGGCCTCCACCGGGCCGTCGAGGAACGCGTCCGTGGACGCCCTCCGCGCTCGCCGCCTGCCACCCGCCGAGGTGCCAGGACCACGCTGCTGCGAGGACGGTGAGGACGGTGAGGGCGACGAAGACTCCGGGGACTGCGGGGACTGCGACGCCTGGGCGGGCAGCGCGGGCTGCGCCGACGGCGCCTGGGCGGGCGGCTGGACCGTACCCGCGCCTTCGCCGAGCGGCACCTCCAGTACGTACGCGCTGCCGCTCATGCCCGGCACCTCGTGCGTCTGGAGCACGCCGCCGTGCGCCCGTACGATCCCGCGCACGATCGGTTCATGCACCGGATCACCACCGGCGAACGGACCGCGCACCTCGATCCGTACGACATTGCCGCGCTGCGCGGCGGCGACCACGATCGTCGAGTCGAGGTAACCGCCACCCGGCACGACCCGGGCCCGGCCCGTCGAGTCGACCCCGGCCACATCGGCGACCAGATGCGCGAGCGCCGTGGCCAGCCGTCCGCCGTCCACCTCGGCCTCGATCGGCGGGGCATGCACCGCGAACTGCGCCCGGCCGGGCCCGATCAGCTCGACCGCGCCCTCCACACCGGCCGCCACGACCCCGTCGAGCAGGGTGTTCGTCTTGGCCAGCTGTTCCGTTCCGGCGTCGAGCTTCTGGTACCCGAGGACGTTGTCCACGAGCGTCGTCATCCGGGAGTAACCGGCGGCCAGATGATGCAGGATCTGGTTGGCCTCGGGCCACAGCTGCCCGGCCGGATCGGCGGAGAGGGTGGTCAGTTCGCCGCGCAGCTCCTCCAGCGGCCCGCGCAGCGATTCGCCGAGGACGGCGGTCAGCTGGGAGTGCCGGTCGGCCGTCTCCTGGTACCGCTCCGTCAGTTCCTCGATCTCGGCCGCGTACCGGTCGCTGCGGTCGGCGAGTTCCGCCGCGTGCCGTTCGTCGGCGGCGGCGAGTTCGGCGGTGAGGCGGTCGGTCGTCTCGGCGAGTTCGCTGGTGAGCCGGTCGGTCGTCTCGGCCAGCTCGGTGGTGAGGCGGACCGTCGTCTCCGTCAGCTCCGCCGCGTGCTGTTCCGCCGCCTCGGCCAGCTCGGTGGTGTGCTGCTCGCTGAGTTCGTCGTACGGACGCCGGTCGGTGAAGGTCATCACGGCGCCGACGAGCTGGTCGCCGTCCCGTACCGGCGCGGTCGTCAGGTCGACCGGCACCTGCTTGCCGCTCTTCGCCCACAGCACCTGCCCGCGCACCCGGTGCTTGCGCCCCGACCTGAGCGTGTCCGCGAGCGGCGAGTCCGCGTACGGGAAGGGTTCGCCGTCCGCGCGCGAGTGCAGGATCAGCGGGTGCAGCTCATGGCCACCCAGGTCGCTGGCGCGGAAGCCGAGGATCTGGGCGGCGGCGGGGTTGACGAGGACGACCCGGCCGTCGGTGTCCGTACCGACGACACCCTCCGACGCGGCCCGCAGGATCATCTCGGTCTGCCGCTGCGAACGCGCCAGCTCCGCCTCGGTGTCCATGGTCCCGGACAGATCCCGTACGACCAGCATCAGCAGCTCGTCGCCGGTGTAGCTGTGCGAGTCGTTGTAGGCGTCCCGGCCGTCCTCCAGGCTCGCGCTGGTGACTTCGGCCGGGAACTCCCCGCCGTCCGTACGCCGTGCCATCATGCGCGTCGGCTTCGTACGGCCACGGGCGTCCGCCGAAGCGGGGCGGCGCATGGAACCGGGGATCAGCTTGGAGTCGAACTCGGGGAGCAGATCGAGCAGCCCGCGACCGACCAGCGCGGTGCCGGGAGTCTCGAACATCTCCAGCGCGATGGTGTTGGCGTTGACGATCGTGCCGTTGGCGTTGACGAGCACCAAGCCGTCGGGCAGTGCGTCGAGTATCGCCGCGAGGCGAGCAGCGCCCCGGGATGGCCTGCTGCTCACGAGACGCTTCCTCCCTGACCTACTGCACCTTGCGGACGGCCGCACCCATCTTGCCCCTCGGGTCCTGGCCTGTCACTGAAGGGAGTCTAAGGGCTGGAACGGTGACCCCGGCGGCGGATGAGCGGGAGCTCTCGCAGGGGTTGTGTGCGGATGGCTTGTGCCACCGGCACCTCATACCCAGGTCACCGGTCCGCAATCCGTCTCGGACGCCGCTACCTGCACGTATTCCGGGGGCCGACTTTTCGGCGGTGGACGGCGACCTGCCCGGCGGACGGCGACCCGCCCGGGGGACGGACCGCCGATGACCGCCGACGCGGACTGATCGCCGACTCCTACGAGGCGGCGCTGGGCAGGAACGGCTCCAGCGTCCGCCAGCGGGCGATCTCGCATCCGTTCTTCTGGTTGAAGACGGCCTTGACGCTCCGGCCCTTCCAGGTACCTGCGACGCGCGCGGTGGCGTCGCCGCCGTACTGCATCGTGCACAGCGCGTCCTTGGCCACCGGCGCGAACGGGTCCTTCCCGTCGGCGGCCAGCTGCACGAGCCGGTTGCACGCGGACCGGGCCTGCGGATGCGACCCACCGGCCGGCCCGCACCTCAGCTGGTAGGTCGCCGGGGCGGCCTTGGTCTTGAGGCCCGCGACGGTGACGCTGAACGCGTCCTGAGCCTTCAGTCCCCCTTCGCGCCCCCCACGCCCCTCGCGCCCCTCGGGCAGGGGAAGCGGAAGCGGCGCGCGCTCCGCGATCGGCGCGAGGGGCGCGATCTGCGCCAGCCGTGTGAACTGCGTGAGCGGAACGGTGGAGGTACTGGCGAAGGCGTCGGCGGAGGCGGCGGGTGCGACGGCGCCCAGCGCGACGGCGGACACGGCGACGGAGGCGGCGGCGGTGCAGACGAGGCGACGCAGCATGGAAGCTCCTGAAAGGTTACCGATCTCTACGGATCCGGGGACGGCGTCCCGGCATCTCTAACGCGCGTGGGCCCCATGCGTTGCGCACCCGGGAGGTGCTTTGCTCTACGGCCCGCCTGCCTAGTACCGTGAGAACCGATTGGTGGCAGCCCACCCGGCTGTGTCATCATCTGCACGCACCATTCGCGCGAGCGCGGATGTAGCTGGAGGCGTCGCCTAGTCCGGTCTATGGCGCCGCACTGCTAATGCGGTTTGGGTCTTAAAGCCCATCGAGGGTTCAAATCCCTCCGCCTCCGCGTGTCGATCACCGAAGCCCCGGCCCCACGGCCGGGGCTTCGGTCGTTGAACGGCTCGGGGGAGGCTGCGGACACTCCGGGTGCGCCGGGCTGATTCTGAGGTGTTTTCGCAGGTCAGCCATAGTCTGGCTAACGGATTTCATCTGACGGCGCAGGTCATGTAATGTTGTTCTCGCAACGCCGACCGGGAAGAAAAAGCCCGGAACGCCAAGCACTCGTAGCTTAACGGATAGAGCATCTGACTACGGATCAGAAGGTTGCAGGTTCGAATCCTGCCGAGTGCACAGCAGACCAGAGGCCCTGTGGAGGAATCCACAGGGCCTCTGGTTTTTGCCTTGACGGAAGTGTTCGACGGCAATCGCCCGGGAGCCCGGGACGGACAGGCGCCGTCGGTATCCGACAGTCAGCCCGTCCTCTGTACGACGGCGGGGCCGGGCTGTGACGGGACGTTCGCGGTGCCTTCGGCTGGTGAGCCGACCCCGGTGGTCTCTGTCGGCCGTGCGGTACGCCGCCACAGCCGTGCCAGGGACTGGTAGAAGCGGTCCGGGAGGAACGCGGCATCAGCGATGATCATCGCGCCGGAGAAGAGCGGTAGCCCCATCAGTACCCCGATGCCGATGTGCATGCCCAGCAGCATTGCCAGGACGGGGTACTTGAGCCGGCCGAACAGGACGAACGGGAAGGCGACCTGCAACAGAACGGTCAGGTAGCTGACGATGGCGATCAGCGTCATGTGGCCGTCTGTCATGTGGGACAGCGCGGGCCAGGGCCGGAACAGATCGAGGTTCAGCACGTAGTGGAGGGCTGTGCCGTTCCCCCAGGTGGTGCCCTGCACCTTGTACAGGCCGGCGGAGCCGTAGAGGATGCAGATCTGGGCGGCGATGACGAACATGCCGCAGTTGTGCAGGACGGTGACCAACGTTTGCCGTGCGTCACCGAGTTGACCCGTAAGTCCGGTTCTGTGTGAATCGGCCGGCCGCTTGGGCGCTCTGTCCTGGGAGGTCCGGAGCCGGGCCCTGCGTGCGTCGAGGGACCAGCGTCGGCCGCATGCGGTGAAGACGAGGTAGACGGCCATGAGGAGGATGAGGTTGTCTCCTCCGTCTGTCATGAAGATCGACCGGGCGTGGAACGAGGCCACCACCACCGCGAACAGCACGGACACGGCTCTGGTCCGCCAGCCCAGCATGAAGAGTGCGGACGTCACGACGGCCACCGCGTAGCAGACCTCGAAGTACGCCCTGCTGTCGGACAGCGTCAGGAAGCTCGCCCATTCCGTCTGGTCGAACAACTGCTTCGCCAGCGTCGGCGTCCACGCCGAACCTGGCCCCCAGATCTCGTCGCGGTGCGGGAACTCGCGCAGCAGGAAGAGGAGGTAGAGCAGGCCGTACCCGATGCGCAGCACCGCCGTGGCGTACAGGGACACGGGCCGCTCGGTCAGTACGGCCAAGAGCGCACCGGCCCGGTGGAGGAGCCGCGAGTTGGCTGCGCGCCATCGGGGGCGGGAGTGGGGACGGGGTGCGGATGCCGTGACCGGCTCTCGTTCAGTTCCCATCGGGGGTCACCTTCCACCAGGGGAGGACACGGATGTCGCTCGGCGCGGGCGCTGTCCTGACCGCCGGGCGGTCGCCGTTCGCCGTGGCGGGCGGGGCGATGGGCAGACTGGTGACGCGAAGTTGAATGGACTCGAAGGCACCACGGTGATGGGCGGTGACACGGGCCGCCGCGATATTGCGCAGATACTTCTGGATCATCACGGCGCGCTCGGTACGGGGCTCGTCATCGCTGCCGTGCATTTCGGTATAAGAGGTCCAGGCCCGGCGCAGCATGTTCTGTGTCGTATGGCTCGGGAGAACATTGTGCTTGGTCGCTGAATTGTCAACCGCGCTCAGGTCGAGCCAATTGCTCACCCGCACGGTGCCGTCCGCGGTGAGGTGCGCGGTTCTCGCGGAGATCTGCCGGTTGACCGACTCGGGTTCCGGCGCGAACAGGCGCCAGTTCTGCTCGAACAACGGATAGACCCACGTGTTGACCTGCCGACTGAACTGCTGGGAAACGGCGTTGGAAGGGGCCACATGCAGAAACATCATCAGCACATGGATCAGAGAAATCGCCAGGCACAGCACCACTGCCGCACCCAGTCCTGCACTCAGCGGACCGGGCCGCTGCGACGGGCCGTGGGCCGTGAGTAATTCTCCGGACGATTTTGGTGCGGTCGGACCACCACCTGTCTGCTCCTTGTCCTTCACAACCACTGATTCAAAGACACCCGCCACAGCCCACCCGGCCTTCCCAACTCGGCTGTTCACTCGCGTATTTCTTGGAATTTCACCGGTGGGGGGGGGGGGGGGGGGGGGGGGGGGGGGGGGGGGGGCCCCCGGCCCCCCCCCCCCCCCCCCACACCACCGACCTTTACGCCTTGCTGTT
>NZ_JBIUTF010000005.1:0-207747 GCF_044741745.1 Streptomyces sp. NPDC088116 | reverse complement strand
ACCCTTCTAATACACCACCCCCCCCCACCCCCACCCCGGCGCGCAGACCGGCGCTTTTCATACGGTTTTTTTTTTTTATAGCCCGGGCCGGGGGGCCCCCCAACCCCCCCCCCCCCCCCCCCCGCCACCGGTCCTGCTCGCACTCTTAACCGTTGAAGCCCTCGTGCTCGCCGGGCTGGTCGCCATGGCCCTTGTCGTCGCCCTGGTAACCGGACATGTCCGGCTTGTCACCGTAGCCCTGGTGGCCTTCCCAGTCACCCGGCTTGCCGTGCTCCGGCTTGCCGTGGTCTTCCCAGCCGCCGGGCTTTCCGTGGTCCGCGTGCTCGGGCTTGCCGTGCTCCGGCTTGCCGTGGTCCTCCCAGCCGCCCGGCTTGCCGTGGTCCCCGTGACCAGGCTTGCCGTGTTCGGGCTTGCCGTGGTCCCCGTGACCAGGCTTGCCGTGTTCGGGCTTGCCATGGTGTCCGTGACCGGGCCCGCCGTGTTCGGGCTTGCCGTGGTGTCCGTGGCCGGGCTTGCCGTGGTGCGGAGGTGTGACGGGGCCACCAGCGTTGCCACCGGTCACATTCCCGCCCGTGATGTTGCCGGCCGTGTTCCCCGCGACGACGCCTCCCGTCAGGACGCCTCCCAGAACACCGCCGTTGGTGACTCCACCCGTCGTCAGGCCACCGAGAACCCCGCCGAGCAAGCCGCTGGTGGCGCTGCCCGATGTACCTGCGGTGGTGGTGCCGGTCGTCGTACCGGTCGTCGTACCGGCTGTCGTACCGGTGGTGGTGCCCGTTGTGGTGCCCGTTGTGGTTCCGGTTGTCGTACCGGTGGTGGTTCCGGTGGTCGTGGTCCCCCCGGTGGTGGTGCCGCACTGCGGGCGGGTGATCCTGTTGGTGTCCAGCGTCACCGAACCATTACGGGCCAGCGCCCGGCCGTCGATGCTCGCGTTCGTGGTCACCGAGATGGAGGTCAGGACCATGATGGTGCCCACGAACGTGGTGCCGGTGCCCAGCGTGGCCGAACTGCCGATCTGCCAGTACACATTGCACGGCGAAGCGCCGTTGATCAGGAGCACTCGGCTGGCGGACGCCGTGGTAAGACCCGAACCGACCTGGAACACCCAGACGGCGTTGGGGTCGCCCTGGGCATCCAGGGTGAGGGTGCCGGTGAGCCCGAGCGTCGACGAGGAGGTGTAGACGCCCGGAACGAGCTCCAGACCACCGGCGTCCGGGGGAAGGGCGCCGTTCGTGGCCTGTCCGGCGGCGTTGTTGTACGCCGCGACCAGGTCCGTCTCGGCCTGAAGGGCAACCGCGTCCGCGGAGTGCTGGACCCCGTTCACCAGACCCGGAGGGAACCCGCTGATCGCCGTTCCCGGACTCACGCCGAGGTCTCCGGTGATCACCGAAGGACCGGTGTTGGTGACGGACTGACCGGCCAGAACCGCGAAACTTGTCGCCGTACCCAGAGGCACAGGGGTGGCGAGGGCAACCGCCTGCGTTGACGTAGCGGCGATCACAGTGGCGGTGAGCACCAAAGTGAGCACCGACGAGGCCCAAGTCGACATCGTGCGTCTTAGCGTCACGACAGGAAATTCAAGCGTCATCGAGAGACCAACTCCTGAGTGGGACGGTGGCATAGCGGGAACTTCCCGGATTGCGCAGACCGTCTTTTTCTGTCGTTGGGATATAACACTAAGAAGTGCGCGGTGATGGGGCGCAAACGGGTGATCTTCGTGAATTCGCTATTCAGCCTCGGCTCGAGGAAATCGTAGGTGGGCGTGGCGTGAGGCAGATGGGCGTATGGAATGCGAGAGCGGACGGATCGGGATCCCCGCCACGTGAACCTTGATGAGCAGGACACCTGCGTACTGGCCGATAGCGTGCATCACAGCCCTAACCGACTGTTGCCGTTCTTGATGGCCAGGCGGGCGTTCAGTTCCTCCCGCGGACTCGGCGCCACCACGTTGTCCGGTACGGCATCCCATTCCGGACCGCCTACGCGCCGCCATGGCGGCCGGCGGCTGGACGTACACCGCCCTCGCGGACAAGGCCGAAGCCGATCCCAAGTCCGTCGAACGATGGGTCAATTCGGGGCGTACGCCGCGCCGCGCCACAGCCATGCTGACAGCGCAAACGCTAGGAGATGACGTGCACGCCCTATGGCCCGCGCTCCGGCAGGCCCGCCCTGCCCGCGCTGTCAGTCCGGAACTCGTGGCTCTCCACGACCAGCGGGCGGACATCCCCGTGTCCACCTTCGTGGACATGCTGACGAAGGCCCGCGAGCACATCGACGTGTTGGTGTATGCCGCCGTCTTCCTCCACGAGGCGTACCCGCGGCTCAACGACCTGTTATGAGAGCGAGCTGCCGACGGGTGTACGGTTCCGCATCGCGCTCGGCGACCCGGACAGCGTGAACGTCCAACAGTGCGGTCGGGAAGAGAAGTTCGGCCACGGGAGCGAGTCCCGTTGCCGACTCGCCCTCATGCACTGTCGCCCCCTTGCTCCGGTATCCGGCATCGAGGTGCGGACCCATGCCACCACGCTCTACAACTCGATCTATCGCGCGGACGATCAGGCGATGGTCAATGCCCACGTCCGGGGCGTGAACGCCTACGGTGCCCCCGTGTGGCATCTTCGGCGCAGTGGAGCGGGCGGCATGTTCGACATCTACGCCGGCAGCTTCGACGCGGTGTGGGAGACCGCGACGCCGGTGAGGGAAGGGTGACGTGATCATGGCGCGGACC
Organism: Streptomyces sp. NPDC088116; assembly: GCF_044741745.1. Taxonomy (NCBI): domain Bacteria; kingdom Bacillati; phylum Actinomycetota; class Actinomycetes; order Kitasatosporales; family Streptomycetaceae; genus Streptomyces; species Streptomyces sp. NPDC088116. The sequence continues at coordinate 205,019 of NZ_JBIUTF010000005.1, read as the reverse complement.
GAGTATTACGACGACCCGGCGGCACCGGAGCCGAACAGCTTGGTGGTTGCCGCGTCCGCCGTGGTGACCGACGACGAAGGGCGCATTCTCCTTCAGCGCCGCCGGGACAACGACCTCTGGGCGCTGCCTGGTGGCGGCATGGAGATGGCTGGACGAACCGCAGAGCGGCCCTGTCTCGGCTGACCTCTTTTGGGCTGCGGTGACGGCAGTACGAGGCTGAAGAGTCCCGCGAGGCGGTCTGTGTACAAGGCGCGGGGCGCCAGTGCGCGCCGCACGGTCGGGTGGCCGGAGCGGGCCGGGGGCCGCCGTGCCCGTATTGAGCGTGGTCGCGGTGATGTCGCTGACTGCCGGGTGTTCGAGCTGACCCGTTCGTGCCGTCGGTCACGGCGGCTGACCGGCATATCGCGGGCCCCGCACCCGCGGCGCGGGCCGCATCCGCACCGCGGGTCACGTGGCCCCGACCGTCGGCACCGTGGGTCAGAACGTCGCGGGCACGAGTGCTGTCGCGGCACCGGTCGCGTCCCACTCGACTCCCCGGATCTCCTTCACCGCGCTCCGGTTGAGGGGGCCGTACACATGCGGGAACCGTGTGTCGTCCGCGACCCCGGGCGGTGCCTTCTCGGCCTGCTGCCAGACCAGCCGCGGTTCCAGCGCGTCCTCGTCGATGAGCAGCGCCAGCAGCGGGCGCGCCGTGTCGCGGTAGAACGCGTTGGCTATGGCCAGGGTGACCGGTTCGTCCGGGGAACAGTGGATGAAATCGTCGGTGGCGAGCGACGCGGGTGCGTACGGCTGGTCCGGGGCGCGTCGCCAGTCGTCGAGGGGAAGCAGATGGAAGATCATGCGCCCAGTCGTACCCGACGCCCGCCCCGCGAACGCTCGTCCGTCGGCACACTGGGGGTCGTAGGGGTTCTAGGGGGCCGAGTCCGGCACGATCCAGACGAGAGGCCCCCGGCCCTGTCCGACCGGTCTTCGCCGGGCCCGGAACGTCTGGCACCGCGCCTCGCCGCATTGCCGAAACGCCCACTGGAAACCACCCTGCGCGCGCCCTGGCGCTTGCGATCCACGGCGCCGGACGCCCCGGGCCGATCCGACAAGACCGGCCGGACAGGCCCTAGTTGAGCGCGCGGCGCAGCGTTCGGAGTACGTCGACCTCCGGGAAGGCGCGGGGGATTTCCTGGGCGGCTCGTTCGATGAGCAGTTGGAGCACTCCGGGCGCCGCGCCGTGCATCACGCCGTACAAGTACGCGTCCAACTCGGCGGCGCTGTCCGGCAGTTCCAGCTCCACCGTGAACGGCGTGCCCTCGCTCTTGTACCGGCCCGGCGGAAGCCCGACCTTCTCCGGGTGTACGCATACGGGCACGCCGGCCGCTGTGTACCGGTAACCGTCAGCGGGGTCGAACGGGCAGTCGCGTGAGGGGCGGTCGATCACGTCGAACTCACCGAGAGGTAAGCGACGCGACGGGCAGATTCCGCACGACGGGTGCTGGCCACCGCCGACAAAAGCCTCAGTCATGGCCCGCAGCGTAGCGCCGACGGGGAGGGCCGCCACGCGCCGCACTTCTCCGGCCGGTGGCGTCGGGCCACCGGGTGGAACAGCCTTCCGGCCTGCGCCGATCAGTTCGGCGACGGTCCGCTCGGACCCGGGGGAGCGGCGGCGGTTTCTCAGGCCGACAGGTTGCCCTTGAAGTGCTGCGGCGGGGGTATGTGCGGCACGACGACGATCTGGTAGTCGTCCTCGTAGACGATCCTCCCCGGGTCCGTCGACTGCACCATGCGGCATTCGACGCCGTGGGCGGTGAGGATGTCCAGGTAGCCGTCCACCCGCTTGATCAGGTCCTCGGCCGAGGACCTGAACCAGGCAACCGCTCCAGGGTGCAGCTCGGGGTCGTAGACGGCGGGGTCGGCGGTCGACGGGTCGGGGTAGTTCGCGTCGTACCAGTCGTTGCTGGACCGCCAGAAGTGCCACTCCTCGTCGCTCAGGACGCCCTTCCGGGCCAGACCGTTGGCCAGGGCGAAGACGCCGGGGAAGTGGCCGCGCGGGCTGCGTTCCGTGCCCTGGAACCGTACGAATGTCGTCTCCACTGCCTCAGGCCTCCGTGTCGGTCCGCCGTCTCCGTCCCTGCTCCCGCTGTCATCCTGCCAGTCGATCGAACAGAGTTGGCGAGTGTTCGCGGGTTGGGGAAGTGCAGGGAGCCACTGGGCGGGGTGATCGTCGGGGATGAGGGATTCTGGTGTCGGGGTACGGGACCGAGAGCGGCGGAGTGGCGGTACGCGTATGGGCTGGCAGTGCTCCGGGCTTCGGTGGCCGGACGGGGCTCCCGTGCTGGTGTGGGGCAGATCCCCGGGCCGGGACGGCGGGCCGCTGGGCGGGCACAGCGGGCCTCCCGGCCGAGACCGGCGGGAGAGTCCCCTGGTGTACGGGCGTGACCTGGGCTTCCGGGCCGTCGGGGCCCGTCGGTGTGCCGGGGCGCGGGGGAACGCGTGTCCCGTCGCCGCGCCGGTCGCCGGGCGGAGTACCGGCGGGCAGTGTCCCGAGTGCGCGCGGCTCGACCGGACGCACTCCGTGGCCGCCGACACCGTCGCCGACGATCCCCGGGCCTACCGCGTCTATCTCGCGTGGTTCGGCCCCGGGATGGTGAAGGTCGGGATCACCGCCGAGGAGCGCGGCCCGGCGCGGCTGCTGGAACAGGGCGCCGTGTCGTTCAGCTGGCTCGGGCGCGGGCCGCTGATGGCCGCGCGGCGGACGGAGGAGCTGTTGCGTACGGCGCTGGGGGTGCCGGACCGTATCCCGTACGCGGCGAAACGGGCCGTACGGTCCACGCTGCCGGTACGCGCGGAACGGGCCGCCGAGATCGAGCGGTTGCACGCACGGGCCGTCGCGCTGGACGGGTGGCCGCAGTCGCTGGAGCGGGTGGGGTTCGTGGGGTTCGATCATGTGGAGTTGTTCGGGCTGGAAGGCGCCGGGGCGGCGCCCGTCACCGGTGTCGTGACCGAACTGACCGATGGCGGAGTCGTCTCCGGGCGGCTGGTCGCCGCCGCCGGACCCGATCTGCATCTCGCGACGGCCGACGGCGGACTGCTCGTCCTGGACACCCGGCTCATGAGCGGGTGGGAGCTGGTGGGAGTGGACATGAACGCTGTGGACCCGGCCGGGGGCGGCGGCACGGTCACGGTGCCGGTACGGGACGTGTCCGGCGGCGGCGTACAGGACGGGCTCTTCTGAGGGGAGGGTCGTTGGTGGGTGTTATGGATGATCATCCGGCCGGAGCCGGAGCCGGAGCCGGAGCCGGAGCCGGAGCCGGAGCCGGAGCTGGAGCGCAGGCCGGGGGCCAGTCCGGGGCCGGGGGCCAGGGCGCGGGCGCGGCCGAGGCCGGGGGCGCGGAGGAAGCCGAAGCCGTACGGCGGTTCCTGGAGCGGATCGGGCTGCCCGGCCTCGTGGACGTACACACGCACTTCATGCCCGGACGCGTCCTGGAGAAGGTGTGGGCCTACTTCGATGCGGCGGGACCGCTCATCGGCCGGGAATGGCCCATCTCCTACCGGCACGCGGAGGACGAACGCGTCGCGCTGCTGCGGGCGTTCGGCGTGCGGGCGTTCACCTCGATGCTCTATCCCCACAAGCCCGGGATGGCCGACTGGCTGAACGGCTGGGCCGCCGCGTTCGCCGCCCGTACCCCCGACTGCCTGCGGACGGCCACGTTCTTCCCCGAGGAAGGCGTCGAGTCCTACGTACGCGAGGCCGTCGAGAGCGGCGCGCGGATCTTCAAGTCGCATCTCCAGGTCGGGGCGTACGACCCGAACGACGAGCGGCTCGATCCGGTCTGGGGGCTGCTCGCCGAGGCGGGTGTCCCGGTGGTGACGCACTGCGGTTCGGGGCCCGTGCCGGGCAGGCACACCGGGCCCGAGCCGGTCGGGCGGCTGCTGGCGCGCCATCCTCGGCTACGGCTGGTCGTCGCGCACCTCGGGATGCCGGAGTACGCGGACTTCCTGGACCTCGCGGAGCGGTACGGGGAGGTCGCACTGGACACGACCATGGCGTTCACCGACTTCAGCGAGGGCTTCGCGCCGTTCCCGGCGGCGGAGAAGGGGCGGCTCGCGGACCTGGGGGACCGGATCCTGCTCGGGTCGGACTTCCCCAACCTTCCGTATCCGTACGTCCACCAGTTGGAGGCCCTGGAACGGCTCGGGCTGGGGGACGACTGGCTACGAGCGGTCTGTTACGGGAACGGGGCACGGCTCTTCGGGCTCCCAAGGCTTTCTCAGGTAATTCACAGGAACTGGAAAGGACGCTCTCAGGGGTGCTCGCCAGGGTGAGCAGCATGACCCTCACCTCGCCCCGCGGGCGCACCGAAATGCTCAGGCCGGACGGGAGCCCTGTCCGGGTGCTCGTCGTCGATGACGAGGCTTCGCTGACCGAGTTGCTGTCCATGGCCCTGCGCTACGAGGGCTGGGAGGTGCGCAGCGCCGGTGACGGCGCGGGCGCGATGCGTTCGGCGCGGGAGTTCCGGCCCGACGCGGTCGTACTGGACGTGATGCTGCCCGACATGGACGGGCTGGCGGTGCTGGGCCGGCTGCGGCGCGATCTGCCGCAGGTTCCGGTGCTCTTCCTCACCGCGAAGGACGCCGTCGAGGACCGGATCGCCGGGCTGACGGCGGGCGGCGACGACTATGTCACCAAGCCGTTCAGCCTGGAGGAGGTCGTGGCCCGGCTGCGCGGGCTGATACGGCGGTCGGGCGCGGCGGCCGTCCGCAGCGAGTCGCTGCTGGTCGTCGGGGACCTGACACTCGACGAGGACAGCCACGACGTCACCCGTGACGGGCACTCGATCCATCTGACGGCGACCGAGTTCGAACTGCTGCGCTATTTGATGCGCAACCCGCGCCGGGTGCTGAGCAAGGCACAGATCCTCGACCGGGTGTGGTCGTACGACTTCGGCGGTCAGGCCAACGTGGTCGAGCTCTACATCTCCTATCTGCGACGGAAGATCGACGCGGGGCGCGCGCCGATGATCCACACCCGGCGTGGTGCGGGCTACCTGATCAAACCGGCCGATCCGGCCGACGCCCCGCGATGAGGCGCACCACGTTGAAACATGTGGCGGGGCGGCGCTGGTCGCTGCGGACCCGGCTGGTGGTGTCGGCGGTCATGCTGATCGCCGTGGTGGGGACGGTGATCGGGGCGGTCACGACGATCGCGTTCCGCTCCTATCTGTACGACCAGCTGGACACGCAGGTCAGCGACATAGCCAAGCGGGCCGGCGGGCCGCCGCAGGGCAGCATCCGGGACGGGGTGGGGCCTGGTGGCAGCCTGCCGCAGGGCAAGGACCCGCTGAGGATCGTCACGAGCGGTGGCACGCCTCTCGGCACGCTCGGTGCGGCCGTGTCGGACGACGGCAGCGTCGGCCGAGGCCTCATCAGCACCAGGAAGACCGAGGACTCCGTGACGGATGTCGAGGAAACACCGCTCACCAAGGCGCAGACGGCCGCGCTCGCCACCGTCCCACGGGACACCAGCCCGCACACCGTCAGGCTCCCCGGCGACGACAACACCGACTACCGGGTCACCTACATCTCCGGCATCAATGGCGACTTCCTCGTCGGCGTGCCCCTCACGGAGGTGCAGAACAACCTCAACACCCTGGTGATCGTGGAAATCTGCGTCACCCTCGCCGGGGTGATCGCTGCCGGGATCGCCGGCGGCGCCCTCGTCGGGGTCGCGCTGCGGCCGCTCAGCCGCGTCGCGCACACGGCCACCCGGGTCTCCGAACTTCCTTTGCACACCGGCGAGGTGGCCCCTCTCGAACGGGTCCCGGCCGCCGAGGCCGACTCCCGCACCGAGATCGGACAGGTCGGCGCCGCCCTCAACCGGATGCTCGGGCATGTCGGCTCCGCCCTCGCGTCCCGGCAGGAGAGCGAGACGCGGGTACGGCAGTTCGTCGCCGACGCCGGCCATGAACTCCGTACGCCACTCGCCTCGATCCGGGGATACGCCGAACTGACCCGGCGCGGCCGTGAGGAGACCGGACCCGACACCCGGCACGCCCTCGGACGCATCGAGGCCGAGGCGGAACGGATGACCGGCCTGGTCGAGGACTTGCTGCTGCTGGCACGTCTGGACGCCGGACGCCCGCTCTCGTACGAGAGCACCGATCTCTCCCCTCTGGTCGTGGACGCGGTGAGCGACGCCCATGCCGCGGGCCAGAGCCACCACTGGCGCCTGGAACTCCCCGAGCCCGACCAGCCCGCTGCCGTCGTGCACGGCGACGGGTCCCGCCTCCACCAGGTGCTCGTCAACCTGCTCGGCAACGCGCGGACGCACACCCCGCCCGGCACGACCGTCACCGCACGTGTCCGCCGAAGCGACGGCGGGGCGAGGAACGGCTGGTCGTCGAACGGCTTTTCCTCCGCCGGTTCACTCTCCGCCGGTTCGCTCTCCGCTGGTTCGCCCACTGTCGGTTCGCTCTCCGCCGGTTCGCCATACGTCGGTTCGCTCTCCGTGGGTTCGCTCCCGGTCGATTCGCCCTCCGTCGTACTCGAAGTGCAGGACGACGGTCCCGGAATTCCTCCCACGCTCCTCCCTCATGTCTTCGAACGGTTCGCGCGCGGCGACGCGTCACGCTCCCGCGCCGCCGGTTCCACGGGCCTCGGCCTCGCGATCGTCCAGGCGGTCGTCACCGCGCACGGCGGGACCGTGGACGTACAGAGCGTGCCCGGCCGGACCGTGTTCTCCGTACGTCTGCCGATCCCGCCCGAGCAGCACCAGCTGCCCGAGCAGCACCAGCACCAGCACCAGCACCAGATGCACGCGCAACACGACCTGCACGCGCAACACCAGCTCCACGCACGGCAGCCGGGCCCGGCGCCGGAGCCTGAGGCATTCGGCGAGGCATTCGGCGACGACTCACAGACAGGGCACAGCGTCACCACACGGCCGTGACAGCGCCCCTGGCGAGTGTTGGACCATGCGAACCGACACCCCTTGGGGCACTCTCCCGGCCCGGGAGCACCTCCCGGTCGAGGTGACCGACGCCCCCGTGCTCGACGTGATCATTCCCGTCTACAACGAGGAGCAGGACCTCGAACCCTGTGTGCGGCGCCTGCACGACCACCTCGCCCGCACCTTCCCGTACAGCTTCCGCATCACGGTCGCGGACAACGCGAGCACCGACCGCACCCCTGAGGTGGCGGCGTCGCTCGACGCGACGATCCCCGAGGTGCGGGCGTACCGCCTGGAGCAGAAGGGCCGGGGCAGGGCGCTCCGAACCGTCTGGTCGCATTCCGATTCGCCGGTCCTCGCCTATATGGACGTGGACCTGTCCACCGACCTCAACGCGCTGCTGCCGCTGGTCGCCCCGCTGATCTCCGGGCACTCCGATCTGGCGATCGGCTCCCGGCTGGCCCGCTCGTCGCGGGTGGTGCGCGGTCCCAAGCGCGAGTTCATCTCGCGGGCGTACAACTTGATCCTCAAGTCCTCCCTCTCCGCGCGCTTCAGTGACGCGCAGTGCGGTTTCAAGGCCATACGGGGCGATGTCGCCCAGCGGCTGCTGCCGATGGTCGAGGACACCGGGTGGTTCTTCGACACCGAGATGCTGGTGCTCGCCGAGCGTGCCGGACTGCGGATCCATGAGGTGCCGGTGGACTGGGTCGATGACCCCAACAGCACGGTGCACATCGTGAAGACGGCAACCGAGGATCTCAAGGGCGTCTGGCGGGTCGGGCGGGCACTTGCTGTGGGCGCGCTGCCTTTGGACCGGCTGTCGAGGCCCTTCGGGGATGACCCGAGGGACCGCCGGATCGGTGGGGTGCCTGGCGGTCTCGCCCGGCAACTGGTCGGCTTCTGTGTCGTGGGCGCCCTGTCCACGCTCTTCTATCTTCTCCTCTATTCCCTCTTCCGAACCACCGCGAGTCCACAACTCGCCAATGCCGCCGCCCTGCTGGTCTCCGCGATCGCCAACACCGCCGCCAACCGGAGGCTCACCTTCGGGGTACGGGGCCGGGAGAACGCCGTACGCCACCAGGCCCAGGGCCTGGTCGTCTTCGCGATCGGCCTCGCGCTGACCAGCGGTTCGCTGGCGGCGCTGGACGTGGCCTCCGGGACGCCCTCCCACTCCACCGAGCTGGCCGTGCTCATCGCCGCCAATCTCGCGGCGACGGTCCTGCGGTTCCTCCTGCTGCGTGCCTGGGTCTTCCCGGACCGTCGTACGGACGACTTCGCCTCCGCCCCCGCCTCCGCCCCCGCCCCCGCGTCCACATCCACATCGACATCCACCTCGACCTTGACCTCCGTTCCCGCCCCCATATCGGCCTCCACCTCCGAAACCGTCGTTTTCGACTCCGCAGCTCTCGACCCGAGGAACGCACGATGACCATGACCCTTCAGCCCGACGGGCCCCCGGCGGCGGCGGACGGCCCGGACCGCCTCGGCACCGGCCGCGCCGCCCGCTTCTGGCGGGGCAGGCCCGAGGACGCCCCCTGGGTACGCCCGGCCTTCCTCGGCCTCCTCCTCGCGGCCACGGTCCTCCAGCTCTGGAACCTGAGCGCTTCCGGTTACGCCAACTCCTTCTACTCCGCCGCCGTCCAGGCGGGCAGCGAGAGCTGGAAGGCCTTCTTCTTCGGCTCCTCCGACGCCGCGAACTCCATCACCGTCGACAAGCCTCCGGCCGCGCTCTGGCCGATGGCGCTGTCCGTACGGCTCTTCGGTCTCGGGTCCTGGCAGATCCTGGTGCCCGAGGTGCTGATGGGCGTCGGTACGGTCGCGGTGCTGTACGCCGCCGTACGCCGCCGCTTCAGCGCCGTCGCCGGGCTGATCGCGAGCGTGGTGCTGGTGCTGACGCCGGTCGCCTCGCTGATGTTCCGCTTCAACAACCCGGACGCGCTGCTCGCGCTGCTGATGACCGTCACCATCTACTGCGTGCTGCGCGCGCTGGAAGGTGCCCGGACCAAGTGGCTCGTGTGGGCGGGAGCCGTGGTCGGCTTCGCGTTCCTCACGAAGACGCTCCAGGCGTTCCTGATCCTGCCGCCCCTGGCGCTGGTGTACGCGGTGTGCGCGCCCACGTCCGTGAAGCGCAGGTTCGGTCAGCTGGCTCTGGCCGGTCTCGCCATGATCGTCTCCGGTGGCTGGTGGGTCGCGATCGTGGAGCTGTGGCCCGCGTCCTCGCGTCCGTACATCGGCGGTTCGCAGAACAACTCCTTCCTGGAACTCACCTTCGGCTACAACGGCCTCGGCCGGATCAACGGCAACGAGACCGGAAGCGTCGGCGGCGGTGGCGGAGGCGGCGACGCCGGTGGCGGGCCCGGTGGCGGTCGCGGCTGGGGCGAGACCGGTATCGGCCGGATGTTCAACGAGAGCGTCGGCGGCCAGATCTCCTGGCTGCTGCCCGCCGCGCTGCTGCTCCTCGTCGCGGGTTTCGTGGTGACCCGGCGTACACCGCGTACGGACACGGCCCGCTCGGCGTTCCTGGTGTGGGGCGGGGCGCTGCTGATGACCCTGGGGGTCTTCAGCTTCATGGCCGGCATCTTCCACGAGTACTACACGGTCGCGCTGGCCCCGTACATCGCGGCCGTCGTCGGCATGGGAGTCACGATGCTGTGGGAGGAGCGTGCGTCGTTCCTGGCGTCGCTGGCGCTGGGAGCGACGGCCGCGGGTACGGCGGTCTGGGCGTACGTCCTGCTCGGCCGGACCCCGGACTATCTGCCGTGGCTGCGCTGGGCGGTACTGGTCGGCGGCCTGGTGGCCGCGGCCGGGCTGCTCCTCGTAGGACGGTTCGGCCGGCGCCTCGCGCTGGCGGCGGCGGGTCTCGGGGTCGCGGCCTCGCTGGCCGCACCACTGGCGTACACCCTCACCACGGTCAACACGGGGCACACGGGCTCGATCATCACGGCCGGCCCGGCCTCGGCGCGGGGCGGCCCCGGCGGCGGATTCGGCGGCGGTCGTCCCGGCGGTGGCGGTAACGGCGGCATGATGCGGCCGCCCGGCCAGCAGGGCACGGGCCAGGGCACGGGCCAGGGCCAGGCTCAGGGGACGGGGCAGGCTCAGGGGACGGGGCAGGCTCAGGGCGCGGGGCAGGGGATGGGCCGGCCTCCGACAGGCGGCGGTCAGATGGGCCAGCCCCCTCAGCAGAACGGCCAGAACAGCCAGAACGGCCAGAACAGCCAGCAGCAGAACGGAATGCGCGAGGGTGGCATGGGCGGCGGAGGCGGGATGAGCGGCCTCCTCGACGGCCAGACCGTCAACTCCAAGGTCGAGGCCACTCTCAAGAAGAACGCCTCCGACTACACCTGGGCAGCCGCGGCCATCGGCTCCCAGAACGCCGCCAGCTATCAACTCGCCACCGAGAAGCCGGTCATGGCGATCGGCGGCTTCAACGGAAGTGACCCGTCACCGACTCTCGCGCAGTTCAAGCAGTACGTCGCGGACGGCAAGATCCACTACTTCCTCTCCAGCGATGACGGCGATGGCCGCGACAGGGGCAACACCTCTCTCACCACCTGGGTGAAGGCCAACTTCAAGAAGGTCACCGTGGACGGCACGACCCTCTACGACCTGACCCAGAAGGCGAGCTGATCCAGCAGCTGAGCCCGAAGCCGGACTGACGCGGAAGGGCCACCTGTCCCGGCCAAGCGACCTGCCCCAGCCGGACAACTGGATATACAGCGTATGAGAACTCCTTGTACGGTGTACGGCAACGACCCCGTACCCCGTGCAAGGAGTCTCTTCATGACGGCGACGGCCGCCGAGAACCACACCGCCCCCGCACATCACCCGCAGCGCTGGCTGATCCTCGGTGTCATATGTCTCGCCCAGCTCACCGTGCTGCTCGACAACACCGTCCTCAGCGTCGCCATCCCCTCCCTCACCCGGGAACTGGACGCCTCCACCGCCGACATCCAGTGGATGATCAACGCCTACTCCCTGGTCCAGTCGGGCCTGCTGCTCTCCGCGGGCAACGCCGCCGACCGTTACGGTCGCAAGAAGCTGCTGATCGCGGGGCTCACTCTGTTCGGGATCGGCTCGCTCGCCGCCGCGTTCGCCCAGTCCAGCAGCCAGTTGATCGCCGCCCGCGCCGGGATGGGCGTAGGCGGCGCACTGCTGATCACCACCACCCTCGCCGTCGTCGTCCAGATCTTCGACGACACCGAGCGCGTCAAGGCGATCGGCATCTGGTCGACGGTCAACTCCCTCGGATTCGCCGCCGGTCCGCTGATCGGCGGCGCGCTGCTCAACCACTACTGGTGGGGCGCGATCTTCCTGATCAACATCCCGGTCGCGGTCATCGGGGTGTTCGCCGTCGTCGCACTCGTACCGGAGTCGAAGACCAAGGAGGGCGACCGCCCCGATCTGCTCGGCGCGCTGCTCTCCACCATCGGTATGACCGCCGTCGTGTACGCGATCATCGCCGGCCCCGACCACGGCTGGACCTCGGGACCGGTCCTGCTCTCGACCGCCGTCGGGGTGATCGTCCTCGCGCTCTTCGTGTTCTGGGAGCTGCGTATCCCGTACCCGATGCTGGACATGAACTTCTTCCGCAACCAGCGCTTCATCGGCGCGGTCGGTGGCGCCATCCTGGTCGCCTTCGGCATGAGCGGCTCGCTCTTCCTGCTGACCCAGCACCTCCAGTTCGTCCTGGGGTACGGCCCGTTGGACGCGGGTCTGCGTACGGCTCCGCTCGCGGTCACCGTCATCGTCCTCAACCTCACCGGCCTCGGCGCGCGAGTGGTGCGCGGGCTCGGCACCCCGGGGACCATCGCCCTCGGAATGTCCCTGGTGTCCGCCGGGCTCGCCACGATCGCGGTGCTGGGCGCCCATGGGTACGGCGGGATGATGCTCGGCCTGATCGTGATGGGCGCGGGTGTCGCGTTCTCCATGCCGGCCATGGCCAACGCCATCATGAGCGCGATCCCGCCGGAGAAGGCGGGGGTGGGCGCGGGCATCAACGGCACGCTGGCCGAGTTCGGCAACGGCCTCGGGGTCGCCGTCCTGGGCGCCGTGCTCAACTCCCGCTTCGCCACGCTCGTACCGGCGGCCGTGGGAGCGGCCTCGCTGCCCGCGGCGCTCGCGGCGGCGGAGGGGGACGCGGAACGGACGCGGATCTCCGACGCGTTCGCGTCGAGCCTGGAGACGAGCCAGTTGGTCGGCGCGGCGGCGGTCCTGGCGGGCGGACTGATCGCCGCGCTGCTGCTGCGCCGCGCGGAACGGTCGGAGCGTACGGACCTGCCGGGTCCGTCGGAGCGTACGGACCTGCCGGGTCCGTCGGAGCGTACGGACGCGGCAACGGAAACGGCCTCGGTTCCGGGCCCCGCCACGGTCGCTCCTCCGGTCGCTCCTCCCATCTCTCCTCTGGCCTCTCCTCCGGCCTCGCGCCCGGTCTCTCCCCCGGCCTCCCCCACCGGGGAGGCATAGCTTCCCCAGGTGAGGCATAGCATCGGGACCGGCCCGACTTCCGAATCCGGCCTTCCGCATCCCGGTTTCCCCATCCGGGCTTCCGGGAGGAACGGATCCGGGTGGCGGGCCGCGCTGTCACCCAGTAGCCGGGGACGGCCGTGGCCGGCCCCGGGCACGTCGCTGGAGACCGGTCCGCCCGGCCGGAAGGAACCGAGGAGGCTCACCCATGGCGTCGGAAGCCGATAGCACCAAGCGTCCGATCCGTACCAGCGTATGGCTGGAGGGGAAGCCGGCGGCCCGCGGCCGCAGGAGCGAACGCGCCGACCCGGTCTCCGACCAGTCGCGGCCGGACTCGCGGACGCAGCCGGACTCGCAGCCACCGTCCCAGCCCCAGTCCCCGTCCCAGCCCCAGCCCCACTCGACCGGCGGGCTCGATCGCGACCGCATCACCGCCGTCTCCGTACGGATGCTCGACACCGAGGGCCCGGCGAAGTTCTCCATGCGCCGGCTGGCCGCCGAGCTGGGTGTGACCGCGATGTCCCTCTACTGGTACGTCGACACCAAGGACGACCTGCTGGAACTCGCCCTGGACGCTGTCTTCGGCGAGGTCCGTATCCCCGACCTGACGGACGAACACGCCGACTGGCGCGACCAGTTGCGCGACCTGGCCGTCAGCTACCGGACGGTGCTCGTCCGCCACTCCTGGGTCTCCCCGCTCGTCGGCAAGTACCTCAACATCGGCCCGCATTCGATGGCCTTCTCAGCGGCCGTCCAGGCCGTCATGGCCAGGACCGGTCTACAGCGGCAGGACCAGATGGGCGGGCTCGCGGCGGTCTTCCAGTTCGCGTACGGGTTCGGCACGATCGAGGGCCACTACGTACAGCGCTGCACGGACGCGGGGCTGAGCCAGGACGAGTACTTCCAGCACGCGATGGGCACGTTGACCGAACAGCCGGAGTTCCAGAAGTCGTTCGAGAACGCGGGCGAACTGATGGCGGCCCGTGGCGGCGACACGGTCGCGGACATGCGCGACCGCGATTTCACGTTCGCGCTCGAACTCCTCATCGCGGGCATCGAAGCGATGCGCGCCCGCACCTGACGGCGGCTCACCGGGTTCTGTCCGGCCGGACAGAACCGGTGACGGTTACGGCATCAGTCCTGCGGAGCCAGCCGTGCCGGGAAACCGCCGGTGGCGATCGGGCTCCAACGGGTGGGAGTGATACGGATGATGGACTTCCCCTGCTTCACCATCGCCGCCCGGTACTCGTCCCAGTCCGGATGCTCGCCCGCGATGTTCCGGTAGTACTCCACCAGCGGCTCGACCGAATCCGGGCTGTCGATCACCTCGGCCGTCCCGTCGATCTGCACCCACGGGCCGTTCCAGTCGTCCGAGAGGACGATCACGCTCACCCGCTCGTCCCGCTTGGCGTTCCGTGTCTTGGCGCGCTCCGGGTACGTGGAGAGGACGATCCGGCCCGAGTCGTCCACCCCGCAGGAGAGCGGGGAGCCCTGCGGGCGGCCGTCGGAGCGGGTGGTCAGGAGGATGGCTCGGTGCCGGGGGCGTACGAACTCCAGCAGTCCGTCGAGTTCCACGGCCGTATTCGTTGCGATGTTCGGTGCCATGGTCCGCAGCCTACGACGCACGAACGCCACGAGCGGCTCCACGCCCCGGAGCCGCGGCGCAGGGCGTCATCACCCCGTCGGCAGGCTCTCACCCTGCACCGCCTGGATGTCCAGCTCCACCCGCAGCGTCGCCCCGATCGCCGAGATGCCCGCCTGCACCACCTGGTTGTAGTTCATGGCGAAGTCCTCGCGGTGCAGTTCGGTCGTCGCGCGGAAGGCCGCCCGGACACCGCCCCAGGGGTCGGGCCCGGTGCCGAGATAGCTCAGGTCCAGGTCCACCTCCCGTACGACACCGTGCAGCGACAGCTGCCCGTGGACCGTCCAGCGGTCCGGGCCCGCCGGGGTCAGTCCGGTACTGCTGTACGTGATCTCGGGGAAGCGCTCGACGTCCAGGAAGTCCGGGGACTTGAGGTGCTTGTCGCGCAGCGCGTTGCCCGTGTCGATGCTCGCCGCGCTGATGACCGCGTCCACCCGCGACGCCTCATGACCGCCCGCACCCCCGGCGGACTCGGTGATCTCGATCCGGCCGCCGAACTCCGTGAACCGGCCGTGCACGCTGGAGATCCCCAGATGCTGCGCCACCGCGCCCACCGCCGAGTGCGCCGGGTCCACGCTCCAGGCACCCGGCGGCGGCAGTTCGACGCCGCCCTGCCGGGCCAGGACCACCGTGCCGACCTCGGCCCGGCCACTCGCGGTGACCAGCGCCGTGGAAGCGACGGGCGCGTAGCCGACGGCCGTCACGATCACGGTGTACGGTCCCGGCGCCAGCGCCACATCGGCCCGTACCAATCCGTCCGGATCCGCCCCGGTCCGCAGCACCTGCGCGCCGGTCATATCGGTCATGGTCACGACCGCGTGCTGAACGGCCCAGCCGTCCCGTGTCCGTACCTGTCCGCGAAGTCCCATCCCGTGTCTCTCCTCGTTCTCGTCAAGAACCGGGCCCCGGACGGCGGGGCGGCGGGCCGTCCCTGCCCACCGTCCCCGCCGCCGGGGCCCATTTCCGCACTGGACGCGCACGCCGTCTCCGCTACAGGACGCCGCGCCGTCCAGGGGTCCACAACCGGCCCGGTCCCAAGCCGGCCATCCGGCCACCCGGCCGTCCGACTGCTCGACGGCACCCGGGGGCCGACTACTCGCCGGGGTGGGCCAGTTCGATGTCGTGGCCGTCGACTCCGCGGCCGTTCACCGTCAGGGCTCCGGCCACCGGCGGGTATCCGGTCGCGATGACCGTGTACTCGCCCGCGTCGAGGTCGGCGAAGGCGTACGCTCCGTCGTCCCCGGTCGTCGCCGTGGCGACCACGTTCCCGGCCGCGTCGACCAGCGTCACCCGCGCGTCGGGCGCGGGGCGCCGGGCGGCGCCCGCCCTGACCGTGCCCTGGACCAGGGCGCCGGACTGGAGCACGGCCTCGACCCGGGTGACGCCCTGGCCGCCGATCTCCACCGGCAGGGCCATCGGACGGAATCCGGCGGCGTTCACCGCGACGGTCACCGGGCCGGGGACCAGCTCGCCGAAGGCGAACTCACCCTGCTCGGCGGACTTCCCCGTGGCCAGAACGTCACCGCGCACATCGGTCACGATCACCATCGCGCCGTCGATCGGCCGGCCGCCCTCCGCGCTGCGCACGACCCCGGTGAGGCCGCTCGTACCGGAGAGCAGGATGTCGTACGAGAGCGGCTCGCCCCCGACGACCACCGTGGACGCCTGCGGCTGGAAGCCGTCGGCGGAGGCGATCAGGACGTACGAGCCGGGGCCCGGCGCGTCCAGGACATAGCCGCCGTCGTGCTGGGCGACCGAGCGGGCCAGCTGGCGTCCGCCCAGGGAGATCAGGGTGACGGCCGCGCGGGGCACCGAGGTGCCCTCGGAACCGCGCACCACACCGCGTACGGCGGTGCCCTGGGGCGCGGGCGCACCGGCCTGCTGGGACGGTACGGCGTCCACCGGGGCGGGCGCCTCGGCGACGGCCGACGGGGAACCGGCAGCGGCGGTCGCGGCCACGGGCACCTCGGCGGTCGTCTCCACGACCGGCGCGGTCTCGGAGCCCTCACCGCCTGCTCGCGTCTTCAACGCGACCTCCTTGATGAACAGCGTCAGCAGCAGCGCGAGCAGCGCGGCCGGAGCCGAGTAGAGGAAGACATCGCCGACACCGTGGCCGTACGACACCTCCACGATCTTCCGCATCGGGGCGGGCAGCGTGTCCAGGTTCGGGATGGCGTTGCCGCCGCTGTTCGCGTGGGCCAGGGCTGCGGCCTTCGGGCCCAGCTCGGCCAGGCCCTCGTCGCGGTAGTGGGCGACCCGGTTGGCGAGCACCGCGCCCAGCGCCGAGACACCGACCGCACCGCCGAGGGAGCGGAAGAAGGTGACGGTGGAACTGGCCGATCCGAGGTCCTGCGGAGAGACCTGGTTCTGCGTGCACAGGACCAGGTTCTGCATCATCATGCCGACGCCGAGACCCATGAGGGTCATGTAGATCGCCATGTGCCAGTACGGGGTGTCGTACCGCAGGGTGCCCAGCAGCCCGAGGCCCGCCGTCACCAGCACGCCACCACTGACGAGCCAGATCTTCCAGCGGCCCGTCTTGGTGATGACCAGGCCCGAGACGGTGGAGGAGACGAACAGACCACCGATCATCGGGATGGTCATGACCCCGGACATCGTCGGCGACTGGCCGCGGGCCAGCTGGAAGTACTGGCTGAAGAAGACCGTGCCCGCGAACATCGCGATACCGACGAAGAGCGACGCCAGCGAGGCCAGCGTGATCGTCGGGTTGCGGAAGAGGCGCAGCGGGATGATCGGCTCGCTGGCCTTCGACTCCACGAGGATGAAGAGCAGACCGAGCACGATCGATCCGCCGACCATCGCGTACGACTGCCCGGAGACCCAGTCGTACTTGTCACCCGCGAAGGTGACCCAGACCAGCAGCAGGCAGACGGCCGCGCTGATGAAGAACGCGCCGAGCCAGTCGACCTTGACCTCACGCCGGACGACCGGCAGCTTCAGGGTCTTCTGGAGGACGATCAGGGCGACGATGGCGAACGGGACGCCGACGTAGAAGCACCAGCGCCAGCCCAGCCACGAGGTGTCGGTGATGACACCGCCGAGCAGCGGGCCGCCGACGGTGGCGACGGCGAAGGTCGCGCCGAGGTAGCCGCTGTACCGGCCGCGCTCGCGCGGGGCGATCATCGCGGCCATCACGATCTGGGCGAGGGCGGAGAGACCGCCCATGCCTATGCCCTGGAGCACCCGGCAGGCGATCAGCGTCTCGGCGTTCTGCGAGAGGCCGGCCACCACGGAGCCCAGGACATAGATGACCAGGGCTATCTGGACCAGGGCCTTCTTGCTGAAGAGGTCGGAGAGCTTGCCCCACAGCGGGGTGGACGCCGTCATCGCCAGCAGTGACGCGGTCACCACCCAGGTGTAGGCGCTCTGCCCGCCGCCGAGGTCGGAGATGATCTCGGGCAGGGCGTTGGTGACGATCGTCGACGAGAGGATCGCGACGAACATGCCCAGAAGCAGCCCGGAGAGCGCTTCCATGATCTGTCGGTGTGTCATCGGCGCACCGCTCGCGGAGGCGGGGGCGCCGCCTCCGTGCTTGGCGTGGCCGCCCCGCACACCCACTGGTGTGGTCGTAGCCATTGAATTCCTTGTCTTACGTCTCTTACTGCATGGGTGTACGGGTCCTACTGCATGGGTGTACGGGTGTACGAGTCCTCGTAACGCCAGTCCCGGCAGTCGCCGAAGCTGCTGCGCAGCCGGTCCAGCATGGTGCTGAGCTGTCCGACCTCGTCATCGGTCCAGTCCGCGAGCTTGTGGGCGAACATGTCGGTCGTCCGCCGGGCTAGCTCGTCGAGCAGTTCCCGCCCTGCGGGCGTGAGCCGCAGGATGCGGGAGCGCTTGTCGGCGGGGTCCGGGCACCGTTCGACCCAGCCGCGGTCCACGACGTGAGCGACATGCCTGCTGGTCACCGACATGTCGACGGCCAGCAACTCGGCGAGGCGGCTCATCCGCATCTCGCCGTGCCGGTCGAGCAGGGTCAGCACGGCGGCCGATCCCGCGGGGCAGTCGGCGGGCAGGACACGAGCCAGGCCTCGCTTGATGACACCGATGGCACTGAGCTGCCGGGCCAGTTCCGCGTACTGACTCTGTGCGGCCATGGCCCCTCCCCTGAATCTTGTTGCTTAGGGCAACCACCAAACCATAGAAGCTGTTGGTTGCCGCAGGCAAACTAAATCGGGCTCATGGCAGTAAAGGAACCCAAAAGGCTTCGCATGGTCGCGGTCAATGCCCGGCGTGGAGGCCGTTCGGCGTACTCAGGGGGCGTGCGACCTGGGGAGAGAGGGCTGCGGCATCCTCCGTACGCCGGGTGCCGCATCCTGCGTACGTCGCGCGGGCCACCCGATCCCCATAAGGCGCACCTGGTCCGCACAAGGGAACCCCGGCCCGCACAAGGGAACCCCGGCCTGCACAAGAGGACTCCAGCCCATACAAGGGGACTCCAGTCTGCACAAGGGGCGCCCTGTCCGTACAAGGGGACAGGCGTTCCGTATATCGCGTTCCGTATATACGCCGGCCGGTGGCGGGCCCGGGGTTGGGCGGGAACCGCGGGTTCGCTAGGGTCCTGCCGTATGGCACACAACCCCCATGCCCCACAGGGCCCCGAGGGCAATTCCGACCCTGCGGGCAGCACTCAGATGTTCCGTGCGTTCGTCGACGACGGCGAGCCGCAGCGCCGGCAGGCGCCGCCCCAGCAGAGCGGGTCGAAGGTCGGACTGATCGTCGGCGTCGTCGCGGTCATCGCGGTGCTGGCCGTCGTCGGCTGGCTGGCCTTCTGATCGTACGGCGCCTCACGGGCACCGCGCGCCCGGCTCGTACAGCGCCCAGCGACCTACAACTGACGGCCCGTCCATTCGAAACGGTCGGTCAATTCGAAACCCCGCCCGTCATGTCGCCCGGAGGAACGGGCGACGGGCGGGGTCCGCGCTCCTCAGTCCTCGGAGATCAGCCCGTCGCGCAGCTGCGCGAGCGTCCGGGTCAGCAGCCGCGAGACATGCATCTGGGAGATGCCCACCTCTTCGCCGATCTGCGACTGCGTCATGTTCGCGAAGAACCGGAGCATGATGATCTGCCGCTCACGGGGCGGGAGTTTGGCGAGGAGCGGCTTGAGCGACTCGCGGTACTCGACGCCCTCCAGCGCCATGTCCTCGTAGCCGAGCCGGTCCGCGAGCGAACCCTCCCCGCCGTCGTCCTCGGGAGAGGGCGAGTCCAGCGAGGACGCGGTGTACGCGTTGCCGACCGCGAGGCCGTCGACCACGTCCTCCTCCGACACGCCCAGTACGGCGGCGAGTTCGGGAACGGTCGGCGAACGGTCGAGCTTCTGTGCCAGCTCGTCACTTGCCTTCGTGAGCGCGAGCCGCAACTCCTGGAGCCGGCGCGGCACTCGAACCGACCACGACGTGTCCCGGAAGAAGCGCTTGATCTCGCCGACGACCGTCGGCATCGCGAACGTCGGGAATTCCACGCCCCGTTCGCAGTCGAACCGGTCGATCGCCTTGATCAGGCCGATCGTGCCGACCTGGACGATGTCCTCCATCGGCTCGTTACGGCTCCGGAACCGAGCCGCCGCGTAGCGCACCAGAGGCAGATTCAACTCGATGAGGGTGTCGCGTACGTAGGTGCGCTCCGGGCTGTCCTGATCGAGTACGGCGAGCCGCAGGAACAGGGAGCGGGACAGAGTGCGGGTGTCGATGGCCTCAGGCTGGGACACCCGTGGCTGCTGCACCACCTGGTTGTCGAGAGCATCTGGCGCGGGAGCGCTCTTCGTGAGCGTGAGCACCTTCGAGCTGCCCTGTTCTACGGACATGCCACCCCCTTGAGGTCGCGGACGGTCGCGTCGGCCGCTCCCGTCGGAGGAACGCAGCCTCCACCTGAATACCGGAGGTGGGGCTGCGGCAAACGCGGTTCCAGCAGAATGTCACATGTCGGCAACACGCTGTAGTGACTTGTCGACAAGGAGGTGCTGGATCCGCCCTGGAAAGAGGGGGTATACGGCTTTTGGTCCGCCGAGGGAAAATGAAGAGGGAAATACCCGTGAGGGTTACGCCTCGATCCGATTTGCGGAACGCAATCGAGCGAAGCTTCGGGCCAGGAGCCTTGACACGTGCATCTGGGAGACGCCCAATTCCTGGCTGATCTGTGACTGTGTCAGGTTGTTGTAGTAGCGCAGCATCAGGATTCGCTGCTCCCGCTCGGGCAGTTGCACCAGCAGATGCCGGACCAGATCGCGATGTTCGACTCCGGCCAGCGCGGGGTCCTCGTACCCGAGCCGGTCGAGCAGGCCGGGCAGCCCGTCACCCTCCTGGGCGGCCTCCAGTGAGGTCGCGTGGTACGAACGCCCCGCCTCGATGCAGGCCAGCACCTCGTCCTCGGAGATCTTCAGCCGCTCGGCGATCTCCCCGGTCGTCGGGGAGCGGCCGTGGGCGGTCGTCAGGTCCTCCGTGGCGCCGGTGACCTGGACCCACAGCTCATGCAGCCGGCGCGGTACGTGCACGGTCCGTACGTTGTCCCGAAAGTAACGTTTGATCTCGCCGACGACGGTCGGCATCGCGAACGTCGGGAACTGCACCCCGCGGTCCGGGTCGAACCGGTCGATGGCGTTGATCAGGCCGATCGTGCCGACCTGGACGACGTCCTCCATGGGCTCGTTACGGCTCCGGAACCGGGCGGCGGCGTAGCGCACCAGCGGCAGATTCGCCTCGATGAGCGCCCCGCGCACCCGGGTGTGTTCCTCGCTGCCCGGTTCGAGTCCCTTGAGTTCGGCGAAGAGCACCTGGGTCAGTGCCCTGGTGTCAGCGCCACGGCTCTGTGCCGTCGTGGGGCGTGGTTCGGTCTCGATCTGGGGCGGCACTTGAGGCGTAGTACTGGCCGGCACGGTGACGCCACCCCTCTGCGGTCGACTACGTCAACTCATCCGTCAAAAGCGGTCATAGCATCACAAGACATGTCCACTGTGTGCAAGCACCCGTTAAAACCGTGTTGACGGCGAAATGGGGTAATAAACCCAAAAGCCCCACACCTGAGAGTGTGGGGCAGAGGGGGTGGGAACTCAGAACTCGTAGTCGGCGATCACCCAGGTGGCGAATTCACGCCACTGCACGACGGCTGCCTGATGATCCGGGTGGTTCGCGTAGCGCTGGAGCGCGTCCGGGTCGGCAACGGCCAGGTTGATGGCGAAGTCGTAGGCGATCGGCCGGTCGCTGATGTTCCAGGCGCACTCCCAGAACTCCACCTCGGGGACCTTCCGGCCGATTTCCTCGAAGGCCTTCGCACCGGCGAGCACACGCGGCTCGTCGCGCGTGACGCCCTCGTTGAGCTTGAAGAGGACCAGGTGGCGGATCAAGGGGCACTCCTTGGGGCGTCGGGCGTCGGGGATTCGGCTTCGGTGGCCTGGTAGACCATGGCACGTCGGCGAGGGTGCGGCGGCGGTGACACGAGGACCGTGAGGCGCCTGGCCTGGGCCCCGGGCCTTCCCGGCCGGACAGAACCGGACTGACGGTCGGAACCAGACCGGCAGAGCCAGACCGACAGACAGAGCTAGACCGACAGACAGAGCCAGACCGACGGACAGGGCCTGATCGCCGGGCGGGACCTAGGGCCTCTCGTTTGGGTCTTGCCGGGCTCGCGTGCCCTGGCACCGCGCCTCGCCGCGTTGTCGTCACTCCACGTCACTCCACGTCACTCCACGACGCTCCACGACGCTCCGCGTCGCCTCACTCCTCCGCCTTGCGATCCACGGCACCAGACCCCGCTCCCTGATCCGGCCTGATCCAAACGAAAGACCCTAGTTGACGAGCTCGGACATGAACTCGCCGACACCCTTGGCGCCGCTCGAAATGCCCTCGAACCCGACCTGTACGAGATCGGCGGCCCGAGCCGGGGACGTGATGATCGTGTACAGCACGAAAACGGCCACCGCGTAGATGACGATCTTCTTCGCTTGGCCCATCCGCCGCTTCCTCCCGTGATTCCCCTGTGCGGTCGCGAGAGTCTAACCGTATGAACGCCAATGGCCAGAGGCCGGTTGGTTGCACTCACGTAGCTTTTTAAGGACCAAGGACCCGACGGTCGAGGCCCTTTGCCGGATGGTCCGGGCCCGGCGGGACCGCACGATGGAAGGGAGCCCGACGGATCCGGCAGGAGTCCGCGGGCGAGGAACCGGCCTCCACTGCGGGGCTCGCGCCGCCCGCTATCCCCCTGGCCGCGGCGCGGGCTTGCGGGACCGGTTCTCATCGGGGGGAGCGGTCTGTCTTCCCCCCGACGCCGCTCCCCTCGCACGACCCGCTCCCCTCGCACGACCACGGCCGCCCGGCCCTCCACATGGAGGACCCGGAGCAGGCGAAGGTCAGACGACGGGCGTCGACCGGGCGCCGCTGCCCAGTGGAGTCGGCCGGGCACGGTACGCGAGCCGCTCCATAGGCCCCACCGGTCGTCTGCACGACATCTCCACGGGCACCGAACCTGTTACCCGGCTATGACACAGCGATCTTGACAGTCACTGTCGACGCGCAAGTAAGTTCGGTATGCACCGAGTTTCCACTATCAGCCGGCGTCCCTGCGCCGGGAGAAAGGGACGCCCCATGGGTTCCCACGCCCGCCCCAACCGAATACACCGGACCGGGGCAAGGATCGCGACGGTCGCACTTTTCGGTGCCGCCCTGCCGATCTCCGCCGCCGGCCTCGCCCAGGCGGCCACCCCCAGTACCGCGCACTCCGTCGACGTGAACGGCCGGCAGACCGGCGAGGCCGCCACCACGGCCGATCAGAACCAGGGCGCGCCGGTCACGAAGGTCCAGGCCGCCCCCAATGTGAAGGCCGACCACGCCTTCCTGCTGGATGCCCGCGACGGCAGCCAGGAGCGGGAGATGTGGGCCGGGGCCAAGGCTGACGAGAGCGTGTCGATGGCCAGCACCACCAAGATCATGACTGCCTTGGTGGTGCTCAAGCAGCCGGAGCGGCTGGACCAGCAGATCACGGTGAAGCAGGAGTACCGCGACTACGTCCAGCAGGTCGGTGCCAGTACGGCCGACCTCCAGACCGGCGACAAACTGACCGTCAAGCAGCTGCTGCACGCCATGCTGATCCCGTCCGGGGCGGACGCCGCACGGGCCCTGGCCGACAACTTCGGCTCCGGGGACACCGAGGACGCGCGGATCGCCGACTTCGTGAGCCAGATGAACGCCGAGGCGCAGCAACTGGGCCTGACCGGCACGCACTTCGACGGCTACGACGGCATCTCGAACGGCGACAACCGCAGCACCGCCCGCGACCTGGCCAAGCTCGGCCAGCGCGCGATGTTGAAGCCGGTGTTCGCCGACGTCGTGAAGAACGAGCAGTTCGAGACCGAGGCCACGGCGGCCAACGGCCGCATCCGGTACTACACCTGGACCAACACCAACCAGCTGCTGGGCACGTACGACGGTGCCCTGGGCATCAAGACCGGCAGCGGCCCGGAGGCCGGCTACGCCGTCGTCTTCGCCGCCGAGCGGGACAACCGCACCCTGGTCGGCGCGATCCTCGGGACCGACCAGACCCGCTTCGAAGACGCCACGAAGATGCTCGACTGGGGCTTCGCCCGCTGAGCGGCCGACACCCCCGGCACTGAGCGTGCACCGCGTGCCGCGCCACAGCCCCCGTCTGTCCGCCGCCACGGTGGACGAGGGGGGCTTTCGCGTTGCGACGGGCCGTAAGCCTGTTCCTGCGGGCGCGGGGCCGACACCGGCACGCCTCACCGCCGTGCTGAGCAGCGGACGCGGGCCACGTGGTGCTCGCGCAGGGCAGGGAACTCCCCTTGGCCACCGGCCCCCCTCCGCTACGGCCAGAGGCTTTTCCCTCACCGGTCACTCGACGGGCGTGCCGGGACCGGCCTGCCGCAGGCAGCGTTCCAGGCGTCGCAGAAACCCGTTGAAGGACTCTTCCGCGGGCCAGGTCTCGTAGGCGGTGATCGTGGCGGCCACCGCGAGGTTCAGCCGGAGGATGGGAGTCAATTCGTCGTCGCCGGTGATGCGGGACTCCACCCAGCGCCTCAGGTCGCTGAAGAACTGCTCGCCGAAGCGCTGGGCCGACTGCGCGAAGGCGGGTGATTGCGCCTTGATGCGGCGCTGTAGCGGCATACGTTCGTGCAGACTCTCGCAGAACCCCGTCAGGATCGCGGTGAGCGAGTCCCAGAGCGGTTCGTCCGCGGGACGCTCATCCATCAGGGCCTGCCAGTTGAGCCGCTCCTCAGGATCCTGGTCCAGGACCGCGGCGTCCTTGCCGGCGAAGTAGTTGAAGAAGGTGGCGCGCGAGACATTCGCCGCCTCCGCGATCTGCTCGACCGTCGTGGCCTCGTAGCCCTGCTCGTCGAAGAGCCGCAGCGCGGCGGTCCGGATGGCACGCCAGGTCGCCAGTTTCTTGCGTTCGCGCAGGTTCATGTGGTTCCTCCCATGAGTCCATACTACGTGCGATTTCTAGACGGATGTATTTATGGATGAGGCTAATTTTGTACGGGTCTAACTTTGTGGGGTACGGTGAAGCTGTCACCGGGGGCAGCCCCGGTAGGCCATCCCGCCCATCCCCCAAGGAGAAGCCATGAGCAAGGTCTGGTTCATCACCGGTACGTCCCGCGGCATCGGCCGCGCCTTCGCCGAGTCCGCGCTGGAGCGCGGGGACAAGGTCGCCGCGACCGCGAGGAACGCGGCGACGCTGGAGGATCTGGTCACCAAGTACGGCGACGAAGCGGTCCTGCCACTGGCGCTCGACGTCACCGACAAGGCGGCTGTCGCCGCGACGGTGGCCGCGGCGCACGAGAAGTTCGGCCGCCTCGATGTCGTGGTCAACAACGCCGGCTACGGACTGTTCGGCATGGTCGAAGAGGTCACCGAGCAGCAGGTGCGCGACCAGATGGAGACGAACTTCTTCGGCGCGTTCTGGGTGACCCAGGCCGTGCTGCCGATCCTGCGCGCGCAGGGCAGTGGCCACATCGTGCAGATCTCGTCCGTCGGCGGCGTCGCCGCCTTCCCGTCGCTGGGCGCGTACCAGGCATCCAAGTGGGCGCTGGAGGGCTTCAGCGACTCGCTCTCCCAGGAGGTCGCCGGCGCGGGTATCAAGGTCACCATCGTCGAGCCGGGCGGCTTCAGCACCGACTGGGCCGGTTCCTCGGCCACGCGCGCCGAGCTGAACCCCGCCTACGACGCGGTCCGCGAGGCCATGGCGGCCCGCATGGGCGAGGCCCGCCACAGCGAATCGGGCAACGCCGGCGCCGCCCTGCTGGAGATCGTCGACGCGGAGAACCCGCCGCTGCGCGTGCTGTTCGGCACCGAGCCCATCGAGATCATCGAGCCGCTCTACACCGAGCGACTCAAGACCTGGGCCGACTGGCAGCACGTCTCCCGGATCGCGCAGGGCTGACCAACCCGTCACAGCCCGACGACGCAGGCCCCCTGGGCCGGCGTTCCACCCCTGGGCCTGGCGGGCCCGCCCCTGCCGAGTGTCGGACTCGTTCGACCGTGACCACACATGACGTGGCCCTCGGCACCTCACGCATCAGGAGACACAGCTCATGTCCGTACCTCAGACTCCCCACACGTTCAGTGCGACCACAACCGCCGCCGAAGTGATCGACGGCGTCGACCTGCACGGCCGCCGCGCCGTGGTCACCGGAGCCAGTTCCGGAATCGGCGTGGAGACGACCCGGGCACTCGCCGCGGCAGGCGCCGACGTCACCCTGGCCGTCCGGAACACCGACGCGGGCGCGCAGGTGGCGGCCCGTCTGGAGGCGGAACTTCCGTCCGGCTCGGGAAAGTTGTCGGTCGGCCGCCTCGATCTGTCCGACCGGTCGACGGTGGCCGCGTTCGTGGCGGCCTGGAACGGCCCCCTGGACATCCTCGTCAACAACGCCGGAGTGATGGCGCCACCCCGGATCGCCCGCACGACCGACGGCCGGGAATGGCAGTTCGGTGTCAACCACCTGGGCCACTTCGCCCTCACCACCGGCCTCCACCCGGCGCTCGCGGCGGCGGACAACGCCAGGGTCGTCGCGGTCAGCTCCATCGGGCACCTCTTCTCCCCCGTCGTCTTCGACGACCTCGACTACCGCTATCGCCCCTACGACCCGTGGACCTCCTACGGGCAGTCCAAGACGGCTGTCGTCCACTTCGCCGTAGCCGCCGCCGAACGCTGGGCCGACGACGGGATCACCGTCAACGCCGTGATGCCGGGCAACATCGCTGACACCAACCTGGCCCGCGACACCGACATGGAGGCGGTGGCCGGGATGATGGCCGCCGGCGAACTCGCCCTGCCGCCGGGCAAGACCGTCCAGCAGGGCGCCGCGACCTCCGTGCTGATGGCCGCTTCCCCGGCCGTGGCCGGCGTCACCGGCCGCTACTACGAGGACTGCGCCGAGGCCGAACACGTCACCGGGCGCGCCGGAGCCATCGCCGGTGTCGCCCCCTACGCCCTCGACCGCGACAACGCCGCGCGTCTCTGGGCGGTATCCGCGTCCTTGATCTAGCGCCCTCCCGGCAATGTCTGCCCCGTCGCGGCGTCCGGCACGCGCGCTCGCCGCCGACCAAAAGCCCAGGCAGCCCGGCTACAGGACTCCCGGCACGAGCAACGACACATCCGAACCGACCTGAAATGACTGAGGAATGACCGATCTGACCGGCAAGACAGCCCTGATCACAGGCTCTGCGCGAGGTCTCGGCAAAGCGATCGCGCTGCGTTACGCGACCCGCGGTGCCAACATCGTCGTGAACTACGCCGCCAACCGGGAGGCGGCGGACGCCACGGTCGTGGAGATCGAGCGGCTGGGCGTCAAAGCGCTCTCCATACAGGCCGACATGTCCAAGGTGTCCGACATCGAGCGGCTCTTCACCCAGGCCCTTGAACAATTCGGGCAGATCGACATCGCAGTCGCGAACGCGGGCATCGAACTGATCAGCGTCCCCTTCGTCGAGATCACCGAGGATCAGTTCGACCGGCAGTTCGCCATCAACACCAAGGGCACCTTCTTCACCCTTCAGGCAGCGGCCCGTCACGTCGTCGACAACGGCAGGATCATCTACATCAGTTCGAGCACGGCGGCCCTTCCGTTCGCCGGTGAGGCGCTGTACGGCTCGAGCAAGGTGGCGCCGCATTACGTCGTGCGGGTGCTGGCGCAGGAACTCGCGGACCGGGGCGTCACCGTCAACACCATCATGCCGACGGCGGTCGAGGGTGCGGGCGTCTTCACCGCGTCCGACCCGAATCACCCGATCCGGCAGTTCGTCACCAGCGGGCCCGGACGCATCGGCCGACGGATGGGGACCGTGGACGACGTCGCCGACGCAGCCGAGTACCTGGCCTCGGACCTGGCCGGCTGGGTCAGCGGGCAGGGCCTGGTAGTGGCCGGCGGCGCGTTGCAGTGACCACGTCGCGCCATCGTGCGACACAGCCGGCGTTCGCCGACCCGCTCGTACCGGTCTCGGCGGCGAACACCGGAAGGTGACCCCCTGTCGCCGCTGCGCGGCGCGTCCGGAGCGCGGCTCTTCAGCGACAGCGACGAAACAACGCGGTTCCCGGGTCTCCGTACGGCCCCGGCACTCCGGATCCATACCTGGCGGTATCGTCGCCCGCCGCCCGTTCGGTGTTGGCCCCCTCGCCGGGGGCCGGGGCAGCATGCAGCATGGTTCGTATGAGTGAACAGACGATTGCGCTGGTCACCGGCGCGAACAAGGGAATCGGCTACGAGATCGCCGCGGGCCTGGGCGCCCTCGGCTGGAGCGTCGGCGTCGGCGCCCGCGACGATCAGCGCCGTACGGCGGCGGTGGAGCGACTGCGCGCGGCCGGCGTCGACGCGTTCGGCGTACCGCTGGACCTGACCGACGACGCGAGCGTGACCGCCGCCGCACGGCTGATCGAGGAACAGGCCGGGCGCCTCGACGTACTCGTCAACAACGCCGGCATCACCGGCGGCATGCCGCAGGAGCCTACCCGGGTCGACCCCGCCACCATCCGGACGGTCGTGGAAACCAACGTGATCGGCGTCATCCGTGTCACCAACGCGATGCTGCCGCTGCTGCGCCGCTCCGCCTCACCACGCATCGTGAACATGTCCAGCAGCGTCGGCTCCCTCACCCGGCAGTCCGGACCCGCCCCTGAGCAGACGGTGGGTCCGGTGTCCGCGGCGTACTCGACGTCGAAGACGTTCCTGAACGCCATCACCCTCCAGTACGTCCGGGAGCTGAGCGGCACGAACATCCTGATCAACGCCTGCTGCCCCGGCTACGTCGCGACTGACCTCAACGACTTCCAGGGCGTGCGCACCCCCGAACAGGGCGCGGCGATCGCCATCGAACTCGCGACCCTGCCCGACGACGGCCCGACCGGCAAGTTCTTCGAGGACGCCGGCGAAGTGCCGTGGTGATGTGCCCGGCGGTCCTCACCCGCCGGGCGAGGCGGCTTCGCCCACACGCCTCGAACCGCCGCGCCCTGACCGGATCGTGCGAGGGTGTCTCCCATGAGTACGACACCGGACGGGCGCCCCATTCCGCCCTCGCACGCCGATGAACGCGCCATGCTGGAAAGCTGGTTGGACTTTCACCGGGCCACGCTCGCGCTGAAGTGCGAGGGGCTCGACGACCGTCAGCTACGCCAGGCCTCGGTGCCGACGTCACAGATGACGTTGCTGGGTCTGGTCCAGCACCTGGCGGAGGTGGAACGCAACTGGTTCCAGAGGGTGTTCGCCGGGCAGGACGTGCCGCTCGCCTACGGGGAGGCCAACGCGGACGGCTTCGCGCTCACGCCGCATCACGGCATCGACGAGGCACTGACCACGTGGCGCGCGGAGGTCGCACGGGGCCGCGAGGCGATCGCCGCCTCTTCGCTGGACGACTCCGGCAAGCTCTCGGAGCGCGAGGCGGCCCACGTCGGGGGCCAGGGGATTTCGCTGCGCTGGATCCTGGTCCACATGATCGAGGAGTACGCCCGCCACAACGGCCACGCGGATCTGCTCAGGGAAGCCATCGACGGCGTCACGGGCGCGTAGGACTCGGTCGACCCGGGCGCGATCACGCCCGTCGTCACCCCACCACGTGGCACCGGGCCGCTGACGACGTGGCCGGGCTGGGCATCGCCTCGGAGGGACCGCGGGTGGCGGATCCCTCGGTGGTTCCGCCCTCAACGGCCGTGTCAGCAGGTCAGTTGTGACCCTGTGGGGTCGGCACGCAAAACACCCCCCTGACCGCGTTTCCGCAGATCAGGAGGGTGTGAGAGCGGTAGCGGAGGGATTTGAACCCTCGGTGAGTTTCCCCACACTCGCTTTCGAGGCGAGCTCCTTCGGCCGCTCGGACACGCTACCGAGAGAGAGCTTAGCCCAAGGTGGGCCGTGCTCCGAAATCGATACCTCGGTACGGCGATCAGAGGGCTTCCGAGGCGCTGCGGCAGCCGGTCAGCGGTTCCGGAAGAACGTCGTCAGCAGGCCGGCGCACTTCTCGGCGAGCACCCCGTGGATCACCTCGGGCCGGTGGTTGAGCCGTCGGTCCCGGATGACGTCCCAGAGTGATCCGGCCGCGCCGGCCTTCTCGTCGAGCGCGCCGAAGACCACCCGGTCCACCCGGGACTGCACGATCGCGCCCGCGCACATCGTGCACGGCTCCAGGGTCACCACCAGCGTGCAGCCCGTCAGGCGCCACTCGCCGAGTTCTTCGGCCGCTCTGCGGAGCGCCAGGATCTCCGCGTGGGCGGTCGGGTCGCCGGTCGCCTCGCGTTCGTTGTGGCCACCGGCCAGTACGGCCCCTTCCGGGGACAGCACGACGGCGCCGACCGGCACGTCACCGGACCGGGCCGCCCGTGCCGCCTCGTCCAGGGCAAGGAGCATGGGCGCCCGCCACGGTTCGCGTACCGGGTCGGGCACCGTGTCATGCCGGGGCACTAGCGGACGGTCTCCAGCACCTCGGCCGCGCCCAGCGCGTCCGCGATCTCGGCCATCGCATCCGTCTCCAGCGCCAGCAGATCGGTCTCGGACAGGCCGAGGTCGGCGAGGATCTCGCGGTCGCCCACGGCTCCCGCGGGCACGGTCTCGCCGTCCGTCACGGAACTGTCGTCGTTGTCGTCGTCTTTGTACTCCTCGTCCTTCCCGTCCGGCTCGCCGTCCTCCGTACCGTCGAGGTCCAGCGTGTCCAGATCGTCGGCCGGGTCGTCGTTGTCCCTGCCGAGCAGTTCATCAATGAGGATCTCCCCGTACGAGGAGCGTGCGGCCGCGGCCGCGTCCGAGACGTAGATGCGAGGGTCCTCCTCGCCCTCCACGCGGAGAATGCCGAACCAGGCATCCTCCTGCTCGATGAAGACGAGCACCGTGTCCTCGTCCACCGAGGCTTCGCGGGCCAGGTCGGTCAGATCCGACAAGGTCTCCACATCGTCGAGCTCTGTATCGCTCGCTTCCCACCCGTCTTCGGTGCGCGCGAGCAGTGCGGCGAAGTACACCGTGACTCTCCCACTGATCAGAGGTGTGACGATCCGGCGGTGCGCTGGTCTGCCCCGCCCAACGGAATCGTGGCAGAAACGAACGCTTCGCGAGAGGTCTTCGACCGTTGCGTCGTGCGGCCATTTTATTAGGCCCCTGTTCGGCCCTGGTGCCGGGCGGCCCCCTCACCGGCCCGGGAACCGGGCGAAGAGCCGCGTCCGGGCCGTACACGCGGCGGGCACAGTGCCCGCACATGGCCTACACGGACCGGCGTGGCTACCAGCGGAACGTACGCATCCGCATCTGCTGACGCATCCGGGCGGCGCGGGCCTGGCGGGGCTTCACCCGCTCGCGCAGGGCCTTGGCCTCGTGCAGCTCCCGCAGGAACTGGGCACGCCGCCGACGCCGCTGCGCCTCGCCCTCCTGGATCCGGGCCTCCTCGGCGCCGGCTTCATGAGACTGGGCTTCCCGTGCCCGCGCTTCGGCCTCCCGTGTCAGCTCTTCGCGCGCCACGGCTTGACCCGACCGCACCCGGCCATCGGATCCGGCCTGCTCAAGGCCCTGACCGAGGCCCTGCTGATCCCCGTCGCGCATTGATGTGTCACCACCCCAAGGCTGGGTTCCCGGCTCCGCGGCAGTACCGGGGAGACCTTCTCTCACCTTCCCTCCGCGAGGGGGGTTGATGCCAGCGCGTACAGCCTTGGCCCCCGGTTACTGTGGACGCCATGCGGATTCATGTCGTCGACCACCCGCTGGTGGCGCACAAACTCACCACGCTGCGCGATCGGCGCACCGACTCCCCGACCTTCCGGCGCCTCGCCGACGAACTGGTCACCCTGCTGGCGTACGAGGCCACCCGGGATGTGCGGACCGAACAGGTCGACATCAACACCCCGGTGACGGCCACGACGGGGGTGAAGCTCTCCTATCCGCGCCCGCTGGTGGTCCCGATCCTGCGGGCCGGCCTCGGCATGCTGGACGGCATGGTGCGGCTGCTGCCGACGGCCGAGGTGGGATTCCTCGGGATGATACGCAACGAGGAGACGCTCCAGGCGTCCACGTACGCGACCCGCATGCCCGAGGATCTCTCGGGCCGCCAGGTGTACGTCCTGGACCCGATGCTGGCGACCGGCGGCACGCTCGTCGCTGCGATCAGGGAACTCATCAAGCGCGGCGCGGACGATGTGACCGCGGTCGTGCTGCTCGCGGCGCCCGAGGGCGTCGAGGTGATGGAACGCGAGCTGGCGGGCGCCCCGGTGACGGTCGTGACGGCGGCGGTCGACGAGCGGCTGAACGAGAACGGCTACATCGTCCCGGGTCTGGGCGACGCGGGTGACCGTATGTACGGCACGGTGGACTGAGGGTTCGCCGCCCTGACGATCCTGCGGGGGTGCACCCCGTGCGTCCCCGCAGGATCGGCCGGTCTAGTGTCGCGCCGCGCAGGACGGCGTCACGGGCTTCGCCAGTGTCGCCAGCGCCTGGTTCGCGACTTTCGGCACGTTCAGCGACTTGAAGGCCGTTCCGATGATCAGGTCGACGTCCGCCGTCTTCCGTGCGTCCGTCTTCGGTGTGGCGCCCTTCAGTTGGGCGCCGAGGACCGTGAGGGAGCTGTCCGAGGCCGTCGGCGCGCCCAGCAGCATCCCGGCGCCCGGGACCTTCTTGTCGTACGGGGCGGGCGCGTTGCCCACCTTGCCGATGACGAAGCCGCGTTTCTTCAGCTCGTCGGCGGTGCTCTTGGCGAGACCGCCGCGCGGGGTCGCGTTGTAGACGTTGACCGTGATCTGGCCGGGCTTGGGCAGCGCCTTGGCGGGCTTCTGGGAGGGGGCGCAGTCGGACTTCCGGCCGGCGGAGGTGCCCTTCTTGCCGTCGCCCGAGAAGACGTCGATGAGCTGCGTGGTTCCCCAGCCGACCAGGCCGAGGGAAGCGACGGCGGCGACGGCCGCGAGCGCGATCCTGCGGCGGTGACGAGGGCGGCGCATGCGCGCGTACTTGTTACCCGTGACGCGGTACTTTCCGCCCATGCCGGGGGGAGTCAGCATGCTCATAAGCGCAGCGTAGTGCGCCCTGGTGATGATTCCTACTAAACGATCAGCAGGTTGCGCTGTCAGGGGAGGGAAAGGCCCCGAAAGGCTCAGTGTTCACCCGTACGGGGCCCATCAGCCCAGGTCAAGCTCCAGCACGCGGGCGTGCAGCACCTGGCGTTGCTGGAGCGCGGCGCGGACCGCGCGGTGCAGTCCGTCTTCCAGATAGAGGTCGCCCCGCCACTTCACGACATGCGCGAAGAGGTCTCCGTAGAAGGTGGAGTCCTCGGCGAGCAGCGTCTCCAGGTCCAGCTGACCCTTCGTCGTCACGAGCTGATCGAGGCGGACCGGGCGCGGCGCGACATCCGCCCACTGCCGGGTGCTTTCCCTGCCGTGGTCGGGATACGGCTTCCCGTTACCGATGCGCTTGAAGATCACACGGAAAGCCTACCGGGCGAGCGGCTCCGGGCGCAGCCATGACGGTGGAGCGCAAAGGTGCCATTCGGTATCAAAGGGGGAGCGAGTGAGAACGGAAGCCCCGGTTCCGGTGTCCTCGCCGCCGGGACCCGGCGAAGTTGATCACCGGGACGTGCAAATGATTCCCCCGAAAGGGTGAGCGGGGCTGCTCGCGGAAGGGGGAGCGGGCCGCTTGTCACACCGGCGGGGTTCCGGGCGGGGACTGGGGGCGAGGGTGCGGCGGGGGATGCGGGCCGGGGTCGGGCGGCAGTTGGGGGCCGCCCGGTTTCCCGTGTCTGCCGTCGCCCAGGCGGACCTTCCGGCTCGCGAGTCCGTAGATCCCGAACGGGGGAAACAGGTCGACGCGTCGGGGGAAGTTCTCCCGGGCGCAGCCGAAGCAGAGCAGGTCCCTCTCGCCGTCGCCGCCCGTGCGTGCCGTCTCGACCCTGTTGGTCCAACACGCCTCGCAGTAGCGGCAGTCCGTGTCCGACAGCAGCAAGGTCGCCATGGTCATCACGTCACCCTTCCTCGGCGCAGCGCGCTCGCTCCTTTGTAGTAGCAGGAATCGCGCGCCTGGTCCGGGTCAACCAGAGGTACGGCCGGAAGGTCACGGCGTACCGGGCGAGGGGATGTCACGAACGGCGCGCGCCCCACTGCCCGGAGGCGGTGGGGCGCGCGGGCGCGGCCGGGTGGTTACGAGGTGGGCTCGTGGCCGGCGGAGTGCACGGCGGTGTCGCGGGTGGGCCGTGCCGTCATCGTCTGCTTCTTCAGGGCGCCGAGGTGGTGGGCGTAGGTGCCCACGGCGTCGGCGATCACGTCGATGTTGATGTCGAAGGCCGTGCCGCTGATGTTGGAGAGGTCGTCGCAGGCCGCGTGGTAGCAGGCGTCGTACGCGGTGCCCGCCGTCCCGCCGTAGCGCTTCGCCTGGGCCTCGGACTTGATGCCCTCGGCGCCGGTGAACGTGCCGCCGGACGGGATGCCCGCGTCGATGAACGGGCCGTAGTCGGAGCGGCCGTCGAAGTCCGTGCCCTCGTGCGGGACCTTGTTGCTGTCGAGGAAGTCGTTGATGTCCTTCTCCAGTTGGGCGGAGCCCTCGGGGCCCGGTCCCGATCCGGTGGCGTCCGAGTTGTCACCGTCGTACACGAACTCGGCGTGGTTGGGTGAGGCGATCATGTCGAAGTTGAGGTAGAGCGCGATGTCCGCGCGCTGCTGCGGGGTGAGGTCCTTGACGTACGCCTTGGAGCCGAGCAGGCCCAGTTCCTCGGCCGACCACCAGGCGAAGCGGACCTTGTTCGCCGGCTTCTCGTGGCTCTTGGCGAGCTGGAGCGCCACCTCCAGCACCCCTGCCGATCCCGAGGCGTTGTCGTTCATGCCCGGTCCGTCGGTGACCGAGTCGAGGTGGGAGCCGAGCATCACGGTGTGGCCGGGGGCGCCGGCCCTGGTCTCGGCGATCACGTTGCGGGTGGTGCGCTTCTCCTGGAGCTGGCGGACGTCCATGGAGACCGACACGGCGCCCTTGGCGGCCTCGGCGGTGAGGGCCTTGCCCTCGGCCTGGGTGATGCCGCCGGTGGGGATCACGGCGGCGTCGGGGCCGCCGAGTGTCCCGTTGAGCGCGCCCGAGGCGTTGTTGTAGATGATCGCGCCGACCGCGCCCGCCGCTGCCGCCGCCTTCTGCTTCTGGGCGAAGTCGCAGCCGCCGCGCTGGATCAGCGCGATCTTGCCGGTGAAGCCCTTGGCGGCGTAGTCGGCGGGCTCGCAGCCCGTGGTCGCGTCCGCCGGTACGGGGGCGAGTGTGGCCTTGAGGCCGCCCTCCGGGGTGGACTTGGTGTACGACATGGCCGCGATCTTGACTTCGCGCGGGGTCGGCGCGGTGACCGAGAGCTTCTCGGCGAGCGTCTCGATATAGGTGAAGTCGAAGGTGTCGTACGAGACCTGGTAGCCGGCGTCCTTGAGCTGGGTGTACACATACGCGGCGGAGGCGTCGTGGCCGGGGGATCCGGCGGCCCGGTTGCCGTCGGAGGAGTCCGCGATGGCCTGGAACTTCTCCAGATGCCGGTGGGCGCCCCGGGCGGATGCCGCGTGCACCAGCTTCTGGGCGAAGTCCGCCGCGTCCTCGGCCGGGGTCCGCGCTCGCGCGGTGGCCGGGGCGGCGGACAGCAGAAGGGGGACGGTGAGCGCGGTGGCGGCCGCGACGGCCAGGAACCGGGGAGGGGACGCGTTCACAGGGACGGTGATCCTTTCTCGGGCTGCGCTGCCTTTGACGTCTGCGCGGCCTTCGCCGCGCGTTTGGCTTCCTGCTTGAACGCCCGGACCTTGGCCAGCGATTCGGGGCCCGTGATGTCCGCCGCCGAGCGGTACGACCCCACGTCGCCGTACGCGCCGGCGGCCGTCCGCCAGCCCTCCGGCTGTACACCGAACTGTTTGCCCAGCAGCGCGAGGAAGATCTGGGACTTCTGCTTCCCGAAACCGGGCAGCGCGTTCAGCCGCTCCAGTACTTCCCTTCCGGTGGGGGCATCACGCCAGATCGCGCTGGGATCGGCGTCGTAGTGCTCGACCAGGTACTGGCAGAGCTGCTGTACGCGCCTGGCCATCGAGCCCGGATAGCGGTGCACGGCGGGCTTGTCCGAGAGCAGTGCGACGAAGGCCTCGGGTTCGTAGGCGGCGATCTCGCGGGCGTCGAGATCGTCACCACCCAGGCGTACGGCGATGGTGTACGGCCCGGAGAAGGCCCATTCCATCGGGACCTGTTGGTCCAGCAGCATGCCGACCAGGGCGGCCAGCGGACTGCGGCCGAGCAGTTCGTCGGCCTCGGGCTGTTGTGCGAGCCGGATTGTGGTGCTCATTCCGTGATGATCACCCGGGGTCGTCGGTCGTGCATGTCCACCAGACGCAATGGGTCAGTTCATATGATTAATGAATGGGCCGGATGGGGGAGGTGGGGGACGGGTAGACCGGGGCGGAGAGAAAATCCTCCGGAACCTTCGGAAAGGCCGCACCTCCGTGACTCAGCCCTTTGACCTGCCGGATTTCTACCTGGCCTACCCGGCTCGACTCAATCCCCATCTGGAGGAGGCCAGAGAGCACTCCAAGATATGGGCCAGGGGTATGGGGATGCTGGAGGGGTCGGGAGTCTGGGAGGAGCGCGACCTCGATTCCCATGATTACGCCCTGCTCTGTTCGTACACTCATCCGGATTGTGACGGCCCGGCCCTGTCGCTCGTCACCGACTGGTATGTGTGGGTGTTCTTCTTCGACGACCACTTCCTGGAGGTCTACAAAAAGCCTCAGGACCGGGAGGGCGGCAAGGCCTATCTCGAACGGCTGGCCGATTTCATGCCGATGGATCTGGCAGCCGGTTTCCCCGAGCCGACCAATCCGGTCGAGGCGGGCCTGGCGGATCTCTGGGCGCGTACGGTCCCGAGCATGTCCGTGGGGTGGCGTGAGCGGTTCGCGGAGAGCACCGAGAATCTGCTCAACGAGTCCGACTGGGAGCTCTCGAACATCAACGCGCACCGGGTGGCGAATCCGGTCGAGTACATCGAGATGCGCCGCAAGGTCGGCGGAGCGCCGTGGTCGGCCGGGCTCGTCGAATACGCGGCGGGCGCCGAGATACCCGCGCCGATCGCCGGTTCCCGCCCGCTGCGGGTCCTCAAGGACTCGTTCTCGGACGCGGTCCATCTGCGCAACGACCTGTTCTCGTACCAGCGGGAGATCGAGGAGGAGGGCGAGCTGAGCAATGGTGTGCTCGTCCTGGAGACGTTCCTGGGCTGTACGACACAGGAGGCGGCGGACGCCGTCAACGATCTGATCACCTCGCGCATCCAGCAGTTCGAGAACACCGCGCTGACCGAGCTGGGCCCGCTCTTCGTGGAGCAGGGCCTCGACCCGAAGCAGTGCTCCGACACCCTCGCCTATGTGAAGGGGCTCCAGGACTGGCAGTCGGGCGGCCATGAGTGGCACATGCGCTCCAGCCGCTACATGAACGGCAGCGGTTCGGAGTCCGGCGACGGCTCCGGCTCCGATTCCGTTTCTGGTTCCGGTTCCGGTACGTCGTTCTCGATGACGCCGGTCGGTCTCGGCACGGCGGCGGCGGACATCGCGAAGACGATCGGCGTGGGACACGCGGCGCGGACGCGCAGCCACAGCCATGTGCCGTTCCAGAAGGTCGGGCCCTCCGTGCTGCCCGACTTCCGGATGCCGTTCCAGCTGTCGCTGAGCCCGCATCTGGACCACTCGCGGGAGCACACCGTCGAGTGGGCCCACCGGATGGGGATCCTTCAAGCGCAGCCCGGCGTGCCCGGCTCCGACGTATGGGACGAGAAGCGGATCAGGCGCATCGACCTGCCGCTCTGCTCGGCCGGTATCCATCCGGACGCCACCGCGGAGCAGCTCGACCTGACCTCGGACTGGCTTGCCTGGGGGACGTACGGCGACGACTACTTCCCGGTCGTCTACGGCAACACCCGTGACCTGGCGGGCGCGAAGGCGTGCAACGAACGGCTCTCGCTGTTCATGCCGGTCGAGAGCACCGGGACGCCGGTGCCGGCCAACGCGCTGGAGCGGGGCCTGGCGGACCTGTGGACCAGGACGGCGGGACCGATGGAGACGGACGGCCGCCGTATGTTCCGTCAGTCCGTCGAGGACATGACCGCCAGCTGGCTCTGGGAGCTGGCCAACCAGGCGCAGAACCGCATTCCCGACCCCGTCGACTACATGGAGATGCGTCGTCACACCTTCGGCTCGGCCATGACGATGAGCCTGTGCCGGATCGGTCACGGCCGGCAGGTGCCGCCGGAGGTCTACCGCAGCGGCCCCATGCGGTCGTTGGAGAACGCGGCCCAGGACTACGCCTGTCTGCTGAACGATGTCTTCTCGTACCAGAAGGAGATCGAGTACGAGGGCGAGGTGCACAACGGTGTGCTCGTCGTGCAGAACTTCTTCAACTGCGACTACCCCACCGCGCTCGCCGTCGTCGACGACCTGATGAACTCGCGGATGAGCCAGTTCCAGCATGTCGCCGCCAACGAACTGCCCATGCTGTACGACGACTTCGGCCTGGACAGTGAGGTCAGGAAGGTGCTGGACGGCTATGTGAAGGAGCTGGAGAACTGGCTCTCCGGAATCCTGAACTGGCACCACGGCTGCAAGCGTTACAAGGAGTCCGAGCTGCTGGAGGACCGTGCGGGCGTCACCCGCTGGCTGCCGCCCGTACCCACCGGACGTGGCACCTCGGCGGCGCGCATTCACCTGCCGGGGTGGAAGCCCTCCTCGACTGTCCCCCAAATGGCGCAGTAACCGGCCTGCCGGCGGCGCCGTTTGTCATCCGGTCGAGGTGATCGTTTACCGGATGGGGGCCGTGGGTGGCGAGAGGTTACGCACTGTACGGGCGCGCGGAGGCGCGAGCGCCGCGCGCCCGGCCGGGACCGGACGCGCCGGGGGTGGGGGATACGGCGAGGTCCGGTGCGCCGGGGGCGGGCCGGGACGGAGGTGTACGGACGGCGGTGCTGGAGGCCGTCGCCGGCTGGGTGCCGGGGGAGCCGGTTCTCAACGAGGACCTGCCTGACGCCTGGCAGGTGGATGACGCCTGGGTGCGTACGCGCACGGGCATCGCCGGCCGCCACCGGGCCGGTGTGGGGATGTCGACGGGCGACCTCGCGTACGAAGCGGCCCGGCTGCTGGTCGGCGGCGCGGGGGCGGCCCGTACGGAGGCGCCCGCCGGGGTGTCGGCCAGGATGACGGCCGGGGCGTCGGGCGGGATGTCCCCCGGGGCTGTGGACGCCGGGGGCGCGGTGGACGCGGTGGTGCTGGCCACGGCCACGCCGGACCATCTGTGTCCGGGCACGGCGCCCGCACTGGCGGCGCGGCTGGGGCTGGGCACGGTACCCGCGTTCGACATCAGCGCGGTGTGCAGCGGCTTCGTGTACGGCCTCGCGGTCTGCCACGGGCTGGTGGCGTCGGGGCTGTACGACCGGGTGCTGCTGGTGGGCGCGGACGTGTACTCGACCTGGCTGGACCCGAGGGACCGTTCGTCGGGCGTGGTGTTCGGCGACGGGGCCGGGGCGGCGCTGATCGGCGCGGGCCGGGCCGGGGCCGCGGGCGAGTTGCTCGCCTTCGACCTGGGCAGTGACGGCGACGGATACGACCTGATCACCGTGGACGGGGGCGGTGCGCGGGCCCGCAGCGTGGACCAACCACCCGCCGAGGGCGACGAGTTCTTCCGGATGAAGGGCCGGGCGGTCTATCAGCACGCGGTCGAGCGGATGACCGGTTCGTGCCGCTCCCTGCTGCGCGCGGTGGGCTGGGACGCGGCCGACGTGGACCACTTCGTACCGCACCAGGCGAACGCCCGGATCCTGCGGGCCGTCGCCGAGCGGCTGGGCATCGGCGCGGGGCGCTGCGTCACGCACCTCGACCGGGTCGGCAACACGGGCGCGGCGTCCATTCCCCTGGCGCTGGCGGACGCGGCCGCCCACGGGCGGTTCCGCGCGGGTGACCGCGTGCTGCTCACCGCTTTCGGCGGCGGTCTCACCTGGGGGTCGGCGGCGCTCCGTTGGCCCGGGGCGCCGGTCGGGGCCGGGGCCATGACTGTCGGCACAGCGCCCCGCGGAAGGAACGGAGCATGACGCGGGCGCGCGGCGAGCGCGAGGAGCGGCGGGGCGTGGCCGGGGTGAGCGACGAGCAGGGGGGTCGGGGCGTGGTCGGGGAGCGTGGCGAACGTGAGGGGCGGGGCGTGGTCGAGCGGCGTGGAGGGCGGGGCGTGGTCGGGGTCGCGGTGACAGGGCTCGGGGTGGTGACTCCGGCGGGCAGTGACGAGCGGGCGTTCTGGGAAGGCCTGTGCGCCGGCCGGTCCGTCGCCCGGCGGCGGCCCGAACTGGCCGGAATGCCGGTCGACTTCACCTGCGCGATCGAGGAACTGGACGTGGACGCCGAGGTGGGCGGGCGTTCGGTGTGGCGCATGGCGCGGTTTGTGAAGCTGGCGCTGATCGCCGCCCGGCAGGCGGTGACGGACGCCGGACTCGACCCGCTGACCTGGGACGGCGGACGGGTGGGCGTGGTGCTCGGCGTGGGGGTCGGCGGTGTCGCCGTACTCGCCGACAACGCGCTGAAGATGCACGC
Organism: Streptomyces sp. NPDC088116; assembly: GCF_044741745.1. Lineage (NCBI taxonomy): Bacteria > Bacillati > Actinomycetota > Actinomycetes > Kitasatosporales > Streptomycetaceae > Streptomyces > Streptomyces sp. NPDC088116. The sequence continues at coordinate 164,946 of NZ_JBIUTF010000005.1, read as the reverse complement.
GGACGGACCGGACGCGGTCTCGCCGCTGCTGGTGCCGATGATGATCCCGAACGCGGCGGCGGGCGAGGTCGCCATCGCGCTCAAGGCCCGGGGGCCCAGCCTGGCCCCGGCCACCGCCTGCGCCTCGGGAGCCACGGCGATCGCGGTGGCCCGGGACCTGCTGGTCGGCGAGCAGTGCGATGTGGTGGTGGCCGGAGGCGCCGAGTCCGTACTGACCCCGCTGGTGGTGACGGCCTTCGCGCGGATGGGCGCGCTGTCGACGCGTACCGGCCACCCGGGCGGGGCGTCGCGGCCGTTCGCGGCGGACCGGGACGGATTCGTCATCGGCGAGGGCGCGGGCATGCTCGTGCTGGAGCGGGAGGCGGACGCCCGAGCGCGGGGCCGGTCGCCGCGCGCGCTGCTGGCCGGCGCGGGTTCCAGCACCGACGCGCACCACCCCACGGCCCCCGAGCCGCAGGGCAGGGGCGCGCAGGCGGCGGTGGAGACGGCGCTGCGGGACGCGGACTGGAGTCCGTACGACGTCGAGCACGTCAACGCGCACGGCACGTCCACCCCGCTCAACGACTCCATGGAGGCCAAGCTGATCGAGCGTGTCTTCCCGCGCCGTCCGCCGGTCACCGCGCCGAAGGGGGTGGTGGGGCACACGCTGGCGGCCGCCGGGGCGATCGAGGCGGTGGCGACGGTGCTGACGCTCGAACACGGCGTGATCCCGCCGATCGCCAACCTGGACGCGCCCGCGGTGGAGTTCGACATCGACTGTGTGACCAAGACGGCCCGTAAGCAGGAGGTGGAGACGGCGGTGAGTCACTCGTTCGGGTTCGGCGGACACAACGTGGCGTTGGCGTTCCTGCGGGCCTGAAGGCGTGGGGCAGTTGGGTCGCTCAGCGGAGCACCACGGTGCTCACCGAACGAATGTCTTCTGTCCCCGCGCGTGGAAAAGTCGTTTCTTCGTCAACCCTTGATCGTTGTTATCTCGTGACCATAATGCTCAACAGCGACACCGTGGACTCCACGGTGGACCGTCTGGCGCGGGTGCTTTTCGGTGCGGACTTCCACCGGGAGCACGGGCTTTGGCGTCGGCTCGCTGCCACGAAAGTGTTTCGTCGCAGGCCGGAGGCGTCGTCCGGGGAGCGGTTGGCGCTTGCGTACGAGCGGTTGCGTGCTGTCAACGACGCGCTGGACGTACCGCTGGGCAGCTACGACGGACCGCTCGACGAGCCATTGGACGGCGATGGCGACGGCGCTCGCGACGGCCGGGCGGCGGGCGCGGCGGGGCCGGCGGTTGACCCGCGCGCACTGGCGGCGCTGCACGAGTGGCTGGGCCCGGTCGATCCGGCGTTCACGACGGTCGCGGGCATTCACTACAACCTGTTCCTGGGCAGCCTGCTGGACCACGGTTGCCCGGGGCGGCGCGACGGGCGTGCCGGGTTCGGCGAGTGTGCCGGGTTCGGCGCGTGTGGTGGGCATGGCGCGTGTGACGGGCGGGATCTGTCCGACTTCCTGACGCTGCGCCGGGTGGGCACCTTCCTCTGTACGGAGGTGGCGCACGGCAATGACGCGGTCGGCGTGGAGACAACGGCGACGTACGACCGTGACCGGGACGGGTTCGTCCTGCACACGCCGCACGCCGGGGCGCAGAAGTTCATGCCGAACACCAGCCCGGCCGGTGGCCCCAAGACCGGGCTGGTCGCGGCGCGGCTCCTCGTGGACGGCGCCGACCACGGTGTCTTCCTGTTCCTGACGCCGCTGACCGACGCCGTCCGCCCGCTGCCCGGCGTACGGGTGCGCCGGCTGCCCGCCCGTCTCGGCAGCCCGGTGGACCACTGCCTGACCTCGTTCGACCGGGTATTCGTGGGCCGGGACGCGCTGTTGGGCGGGGCGCAGGGGCGGCTCGGCGAGGACGGTGTGTTCACGAGCGAGCTGAGCAATCGCAGGCGCCGGCTGCTGGCGTCGATCGGCCGGGTCACTCCCGGCAAGCTGTCGATGAGCGCGTGCGCCGTCGGTTCGGCGCGGGTCACCCTGGCGCTCGCCGTGCGGTACGGCGGGCATCGGCTGATCTCGGGGTCCAGGGGCACGCGGCGGGTGCCGGTGTTCGCGCACCGCAGTCATCACGGGCCGCTGGTCGGGGCACTGGCCACGGTTTTCGCGATGAGTTCGCTGCACCGGATGGCGCTGGACGTATGGGAGTCGCGCACGGAGCGGAACCAGGACGAGGCCGAGCGGCTGGTGGCCGTCGTGAAGGGCTGGATCACCTGGCAGGCACGCACCGTCATCGTGGAGTCCCGGGAACGCTGCGGAGCGCAGGGGCTGTTGGAGAACAACGGCATGACCGAACTGCTGGCGGGCATCGAGGGCGTCATCACGGCGGAGGGCGACAACGTCGCCATCTACGCGAAGGCGGCGGCCGAGATGCTGTTCTCGGCCACGACGGCGGCCGGACCGACAGCCGGACCGACAGCCGTATCCGTGTCCGAGTCCGCATCGCCGTCCCTGTCGGAGCCGTCCGTATCGGAGCCGTCGGTATTGGAGCCGTCGGTAGCGGCGTCATCCGTACCGGCATCATCCGTATCGGCCGCCGCGGGGGGCTCGTACGGCTCCGAGGGGCGGGAGCTCTCCGATCCCCGGTTCCTGGGCGATCTCCTCTCCGCCATCGAGGAGTTGTGGCTCTCCCGCGCACGCGGCCGGATGGGCCGGGCGCCCCACGGCGACCCGCTGGCGCGGTGGAACGCCGCGTCCGGCGCCGCGCTGCGGGCTGTCGAGGCCCATGCCTACCGCCGTGCCGCCGAGGCCTTCGCGGCGGCGGTGGACGCCGTGATGTCCGACAGTCCGGAACCGTCGCCGGACCGGATCCCGGGTCCGTCCCCGCGTCCCTTCCCGGGCCGGATCCAGGAACCGGCCGCGGCCGCTGCCCGCGCTCATGACCTGCTGCGCCGGCTCCAACAGCTCTTCGCGCTCCAGTGGATCGACCGGAACAGCGGCGATCTGCTGGCAAGCGGTCTGCTGTCCCCCTGGCATCTCGACGAGCTGCCGGAGACCGTCGAACGGCTGATCGCGGAGCTGGCCGGCCACGCCCCCACCCTTGTCGAGGCCTTCGCACTGCCCGAGGAGATGCTCGCCGACTGGCCCATCGCCGGAGCCGATTACGCCGATGCCTACGACGACGAGGACGCCGCGTGGCACGCGGTACCGGCATCGCCGGCGGCACTGGCCCCAGCACCCGCACCTGCACCCGCACCCGTATCGGCTTCGGACCGGACGCCCGTGCCCGTACCGCAGATGCCGTAAGCGGGGGTGCTCCGTCCGGCCCGGCGGGCGCGCGACGCAGCCGATTGCCCTCCCTCGAACCCGCTACCCCCTCGAAAGGACATGTCATGAGCAAGATCCACCCGAAGATCACCGAGGTGCTCACCGAGACCTTCAAGGTGCCCGTCGGGGAGATCATCCCCGAGGCCACGATGGACAGCCTGGAGATGGACTCCCTGGCTGTCGCCGAATTCGCCGTCATCATCAAGGAGACGCTGGGAGTCACCGCCGACGCCGACTCTCTCCTCAAGGGCGCCACGCTGGACGAGATCACCGCGTTCCTCCACCGGGCGGGTACGGCCGGTACGACGAACGAAGCGCAACCAACGATCATGGCCGCCGACGCCGTCACGGCGGGCACGAGGAGCGACGCCACGATGGCGGGCGCGGCGTGTGGCGCGGACATGGCGAACGAGGCGTACGAGGCAGTCGTGGGCGTCGGCCGATGACCGGACCCGCCATCGCCGTCACCGGCCTGGGAATGATCACCCCGGCCGGGAACGACACCGAGTCCACCTGGCACGGAGTGTGCGCCGGCGTCTCATCGGCTCGTACGGTCCCCGAACTGCGCGGCTGCGCGGTCGACTTCGCCTGTACGGTCGACGGCATCGATCTCGATGCCGCGATCGGCGGACGTACGGCCTTCCGGATGGGCCGGTATGTGAAGTTCGCGCTCCTCGCCGCGCGTGAGGCGGTCGCCGACGCCGGGCTCGACCCGGCGACCTGGGAGGGCACCCGGGTCGCCGTCGTGGTCGGGACCAGCAGTGGGGGATCGGCGGGCCTGACCGAGCAGGCCGTGGCGCTCGACCGGCGCGGGCCCGAAGCCACCTCCCCGTCGGGCATCCTGCTGACGATCCCCAACATGCCGGCGGCCGAGATCGCCATCAAGATGGGGGCCACCGGGCCCAGCATGGCGCCCTGCACGGCCTGTTCGTCGGGCGTCACGGCACTGTCCGTGGCGCGCGACCTGCTGGCCACGGGGCAGTGCGACATCGCGGTGGCCGGGGCGACGGAGTCGATCGTCTTCCCGGTCGCGATGACCGGGTTCGCCCGGTCCGGCGCCGCCGCCGTGGCCGGTCCGGGTGACGATCCGTCCGTCCTGTGCCGGCCTTTCGCGGCGGACCGCGCGGGGCTGGTCATGGGGGAAGGCGCGGCGATCATGGTGCTGGAACGGGAGAAGGACGCGCGGGCGCGCGGTGCGCGGCCGCGAGCGCTCCTGGCGGGCGCCGGTGCCACCACCGACGCCTACCATCCCACCAGTCCGCACCCCTCGGGAGCCGTCGCCCAGCGCGCGGTCGAGGTGGCGCTGCGCGACGCGGGCTGGGCGGCCGGCGATGTCGGGCATGTCAACGCGCACGGCACATCGACGCAGCTCAACGACGCGACCGAGGCCGAGTTGATCAACCGGGTGTATCCGGGCAGGCCGTCGGTCACGGCGCCCAAGGGAGTGCTGGGGCACTGCATGGGGGCGTCCGGTGCGATCGAGGCGGGGCTGACCGTGCTCACCCTCCAGCACGGTGTCGTACCGCCGATCGCCAACCTGGACGCGCCGGACGTCAGGTTCGACATCGACTGTGTGACCAAGCAGCCTCGGCACGAGTGGATCGACCGGGCGGTCAGCCACTCGTTCGGGTTCGGTGGCCACAACGCGGTGCTGGCGTTGCAACGCGCTTGATGCCGACCCGCTTGATGCCGACGCGCTCGACGGCGATGGCCATGACGTCGACGTGCCGTCGTATCCGTACCGCCGTCCCCCATGCAGCAGTTGGGGGGACGGCCTCTCCTCCCCCCTGCACCCTCGCGCCCTCGCACCTTGGAAACCCTGGAAACCCTGGAACCCCTGGAGGCCCACTCATGCGCGGTCATCTGCCGCTCCGGGGACGCACCGCGGTCGTCACCGGCGCGGCTCGCGGACTCGGCGAGCAGCTCGCCCGTACCCTCTGCGCCCGGGGCGCGCGGCTCGCGCTCGTCGGGCTCGAGGAGGAGGAACTGGCCCGCGTGGCCGCCTCGTTGCCGGGCGAGGCCGACCACTGGCACGCGGATGTGACGGACGTGGCCGCCATGTCGGTCACGGCACGGCGGGTCGAAGAACGCTTCGGTACGGTCGATGTCGTCGTCGCCAACGCCGGAGTCGCGGCGGGCGGCCTCTTCCGGCACTCCGATCCCGACGCGTGGCGACGGGTCATCGAGGTCAACCTCATCGGCAGCGCCGTCACCGCCCGCGCCTTCCTCCCCGCACTGATCGGCTCGCGCGGCTACTACCTCCAGATCGCCTCGCTCGCCGCCCTCGCCCCCACACCGATGATGACGGCCTACTGCGCCTCGAAGGCGGGCGTGGAGGCCTTCGCGCACACCCTCCAGGCCGAGGTCGGGCACCACGGGGTGCGGGTCGGCGTCGGTTACCTCAGCTGGACCGACACCGACCTGGCCAGGAGCGCCGCGCGGGACGACACCCTGCGCGAACTGCGCTCGCGGCTGCCCCGCCCCGCGGAACGGACGTACCCGCTGGCCCCGGCGGCCGACCGCCTCGTCTCCGGCGTCGAGCGCCGGGCGCGTCACGTCTATGCCCAACCGTGGCTGCGCGCGGCCCAGTTCGTACGAGCGGCCCTGCCCGCGGCCGCGTCCCGCCGAGCCCTGCGCTACATGCCCGCTCTGGAACCGCGTGCGGCGTCGGTACCGAGCGCCCTGCTGGGTCCGGGCGGCGCGGCGAACAGCGCGGGGCACGGGTGTGACGACGGCGTTCGCTCCGTCCTTGATTCCTAACAGCGTCCCGGGATTCCTAACAGCGTTCCGGCCTGACGGAACGGGCCTGGAAGCCGAGATCCTTCACCGCCTCGCCGGGAGCGATCTCGCGCTTCTTCCCTCCGGCGAAGCCCGGCATCTCGTGGAAGCACCATCGACGGGTCGCCGAATTCACCGCGCTGCGAACCGGTGGCTTCAGCACGAGCCCGGACTGCTCGTCCTCCAGAATCCGCAGCGTTCCCTTGATTCCCGGTTCCGTCCACGTACAGACCCCGATGGCGCAGACCGGTGCCGACCGTGCCCGCACCTGGTCTGCCGGCAGGGCGAGGCTCCCGAGTGCCGCCGTGGCAACGACGCAGAGCAGCGCGAACTTCCGCGTGATTCGCTTCATTTACTGTCCATTACTGTCCATTCGATCCCCGGGTGTACGGGCAAGATCCTGGTGTACGGGCAAGAGCTGTGGCCGACGACATCAGTCTGGCAGCCGAGGGACAAGAGGATCGTTTCCGCATAAACATGACATTGGGCATCGGGAGCGCGACGCCCATGTCACCCGAACCCCGCACGCCCCGGGGCGCACGCCAGGCGCGTCACCGGCAGGGTGGCGAAGCCGGCGCTGGTCAGGGGCGAGCGGGTCCGGACCCGTCCCGCCCGGCGGTGCCTCCCGAGGCCTCGTCCCCCGTAGCCGTGTCCTGGGCGGCTTCGCGTTCGGTGGCCTCGTGGGCGTATGTCTCAGCGCTCTTCAGGAACATCGCGTGCAGGTCGCGCGCCGCCGCCGGGATCGTGGCGGACTGGGGGCGCTGGACCACCATGTGGACGGCCGTGTCGTCGGCCTCCAGGGGGCGGTAGGTGATCAGGCCCGCGCGTTCCAGGGGGTCGCCGCTGACGCTGAAGTCCGGCAGGACCGTGGCGCCGAGGCCCTCGGCGACCATCAGTTTGCCCATTTCCGCGCCGTCCGTGGAGTACGAGAAGGACGGGCTCCGGCCCTCCAGGAGGCGGTGCACGAAGCGGTGCATGACATAGCCGGCGCGCATCACGATGAGCGGCTGGGCGAGGAGGTCGGTGACCGAGACCGTGCGCCGGGCCGCCAGGGGGCTGTCGGAGCGTACGCAGACGACCGGGCGGCCACGCAGGAGTTCGGTGGTGTGGAAGCCCGGGGGTTTGTCGTCGCCCTGGAGGTAGTTGACCAGGCCCAGATCGAGGCCGCCCTCCAGCAACTCCCGGTGGATGTCGGCCTGCTGGGACCCGATGACCTCGACCTGGGTCTCCGGGTGCGCGGCGCGGAACGTCTGGATGGTCGGTACGAGCAGCGGCACCGTGGCCGCGTTGACCGTGCCGAGACGGATCATGCGGCTGGTGCGGTGCTGGTCGTCGGCCGCGCCTCGCAGGGTGTCGACCGCGTCGAGGACGCTGATGATGTGGGGCAGCAGTTCGCGGCCGGCGGCGCTGATCCTGGCCCCGGAGCGGCGCCGGTCCAGGAGGTCCACGCCCAGTTCGCGTTCCAGATTGCGGACGGTCTCGCTCAGGGCGGGCTGGGAGACATGCAGGGCCTCGGCCGCACGGCGCAGGGAGCCGAGCCTGGTGACGGCCGCGATGTATTCGAGCTGCTCTATTCGCATGGCGCCATCGCCTTTCGGCATTGCTGGAAGGGAAACCCTATCACCGGGTCGTGGATGCCGAATCGACCAGTAAGGACATCGCCGGTAGGCTCTGGTTTCATCGAATCCAAGGCGCTGTGAATCCTGTGAATCCAAGGCGCTGTCGAATATGCGGAGAGTGGAGAGGCGGTGACGTGTTGATGCGGGAACTGACCCGTCGGCGTCATGTCGATCTCGTACGCGTCTCCAGCGCCCTCTGTCGCACCGACGCCCTCTGCCGGCGAACGAGCTGAGTACGCTCGGGCCGAGCGTCGTCCCATGCGCCGAGCGCCGTCCCACGCGCCGGGCGCCGGTCCGGATCGCCGTAACCCCCCACGCCCGCCGGGGCGTCGGCCTGTGTGCCGGAAAAGATCCAAGGGACTTCCCCGGGTCTTCCGCACGGTGATTTCGCTCCCCTGATTCCCCCCCCGATTCCCCGGATTTCCTCGATCCCCGTTCCATGTCCGCGATCATTGATTTAACGAATTGTTCACGTTTCGCGTGGAGCGACGTGGCGAAATCAAGATCGCCGGGACCGGCTTCGCCCCGCCCGCTTTCGTACACCGGGAGTTCCCGATGTCCCTCCTGCCCGCTGCCGCCCCCGAGCCCCTGCGCTTCGCCTACTGGGTGCCCAATGTCAGTGGTGGTCTGGTCACCAGCACCATCGAACAGCGCACCGACTGGGGGTACGACTACAACCGCGAGCTGGCCGTCCTCGCCGAGAACAGCGGCTTCGACTACGCGCTGAGCCAGGTCCGCTACATGGCCAGTTACGGCGCCGAGTTCCAGCACGAGTCCACCGGCTTCAGCCTCGCCCTGCTGCTCGCGACCGAGCGGCTCAAGGTCATCGCCGCCGTCCACCCCGGGCTCTGGCACCCCGGTGTGCTGGCCAAGTTCGGCGCCACCGCCGATCAGCTGTCCAAGGGCCGGTTCGCGGTGAATGTCGTCAGCGGCTGGTTCAAGGGCGAGTTCACCGCGCTGGGAGAACCGTGGCTGGAACACGACGAGCGGTACCGGCGCTCGGAGGAGTTCATCCGCGCGCTGCGCTCCGTGTGGACCGAGGACCACGCCGAGCTGGCCGGGGACTTCTACCGGATCAGGGACTTCTCGCTGAAGCCCAAGCCGCTCAACACCCCCGAGCGTCCCCACCCGGAGATCTTCCAGGGCGGCAACTCCACCGCCGCCCGCGCGATGGCCGGCCGGGTCTCCGACTGGTACTTCAGCAACGGCAAGGACTTCGACGGGGTGACCGAGCAGATCGGTGACGTACGGGCAGCGGCGGCGGACGCGGGCCGCCGGGTCCGCTTCGGGCTCAACGGCTTCCTCATCGCCCGGGACACCGAGGCCGAGGCCCGTGACGTGCTGCGGGAGATCGTCGCGAAGGCGGACACCGAAGCGGTGCACGGGTTCGGCGACGCGGTGAAGCAGGCGGGGCGCTCGGCGGGCGACGGGAAGGGCATGTGGCAGGACTCGTCGTTCGAGGATCTCGTCCAGTACAACGACGGCTTCCGGACCGGGCTGATCGGTACACCGGAACAGATCGCCGAGCGGATCGTCGCGTACAAGCGGCTCGGTGTGGACCTGTTCCTCCTCGGCTTCCTGCACTACCTGGAGGAGGTCGAGTACTTCGGCAAGCGGGTGCTGCCGCTGGTCCGTGAGCTGGAGGCCCAACTGCCGGACGAGGAGCGGGTGTCCGGTCCGGGGTCCGGTCCGGTGTCCGGGCCGGGGTTCGAGCCGGGGCCCGGTCCGGTGTCCGGTCCGGTGTCCCTACGGTCCTGAACTCCGCCCCCTTTCTTTTTGTCGCTCTTGTCCGCCCTTTCCCGTCCGGTGCCCAACCGTACGGGGCAGGACGGCCCGCCACCCCGAGGTGATTCCGTATGGCCACGATCCTTTCCGTCTCCGGCAGTCCGTCCCCGACTTCCCGTACGGGCCGGCTGCTCCGCCACCTGGACCGCCGGCTCGTCGCCCAGGGCCACCGGGTGGTGCCGTTCGACGTCCGTACGCTGCCCGCCGAAGCCCTGCTCGGGGCCGACTTCGGACATCCCGCGATCGTCGAGGCCCGGCGGCTGTTCGACGAGGCCGACGGTGTGGTCGTCGGAACGCCCGTCTACAAGGCCGCCTATTCGGGGCTCCTCAAGTCCCTGCTGGACCTGCTGCCGCAGTACGCGCTGGCGGGCAAGACCGTCCTGCCGCTGGCGACCGGCGGGTCCACCGCGCATGTCCTGGCCATCGACTACGCGCTGCGGCCGGTGCTCTCCTCCATGGGCGCGGCCCATATCGTGCAGGGCTGGTTCGTCCTGGACCGGCACATCACCGTGCGGGAGGAGGACGGGGAAGTCGCGGTCGATCCGGCCGTGCGGGAGGCGCTCGACCAGGTGGTCGACCAGTTCTCGCTGGCGCTGGCACCCGTCCACCGGCCGGCCACGGCCGTGGCGGCCTGACGTGTCCGATCAGCTGCCCGCCCAGGCGCCCGCCGGCGCGCCGGCCCATGTGATCGCCGACGCGTCCGAGGCGCTCGCGGTCGCCGCCGAGCTGGCCGCGGCCTTCCGGGCGGGGGCCGCGCGGCGGGACGCGGAGCGGGAGCTGCCGCGCGCCGAACTCGACCGGCTGTCGCGCAGCGGCCTGCTCGGAATCACCGTGCCCCGCGAACACGGCGGCGCGGACGTCTGTGCCCGTACGCTCGCCGAGGTCGTCCGGCTGCTGGCGACCGGCGACGCCAGCCTGGCGCAGATCCCGCAGAGCCACTTCGTGTACGTGAACGTGCTGCGCAGGCAGGGCACGGCCGGGCAGCGGACGTTCTTCTTCGGCGAGGTCCTGGCGGGGCGGCGCTTCGGCAACGCCCAGTCGGAGAAGGGCACCAAGCATGTGCAGGACATCCGGACCGCTTTGAGCGCCGGGCCGGACACGTCGTCGTACCTGCTCAACGGTGAGAAGCACTACTCCACCGGCGCGCTGTTCGCCGACTGGATCCCCGTCCTGGCGCGGGCCGGTGACCGGGCGGGCGCCCTGCGCGCGGACGCCCTGCACGTCGCGTACGTACCGAGTCACGCGCCGGGCGTGACGGTCGTGGACGACTGGGACGGCATGGGGCAGCGCACCACCGCGAGCGGAACCGTGCGGCTGGCCGGTGTGGTGGTACCCGCCGACCGTGTGGTGCCGCACCACCTCACCTTCGAGGGGCCCCAACTGCACGGCGCGATGGCCCAATTGCTGCACGCGGCCATCGACGCGGGCCTCGCGTCCGCCGCGCTGGCGGAGGCGGCGGACTTCGTGACGACGAAGAGCCGGCCCTGGTTCGAGAGCGTCGGGGACGGATACGAGACCGCGGCCGAGGACCCGCTGCTCGTCCAGCGGTTCGGCGAACTGTCCTTGCGGGTACGGGCGTCGGACGCGCTGCTCGCCGCGGCCGCGGACGCCGTGGACGCGGCCTCCGCCGATCTCACCGACGACACCGCCGCCGAGGCGTCGATCGCCGTGGCCGCCGCGAAGGTGCACGCGGCGACGGCGGCGGTGGAGACGGGCAGCGCGCTGTTCGAGGTGGCGGGGACGCGCGCGGCCCTGGACGGCCTCAACCTGCACCGGTACTGGCGCGACGCCCGGACGCACACCCTGCACGATCCGGTCCGCTGGAAGGTGCAGCACATCGGCCGTTACGTGCTGAGCGGTACGCGGCCACCGCGCCACGGCCTGCTCTGACCATCGCCGTCCATCCCTCAGGTCCCCCGTTTCCTGTCTGGAGAGTTCCGTGAGCCTCACCTTCCACTGGTTCCTGCCCACCTACGGCGACAGCCGCCATGTCATCGGCGGCGGGCACGGTGTGCCGGCCGGCGGCGCCGGGGCGGCCGGCGGGCAGCGCCCCGCCGATCTCGGCTACCTCGCGCAGATCGGCCGGGCGGCCGAGCAACTGGGGTTCGAGGGCGCGCTCACCCCCACCGGGGCCTGGTGCGAGGACGCCTGGCTCACCACCGCCATGCTGGCGCGCGAGACCGAGCGGCTGAAGTTCCTGGTCGCCTTCAGGCCCGGATTCGTGTCGCCGACACTGGCCGCCCAGATGGCCGCCACGTTCCAGCGCCACGCGCCGGGGCGGCTGCTGCTCAATGTGGTGACCGGCGGTGAGAGCCACGAGCAGCGCGCGTACGGCGACTTCCTGGACAAGAAGGCCCGCTACGCGCGCACCGGTGAGTTCCTCTCCATCGTGCGCGACCTGTGGCGGGGCGAATCGGTGACGTTGCGCGGCGAGCACCTGCGGGTCGAGGAGGCGCGGCTGGCCCGGGTGCCCGACCCGGTGCCGCCGGTGTACTTCGGCGGCTCCTCCCCGGAAGCCGGGGAGGTCGCGGCCCGGTACAGCGATGTCTATCTGACCTGGGGCGAGCCGCCGTCGCAGGTCGCCGAGAAGATCGACTGGATACGTGGCCTGGCGGCGGCCCAGGGCCGGACTGTACGGTTCGGCATCCGGCTGCATGTGATCAGCAGGGACACCGCCGACCAGGCGTGGGCGGAGGCGCGGCGGCTGCTGGACGGTTTCTCCGAGGAAGCCGTACGGGCGGTGCAGGCGGGCCTGGCGCGCAGCGAGTCGGTGGGCCAGCAGCGGATGCTGGCGCTGCACGGGGGATCGGCGGACGGCCTGGAGATCTCACCGAACCTCTGGGCCGGTATCGGGCTGGTGCGTGGCGGCGCGGGCACGGCCCTGGTGGGCAGCCACACCGAAGTGGCCGAACGTATCGCGGAGTACCACCGGCTGGGGATCGACGAGTTCGTCATGTCCGGTCACCCCCATGTGGAGGAGGCCTACTGGTTCGGCGAGGGGGTGCTGCCCCGGCTGGCCGAGGCGGGCCTGTGGAAACACCCGGCGGCGGGGGCGCCGGGCGACCGGCCGGGGATCGCGGAGGCCTCCGTACCGTTCGCGGCGGAGGTACGGCGCTGAGGCTTCGCCGGTACGACGCTGAAGCATCGGCGCGGGTCCCGTTCCCGGCAGGGGAGCAGCCCGCGTGCGTTGCTCCCCTGCCGATGCAGCCCGCCTGGGCTGCTCCCCTGCCGGAGCCGTCGCGTGCGCTGCTCCCACCCGGCGGAAGTCGCGCGGCGGAAATACGATGGGTGCGGGGCCCTGGGGCCTGTCCGACCGGACAGGGCCCGGCGAAGGGGCCCCGGCCTTGTCCGTTGCGGGGAAGAACTCACAGCGGTCCGTGAACGGATGTACCTCGGAGCGGTGCATGACCCGGCGTCGTCCCACCCGGTCGGTGAGCGCCGACGACCTGCTGACCACGCTCGGGCGGCTCACCGCCCAGGCGCGGCAGGGGGCAGAGCTTCAGCATGCCCGGGTGGAACTGGCCGAGGCGTTGCAGCGAGAGATGCTCCCTGCCGTGCTGCCCGCCCTGCCGGGGCTGTCGACCGCGGCCCGGTACATGCCCGCGCGGGACGGTCTGGACATCGGCGGTGACTGGTACGACGGGTTCGTGCTGCCGGACGGGGCGCTCGGGTTCTCCGTCGGTGATGTGCAGGGGCACGATGTCGAGGCGGCCGCCTTCATGGGCCAGGTACGCATCGGCCTGCGGGCCGCCGCGGCGGTGGCGCTCGACCCGGGTGAGGCGCTGAGCCGGGCGAACGATCTGCTGCTGTCGGCGGACTCCAGTCTCTTCGCGACCTGCACGTTCCTCCGCTTCGACCCGGTCACCTGGGAGCTGGAGAGCGCTCGGGCCGGTCATGTGCCCGCCGTGTGGGCCACGGCCGACGGCCGGGCCGGTATCGCCGAGGACGAGGGCGGGCTGCCGCTGGGCATCGCGCCGGGGGAGAAGTACCCGGTGACACGGCGCCGACTGGCCCCGGCGGGGGCTTTCGTCCTGCTCACGGACGGTGTCGTGGAGGGCCCGTCCTTCCCGATCGAGGAGGGGCTGGCGCGGGTGGCCCGGCTGGTCGGCGCGGGTGCGGGCGCCGATGCCGGGCGGCTGGCCGCCGCCGTGCTGGAGGTGGCCGAGCTGACCGGGCACTCCGACGACGCCGCCGTACTCGTCCTGCGCCATGACGCGGCACCGGACCGGCGCGCGGCGCGCGGCGCGGACCTGGACTGAGACGGACCGGCCGAGCCGCCCCCGCTCGGGTGTACGGGGCCGCACGCGACGCCACCGTACGGGCCGGAAAGCCGGGCGGTCCCGGGTGACGCCCGTGCGTCGGCCGTGCGTGTCACGGCCGACCCGGGCGGCGGGGCGTTGTCTGATGGCTCCTGTGGTGCGCACCGAGGAAGTCCGACATCTGTCCGTAGCGGCTCTCCGGATCCTCTGTGTCGCCGCCGTCTACTTCGCGTCCGGACGGCTCGGCCTGCTGAGGCGGGTCGCCATCGAGGGCGCGGTCGTCACGCCTCTCTGGCCACCCACCGGTGTCGCCCTGAGCGCGCTGCTCCTGCTGGGCCTCGGGATCTGGCCGGGGATCGCCCTGGGCACCCTGCTGGTCGTCGTGACGATCACCTCGTTCCACGCCACCGATGTCGTGATCATCGCGGGGAACACCCTCGCTCCCGTCTGCGCGTACCTGATGCTCCGGCGGGTGGGCTTCCGTACGGAGCTGGACCGGCTCCGGGACGGGGCGGCGCTGGTGTTCCTCGGCGCCCTGGCCGGGATGCTGATCAGCGCCACGGTGGGGTCCGGTGTGCTGCTGCTCAGCGGCAGGCTGCCGGCGAGCGGATTCTGGTCGACCTGGCTGGCGTGGTGGACGGGTGACGCGATGGGCGTGCTGCTGGTCACGCCGATGCTGCTCGTGCTGCGCCGGGCCCGGCTGTCCCGGGTCACCGGCCGGTGGACAGAGGCGGCGGCGCTGCTGGTCACGGCGGTGGTGATCCTCCCGCTGGCCACCAGGAGCACCGTCCCCCTGCTCTTCCTCGTCTTCCCGCTGCTGATCTGGTCGGCCTTGCGGTTCCAGCTCGCCGGGGCGGTGCCGTGCGCCCTGTTCATGTCCGTACTGACGATCGGGGCGGCGGTCGAACACGTCGGCCCGTACGCGGAACGCGACCTCATCGCGGTGATGATCTCCCTCCAGGCCCTCAACGGGTCGGCCGCGCTGACCGCCCTGCTGCTGTCGGCGATCGTCACCGAGCAGAACAACGTCCGGCTGAAGATCGAGCAGGCGTGCATGGAACTGGCGGAAGTGGTGGAGCGCCTCGCGCCGGGGGAGTCGGCGAACCGGTGGCCGAGTCAAGGCCCGTGAGCCGCCGCCGGAGCAGCCCCCCGTGCCCCCACCCCGTAGGCAAAGGAAACGCCCCATGCCCCTGACGTCCCTGACCGGAGCGATGTTCCTCGGCTCCGAACGGCGTACCGGCGCGGGTCCGGCGCTCAGCTCGGTCGATCCCCGTACGGACACGGTGCTGGAGCCCGCGTACGGCTCCGCCACCCCCGACGACATCGCCCGCGCTTGTGAACTGGCCGAGCGGGCGGCCGTGGCGTACCGGGCCACCTCGCCCGAGCGGCGCGCGACCTTTCTGGAGCGGGTCGCGGACCACATCGAGGACATCCGCGAGGAGCTGATCACCAGGGCGGTCACCGAGACCGGCCTGACGGCCGGCCGTATCCGGGCCGAACGGGAGCGTACGACGGGCCAGTTGAGGCTCTTCGCGACGGAGGTACGGGACGGGGCATGGGCGCAGGTGCGTATCGACCGCGCGCTGCGCGACCGTACCCCGCTGCCCCGGCCGGACCTCAGGCAGCGTCACCTGGGAATCGGTCCGGTGGCCGTGTTCGGCGCGGGCAACCTCCCGCTCGCCTTCTCGGTGGCGGGGAGCGACACCGCCTCCGCGCTCGCCGCCGGCTGCCCGGTCGTGGTCAAGGGCCACAGCGCCCACCTCGGTACGGCGGAACTCGTCGGCTCCGCCGTCGCCGCCGCCGTCCGCCGGAGCGAACTGCCTCAGGGTGTCTTCTCGTTGCTCTTCGGTCCCGGTACGCGGACGGGCCGGGCGCTCGTCGCCGATCCGCGGATCCAGGCGGTCGGCTTCACCGGCTCGCGGGCGGGCGCGACGGCGCTGACGCGGACGGCCGCCGACCGGCACGTACCGATCCCGGTGTACGCGGTGACGGGAGGCGTCAACCCGGTGTTCCTGCTGCCCGGCGCCCTGCGCGACCGGTCCGCCGTACTTGTACGCGGTTTCACCGAGGCGCTGACGCGGGACGCCGGCCAGCTCCGTACCAAACCGGGCCTGCTGGTGGCTGTCGACGGGCTGGAACTGGCCGAGTTCCTGACCTCGGCCGCCGCCGTGCTGGCGTCGGACACCGGCCGGACCATGCTGAGCCGCGCCGTCCGCGAGGCCTACGACCGGGACACGGCGGCGCTCGCGGCGGTCGAGGGCGTACGGGAGATCGTCGCGGGGCAGCCCGGCGAGGGCGCCAACACGTGTGTGGCCAGGCTGTTCACGGCCCCGGCCGAGGTGTTCCTGGCCGAACCCGCGCTCCAGGACGGGGTGTTCGGTGCCGCGGCGACGGTGGTGACCTGCCGGAACGTGGACCAGCTCGGAGAGGTCGCGCACGCGGTGCGCGGCCAGTTGACCGCGACGGTGCACCACGGCCCGGGGGACGCCGACACGGCCCGCGCCCTGCTCCCGGTTCTGGAGACCAGGGCCGGCCGCGTCCTGTACGACGGCTGGCCCACGGGCGTCGAGGTCGGCCACGCCATGGTGCACGGCGGCCCCTGCCCGGCCGCCTCGGACCCCCGCTCCACCGCTGTCGGCACCCTCGCCATGCGGCGCTTCCTGCGCCCGGTCTGCTACCAGGACGTCCCCGCCGACCTGCTGCCCGCGGTCCTGGACGACGAGAATCCGTACGGTCTGCGCCGCCGCCTGGACGGCGCACGCGAGCCACGCTGAGCGGCGCCGCCGGGCCGTCCGCTACGGGGCGGTCCGCTGCTGAAGGACCGAGGGCGGGCGGCCAGGGCCAGCCTTCGGGCGGCCAGGGCCGGCCTTCTTTTCCCGTACCGGGACTCCCGTGTGGTGGGCATCCCGGTACAGGAACGTCGGCGTACGGCACTTCAGGGAGTCCAGGAACAGCGCGCCGGCCAGGAGGTGGGCGCTGCCTCTCGGGTGGAGGTTCCGCGTGCGCAGCTGTACGTCCAGGGCGCGCAGCGCCCGCGCGCCCCGGGGGGTGTCCGTGCCGCCCTCGTCCAGGACCGCGCGTGCGCCGGCTTGTACCTGGCGTAACCCCCGCGGGCCCGCCGCGTGAAGGACGCCGGTGTCCTGCAACGTGCACATCACCGTCAGCAGCGCGTCGAGCCGTGCTTGCGGTTCGCGGGCTCCGGCCTGCCGCGCCGTCTTGAGCGCCGCCAACGCCCGCCGTACGTGCGGGAATCCGGCGCGCGCCTCGCCCCGCGCCCCCGCCGCGCCGTACCGGGACGCCATCGAGCCTCCGGGGGACGGTTCGCGGGGCGCCGACCGGTCCGGGAAGGCCGCGATCCGCCGTGCGGCGGCGGGCAGTTCGTCCGGTTCCGCGCCCGGCTCCAGGGCGGCGGACGCCACCAGCAGGCCCAGTGGCCATACGGCGCCGTGGTGCAGGGCGGTTCCGGCGTTCGCGCGTGCCATGGACCGCTCGGTGGAGCGGCCGATCCAGCCGAGTTCCTCGCGCAGCCCGCGGCCGGCGCCGCCGTCCGTGCGCCGGGCGGCGGCCGCCATGGCCGCGAGGCCGGGGGCCAGCGAACGCGCGGACCAGCGCAGGGCGCCGAAGTCCGCCTCGCGGGTGTCCGGGAGGCCGGGCTTGGGGGTGAGTTCGGCCTCGGCCAGCAGGGCGTCCGTCGCCGCCCGTGCCAGCGCCTCGTCCGCGTCATTCGCTGTCATGAACGGGACTGTAGGGAGCGAGTCTGGGTGGGACCCGGTCCTGACCTGTCAGAAACCTGTGAGGCGGTGAGAGCGGGGACGGTTCAGTGGTGGACGGGGGACGGGAACGCGGTCGTCGTGGGGCTGAAGTACGCCTGATAGGGGTCTTCCGGGTGGCGGCGGTGACGCCCGGGGTGGCCCGGGTGGTTGGAGGAGCTGATGTGACTGATGCGCCCGGTGTCGGTGGACGGAGTGTGGGAGGTGAGCCGTCCGTCGTCGGCGAGAGCCTGTACGCGCAGCAGCAGCGCCCGCAGTTCCAGGCCCAGTTCGGCGGCCACGGTCTGGAGGTCGAGGCCCGACTTCCAGCTCCACAGCAGCACCGAGTCCATGCTGGACGACCAGGCCACCGTGTCCTCCACGGCGGGTGCCATGGAGGACAGGGGGGCGGCCGGTGCCATCGGAGCGGCCGGTGTCATCGGCATCGTCGAAGCCGTCTGCGAGGGGAGCACGGCGGACGCGGTCAGATCCTGCGGTGGCGTCTCCGGCGGCGGAGGAACCGTTTCGCTTCTTGGATGCGGCAGATGGACTTCCATCACCGTGGTGTCGGCGAACGAGTCGAGCGGTACCTGCGGGACGCGCAGCAGTTCCTCGGCGACGGTACGGGCGTCGTCCCTGCCCACCGTGCGCCGCGCCACGCGCACTTCGCGCTCGTTCAGGCCCAGCAGATTCGCGACCGTACCGTCGTCGCCGACGGTGACGGCGAAAGCCGCGAGCGTTCTGCTCCGCCCCGCCTGCGCCTCGTCGAGTACCGCCTGCGCCTCGCGCACCTGATCATCGCTGGCGCAGAAAGCCTCGGCGAGCACAGTGTTCCGTTCCCAGAATTCACGTGGATCCACGAACGTAACAACGTTCAACTTACCGAGGGGAACGCGTCGACCGCCCTATTGCACCCAAATAGACCAACAGCGTTAAAAGGGACAAGCTTCCTAAGTTTCGCATGTCGATAACATCAACCGACCTTCTCCTGAGCCGCGGGCATCGCGGACGAGGGGACGGACTCCGCGGCGTCCGGCGGCCGGTGCTCACACGGTCGCTCGCGCGACCACCTGCCCGCGATGACCGCGCACACCATCAACTGCAGCTGGTGGTACACCATCAGCGGCAGGATCACCGGCCCCGCCGCCGCCCCGAACAGCACCGCGGCCATGGGCAGTCCCGTCGCGAGGCTCTTGTTCGAGCCGCAGAAGACGAGGGTGATGCGGTCCTCCCGGCTGAACCCCAGGCGCCGCGCGGTGAGCGAGGTCGTGGCGAGAGCCAGCGCCAGCAGCGCCGCGGCCAGGCTCAGCAGTCCGATCAGCCGGACCGGCGTGACCTGCCGCCAGATGCCCTCGGCCATGCCCCTGCTGAACGCCGTATAGACGACAAGAAGGATCGAGGACCGGTCCAGGAGGCCGAGCGCTCTCTTGTGGCGGCCGATGAAGCCCCCGATCCAGCGGCGCAGCACCTGCCCCGAGAGGAAGGGGATCAGCAACTGCGTGGCGATGGACAGCAGGCCGTCGGCCGAGAAGCTGACGGTGGAGCCGATCAGCCAGGCCGCGAGCAGCGGGGTCGCGACCATGCCGGCCAGGCTGGAGTACGTCCCGGCGCAGATGGCGGCCGGGACATTGCCACGGGCGGTGGAGGTGAGGGCGATCGACGACTGGATGGTCGAGGGCACGACGCAGAGGAAGAGGAGGCCGGTGTAGAGCTGATCGGTGATCAGGAACGGTACGAGACCGCCCATGGCCAGCCCGATCACCGGGAAGAGCGCGAACGTGCTCGCGCCCACCACGAGGTGGAGCTTCCACTGCCGCAGGCCGTCGACCGCCTCCCGGGTGGAGAGCCGGGCGCCATAGAGGAAGAAGAGCAGGCCGATGGCGATGTCGGCGGTGGTCCCGACGGCCGCGGCCGCCCGGCCGGTGGCCGGCAGCAGCGTCGCCAGTACGACCGTGCCGAGGAGGGCGGCGACGTAGGGGTCGACCGCCCTCCTCACACGGCCCGGCCAGGAGATCAGCCAGGGCGTTGACGTCACGTTGTAATCACCTTATTCACCGTTCTCGCCCTGCCATGGCGGGTGGCCGAGCTGCGGGAGCCACCCGAGCGGGGACGAACTCTGGCAGGAGCAGGGCTGGGGGCCGGTGCCGGGCCGGCCGTCGGAATCGGGGCCGGTGCCCGGCTGGGTTCCGGTGCCCGGCCGGGAGGAGCCCCCCATGTGTACGTCGATGGCGCCGCCGCCCCCGTCGTGGTCGCTGCCCGCCGTACCCCTGCTGTTGATCAGGGTGTTGAGTGTGCGGTCGATCTCCAGCCAGGAGTCCGCGTACGAGTTGTCGATCACCAGGAGGCCACGGTTGCCGCCGGTGACGTTGCCCGACTCGTCGTCGTCCTCGTCGTCGTCCTCCTCGGCCACGGGTGGGGTGGCCGTGCTGACGGGGGTGGCCACAGGGGCAGTTGGGGCCGGAGCCGCCGGAGCGGCCTGAGAAGTGGGGGCAGTGGGGGCAGTTGAGGCGGCCGGAGCGGTCTGAGAGGCCGGAGCGGCCGGAGTTTCCGCGGTGTCCGGGGAGGCAGGGGAGGCCGGGGCCGGCTCCGTCGCCTGTGCGGCACCGGCACCCGCGCCGGTGCCGCACAGTACGCTCGCGGTCGCCGCGACGAGAATTCCCGTCGCGGACGCCCGCATGGAACGCGCCCCTTTTCCGGGACTCCTGTGCCGGCCTGTGCCGGACCGGAAAAGAGATGTCGACACGAGAGAGGAACCCCGCCGTCAGACCGAGACCGGGAGCCGGCTTCCGTGGTGTCTGCTGATGTTCTTCTCCAGGAGTTCCGTGGAACCCTTGACCCCGACGGATCCGGTCTCGCGGGTGTCCGGCAGCCGTCCGTCGGCCATTTTCAGATCGACCAGCGCGCCGTCGATCGCGCCGTGCGCGGCGAAAAGACACGGCGTGCTGTAGATGGCGACATCGACGCCCAACTCCGAGAGTTCGGAGAGGGAGAGCCTCGGTGACTTCCCGCCCGCGATCTGGTTGAACAGCAGAGGCTTGTCGCCGACGACCGAACGGATCTTACGGATCCATTCCACGCTCCGGACCCCGTCGACGAGGATGACATCCGCGTCGGTCTCCGCCAGCGCCTCGGCCCGCCGTACGATCTCCGACTCCTCCGTGGCGTCCGTACGCGCCACCACGAGCATGTCCTCCCTGCTGCTGAGCACCAGATTGAGCTTGTCCAGGTACTCCTCCAGCGGCAGGATCAGCTTGCCGTCGGCGTGCCCGCACCGGCGGGGCCGCTTCTGGTCCTCCAGGATCACGCCCGAGGCCCCGGCGCGCTCCAGCCGCTGTACGACGTGGCAGGCGACCTCGGGGTCCACATAGCCGTCGTCGATGTCCACGAGCAGGTGGTGCTGGGGGAAGGCCAGCCGCAGCCGTTCGACGAAGGCGACCATGTCCGGCCAGGCGATGAACCCGATGTCGGGGAGTCCGTAATGGGAAGCCGCGAATCCGAAGCCGGAGACGAAGAATCCGTTGTAGTGCTGGGCCGCGATGGAGGCCGAGTACATGTCGTAAATGCCGATGAGCGGGGTCGTACGAGGAGATTCAACCGCTTCACGCAGGGCAGGGCCGTAGCGCATGGTTTCTCTTTCAATAAAGAACCCGCCCGGTCGGTCATCCGGTTACCCGGTCATCCGGTCGCGAGTTCAGGCGACGTGCTGACGGGGCAAACCTTTACAGGAAACCAAGACTTCGTAAAACGACACACCGTGTCGTTCCCCGAACGGGCAAAATCCCTGCCGCTTGTTGATAGGTGAGAAATACCTATGGGATGAAGAATTCCCCGGAAGGGAAATCGTCCCGGATCCCGCGTCGGCGGTCGATCGACGCGGGACCCGGTCGATCGGGCCGGTCGATCGGCCCGATCGACCCGCCGGTCGCCCACCGGCTCTCACGAGCGGGTGAGCGACGGCCGGACCTCAGAAGTGCCGAGCCGGCTGCTCCCGGCAGATGCCCCGTTCGCCGCACTCCTCCCGCAGGGTGGACAGGACCATCAACTGCGGGTCCTGGAGCAGCAGTCGGGCCTGGAGCGAGCGCAGGCTCGGGCCCGGCTCCACGCCCATCTCCTCGACGACCCGGCCGCGGTGGTCGGCGTACAGCTTCAGTGCCTCGTTGCCGCGGTCCGACCGGTAGAGCGCGAGCATCAGCAGCCATACGAACCGCTCCCGCAACGGGTACTTGTGGACCGCGTAGTGCAGGTACGGCACGGCGTTACGGTGCCTGCCCAGCTCCAGTTCCAGCTCGGCACGCACCTCCATGTCCGCCAGGAAACGCTCCTGCCGGTACAGCCGTTCCCGCTCCAGCATCGGCCCGTCGAGCCCTTCGACGAGCGGTCCCGTCGACATGACGCGCGCCTTCTCCAGCAGCTCCGCCGCTTCCAGGATCTCCCCTTCGTGGGCCGCGGCGATGCCGGCCGACGCCAGCCGTTCGTACAGGTACAGATCGACCTCGGCGGTCCCGGTGTTCAGCAGGTAGCCGCCGCCCGACCACTCCAGTGAGATGCCCCCGTCGTTCGGCTCCTCGGCCGTCAGCAGACCACGGAGGCTCGAGATGGACTTCTGGATCAGATTCTTCGCGTACGCCGGATAGTCCTCGCCCCAGAGGGCGTCGATCAGCTGGTCGACGCCTGTCTCGATGCCTGGCCTGAGCAACAGCATGGCCAGCAGGGCCCGCTGTTTCGGCGGGCCCAGTTCGAGCGCCACGCCCCCCTGGGTGACCTGAAGTGGACCGAAGAGGCGGAAGCGCCACTTCGACGGATCTCCTTGGGGCTCGGAGCCGCGTTCTCGCAGTAACACGCCGGACATAAAACCCCCGTTAATCGTCCGAATAACAGCAACACCATAGGCACTACTGGCCGGTTATTGCCGGTCATCAGGTGGCCGAGAGATAGGTCACAGCGTGCAACCTTTTGGCATTCGCCAGGTGGGGAAGACGTGCCACGCGGTCTCTGTCCGCGTTCCACGCTTGGTCCAGCGACACGACCAGCGTTTGCTCCAGCCCCTCCTTGCAAGGTGATGCGGTTCCCGCTTACTTGCCAGGAGGATCGATGACCGGCTCAGCACAACAGGACCAGCTCCGTTCCGCTCTCAGGTACGACAGCACCGTTCCGCGCGCCATGGTCCACCGCGCCGCCATCGCCGAGGTCTTCCTCACCGACTCCCGGCGTACGGAAGACCAGCAGGACACCTACGAGGTGGCCGCCCAGCTGCCCCGCGCCCACATCATGGGCGAGAACGCCACCACCCACGACTTCCTCCTCCTGGTCGAAGTGCTGCGGCAGGGCGGTGTGTTCCTCGCCCACGCCTACGAGAAGGTCGACCTGGACGAGTCCTTCATCTTCCGGGACCTGCGGATACAGATGCTGGACCTGGCCGCCGTACGGACCGGCAGCGCGCCGGCCCGCGCGGTCGTCACCTTCGCGGTCGAGCCGCAGCGCAAGCGCAACGGCCGGGTGCAGGCCATCGACTTCTCCGGCTCGTTCACCATCGAGGGCAAGCCCGTCCTGCGGTTCAGCGGCGGACTGGCCTTCTTCAGCCGCAATGTCTACAAGGCGCTGCGCGCGCGCCGCCGCGACGCCCTCGCCGGTGTCCTCGGGGCGCTGCCCGTTCATGTCGCGGCCGATCCCGCCTCGGTGGGGCGCCGCAACGCGTACAACGTGGTGATCACCCAGCCGGTCATGGCGGGGCCGAGCACGCTCTCCGCCACCGTGCTGAGCGACACGAGCCACCCCCACCTCTTCGACCACCAGCTGGACCATATTCCGGGCAACCTGCTCATGGAAGCGGCCCGGCAGCTCGCCGCCGCCTCCGTCTCGTCGCTGCACTCCATTTCGGCCAACGGCCTCCAGGTGACCTCGCTGGACGCGCGTTTCCAGGAGTTCGCGGAGCTGGACCTGCCGGCCAAGGCGGTGGCGCGGGTCGAGCAGTTCCGCCTCGACGCGTCGCTCGGCACGCTGATCGTGCCGGTCGTGGTCGATGTCATGCAGCGCGACAGCGTGGTGGCGTCGTTCCGCATGGAGGTGGCGCAGTGACCTCCGCGCCCATCACCACCGTCGTCGTCGATTACGGCGGCGTCATGACCAATCC
The DNA here is from genome assembly GCF_044741745.1 of Streptomyces sp. NPDC088116. Lineage (NCBI taxonomy): Bacteria > Bacillati > Actinomycetota > Actinomycetes > Kitasatosporales > Streptomycetaceae > Streptomyces > Streptomyces sp. NPDC088116. The sequence continues at coordinate 141,320 of NZ_JBIUTF010000005.1, read as the reverse complement.
GCTGGACGAGACGTTCGCGGCCTTCGCCGACGCCGTGGGCGTGCCGGTGACCGCGCTTCAGGACGCCTTCGCCAAGGCCACCGCGCGCCACGGCCGCAGCCCGATGGCCGACCTGGAGACCGGGGACTGCACCGAGAGCGAGATGGTGGAGCGAGTCCTGGCCGAGCTGCCGGACAGCGCACTGCCGGGCGGCGGGGGCCCGGACAGCGCGGGTCCGGGCGGAGTGGCGCTCAAGAGCCCGGCCGGGGCGGGAACGGTCCGCAGGGGCCTGGACCTCCTCGGCGGACGGGAGTTCGGCGAGCTCTGGTTCCGCGCCAGGACCGTCGACGAGCAGATGGTCTGCTTCCTCCGCTCGCTGCGCAGGTTCGGCTACCGCACCGCCCTGCTCACCAACAATGTGGCCGAATGGGGCCCGCGCTGGCGCGCCCAGCTCCCCGTGGACGAGCTGTTCGACCTCGTCGTGGACTCCTCGCAGGAGGGCGTACGCAAGCCCGACCCGCTGATCTACCGGCGGCTGCTGGACCGGCTGCCCGCGTCCCCGCGCGAATGTCTCTTCCTCGACGACCTTGAGGAGAACTGCGCCGCCGCCTCCGGCCTCGGCATGCTCGCCGTGCGTTTCACCACCGCCGACGAGGCGATCGACCAGGTCGTCGCCCTGCTCCGCTCGCGCGGGACCTACCAAGTCAGGAACCGGGTATGACGACACAACAGGAATCCGTGCTGATCGTGGGCGCCGGTCCGACCGGGCTCACCGCCGCGTGCACGCTGCTCCAGCACGGCGTGGAGTGCCGGGTGATCGACCGGAGAAAGGGCCCCGCCAGCGAGCCGAAGGCGCTGATCCTGTGGAGCGGCGCGCTGGAGGTGCTGCGGCGCATCGACGTCGTGGACAGTCTGGTGAAGCGCGCGCTGCCGCTCGCCGGGGCGTCCTACTGGTCCAACGGCAAGCGCGCGGGCCAGGTGCGGTTCGGCTCGCTCGCCGATACGGCGTTCCCGCGCCCGCTGTGCGTACCGCAGTCGATCACCGAGGGCGTGCTGTACGCGCGGCTGCTCAAGCTCGGCGGCAATGTCGAGTGGAACACCGAACTCGTCGACGCCCGGATCATCGGCGGCGACGGCGCGGGGCCCGTCTCCGCCACCATCGCCGTCCCCGGCTCGGCCTCCGCCACCGTGACGTCGCCGCGCTGGCTCGTCGCCGCGGACGGCACGAACAGCAAGGTGCGCGAGGCCGCCGGGATCGCCTTCGAGGGCAGTACGTACGCCCGTGACTTCCTGCTGGGCGACGGCGACATCAGCGGGGACCTGCCCAAGGACGAGGCCCAGTACCACCTGACCCCCGAGGGGGTGCTGGTCGTCGTACCGCTGCCCGGCGGCGGGCACCGGATCTTCTTCGACCGGGACGCCTCGGGTGAGGCGCGCGCGCTGTCCGACGAGGAACTCCAGGAGCTGCTGACCGCCCGTGGCCCGCAGGGCTGGAAGATACGTTCCACCTGGTGGCGCTCCACCTTCCGGGTCCATACGAAGGTCGCCGAGGTGTTCCGCTCCGGGCCGGTCTTCCTGGCCGGGGACGCCGCGCACTGCCACAGCCCGGCCGGCGGCCAGGGTCTCAACACCGGTGTGCAGGACGGCTTCAACCTGGGCTGGAAGCTGGCCGCCGTCTCGCGCGGCGCGGACCCGGCGCTGCTCGACAGCTACGAGGCGGAGCGGCGGCCCGCCGCGCTGCGCGCGCTGCGCAACTCCGACCGGCAGACCCGGCTGTGGATGCTGCGGGCGGGACCCAAGCGGGTCCTGCGCGACACCGTGCTGAAGGTGGCGTCGTCCACCGGCGCGCTGGACCGCAAGATGGTGCCCGAACTCGCCCAGCTCGACCCGGGACTCGAATCCAGTCCGGCGGTCCCGGGCCGGATCGCGTCGGCCGACGGCAGACAGAACGGGTCCGGCGGGTCGGGCGGGTCGGGCAGGACCGGCGGTTCCGGCAGGACCGGTGGGTCCGGCGGTTCCGGCGGTTCCGGTGGGTCCAGTGGTTCCGGAGGGAAGAGCGTGCTGCGGCCCGGGGTACGGCTGCCCGACACCCCGTGGCAGCCGTTGAGCGGTACCGCCTCGGCCTCGCTGCACGACCTTCTCTCGGCCGGCCGGCACACCCTGCTGGTGGTCGAGGACGGCGCGGAGTCGGTGGACGTCGTGCGCACCGCGCACCGGGCGGCCGAGCTGGTGGCCGGTTCCACGGTGGGCGGCCAGACGGACGTGGTGCTGCTGACCTGCCGTACGCCCGCCGGGGAGTGGGACGACACGGCGCCGTTCGCGCGCGTCGTCGACCGGAGCCGGCAGCTGACCTCGCTGGCCGAGCGGGGCCCGCTGGTGATCTACGTACGGCCCGACGGCGCGGTCGGCGCCTGGTCCTCGCACCTCGATCTGCCGGTGCTCGTGGCGGGGGTGTCGGTGCTGGCCGCCGCTCTGGGACGGGCGGCGTGATGCTGAAGTCGCTCGGTTCGGCGGTCACCCGCAGGCCGTGGCTGTTCCTGGTGGCGGCCGTCGTGCTGATCCTGGACGCCGTGCTGCTCGGCGCGGATCTGCCGGACCGGCTCAGCAACGGCGGTACCACGGACCCCGGTTCGCAGTCCGCCCGCGTCCAGCGCGTACTGGAGGACCACTACCCGGAGCAGCAGCCCAACCTCGTACTGCTGGTGTCCGTGCCCGAGGGCGCGCAGGTCGACGACCGGAACGTGGCCCAGCAGGGCGTACGGCTGGCCGAGCGCCTCGCCTTCGAGAAGTTGGTCGTCGGGGTCGTCTCGTACTGGCAGACCGGTCTCGCGGAGCTGCGTTCCCGCGACGGCGAGCAGGCGGTGATCGCCGCCCGGATCGAGGGCGGCGACGACATCGCCCGAGCCGAACTGGAGCGTCTGGCACCGGAGTTGAGGGGCAAGCAGGGCGATCTGACGGTACGGATCTCCGGCGCGCTCGCCGTGCAGAACGAGATCGAGAGCACCGTCGCCGAGGACCTGACGCGCTCCGAGCTGATCGCCCTGCCGCTCACCCTGGTGGTGCTGGTCTGGGTCTTCGGCGGGGTGGTCGCCGCGCTGCTGCCGGTCCTGGTGGGACTGGCGACGGTCCTCGGGACGGGCGCGCTGCTGCGGGTGGTGACCGGGTTCACCGAGGTGTCGGTGTTCGCGCAGAACCTCACCACCGCCCTCGGCCTCGGCCTCGCGATCGACTACGCGCTGCTGATCGTACGGAGATTCCGGGAGGAGCTGGACACGGGCGCGGACGCCCGGACGTCCGTGCTGCGCACCGTGCGCACGGCCGGCCGTACGGTCCTGTTCTCCGCGCTGACCGTGGCGGTCTCCCTCGCGGCGATGCTGGTCTTCCCGCTGTACTTCCTGCGCTCCCTCGCCTACGCGGGGATCAGCGTGGTGCTGGTGGCGGCGCTGACCGCGCTGACGGTGCTGCCCGCCGTGCTGGCGCTGCTGGGGCACCGGGTGGACGCGCTGCGTGTACGGCGCCGCAAGCAGGGTTCCGCCGGGAGCGGCGGAGCCGCGAGTGGACCGGCCCCCCGGAGGCGCCTCACCGAAGCCGTCATGAAGCGCGCGCCGCTGGTCACCGTCCTGGTGACGGGTCTCCTCCTGGTCCTCGGACTGCCCTTCCTGGGCGCGGAGTTCGGGACCGCCGACCACCGTCAGCTGCCCGCGTCGAGCGAGGCGCGGGCCGTCCAGGAGAGCCTGCACGACGACTTCGACGACTCGCCCGAGGGCTCGGTTCCCGTACTGCTGCGTACGGGCGGGGCTCCCCGCGCCGAGGCACGGGCGACCGCGGGGCGGCTCGCCGCCAAGCTGTCCGGGCTCGACGGCGTCACCCGGGTCGACTCGTCCAACGGCACCTACCGCGACGGCCGGCGCTCGGAGATTCCCACGCCCGCCGACGCGTCCCGCCGGGCGGCCGGCTACAACCTGCTCACCGTCGTGGCCGAGGACGAGACGTCCGCGACGTCGGCCGCGCACCAGCGGCTGGCCGAAGCGCTCCGGGACGCCTCCGCGTCCGACGGGGCGTCGGTGGGCGGCCCGGCGGCGGCCCTGGTGGACAGCAAGGCGGCCATCGGCCGCGGCCTGGCGCCCGCGCTCGGCTTCGTACTGATCGCGACGCTGCTGCTGGTGTTCCTGCTGACCGGCAGCGCGCTGATGCCGCTGCTGGTGGTGGCGCTCAACGCGCTGAGCCTGACAGCCATGTTCGGCGCGGTGGTGTGGGTGTTCCAGGACGGTCATCTGTCCGGGCCGCTCGGCTTCACCGCGACCGGGGACGTGGAGGTGACGCTGCCGGTACTGATGTTCTGCGTCGCCTTCGGACTGTCCATGGACTACGGGGTCTTCCTGATCGCCCGGATGAAGGAGGACTTCGACCGGAGCGCCGACCACCGGGGAGCGGTGCTGCGCGGCATGCGCACCACCGGCGGGCTGATCACGGCCGCCGCCGTGGTCCTCAGCGTGGTGTTCGTGTCGATCGGACTGTCACGGATCACCAACACCAAGATGCTCGGCTTCGGCGTCGCCCTCGCCGTGCTGATGGACGCCCTGGTCGTACGGACGCTGCTCGTCCCGGCCGTGATGCGGCTGCTCGGCCGGCGCGCCTGGTGGGCGCCGGAGCCGCTGCGCCGGGTGCACCGCCGCCTCGGCCTGCGCGAGGGACCGGCCGAGGACCTCCCGGCCGACGCGTCCGGGTCCGGTTGGGCCGGTCCCGTCGATTCCCCTGATTCGCCTGATTCCCCCGATCCCTCCGATTCCTCCGACTCCCCCGAATCCCCTGGAAGGAAGCCCCATGAGCGACACTCCGCCACCCTCTGAGTCCGTGGGACCGGGGGAACCCACCGGGCTGCGCACCGCACTCGTCACCGGGCCCACCGGCCTGCTCGGCCACGCCGTCGTGGACCGGCTCCTGGCCGGCGGCACGGAGGTCACCGCGGTGGTACGGGACGCCGAGCGAGCCCGCGACCTGCTGCCGGACCACCCCGGGCTGCGGCTGGTCGCCGGTGATGTCACCGACATCGGTTCGTACGCGGGCGCCCTGCGCGGGATGGACGCGGTGATCCACACGGCCGCGTATTTCCGTGAGTACTACCAGCCCGGCCATGACGTGGAACTGCTCTACCGCACCAATGTGGACGCGGTGGAGGACCTGCTGAGGGCGGCCGTGGACGCGCAGGTGCCGGCGGTCGTCCAGACCAGCTCCATCGCCGTACTGAGCCGGGGCGACATCCACGCGCCCGGCGACGAGGACACCCCCAACGGCGCTCCCGACCAGGAGAACCACTACCGCTCCAGCAAGATCCGGGCCGAGCGGATGATCGACCGTTTCGGCCAGGAGTTCGCCGCGACGTACGGCGAGAAGTACGGCACGGAGTACGGGCTGCGCGTGCCGCTCGTCCTGCCGGGCTGGATGTGGGGCCCCGGCGACGCGGGTCCCACCGCGGCGGGACGGCTCTTCCTGGCGGTCGCGCGGGGCGAGATCAAGGCGCTGCCCACGGCGGGCAACCACGTGGTGGACGCCCGCGACGCGGCTGCCGTGTGTGTCGCCGCCGCCTCGCGCGGTGCGGCGGGCCGCCGCTACATCGCGGGCGGCAGCTGGTATCCGCTGCACGACATCTGCGCGGCCGTGGTCCGCGCGACCGGCACCGGGACGGTGCCCCGCAAGCTGCCCTCACCGGCCGCGATGGGGCTCGCCTCGGCCCTGGAGTGGCAGGCGAAGGTACGCGGGAAGGAGCCGGTCGCCACCCGTACCGGTATGCGGGTGCTGCTGGAGGGACACCACCGGAGGGTCTCCTCCGCCCGCGCGGCCCGTGAACTCGACGTCACCTTCCGCCCGTTGGAACAGACCATCGCCGACCAGGCCGCCTGGCACCGCGCGCACGGACAGCTGCCCGCCTCGCAGGCGGCGCGACGAGAAACGAGGAGCGCATGAGCGGCATGAGCGGCATGGGCGGCATCATCAGGCGGATCGCCGTACTGGGCGCCGCCGCCGCGCTGCTGGCGAGCCCCGTGGCTGCGGCCATGACCGCGTCGGCGGACTCCCCGACGGCGGCCGAGGCGGCCGGCACGTCCGCCGGCACGTCTGCCTGGGCATCGCCCACCGCGTCCGTGCCGACCCCGGCCGAAAGCGAACGGGCCACCAGGGCGACCGCCGCGCGGCTGGCCGCCGGGAACATCGTGGACGTCCCGGTCACCTTCACCGTACGGAACACCAACCGCAGCAAGACCGGTTGCCGGACCGACGGCGCGACGCACCGCGTGCGCGGCCATCTGACCGCGCCCGCCTCGGTGTTGTCCGGCAAGAAGCGGGCGATCACGCTCTACCAGCACGGGATCGCGGCGGGCGAGTGGTACTGGCGCCTCGACGTGCCCGGCTACCACTACGCGGAGGAACTGGCCAAGCGCGGCCACGCCTCGCTGACCATCGACCGGCTCGGCTACGGGGCCAGCGACCGGCCGGACGGACTCGGCACCTGCATCGGCGCCGAGGCGGACATCGCGCACCAGATCGTGGGGCAGCTGCGCGAGGGCGGTTACGCGCTGGGCTCGACGGCGGGCGAGAAGGCCGGCGCTTCGGGCACATCGGGCGCATCGGACGAGAAGAGGGACGCTCCGGACGAGAAGGGGAGCGCGGCCGCCCCGGGCCTGGACGCACCCGTCACGTTCGACACCGTAACCCTCGCCGGGCAGTCCAACGGCGGCCAGGTGGTCCAGATCGAGGCGTATTCCTTCGGCGGGATCGACGGCCTGATGATCATGGACTGGACGGACCGGGGCCTGACTCCGGAGGCCAACACCCGCTTCTTCAGTGCCCTCCAGAGCTGCATGGCCGGTGGTCAGCCGAGCCGGAAGGCGTCGGACCCGAGCGGTTACGTCTACTACGACCTGGGTCCCGACCAGTTCCGCCGGGGCAACTTCCACGACACCGAGCAGCGCGTCATGGACGCCGCGACCCCGCACCAGAACCGGCACCCCTGCGGTGACATGACCTCGCAGCTCGACTCCGTCTTCACCGACCTGGAACACCTGAAGTCGGTCAAGGTGCCCGTACTGCTGGTGTACGGGGACGAAGACGCCCGGGTCACCGGTGGCGCAGCGCACCGGCGGCTGTTCACGGGGGCCGAAACCGAACTGATCGACATCCCCGGCGCCGGGCACTACGCGACGATGGCCCGCTCCGCGCCCCGCACCTTCGACCGGATCGACGCCTGGCTCGACGCCCGGGGCCTGTGACCCTCCGTCCGTCGGCTCCGCCGATCCTTGCGTCGCCCCCCGACCGCTCCCTGAATTCCCCCTCCCCCTCCCTGAGTTCCCCCGTCCCCTCCCTGATCACCCCCGAGATCACCCCTGATCCCCCCACCTATCCGGAGAGTTGAGAATGCCGAACACACGTCAATCCGCTGCCAGCGGCGGCAGCCCCGCGGAGAGTCCGCCGGCCCTGCGACGATGGGGACGCGTGACCGCGACCCGGTCCCGGCTGGTGATCTGGCTCAGCGTGGCGCTGACCGTGGTGGGCCTCGCGCTCGCCGCCGGCGCCATGGACCGGCTGGTGCTCAGCCGTTTCGAGAGCCCAGGTTCGGAGTCCCTGGACACCCGCGCCTACCTGGGCAAGGAGTTCGACGAGGGCACCCCCAGCGTGCTGCTGATGGTCACGGCCAAGCAGGGCACGGTGGACGACAAGGCCGTCGCCGCCCAGGGCCGCGAGCTGGAGCGGGAGCTGGCGGACCAGGACGGGGTGGCCGAGGTCGCCTCGTACTGGTCGCGCGGCAACTCCCCCGCCATGCGCGGTACGGACGGCAAGCAGGCCCTGGTCATCGCCCGGATGGCCGGCACGGTCACCGAGGCACGTACCAAACTCGGGGAGTTCTCCCCGGACTTCAGCCGGGACACCGCGCTGGTGAAGGTGCGGGTCGGCGGCGGCGACGAGGTGTTCCGGCAGGGCGCCGAGCAGTCCCGGCAGGACTTCCTGCGCGCCGAGATGATCGTGTTCCCGCTGGTGCTGCTCCTGCTGTTCGTCATCTACCGGCGGTTCTCGGCGGCCCTCCTCACTCTCGGTATGGGCCTGTTCTCGGTGATCACCACGCTGGCGCTGCTGCGCGGGGTCACGTACTTCACCGAGGTCTCGACGTTCGCCGCCAACCTCGCCCTGGTGATGGGCGTCGGACTGGGTGTCGACTACAGCCTGTTCGTCATCAACCGGTTCCGCGAGGAGCTGCGGGCCGGGCGCTCCACCGCCGAGGCCGTCGAGCACGCGGTGGCCAACGCCGGCCGTACCGTCGCGTTCAGCGGTCTCACGGTGCTGGTGTCGCTGGCGTGCCTGCTGCTCTTCCCGTTCCCGTTCCTGCGCTCGTTCGCGTACGCCGGTGTCGCCACCGTCCTGACCTCGGTCTTCGCCGCGCTGGTGATCCTGCCCGCGTCGCTGGCCCGGCTCGGCACGAAGGTCGTCCGCAAGAACGCCGAGGCCCGCTCCGACGAGGGCTGGTGGCACACCACGGCGCTGCGCATGATGCGCAGGCCGCTGCTCTGGGGCATCCCGGCGCTGGTCGTACTGCTGGGCCTCGCCACGCCGACGCTGAGCCTCACCTTCGGAGTTCCGGACGAGCGGGTGCTGCCCAAGGACGTGTCCAGCAGGATGGTCCAGCAGGACATCCGCGACAACTTCGCGGGTGAGGAGATGGACGCGATCCAGGTCCTGCGCCCCGGCCAGGCGGGCACCGGCGCCAACCGTGCCTCGATCGACGCGACGGCCGTCGCACTGTCCAGGATCGCCGACATCCAGCAGGTCGACGCCCTGACCGGTTCGTACGCCGAGGGCCGGAAGATCTCCGAACCGAACGAGTCCTCCAGCCGGTTCGAGAGCGACAAGGACACCTGGTACTCGGTCGTCGCGAGCCACCACGGCCTCGACCGGGACATCGACCGCGTCCTGTCCGACATCCGCACCACCGCGGCCCAGGGCGCGTCCGCGGACGCGAACGAGGTGCGGATCGGCGGCTATCCGGCCGAACTGAAGGACTTCCGGACCGAGTTGGTCGACCGGCTGCCGCTGGTGTTCGGGCTGATCCTGGTGGTCACGTTCGTCATCCTGTTCCTGATGACCGGCAGCGTGCTGCTCCCCGCGAAGGCGATGGTGCTCAACACCCTCAGCATGGGTGTGATGTTCGGCGCCCTCGTGTGGATCTTCCAGGACGGCCATCTGTCCGGCCTGCTGGGCTTCACCCCGAGCGGTTCGATCGAGCCCAGCATTCCCATCCTGATGTTCTGCACGGCCTTCGGTCTCTCGATGGACTACGAGGTCTTCATGCTGTCGCGCATCAAGGAGGAGTACGACCGCACCGGCGACAACGTCCGCGCGGTGGCGGTGGGTCTGGAGCGCAGCGGCCCGCTGATCACTTCGGCGGCCGTGATCCTCGCGGCCTCGTTCGCCACTTACGCTTCGTCCGGGGTCGTCTTCCTGAAGATGCTGGGCATCGGCATGGTGGTGGTGATCCTGGTCGACGCCACCCTGATCAGGGCGGTGCTGGTGCCGGTCTTCATGCGCCTCGCCGGAAAGGCCAACTGGTGGGCTCCGGCGCCGCTGCGCGCCGTACACGACCGGTTCGGGATCTCCGAGTCGGCACCGGCCGGCCCGGTCGGCAAACGGTCGGACACCGCGGGCGTCGGCGTGCCCTCCGGCCGTTCCTGACACCGTCAGGAACGGCCGGGACAGCCGAGAAGTTCGCCGAGGAGAGAGTCGATGCTGGGAATCGGAATGTGGGTGCTCATGCTCGCGGGCTCGGGCGCCATCCACTACTACCTGTGGATACGCCTGGTCCGCGACACGAGCAGACCCGCGACCCTGGGCCGGCGGCTGGGGACGGGAGCGGTGGTCGTCTCGGCGCTGGCCGCTCCCGGCACCCGGATCGTCACCCCGTTGTTCGACCCGTCGCAGGACGGCGCCGGACGGTGGGTGGCCTGGCCGGGATACACCCTGATAGGGGTGCTGATCTACCTGCTGATGGGGCTCGTCGTACTGGAGGTGCCGAGGGCGTTTCTGGTACGGCGGTGGCGGCGCGCGGAGCGGGATGCCGGGCCGGGGGCCGGGCGGGATGCCGAGCCGGTGACCGTGTCCGCGGTGGGTGCGGCGGATGCGCCGGCCGCTTCGGGCACGGCGGATGCGGTGGGCGCGTCCGGTGCGGCGGATGCGTCGGACCTGGCCGGCGGGGCGGACGCGGCGGAACCCGTGGCTCCGGCTTCCGAGGAGACTCCCGCCCCGCCGAGTCGACTCCTCGTCGGCCGACGGCTGTTCCTCGGCAGGGCGGTGGGCGTCCTCGCGGGCGCCACCGCCCTGGGCACGGTCGGCCACGGAATGTCCGTGGCGCTCGGGGACCCGCTGATCAAGCGGGTGCCGGTCACGCTTTCCAAGGTGAACGCGCGCCTGGCCGGACTCCGTATCGCCGTCGTCAGCGATGTCCATCTGGGGCCGATGCTCGGGCGTTCCCACACCGAGCGGATCGTCCGGATGATCAATGAGCTGGAGGCCGACCTGGTGGCGATCGTCGGCGACCTCGCCGACGGTACGGCGTCACAACTGGGCCCGGCCGCAAGGCCGTTCAAGGGCCTGGAGTCGCGGTACGGCAGCTACTTCGTCACCGGGAACCACGAGTACCTCTACGACGGTGTGGAGGACTGGCTGGACGAGATGCGCGCCGTCGGCGTCCGGCCGCTGGTGAACGAGCGGGTGGAGATCCGGCACAACGGCACCTTCCTCGACCTGGCCGGGGTCGAGGACCTGGCCGGCGAGGAGACCGGCCGGGGCCCGGACCTGGAGCGGGCGCTGGCCGGGCGGGACACCTCGCGTCCCGTCGTACTCCTGGCCCACCAGCCGGTGTTCGCCGAGGAGGCCGCCCGCCACGGGGTCGACCTCCAGCTGTCGGGCCACACCCACGGTGGGCAGATGTTCCCGCTCACCGGTGTGACGGCGCTGTCCAATCCGGTCAGCGCCGGGCTCGGCAAGGTGGACGACACCACGCTGTACGTGACGAGCGGGGCCGGTTTCTTCGGTCCGCCGGTCAGGGTCGGCGTTCCGCCGGACATCACTCTGCTGGAACTCCGCCCGGCGGACCACTGAAAGACACTGGGCGGCCAGGCAGGCAGGCGCGCTGAGCAAGGAAGTTCGGCAAGGACGGTCAACAGGTCAACAGGTCGACGGGTCAACAGGAACGGGAGAGCAGGCCATGGGGAAGTCAGTACGCCTCGACAGCTCGGAAGACGCCCGGCAGCACGGTTCGGAGGACTCCCGGACCATGGGGAGTGACGGGACCGACACGGCAGCCTCGGACGCGGTCCCGGTCCACGACGCCGTGCCGGAGACCCTCCCGGACGCCGTGCCGGACACCGTCCCGGACACCGTCCCGGACACCGTCCCGGAGCTGATCCCCGAGGCGCTTCTGTGGGAGCAGACGGCTCCGGGGAACCCGCTCTCCGAGGTCCTCGGAATCTTCGTCGGGACCGGGACACCGCGTCCTCATGGCTCGCTTCTGGAACTCGACGCGTCGTGAGCCGGGTTCGGGCCCGAACCCGAACCCGGCTCCTCGCCCGTACCGCGGATCGAGCCCGGCCGGCAGGGGGCCGGGCTGCTCCATGCGCTACTTCAGAAGTGGGGCGGTGTCGAAGTAGAAGTTCCGCATCCGCCACAACTTCTCATCGCGCAGGATCCAGTGTTCGGCGATCCAGAGCTCGTCTCCAGCCGTCGATCGTCCGCTGAGCAGCGCGGCGACGTGATCTCCGTCGGCCGACAGACTGACCACACGGATGCTGGGAAGGTCGACCGCCGCCGCGAACCTGGGCAGCACGTCGCGGAAGAAGGCGTCGGGTCCATGGTGCACGCCGCCCCATGGCAGGACCGAAGGAACGTTCTCCTCGAAGTCCTCATGCATGGCCGCGCGGAACGCGACCAAGTCACCGCTGAACGCCGCGTCGTACACCTGCCGGACGATGTCGCGGTTGCGCACCTCTGCCGGGGAATTGGTCATGATCGAGCCTCTCTGTGGTCATCTCGGGTCCCGCACGGTCCCGCACGGTCCCGCACGGTCCCGCAGGTACGACGCTAGAGACCATTGCCGCGACGAGTAATGGCTCTGAGTCCTCATTTGATGTCCGATCGTCCCGATCCGCGCCGATACTCGTAGGATCGAGACAGACGCATCGCTGGAAGGGAGGGTTCGTATGGACGTTGTCGGCAATATCGCCATGTCGATGCGGACTTCGAAGCCCGTCGCGCGCCTCAAGGATCTCTACGGCTCCTGGGGCATGAGACTCACGGGTGACCAGGGGGCCGGCCTTCATGTCGTGCTGGAGGGAGCGGCTTGGATCCTTCCTCCGGCCGTCCCGGCCCCGGTCCAGCTCGGGGTCGGCGATGTCGTCTTCGCCCGGACAGGCGAGGGATACACGCTGGCGAGTCACCCCGACTCGCCGATCGTCGAGGTGTCGTCCATGGCCCCGGTGGACCAATGGCCACTGCCGAAACCGGTCGATGGCCAGGCGTCGGGAACCGTTCTGCTGTGCGGCGTCTACGCACTGGACCGGGCTCGGCCGCATCCCCTGATCGCCGGCCTTCCTTCGGTGATCCATCTGCCGGCGAGGGCGGCGATCGGCGAGCCCCTGCGCTCCGTCGTCGACCTGCTGGGCGCTGAGGTCGCCCGTGACGGGCCGGAGCTGGGCGCGGCGGTTCCGGCTCTCCTCGACCTGCTGATGATCTACACGCTGCGCACGTGGTACGCCCGCGAGGCGGAGCGTGGGGCACAAGGCTGGGCGCGGGCTCTGCGAGATCCCGCTATTCGCAAGGCACTTGAACGCATAGAACAGTCGCCCGCCGATCCCTGGACCGTCGGGAGTCTCGCGGTGGCCGGCGGCGTGTCGCGAACGGTATTCGCCCGGCAGTTCCGTGAGCTCACCGGTGAGCCGCCACTGGCCTATGTGACCCGCTGGCGCATGATGATCGCCGCTCGCCTGCTCCGCGATACCGACCTGGCGCTCGAGGCCGTCGCCGCGCAGGTCGGCTACGGTTCGGCGTTCGCGTTCGGGAAAGCCTTCAAGAGGGCTTTCGGGGACGCGCCGGGCGCCTACCGACGTGAGTATCGCGATCATCTCGGTCGATGAACGGCCGCGACCGGGGTGGCGATGATCTCCCAAGTGCCGTAGTCGTGCACGCTCCGGATCCGCGCCTCGAGGTCCGGGAAGCGCTCCGCCGTGGTCTTGTACAGCACGCGCTATTACGGGTCGGTCTGTACCGCGCCCTCCCACCGGTAGACGCCGGTGACCGGCCCGTCGATCTGTGCGCGGGCCGCCACCCTGGCGTCGACGGCGCCGACGGCCAGGTGCTGTGCCTCTCCGCCGCGCCCCTCGGAAGGATCTCCCTCCTGACCCGCGAGAAGGGCGAAGACATCCGGACGCCGTGAGAAGACATCCGGACGCCGTGAACGGGACTGGGGCCGGGCACGAGCGTCCGGCACGCGTGCCGGGCCCGGGGCCGGGGACGGGCACATAAATTCTCTCCATGGCTCAGGAAAACCTGTCGTGGCTGCGGTAGACATGCGATTCCCCGGTGTCTAGGGTTCCTGGCGTAGCAGAAGAATTCAGCGATACGCGGTACGAGGGCGGTGACGGCCCGGAAGCCGGCGTCCAGGCGCCGGTGGACGGCACGGATCCCCTCAGGGCCCCGGTGCGGTACGACGCCGGGGCCCCTCGACGCGTGCCAGGAGAGGTGCAAGTGCCCCCGAAAACCCCCTCGCGCACCAGCGATCGGTTCGACGATGACGACTACCCCGCGTACACCATGGGCCGTGCCGCCGAGATGATCGGCGCCACACCGGGGTTCCTCCGGGCCATCGGCGAGGCCCGGCTCATCGCCCCCCTGCGCTCCGAGGGCGGCCACCGTCGTTACTCCCGCTACCAGCTGCGCATCGCCGCCCGCGCCCGCGAACTGGTGGACGGCGGGACACCGATCGACGCCGCCTGCCGCATCGTCATCCTGGAGGACCAGCTCGAAGAGGCGCTGCGCCTCAACGAGGAGCTGCGCAAGCCCATGACGGACGCGGGCGGGACCGCCGACCTCTGACCGCCGGGTCACTATCTGTGGCCGCTGGGACAGAAATTTCTGCGGCCGCAGGGGCAGAAATTCGAGCAATATGCGGTGAGGGTTTATGGCCTGGCGGGCGGAGTGATATCGCAGGCCGCGCCCGGCTGATTGCGCCGTGCTACTGTCGAAATCAGTTGCAGTTGTGGTTCCCAAAGCTTGCAGTGTTCTTGCCGGGCTCTATGTTCCGGCGGTTCGCTTTTTGTATTTCCGGTGTTTTCCGGAGCGGGGCAATCATCGGCGACGCGGGGTTCGCACAGTGCGGGCCCCGGCACTGCCCCGAAGGAGAAAAGAAACATGGCTACTGGCACCGTGAAGTGGTTCAACGCGGAAAAGGGCTTCGGCTTCATCGAGCAGGAGGGTGGCGGCGCTGACGTCTTCGCCCACTACTCGAACATCGCCGCCCAGGGCTTCCGCGAGCTCCAGGAAGGCCAGAAGGTGAACTTCGACGTCACGCAGGGCCAGAAGGGCCCGCAGGCGGAGAACATCGTTCCCGCCTGACCCAGGCGCCCACGCTGAGGCGTACGACGTGGCCGGGGCTCGCACCTTGGGGTGCGGGACCCGGCCCGTCGCTTTTTCCGCTCCGTTCGCTTGTCACGGCTCATTGCCGCCGGGAATTCCTCCGTGCGCGCGTGCCGCGTCGGGAAATCTTCTCGATGAACCGCACAGCGGCAGCGCCCCCGGACAACGGCCGCCGAGACCGTGACGACCGTATGCCCGCTCCCCTCCCAGTTCCTCTCGACCCTGTTGAGGCACGATGCGCTGTGTCATCGCACGCTATCCCTTCGAATTGTCCAAGAACGAGGTGCGGGAATCGATGAAGGGCATCAAGCCCGAACCCGTCACGGGGGAATCCGTGATCATCGACCGCCGCACCTTCCCCGTCAAGCAGGTGGGGGAAGTGATCACCAGGCAGGACCGCAGGGACTTCTCCGCCGGTGAGGTGACCCGGGCGCTCACCCGTCTCGGCTTCACCTGCCGCACGGCCCCCGAGCCCGCCCCCGCCGCCCCCACGCCGCTCGCCGCCGCGTCGGCGCTGCTGGGAACGCCGGCCCCCACGCTGCTGGGAACGCCGGCCCCCGAGCTGCTGGGAACGCCGGCCCCCATGTGACCGTGGACCGGCTCCCGCTCCCGTCAGCCCTGCGCTCCGTCTCCGGAGGTGCGGCTCACGCGGGCCGCAGCAGGTATCCGTACGTGTAGGTGCGGCCCGCGTGCAGCAGGTACTTCTCCAGCGGAGCCGCGCCCCACGAGTTGATGCCGCCGACCCCCATCTGCCGGTGGTTGACGCCGAGCACCGTCTCGTCCCGCCGCTTCAGCTCGTACGGATGCCGTGGCCCGTCGAGGTCGAAGGGCGAGTAGTGCAGCGCGCTGGTCTCCAGCAGCCACTCGTCGCCCACCGATTCGCCACCCACCGATTCGCCACCCACCGATTCGCCACCCGCCGATCCGCCCCCTGCCGGTTCGTCGCCCGCCGGTTCGGCGGCCACGGTCAGTCCGGCACCGGACCGGTCCGTGAGGGACAGCCGTCGTACGTCCGTCATGTTGCCCATCTGCTGGGGCTTGGCGTACGGCGCGACCTGCTCGTCGACCGTGGAGCGGTACCGGCCCACGAAAGCGCCGCTCCTGCGGTCCCAGTAGTTCTCGTGCGGCCCGCGCCCGTACCAGTCGAGCCGTTCGAACCCGGCCGGCACGGTCAACAGCGCGCCCACCATGGGCAGATCGGGCAGGCCCGCCGCCGCCTTGAGGGTGTGCCGGACCCGTATCCCACCGCTGCCGAGCACCCGGAAGACGGTGTGCCACTCGGAGGCCGCTGGTGCGGTGGGCAGGGTCGCGGCCACCTCGATCACGACCTCGCCGGGCGTCGGCCGCGTGACCTCGACGGATGTCACCGTCCGGTCGGCGCCCGCGTTCCGCCAGGTGCGGGCCTTCGTATGGAACGAGCGGCCGATGTCGTTGTCGGTCGGCCCGCGCCAGAAGTTGGGCACGGGCCCGCCCGCCAGCAGCAGCCGCCCTCGGTGCCGGTACGAGTCGAGCGTCCCGGTCCGCTTGTCGAGCACGACCTCGACGCTCCGCCCGCCGACCCGCACGCTCGTGCCGGTCTCGGTGAGCGTGAGGGGCTGGGCGGCGGGCGGCGACGTGGGGCGGGCGGGCGCCGGGGCGCGCCAGTCGAGGGCGAGCTGTTCGGCGGCGACCGTGTGCCCGGCATCCGCCCAGCGGGTCTTCTCGCGCAGTACGAAGGAGATGTTCAGCCAGTACTCGGCGCCGGGCGCGAGCGTGTCGGGCCTGCGCACGGGGATGCGTACGGTGTCCTCGGTGCCCGGTTCGATCTTCGGCGCGGGCACCGTGCCGTGCTGCACGCGCTCACCGTCCCGGGTCACGGTCCAGCGCAGTTCGTACGCGCTCAGGTCGCTGAACAGATGCTTGTTGCGGACCGTGACGGTGCCGGAGCCCGCGCCGGCGCCCGCGGCGGCCGGTTCGGCGGCCGTGACCCCCACCGGCTGGTACAGCTTCTTCAGCTCCAGGATGCCGGGGTGGAGCTGCCGGTCCGAGTCGACCAGACCGTTGCAGGAGAAGTTGCCGTCCGTCGGATAGCCCGGGTGGTCCCGGTGCCAGTCGCCCCCGAACGACAGATAGGTGCGCCGGGGGTCGCCGGGCACGGGAAGCCGGATCGTCTGGTCGACCCAGTCCCACACGAAGGCGCCGTGCAGGTTCGGATAGCGCTCGAAGACGTCCCAGTACTCCTGGAGATTGCCTCCGCTGTTGCCCATGGAGTGCGTGTACTCGCACAGCAGGTACGGCTTCGGGTTGCCGGACCGGCCGTACGCCTCGACGCCCGAGGGGCTGGTGTACATCTCGCTGTGGAGGTCGGCGACGTCGTTCATGCCCTCGTAGTGCACCGGCCGTGAAGCGTCGCGCGCGTGTATCCAGTCGGCCATGGCCTTGAAGTTGTCGCCCCTGCCCGCCTCGTTGCCGAGCGACCAGGCGACGACGCACGCGTGGTTCTTGTCGCGCTCGACGAGCGAGCGCGCCCGGTCCACGCAGGCGTCCGTCCACTCGGGCAGCGAGGCCGGCAGCCGGTCTCTCACGCCGTGCGTCTCGACGTTCGCCTCGTCGATGACGTACAGCCCGTACTCGTCGCAGAGTTCCATCCACCGTGGATGGTTCGGGTAGTGCGAGGTCCGTACGGCGTTGATGTTGTGCCGCTTCATCAGCAGGATGTCCCGGACCATCTGCTCCTCGGGGACCGCCTGCCCGTGGTCGGGGTCGGACTCGTGGCGGTTGGTGCCGCGGAGCATGAGCGGGCGGCCGTTGAGCGTGTACGCCCCGGGGCCGTACGCGATCTCGCGGAAGCCCACACGGGTCCGCTGCACGTCGACGGCCCGGCCGGACGCGTCGGTGAGGGTCACCACGAGCGTGTAGAGGTCCGGTGCCTCGGCGGACCAGAGGGCGGGGGCCTTCACATCCGCCCGGAGGGTGACGGTGGCGTCCCTGGTTCGGCTGCCGTCCTCGCCTTCGAAGGTGACCCGGCCGGTGAGCGGACGCCCCAGTACGGGCCGCCCCTTCGCGTCGTACAACGCGGCCTCGATCCGGTATCCCTCGCCGGAGCGCGAGCCGTCACCGTCGCCGGTCCGGTCGCGTACGACCGTGGTGAGCGTGAACTCGGCGTCGCGGTAGGCGGAGTCCAGCTCCGTACGGACGAACAGGTCCTGTACGTGCACCGGCGCGATCGCGTACAGGTACACGTCGCGGAAGATCCCGGACAGGTCGATCATGTCCTGGTCCTCCAGCCAACTCCCGTCGGACCAGCGGAACACCTCGACGGCCAGGCTGTTGCTGCCCGGCCGGACATGCTCGGTGATGTCGAACTCGGCGGGTGTGTAACTGTCCTCGCTGTAGCCGACGCGCTCGCCGTTCACCCACACGAAGAACGCGGACTTCACTCCCTGGAACGAGATCAACGTGCGCCGGCCGCGCCAGTCGCCGGGCAGCGTGAAGGTGCGGCGGTAGGAGCCGACGGGGTTGAACTTGCCGGGAATCCGCGGTGGTTCGGGGGACTCGTACCCGATCCACGGATACCGGATGTTGAGGTAGATCGGCTCCGGATAGCCCTCGATCTCCCAGTTGGACGGCACGGGGATACGGTCCCAGCCGCTGTCGTCGTACCCCGGTTCATGGAACCCGACGGGCCGCAGATCCGGATTCTCGGACCACTTGAAGCGCCAACTCCCGTTGAGGGAACGGTAGTACGGCGACTCCTCGGGCCGTCCACGCAGGGCGTCCGAGGCGTTCGCGTACGGCACGAGCCTGACCCGTGCCTCCTCCCGGTTGACCTGGAAGACCCCCGGCCGCGCATCCCACTCGGGGGTTTCGGCCCGGCCCGCTGCGAAGGCCCGCTTCTGCCCGGCGAAGGCGGCCCATCCCGCGAGGGCGGCCCCGGAGACAAGGAGCGAACGACGGTGCGGCTGGTGCATATTGATCGGACTCTCGGCAGTCATGCGACGACTCCGAACGGAAGGCAACAAGAAACACCAGCATCAGACGCGGTCGCCCGCCACACAAGACCACGCACCAACCCGGCCGCCCGCTGGATCTTTGCGTCGATCAACGTTTCGCCGGATGCCCGGATGCCCGGATGCCCGGATGCCCGGATGCCTGCATCCGTACACGCTGCCTCCCTGGTGGCCGGCCGGGGGTCATCTGTGTTTCTACGCTGCCGGGTGCTCAGCGAGTAGGCCGGCGACTTCCGGTACTTCCGCATAGTCCCGCAACCGGCCGAGAATGACCCGCACTCGTCCCGCCACTCTCTCTGACGATGTGTCAGATCCAAAAGAAATTATCCGCTCGGCTACGGCTGCCGCCTCTTCAGGTTCATTGGCATCAGCCAGCGCCACGGCCAGCCAGGACAAGTACAGAGCCATTTTCCGGGTGTGCGTGGCGTCGTAGCCTTTGAGGACTTCCCGGAGCAATGGCACGGCGCGTAAGGGCCGGTGGAGTTCTGTGTAGACCCGGGATTCCATGACCCGGAGTTCGTCGGCGTCGACCCAATAGAGGTAGGCGGGTGATTCCGTACCTTCGCTGTCTTTGCTCAGAGCTTGTCCGGCTTCCCCCAGAGCCCGCATGGCCTGTTGCCCGTCCTCTGTTCCCCCGGCTTTCGTGTGAGCCCATGCCACACGGTCCAGATACAGCGCACGGGCTTTCGGGGGCGCTTCGGCCCGTGCGTCACGGAACGCTGCCTGAGCCAGAATGAGCCCTTCGGATTCCCGCCCCGTGTTGCTCATCTGATAGGCGAGTGATCCGGCGAGG
This sequence comes from Streptomyces sp. NPDC088116, assembly GCF_044741745.1. Taxonomy (NCBI): domain Bacteria; kingdom Bacillati; phylum Actinomycetota; class Actinomycetes; order Kitasatosporales; family Streptomycetaceae; genus Streptomyces; species Streptomyces sp. NPDC088116. Next base: position 121,889 of record NZ_JBIUTF010000005.1, on the reverse strand, counting down.
TTCCCGGAAAGGGTATGATCCTCGGCCTGCCTCGCTGCGCTGATTCCCAATCGGTAGATGCGCTCTGCCTCTTCGTGCCGTCCGGCATCACCGGCAATCCATCCGGAAATCTGTGCCAACTCCCCGATCTGAACGAGAAGTTTCCGCCCTACTTCGCTGGTGTGCGTGCTCTCTCGATATAGCTTCACAGTGCGTCGCAGGTCCCGGAGTGCGGGGCGGATCAGGTCTCCCCCGGCAAGCACGTCATCAGCAAGCCTGAGCCCATGCACTCGCTGCTGCAGGTCATCCACAGTGGCCATTCCGACGCGTCGCCCTCCTGTGCGGCCTTCCAGCGGACTCAGTGGGTCCTCTTCGGGCAGGAAGTCGGCCAGGGTCGGCAAAGGAGGCTCAGCAGGCTTCTGGGGGACGCTGAGGGCATCCACGTTCACGCCCAACACGACAGCGAGGAACGACAGCCATTCACGGGGCGTGCGCTTGCCTGTCTCCCACCGGCTGACCTCTTGCCGCCCGACTGGTTCGCCCGTTACGCGCGCTGCCCGGCAGACCTCCCGCGCCAGTCGTGCCTGACTCCACCCTCGCTCTTCGCGGAGTCGCCGGATGTTGGCCCCGATGCTGCTGCCCATGCCCCAATTCTGGCCGACAGATGGCCTACAGGGGGCCGCTAGCCGGTGATCAATTCGGGACGGAGGCTGTTCCACATGACCGAGCCGACGAGATACCTCCACTCCCCACCTGCAAGGAGTCTTGTAATGAGCGCTTCCCGAAACGCCCTCAAGTTCGTGTGGTTGGAGGTGACAGGGTTATGCAATGAGTTCTGTGATCACTGCTATGCGGACTCGTCACCCAAGGGAACGCACGGCACCATGACCGTAGAGGACTGGTTGCGCGTCATTGATCAACTCGCGGACATGGGAACGCTTGACATTCAGTTCATCGGTGGGGAACCGGCCCTGTACCCGAACCTTCCGGCGCTGATCCGGCACGCGCGCGGGTCCGGCCTGTCCGTCGAAGTCTTCTCCAACATGACTCATATCCGAGATGAGTTGTGGGAGACATTCACGGACTGTGGGGTCAGACTCGCGATGTCGCACTATTCCGACGCATCGGAGGAACATGACGCAGTGACCATGCTCCGGGGTTCTCACAGGCGAACCCGGGCGAACGTGGAAAAGGCACTGAGTCTCAATATCCCCCTTCGCGGCGGAGTCGTGGCGGTCCGGGAAGGCCAGCGCGTCCAGGAGGCGGCAAGGGACCTTACGGCGCTGGGGGTCGGCATGGTGGGCGGGGACAGGACCCGGGCATTCGGACGAGCGAGTAAGAGCGCTGCCCCGACCATCGGTGACCTGTGCGGGCACTGCGCCCACGAGAAATGCGCCATCGGTCCGACCGGCGATGTGTGGCCGTGCGTTCTCGGCCGATTCCTGAACATCGGAAACGTGCTGAATTCTCCCCTCTCCGAGATTTGGGGCGGGGACCGGATGGCGGAGGTTCTTGCCGACATCACGGCCGTGCACGGGGAAGGCGCACAGTCCTGCACTCCACCTCAGTTCCTGCCCATGTGCGGCCCGTGTGGTCCGTGTGTTCCCTCGGTCGGGCACTGTGACCCCGCGGAGTCGGACAGCGCCGCTACGATCGGCTCACCGGCCTGACTCGCTGCGAACATCGGGAGCGCACACATGAACGATCATGGGGACGACTTCGGGGCGTGGGGATGGGAGAGCGAGAGCAGCGCCACGCAGCGCACCGAAGAGGAATGGGCCACGATTGCCCGCTACATTCGGCACGCGGCGAACAAGGTCGGTCCCGAACTCCCGCTGTGTCTCCCCGGTGAGCCCCAGGATTGTGGGCGGACCGCTCAGCAACACGTCTTGGCGTGGTCCGCGCACCTCAAGGCCGCGGCCCATCACCTGATCGAGCGATCCACCCCCAGCGAGGCAAGGGGGGCATTCGCTGCCGGACCCCTGTATCAGCGGCGGCTGGCTGACCTTCGTGCCCAGAACACCCCGGTAACCGCCTCTCACTGACCTCCACGCCTCTGTTCGGCCGTTCTCGCGTCCCCTCGTTCGACGAATAGGCCAGGGGCGAACATGTGTCCAGGTGGGGATGGGTAGTCGTGGGCCGTGTGACCGGGGCGCGAGGCCCCGGCGTTCTTTTACGGGAGCACCATGACGTCGCGGCCCCTCACCTTCGTCGTAGGCACGGGACGGTGCGGCTCCACTGCCCTGTCGCGCATCATGCGCCTGCATCCGCACGTCCTCAGCCTCAGCGAACTGGTGGCCGCGGCCGAGCCGGGCGCGTTCCCCGAAGAGCCGTTGACCGGCGAGGAGTTCTGGCGGCTTCTCGCGACTCCCCGGCCGTTCGCCAACCGTCTTCTCCGTGACGGCATGAGGCTGCCGGAGTACGTGTACTCCGACTCGACCGGGCGTTTCACGACCCGGGACGGCGGCATCCCCGCGATCAGCATGATGACCCTGCCCCACCTCACCGACGATCCGGACGAGTTGTTCGACGCGCTCGCCGCGACGCTGTCCGCGCGGCCCAGGGGCCCGGTCGCCGACCACTACCGGGCGCTGTTCGACGTCCTGGCCGGGCGGTTCGGCAGCCTGGCGGTGGCGGAGCGCTCGGGGTACTCGCTGCGGTCGGTTCCCCGGCTGCGCGAGCTGTTCCCCGAGGCCCGCTTCGTCCACCTCCACCGGGACGGAGCCGACTGCGCGCTGTCCATGAGCCGCCATCTGGGCTTCCGCCTGATCCAGCTCATGCGCGACCAGGCCGTCGCAGTACCGGACGCGGACGCGGGCGGGGGCGCGGATGTGCCGGCCGACCTGGAGGCGCTGCTCAGCGACGACGAGGCCGACCTGCGACCGCTGATGGAACGGCCCGTGCCCGTGGCCGAGTTCGGCAAGCTGTGGTCGGAGGCGGTCATCGAGGGCGTGGCACACCTGGACGCGCTCCCGGCGGAGATCCGCGTATCCCTGTCGTACGAGGACCTCCTGGACGCTCCCGACCGGGAACTCACCCGCCTCGCCCGTCATCTCGGCGTGGAGCCGCTGCCGGAGTGGCTGGCGGCCGGGCGGGCGCTGCTCGACGGCGGGCGGCGCGGCGCCACCGCGAGTCTGGCCCCGGAGGAACTGGCCGAGCTACGGGAGAGCTGCGAGCCGGGGGCGAAGGCCCTGGGGCGCGTGTAGAGCGTGTAGAGCGTGTGGAGTGGCCTGGAGCGTGGGCGGGCCGCGGTAGTTGGGCGGGCCGCGGTACTCGGGCGGGCCGCGGTACGGCGGCCGGACCACGTGACCGGGCGGTACGCGACCGGCCGGACCGTGCGTGATCGGGCCGTGCGTGATCGGGCCGTGCGTGATCGGGCCGTACGCGACCGGACCGTACGCGACCGGCCGGACCGTGCGTGATCGGGCCGTACGCGGCCGGGCGGTACGCGGCCGGCCGGCTCCTCTCCTCGGAGCCGGCCGCACCGCACCGCACGGACCGAGCCGGTCAGTACCCGGCCTTGGCGTTGACGCGGCGGGGCCAGTAACGCTCGTCCCCGGCCCGCTCGTACTCCTTCCAGCGCGGGGCGTCCCCGGTCGGGTGGTCGCCCAGGATGGTCACCCGCTGGCCCTTGCGGTACTCCGAGTAGTCGTTGATGGCCAGGTGCTGCGTCGCCCGGTTGTCCCACATGGCCACCGCGCCGGGCTGCCAGCGGTAACGGCAGTTGAAGCGCGGCTGTTCGGAGTGCTCGAAGAGGAACTGAAGCAGCGCGTCGCTCTCGTGCCGGCTGAGCTGCGGAATGTGCGACGACCACATGCGGGTCACATACAGCGAGCGCCGCCCGGTCTCCGGGTGGATCCGGACGACCGGATGCTCGGCCTTCAGCTCGCCGACCTCCGGGGCCTTGAGCACGTGGACCGCCGTCAGCCCGTCCACCAGTTCCTTGTACGGGTCGGACAGCGTCTCGTACGCCAGGTACTGGTTGCTCCACATGGTGTCGCCGCCGGACTCCGGGCAGGTCACCAGGTGCAGGATCGAGGCGACCGGCGGCTTGGGGCTGAAGGTGACGTCGATGTGCCACTCGTCGGCCTTGCCGCCCTTGTCCGACTCGATGAGCGCCAGCTCCGGGTGGCCCTCGACCTTCGGCAGGAAGGGGTGCACCTCCACCTCGCCGAACCGCCGGCCCAGCGCGATGTGCGCCTCCGGGGTGAGGTGCGCCTGCTCCGGGAAGAAGATCACCAGGTGGCGCAGCAGCAGCTCGTGTATCCGCTCGAAGTCATGGTCGGTGATGTCCGTCAGGTCCACCCCGCGGATCTCCGCCCCGAGGGCGCCGGACACCGGACTTACGAGCATTTCCTGATTCCGCACGGGATTTTGTCCTTACGTGGTCGATGCACAGGGGCGATGTGTGTGGTTGTCGGTGATGGGCCCTCAGGGCCCGGGAGACACTCAGGCGTTCGGCACCCGCCGGGCGCGGGGGTCCGGCAGCAGGCCGATCTGGTGGAGGCGGTCCAGGAAGGTCATCGGCCGGGGGCCGAGACCGGACATGTTGTAGGTGACGGTGTGGAGCAGCCGGGGATTGGCCCCGGTGTGTCTGACCGCCCGCCGGCCCAGCACCCGGCCGCGCCACGACAGGTCGGTGACCATGCGCGCCGCGTTGTCGCTGGTACGGGCGGCGTGCGCCAGGATGGGCTGCCGCTCCTCCTGGTAGTCGCGCAACGCGGCGTCCACGGAGGCGTCCACATCGGACATGCCCCGCGCCCCGTCCAGCCGGTCCGCGAGCCGCCCGGCCAGGGAGGCGGCGCTGGTGATCGCGGTGTTCATCCCCTGCGCGGCCATCGGGTGCACGGCGTACGCCGCTTCGCCGACGAACGCGAGACCGGGCACCGACAGCGTGGGGGAGAGGAACCGTGAGACCGGGAGCAGCTGGCGGCTGTCCAGCGCGGCGAGCAGCGGCCCGGTCAGCGGTCCGAGCGCGGGCACCTCGGCGAGCATCCGCTCGCACCAGCCCGCCAGCTCCGCCCGGTCCACGCCGCGCAGTTCGTCGGGCCCGGCCTGGACGTACAGCCTGACCCGGTCGCCCGGCAGTGGGTAGACCAGGCGCAGCCCGCGGTCGCCGAGATACGCCGAGAAGTCGTCGGGCCGGGGCGTGACCCCGCTCAGCTCGAAGGAGAGCAGCCGGTGCGGGTAGTCCACCCGCTTGGCGTCGATGCCGACGGCCCGGCGCAGCCGCGAGGAGATGCCGTCCGCGGCGACGGTCAGCGACGCGCGCACGTCGTACCGCCGCCCGCCCTCGGCGAGCCGTACGCCGGTGACCCGGCCCGACGCGTCACGCAGCGGTTCCTCGACGAGAACACCGCGACGCACCTCCACACCGGGGCCGAGGCCGTCGGCGAGCGCGTCGAGGATCACCAGATGGTCGTGGGCCAGCAACGAGCGGTCATCGGGCGGGAGTTGGCCGTAGTCCAGCGACATCAGCGGACCGCCCGACGGGTCGCGGACCACCAGCCGCCCCAGCCGCTCCCCGGCCCGCTCCTCCAGGAGTTTCTCGGTCCCCCACTCCCGCAGCACGCGCAGCGCCCCGGGCTGGAGCACCTCGCCCTTGGCGACCGGGCGCTGGACGCGCTGTTTGTCGACGACGAGGACACGCAGTCCCAGGCCGCCCAGGGCGCGGGCCGAGGCCAGTCCGCCCGCGCCGGCGCCGCAGACCACGACGTCGTAGTGCGAACCGTCGGCGTCCGTCATGCCCTCGCTCATGCCGCTGCTCCTTCGGGGTCCCGGGTGGCCGCCGTCCGCAGCCGCGCCAGCGCGCGTACGGCCAGGCCGGAGGCGATCTGGTCGTCCGCGTAGCGGTAGCAGAACCGGATGTACTCGTTCACCGGGGCTCCGGCCCAGCCACCGTCCGGCCGCTGGGTGCCGGCCAGCCGGCGCGCGGCGGCCTCGACCGTCCGGTCCCCGGGGCCGAGGCCGGCCGCGAGCAGCGCGTGGAGCGCCCAGGCCGTCTCCTCGGTGGTGCCCGGCCCGCCGTTGTCCCCGGTGCCCGGTTCCGTGTCCTCCCCGGTGCCCCACGACCCGTCGTCCCGCTGGGTGTCGACCAGCCGCTCCCGGGCCCGTTCGGCCGCCGGGTGCGTGGCGCCGACGGTCCGGCAGAGCGTCTCCAGCACGACCGCGGTGCCGGGCGTACGGCCCCGGTACCAGAGGGCTTCGAACGAGCCGTCCGGCGCCTGCCGCGCGAGCAGCCAGCGCACCGCCCTGGTGACGCGCGGGTCGTCACGGCCCGCGCCGGAGTCCAGCAGCGCGTCCACCGCCTTGGCCGTCATGTAGGGGCAGGGCCCGAATCCGCCCGGCCTGCTGTCGCGTACGGCCAGACTCCAGGAGCCGGCCGAGTCCTGTACGGAGGTCAGCCACGCGATGCCACGCCGTACGTGGTCATCGCCCTCGCCGCCGGGCAGGCGCAGCAGCGCGGAGCTGATCTCGGCGGTCTCCAGCGCCATCGGCCAGCTGCGCGCGCTGGAGAAGCCCCAGAAACCGCCCGGACAGCCGAGAGCCGTGAAAGGCGTGTTCTGCTGACGCTCGTGGAACATCGCGCGGGTTTCGGTGAGCCGTGGATCGTCGGCCAGCCCCGCCTCCAGCAGGGCGGAGGTCGCGAAGCCGGACCAGGTGATGTCCAGCTCCATCAGGTCCCACGAGCCGTCGGGGCGCGCCATGGACCGCAGGCGCCGGGCGGCGGCCCGCGCGATGTCGGGGGCGAGGCCGGACCGTGTGACGCCGATGCAGATGAGGCTGGTGAGCCAGGGGTCGGCACTGAACCCCCCGGTGGAGCCCTCGCGTTCGTACGCCTGGCGCACCACGGAGAGCGCGGCGGGCCGCGCCAGCGCGTTCAGCCGTCTGCGCAGCGGTCCCTGGCGGCGCCGGGCGGCCTGGCCGAGCGCCATGCTCGCGAAGATCGGCAGGCGCAGGCTCAGCAGACGGCGGGACAGGACGGGGAGGAGCAGCAGTTCCAGCGGCAGCCGGGGCAGCTCCGCCTCGTCACCGTGACCGGCGAGGGCGTCGAACTGCCGGATGAGCCCGGTCATCGCCGGTTCGGCGAGGGCCAGCGGACCGCCGAGCGCGGCGAGCCGCTCGCGGCCCGCCCGTATGGCGGACGCCGCCCGCTCCGGGGCGATGAGCTGGAGCGCGTCCGTGACGACGGCGGTGGACAGCACTTCGGTGGGGACACCGGGCATGGCCCAGCCGCCGTCCTCCCGCTGCGTCTCACACAGCCGGGTGATGCCGCGCTCGACCAGCCCGTCGTCCGTACGCCCGTCGTCCGTACGCCCATTGTCGACATGCCTGTCGGGGTCCTGGCCGTCGGCCTGTTCGGCCAGGTGCAGGGCGATGAGGGCCACGGCGGTGTTCGCGGGGGAGGAGCGGCGGTCGGGGCCGGGCGCGAAGACCCCGCCGGGGCGCTGCCGGGCGAAGAGCGCCTCGGTGCCGGACGCGACGGCCTTGTCGACCTGTTCGGCCAGGGTGGGGTTCAGCATGGGGTGGCGTCATCCTTCCGTCGTGCCGCACCGGAGGGTGCCGTACGGGACGGTGCGGCACGGGACGGTGCGGTACGGGGCGGTGCGGTACGGGATGGTGCCGTGCCGGACTGTTGTGTAGGGGCCTGTTCCGTGCGGGACGGTGTCGTGCGGGATGGTGCCGTGCCGGGCTGTTCCGTAGGGGCCTGTTCCGAACGGGCCTGTTCCGTACAGGACGCTGTCGTACGGGACGGTGCCGCGCCTGACCGCTCCGTACGGGACCGCTCCGTACGGGACCGCTCCGTACGGGCCTGTTCCGTACCAGGCGGGTCGGGGACCGTACGGAGAGCGCGACCGTGGCGGTCGGCCGTCCGGCTGTCCGTCGGCGTCGGTGGCGGGTTCCCGTGCGACGGGCCGTCCGGGAACGAGCCCTCGGCGTCCAAGTTCCTCACGCCCGGCGGCAGTTCGGCGTCCGCAGTGAAGCCGGAGTCCGGCGGGAACTCGTGGCGGCGGCGCATCCGGGCCTGCGTCAGCAGGCTGACGACGAGCAGGGGTCCGGTCACCGCTCCCGCGACAGCCGCTCCCCAGCCCCCGGCCATCACCGCGCCCGCGAGGACGAGCCGTTCCACCACGAGCACCTCGTGGGCGCGCAGCGCCAGCGCGGGCGTGACCGTCAGCTCGCGGCGCAGCACCAGGGAGAAGGCGAAGCCTCCGCACACCGCCGCGAGGACCAGCAACGCGGCGAAACCCACCGGATCGGCCGGGACCAGCGGGACCGACAGCGCGGCTACGGCGATCGCCCCCAGGTAGAGCAGCGCCGCCGTACGGGCCGCCACCCGCAGGCCCCGGAGCACCGGCAGCGTGCGGTACCCGCCGCTGCGGTCGCCCTCGACGTCCCGGAGGGTGCCCACCAGGTTGGAGGCCGCGTCGTGCGCCAGGAACACCAGGGCGAACGGCACGACGGCCTGCCAGGGCGGGTCGGCCGAAGCCGTCATCGCCCCGTAGACCACCGTGAGCGCCGTCAGTACGCCGCGTATCGCGTTCCCGGACAGCCCGCGCCCCTTCAGCACCAGGCTGTAGGCCACGATGCCGGCCATGGCTCCCGCCACGAGCAACAGCGCCCGCCAGTTGGCCAGTACGGTCACGAATGCCGCCGCGAGGGCGCACAGCACCCCGCACACCACCGCGGTACGCGGGCTCAACTGGCCGGAGGGTATGGGGCGTTGGGGTTTGCTGATGGCGTCCAGATGACGGTCGAAGTAGTCGCCGAGATAGTGGGCGGCCAGCCAGCTCAGGGTGGGCGCGGCCCAGGCGACCAGCAGCTGGACGCCGGACGCCCCTCCGCCGACCGGCGATCCGCCCGACGGCGATCCGCCCGACGACGATCCGTCGGCCAGCGCCGCCCCGGCCAGACCGACCAGGCCCGGGTAGGCCAGGGTGTAGGGCCGCCAGGTCCGCAGGTGCGCACCGCAGGCGCGGGCCATCGCGCCGGCCACGGTCACAGCTCCCGGTCGATCGAGAAGTCGGCGACGGCGGCGAGCACCGCCGTACTCGGTGAGGAGTCCAGCACCGTCAGGCACTCCTTGGCGCGAACCACCTCGACGCGGGCCCGTTCCCGGGCCGCTTCGAGGGCCCCGGTGGACTCCAGCAGTTCAGTGACGACGGCGAGCGCCTCCGGGGCGGGCAGCGTTCCGCCGAGCGCGGTTTCCAGCGCGTCGCGCCCGGCCGGTCCGGCCATCGCGTAGCCCATCAGGACGGGGAAGGTGGGACGGCCGTTGGCGACATCGCTCATGCCGGACTTGCCGCTGGTCCGGGTGTCGCTGGTGTGCGGCAGCAGGTCGTCGTGCATCTGGAAGGCGAGCCCGAGGTGTTCGGCGAACTCGGTGAGCGCGCGCTGCTCGGCCGGTGACCCGCCGCCCAGGACCGCGCCGGCCTGGCAGGCTCCCCGGAACAGCGCCCCGGTCTTCAGCGCGATCATCGTCAGATAGGGGTCGAGGCCGCAGCGCGGGTCGCCGCGCAGTTCCGCCTCCATGGCCTGGCCCCGGCACAGATCCACACCGGCGCGGGCGAGGACGCGTACGGCGTCGAGCAGCCGGTCGGCGGGCAGCCCGTGGTCGGCGCAGTCGGTGACGGCCGCGAACATCCCCATGATCAGGGCGTCGCCCGTCACCACCGCGTCCTCGACGCCGTAACGGGCCACCACGGTCGGCCGGCCCCGGCGCAGCACGTCGCCGTCGATCACGTCGTCGTGGACGAGCGATCCGGCGTGCAGGTACTCCACGCCGAGCGCGGCGGGAATGATCGCGTCGTAGTCACCGCCCACGGCACGGGCGGACTCCACGAGCAGCAGCGGACGCAGGAGCTTTCCGGCGGGAAGGAGCGCGTAGCGGGCGATCTCGTCGAGGCGTTCGCCGCCCTGCGGCAGGCGTTCGTCCAGCGCGCGGACGAGTCGGGTGATGGTCGGGCGGGCGGTGGAGAGGAGATTGGGGGGTACTTCTGTCGCCGGGTACGGCGGAGTCATACGACCACCATTTTCGGGAGTGCCGACAGTCCGGGGGTACGGGTCCGTGAGTACGGGGCCGGGGATTCGGATGTGGGAGTACGGGTCCCGGGGGTGCGGATACGCGTGCGGGTGCGGATACGCGGCGGGTGCGGGTGCGGATACGTGACGGGTGCGGCCCCGGTACGGCCCTGAGCGGAGCGGCGGAGGGGCGTATGCCGCGCTGTTCGCGGCACGGGGGCGCGGCACGGGGGCGTAGTGTGGGCGCGCGCCGGAGGGGCGGCGGCGCGGCGAGGCGCTGGGGGCGAGGCACCCCGGAGCCGGGAAGCGACCGCTCAGATCCCGCCGTCGACGGCGTGGAACTTCCCGGCGAGCAGCGCGAAGGCATCGTTCGCCTCGCGCTCGGCGACGGTCACCCGGACGCCCTCGCCCGGCTTCCCGCAGACGAGCACCCCGTGGTCCGCGCAGAACTGGGTGAAGGCCTCCACCCCCGATTCCATGGGCAGCCACAGGAAGTTGGCCTGACTCGGCGTCACCCGCAGGCCCTGCTCGAGCAGGATGCCGCGCAGGCGTTCGCGCTCCTCGGCGGTCGTGGCGCACCGTACGCGTATCTCGTCGTGACCGGCGATCGCCGCGATCGCCGCCGCCTGCCCCGCGGCGCTGACCCGGAAGAAGGGCTGGACCCCGCGCAGCGGTGCGAGGACCCGCTCGTGGCCGACCAGGTAACCGACGCGCAGACTGAGCAGTCCGTACGACTTGGAGAACGTCCGCACGACACACACCCGCTCGTCGTCGCGGTACAACTCCACGCCGTGGGCGGCGGCTTCGGGGTCCCTGTCCGCGAAGTCCAGGTACGCCTCGTCGATCAGGACCGTGACGTCGGGGGACAACCGGTCCAGGAAGCGCCGCAGCGCGCCGTGGCCCACGGTGGTGCCGGTCGGGTTGTTCGGGTTGCAGATCAGGACCATGCCCGTGGCGTCCGTGACGGCGTCGGCCATGGCGTCCAGGTCATGGACGTCGTCGCGCAGCGGTACCCGTACGGTGCCGGAGCCGGCGTTCGCCGCCATCATCGGGTACGCCTCCCAGGAGGGCCAGGCGTGCACGGTCACGGTCTCCGGGCCGGTACAGGCGGAGAACAGCTGCTGTAGCAGCGCGCCGGAACCGGGGCCGACGAGCACATCCCCCGCCGGGACCCCAAGATGTTCGGCGATCGTCCCGGCCAGGCCGGTGCCCAGGGCGTCCAGGGTGCGGTGCGCCTCGGCGGTCGTGTCCAGGACGGCTCGCCGTACGGATTCCAGCGGCGGGTAGCAGGTCTCGTTCAGTGACATCTGATGGCATTTCACACCCTGTGCCAGCACAGGTTGCATTCGATTCCAGCCGTCTTCGTCGGACATATTCCATCCAATCCGGAATTCCGTTAAAGAATCCCGTGAAGTCAAAAGCGACAGGACAGCCGGGAGGGATTCCGGCGCCGCCGCTCGTGGCGGGACCGCTCATGCGGGGCCGCTCGTGCGGGGACCGGGAAAAGGACTGAAGATACGAACGGCATGGAGGGCATGGAGGGCATGGAAGGGCCGCTGCCGGAGGTCATGGGTCCGCAGGCCATACGGTGGTTGGTCCGGAGCCGAGCGTCTCGTGTGCGGGGTGGTGCCGGGGTGGGGGCTTTGGTTCGGCTGACGGTCGTCGCGCTGCTGTTGCCTGCAGAGAGTCTGCCGCCGACACGACTGCACGTCCAATAAGAGTTTTTCGCGCATTCATCAACTTCTCTTACAGTGTTGGCGTGCTCGATATCCAGCAGTTGACGGTAATAGCGGGTGTGGCCCGCGCCGGTTCGTATACCGCAGCCGCCGAATTACTCGGTTACACCCAGCCTGCTGTCAGTTACCGTATGCGCTCGCTGGAACGCGCTATTGGCGTCCCTCTGACCGTCCGGGCCGGGCGGGGGGTCCGGCTCACCCCGGCGGGTCATCGGCTGGCCGAACGCGCCGAAACGATCCTGGCCACCCTGCGGGCCGTGGAGAACGAATTCGGCGCGTACGCCGCCCAGGCCCGGGGGACGGTCAGGGTCTCGGCGATCCCCAGCGTCTGTGTCGCCCTGCTGCCCGAAGCCGTGGCGAGACTGCGGGCCGCCCGCCCCGACGTGGGAGTCGTGGCCGACAAGACGACATCGCGCGACGCGTACCGGGCCCTGCGGGAGGGCACGACGGATCTCGCCCTCGTGGTCGATACGGAAACCGGGGGCGATACGGGGACGGAGGCCGATACGGGGGCCGAGTCCGGCACGGGGACCGGGTCCGGCACGGGGACCGGGTCCGGCACGGGGACCGACACCCGGGCCGTCATCACCTGCGGCACCGCGGCCGCCGCCGGGTCCGGCGCCATGGCCGGGCAGCCCGCGCCCGCGGAGAACGATGTCGGGACGACGGTGAGCATTCCCCTGCTCAGCGATCCGCGCTGCGTACTGCTGCCGGCCGGTCACCACCTCGCCGAACGGCGGACGCTGGGCCTCGCGGACCTGTTCGACGAGGAGTGGATCCTGGACGGCGGCCGGTCGGAGTTCCTGTCGGCCTGCGCCGAGACCGGCTTCTCGCCGAGGACGGCCGCCATCACGGAGGACCACGCCACCGCCCACGGCCTCGTCGCCCACGGCGTCGGGGTGGCCCTGACCCACGGCCTGGCCCTCCCGCCGTACCAGGACCCCCGGGTGACGATCCGCCCGCTGCGGGACTGGCCCGTACGGCGTGTGTACGCGGTACTGCGCCCGGAGACGATGAAGGTCCCGGCGGTGATGGCCCTGGTCTCGGCGGTACGGGCGGCGGCGGACGCCCGCACGGCGGCGGACGCCCGCACGGCGGCCGACGCCACCGTCGGTCTCGGCACCGGCGCCGATACTGATCGCGACGACGTGGCACCACTGTCCCCGATCCGACCGTCGGAGTTCAGACCGTCGGCCTGAGCGGGACGCCCGGGACGCCCCGGACGTGCGGGACGCGCGGGACGCGCGGGCAACACCGGCGCGGCCGGCCCCGCTTCGCGGAGCCGCCGGCGGGACCGGCCGACTACGGTCGCCAACCGAGCGCCGGGCCAAGCCTGGTGGCGATGTCGGTGAGGATCTGGACGTAGTCCTCGTGGTCGAAGGTGAAGGGCAACGCGAACGCGACCTCGTCGACCTCCCGGAAAGCGGCCTGGGCGTAGAGCCGTTCGGCGATCTCGGCCGAGCTTCCGACGAGGTCGGGCGCGAACATCAGGCGGGCCGGCCCCTGGGGCGTGGCGGTGCGCGGCAGCCGCTTCCGCGCGTATTCCTCGTACTTCGCGCGCTACTGCGGCGAGGCGGTGTCGGTGGGGATGACGACGAGCCCGTGCGAGACGCGGGCGCGGTCGCCGTCGGGGTGGTGGGCACGGAAGGTACGGATCTGCGATAGCTGGATCTCGGCGAAGTCCTCGGACTCCTCCGCCTTCACGACGCTGCTGGTAAGGAAGTTCATGCCCTGCTCACCCGCCCAGCGGGCCGACCGCAGGCTGCCGCCGCCGTACCACATACGGCGGGCCAGACCGGGAGCGTGGGGCTGGACGCGATCGGAGAACGCCTCGAAGCCCTCCGTACCACTGAAGTCGGTGGCGGGCTCCCCGCGCACGAAGGCCATGAGCCGCCGCACCCGCTCGTAGCTGAAGTCCTCGCTGTCGGCGGTGTCGGGGTAGAGCGCGTGCCGCACCCGTTCGTACCCCATCGGCGGCCCGACGCTGACACCCGGATTGAGGCGGCCTTGGGACAGGATGTCGACGGTCGCCAGGTCCTCGGCCAGCCGCAGCGGATTCTCCCAGCCCAGCGGGATGACCGCGGTGCCCAGCTGGATACGGCTGGTGCGCTGGGAGGCCGCCGCCAGCACGACGACGGGAGAGGAGATCCCGTACTGCAGATGCCGGTGCCGCACCCACGCGCTGTCGAACCCCAGCCGCTCGCCCAACTCGATGATGGCGAGCGTCGATTCATGGCCCCGGCGCGGATCGGCCTCGTCGAACAGCCCGATGGTCAGGAAGCCCAGTTTCCGCAACGGTTCCGAGGTCGGTGGCACAGGACTCCCTCATCGTCCACGGCACGCTCTGCCGTACACCAGCGTTGCCCTCATTGTCGCAGGCGACCGTCCCACGGTCCCGGCCTTGCCCCTCAACTCCCCGTCCACTGCGCGCCGTCGGCGGCCGACCATTCGTATAACCGGCGGGCCGCATCGTGACGTCGGATATACGGTGACGTCCGATCCGAGCGCTGGAGGCACGGCGGCCGCGGCGGACCGCATGCGCCTCCCTCGCTCCCCGACGTCCATGACACCCCCACCACACGCGAGGAATGCGCTGCGCTGATGCCCGACCACTCCGAGACCACCCGCACGGCCGACAGCACGGCCGAGGACCAGGGCTGCCTTCGACGGGTCATGGCCGTACCGCTGGTGATCCTCCACACGATCGCCGCCGGCTGCTGCTACAGCGCACTGATCACCCGCCCGTCGGGCCCCTGGGATCAGGACGCGTACGGCGCGATCACGCTGTCGTGCTTCCTCGCGATCGCTGTCAGCGCCACAGCACTACTGATCACGGTCGCCCCCGTCTCCATCCGCCGCGCGATGGGCCCGTGGTGGCTCGTCCCGCCACTGCTCTTCACGGCTGTCGCGGCTGTCCGCTGGGCCCTGGGGGACTGAGGACCTGCCACGAGGCCTTTGTCCCGCCCTGGGGCGACAAGGTTGAATCGCAGAGCCGGCCGGTCGAGTTCACCCTGCGTGCGATGCCGGATGTCAGGGCAGCGGGCCTGCTCCTCAAGACCCGAACTCGCTGGGAGCGTGAGCCTGCCTGCACGTCCTGACGTCCTGCTCCGAGCTCTGTTCAACGGGCGCCACAGGCTGGGGATCTTGAAAAGAGGGGATACATGGCCAGCTCTCCCGTTCTCCTCAGCTGACACTCATCCCGTGGTCAGGCCACTGTGACGCCTCTTCATACAGTGCATTGATCTTGCGCGATGCCTTGATGAACGCATAGTCGATTTCACCATCAACGGGCTGAGACCTGCGGCTCTTCCTGTCCATCAGAAGTCGGCGAGGCGGGTCATTGGTGTCGAAGCCAAAGATGTATTCGACAGAGTCATCCGTTTCTGCAACCTTGCGAAAATATACGAGCGAAGCCATCACCACTCACCTTCCAGATCTTCCCGCTTGAACAGTGGAATCACTTTTTCCCAGTTGTAGTCTTTGTTTGCAAACCGATGGGCTTCCTGATAGGTGGATCCAGGATGGTCCCGAAGGTACCCCAACTCGGCGATCTCATGTTCCAATAGAAGGTGATCCTCCGGAAGTGAATTTCCGGATCTGAGTCGAATCCATGCGTCTGCGATTTCTGCATCTGCGTCAAACTTTCGCACCACGACCTTACCGGTTTCGGGATCGACAATCGGATGCTCAGTGTCGAAGACGTGCTTTTTGACCGATGCGATTTCTTCGGCCGAGAATCCCGAGGAGCCATTTGCTCGCTGCACGTGGTGAGAGTTTTCTGCGATGCTGGTCACGTCGCGAGTATCTTCCAGGAAGCTGGCGTATGCCTCCTCGGCCCATCTCGTTTGAGCTGGATCATCCAGAAGGTCTCTCGGACGTCGTCGTGCTCCCGTCATCCATTCGTCGGGCAATTTGCCGACCGGCACCCCTTCTCGGAGTCCTGCCTTCAGGCCGCTTCTGAGCCCGCCGGCACCTTTGGCGCCGAAGACTTCGGGGGCAAGTCGGCCCAAGAACTCGAACGGGTCACCCTTGGCTGCTTCCCACGCGCTCTTGAGCGCTCGGTCAGGGTTCGCGGCGGTTGATGCCAGTCCGGCAAGCGTCATGTTGACGCTCTTGTAGTACTCGGCGGGGTGAGCCAGGTTGTACGGGTCCATGGGGTCGATTGCGCGGACGAAGCTGACCAGCCCGCCTACGCCTTTGACGCCTCCACTGGCAACGTGGGCCAACCGATGCCCTGGGCCGTTCCCCTGTCCATGAACTCCAGCTTTACTTTTTCCCGGCCGGTGGGTTCTTTGGGGGCGTGGGCCATTGCGGCGGTGACCGCGTTCTTCGCGGTCTCGGCGGCCTCATTGCGCGCGCTCCGGGCGTTGTTCAGAATTTCCTGGGCGTGCTGGCGCTTGGCCTTACTTGGGTCCGAGAATTTTCCAGGATGGGGCAGGGGGGCGTTGCTGTTGAGGGCGGCCTCATACGCGTCGGCGTTCTTCTTGAACGTGGCAGCAGTTGTCTCGTAATCCTGCCTGGCTTCCTTGTACAAGGCGATCGCCTCGTGGGCTTTGCTCTGTGCGCTGGTGATCGCTTTGGAGTACGTCTCCAGTGCCTTGGCCGCGTTCTCGAAGGCGTCGGCCGTGTGCAGCCAGTCCGTGGGGAGCGTTTCGAACTCCTCCCGGAAGGCCTCAGCGGCCTCTCCTTTCCAGTGGCCGGAGTCGAGCCTCTTCATGCCGCCGCCGACGAGGTCGAACGCCCTCTGGAAATCCCGCAGGTTCTTTACCGTCGCGGCGATATCCTCGGGATTGCCATGGGATCAGCTCGTTGGCCTCCTCGCTCTGACCGAGCTGCTGCTCACCGACCTTGGCGCCGAGCGAGGAGGCCGTTTCATCGCCCCAGTCCGTGACAGCATCGGCCCAGTCATGCGCGCCGGCCCTGTCCAGGACTTCACCAAATCGGTCAGTGGTCCAGTCGACTCCTTCGCCGACAACCTCCTTGCCCTTGTCTATTCCTTTGTCAACACCATCGACGACCTTGTCGGCCAGGCCTCCCCAGTCCACCATCAGGGATTTTCCCCCTCACCTAGGATCCTCAGCCTGCGCGATCGTCGCCAGCCTGTACGAGCGTCGCCCTGGAAGAATTAAGAGTTTCTTGCGTGTCAGCGAGTTGACAATCTTGGCGATTCTCGGCGGCTGTATCTCTTCGAAATTTATTTTCCGCCGGGAGTCATCAGTCGAATGGTGTCATGGGCGTCTTCCCGCAGGCAACGAGGATCGACGTGAGGTTGCCGCCTGGCCGGTCCTGGAGGAACGCCTTGGTCGAGGCACGTCGTAGCTCGACTCGACTCAACTCGCCCCAAAATGACCGGCGGACCCCGTTCCGGCGGCAGGCAGCGGTGAGGGCCCCGCTTGCGTACCATGCGTCACGCGTGATGTGAAAACCACCCGCTCGGAGCGGCGACCACGCGATGGCGCGAGGGACAGCGGCCTTACCGTCTGCCCGGCCGATCTCGCTCTGAATCCGGGCGATCAACTCCCGGGACAGTGCCATCCCGTCCTCCGGACCGCCCCCCGTCCGGCAGACGGCCGGCGAAACGCGGGCCGGGGTTCAGCGGGGATCCTCGTACGATCCGTTCCAGTCCCCCGTCCCGTCCGCGTGGCCGATCCGGCGCAGAACCTCGTCGCCCTGTGGAACCCCGATGTCGCTGAGGACACGCGCCAGGTTGACTCCGACGAAGCCACGGTCCTCCGGTGTCAGCGACTGCAGTGTCGCCGCCAGGGTGTGTTCCCAATTCTCCTTGTCGGACAGGAGGTTGCGGTGGGTCACGGTCCAGTCGAGCACGTCTTTCGCCTCTTCCGGACGGTGCAGGAGCCAGAGGGCGGCCAGACCGACAGGCCCGCCGGCGACAACCTCCCGGTAGAAGCGGTACGCCTCACGGTGGACTTCGCCGAAGCCTGAGGGGAGGGCGGGTTCCGCACCGGCGCCCGGAGTGGGCAGAAACGCGGCAGGTGGGTCCAGGAACCAGTACGTGAGGCCGAATCCGTCGATCACCTGTGGTTGGCCCGGCGGTTGGACCTCGGCCGTACCGAAGTGGGGCGGCGGCGTCCGTAGTGGGTCGGCAGCGTTGGGCAGGGTGGCGTTCTCGCTGATGTGGCCGCGCACCAGCTGCCGGGCCCGTTCCTCGGTGATCTGGTTTCTCGCCGCGACGACCGGATTGCTGACCCTCCAGGCGACCCCGTAACGGGCAGGGGGCTTCGGCGGCCTTCGCGGGATGTCGACAGAGATCCGTCGTTCCGCGAGCGAGACCCACACGATGTCGAAGAAGTCCCCTTGACGTACCGCGTGCGTGGTCGGCCGCGGATAGCCCCAGTGGTCGCCACCGCGGGGCGGCACCATTCCGTCGGCCCCGTCGGCCGCGAGAAACACCAGGGCCCGGTCGACCGGGGAAGCGAGACGCAGGCGGAACAACTCCCAGGCCGGTGAGGAGTTCAGAGGAGTGATGAGCGGACCGGTCATGAGGCGAACCCTTCTGCTGAGGAGACCGTACGGACTCGATGGCGGCGCAGGACGAAGCGCAGGACGCCCCGGTGTCTCCGGGCCGTATGGGAGAGCGCGGCGAGAAAGTGCGGGAAGGCGGTCCGGTCCAGTTGGGCCGCGTCGCTCTCGATCAGGGACAGGCCCGTCGCCGTCGCTTCGTGGGTTGCGGGGTCGTCGAGAGCCGTGACCACGAGATCGAAGGCTCGCTCGCGGTGGTCCACGAGCAGGTCGGCGAGACGCACGCGTCGCACGCCCGGGGCGCCTTGAGAAGTTCTTCCCCTCCACCGTGGCCGGAACCTCCACGCAGCGGTCGGGGTGCAGTCCGGTGTAGGCGCCGAGCACGACGTCCTCGTAGACCCGCTGGGAGATGACCGCCGCCAGTGGGGTGACCTGCTCGCTCGCCGCCGCCAGGATGGCCTTGACCGGACGGGAGTCCAGCAGCCGGTGCGTGTCGTTGCGGGCGGTGCCGTTGCCGTCGCCCGGACCGTCCGCGTCCGGCAGCGGTCCTACGTGGACGCTGGCCCTGAGCCGGATGCGGGGGCCCACGCACTGCTTGTTGTACGTGCCGAGGATGTCGTCCAGCACGCCCAGGAAAGGCCAGAGGACGAAGGGCAGCAACGCCGGATCGAAGCCGAACACCACGCCGTCCCCGGTGTTGGCCGGAAACCGCTTGGAGTCACGCAGCTCGTGAAGCCCGGCTCGCTCCAGGGCCTGGTCGACGAGTTCGGGGATCAACTGGCTCACCGGACCGTGCTGTACGGCGGGAAGGCCCGTGAAGTCCTTCGCGTCGACGGCGAACAGGGCCCGGTAGGGAGGCAGCGGTCGGCTCTCGGCGTAAGGGGAGGGAACGTGCGTGGACATGCGTGAGCTCCTCGTGAACGGGTGCGACGGTTGACCAAGCCGGTGGTCGGCTGATTCGAGGTTCCGTCGGCTCCGTCCGTCCGACTGCACAGTGCAGGGCACTTCGCCGGTGGCCCATGTCACAGCGTGGCTGCGCTCAGGTGACGGTTCCCGTCCCCGGCGCGGGTGCGCTTATTCCGCCGGGGACGGTGAGCGGGACGGCGCCGGAGTGGCGTTCGTGGTGGGCATCGCCCAGCCGCGCAGCGTCTTCATATCCTTGATGATGATCACTCTGCGGGCCGTTTCCACCGCGCCGGACTCTCGTAGCCGTCGCAGTCCGGTGATGACCGCGTTGCGAGTCACTCCAGTTGCCTGGGCGATCTCCTCCTGGCTCAGGCCGGTGAGCCGTACGACATCCGATTCGGTTCCGGGCGCGGTGAGTTCGGCCAGTCGCAGGAGTGCCCGTGCCAGCCGGACGACCAACGGAAGCGTCAGAAGCTCGGTGCGGTGTGCGTCGGACTCCCGCAGCCGGGAGAGGGCTTGGCGCATCAAGTCCATGACGAGCCCACGCTGTTCGATGAACCGCCGGAACCGTTCCGCGTCCAGCACGACAGCCGTACAGGGGGTGAGCGCGATTACTTCCGCCGTGCGCGGGGTGCCCTGGAATACGGATACCTCGCCCAGCAGGTCGCCCGGCCCTCGGAAGGCCAGCCAGGTCAGGACTCCGTCCGGTTCCCGGCACACGACCTTGGCGAGGCCGTCGGTGAGGGCGAGCAGGTGTGTTCCCGCGGACCCCTGTCTCAGCATCACGCTGCGTTCGCCGAAGGTGCGGGGCGTCCCCTGGCCTCGTAGCTCGCGCCATGTCTCGTCCGGCAGCACTCGTCGCCTTCCCCGTACGCGACCTCGCCCCGCCCCGTCGCGGCCTCTTCAGCCTTGCCCCACCCTTATGTTCGGACCGCCCGACCGCGTTCAGCAGGGGGTCCCGGCCTGAGAACGGCCGCCGCTCGTATGCCACCACGCGGGCACATGCGCAGGCGAGTGTCGAACAGATCAGCCCAGAGAATCTCGGCCGACACAACTGGTACTGCGTCACATTCCGTATGGGGTGAGTGTACGAGCAGTGAGCTGATGGGCATGCGCCAAGCCTGGGGTACACGTTTCCAGCGCGCCAGGGGAGAGTGTCCCCGTCTACATGCCCAATCGCGGCAGTGGCCGGGCCGGCACAGGTGGATACCCGCGGACGCCCGCGAGTTGTGGCGAGAGCTGGTCGGGAGAAGGCGCCCCTTCCATCGCGCCCCGCGGATGCCGTTACAGCGGTCCGTGAAGCCGACGCTGCTCAAGTCCGTGGAGCGGGCTGCTGCCTCGGCCGTGCTGGGGTGCCCCCCCTGGCCTGGGGCTGCGGTCAGCTGATGCGCCGGCACGGACGCCTTGCCGCCATGTTCCGCGCGGTGTGCCGCGCCGAGCTCAACGGCCCCGGGCTCGACGGCCGATAGCCGGGAAGCCTTCGGCTGCGAGGGACTCGATCGTGGGTCCGACCCCGGGCCCATGGGTTCCGGATGAGGATCGTCGGATCGGAGACGTTCTCGTCGTCGCTGCCGGGCGGAACCGCAGGCCGGAACCGCGTGGAACCCCGCAAAACGCAGTACTACCCCTGGTCAGCGGGGGGGGGTGTCCCCAGTGGGACCATCGCCATGACGCGGGCCCGGGTGGTCGGGCGGCTGCGGTGCACGAGCCGGTGGTGGCAGCGGTGGCCTGGGAACCGGCAGGTCGATCAGGTCACCCACCTCGGCCACCTGCTGCAGCGTCCGTGCCAGTGAACGCAGTGCCTGACGGGTGGCGTCCAGCGCGCTCCGCAGCTCGTCGGCCTCGGGCCAGGCCCGCTCGTAAGTCACTGGATCCGTGCCCTCCGGCCGCAGCGCCTCGTACGCCGCGAGCCGTGGATGCCACACCGTCAGCAGAGGCCGCAGCACGCGGTTGAGGGTCACCATCGCCAGTACCCCGAAGGTGAGCCGGCCCGGCGGCACCGGTGGTGCGACGGCCGGGCCGTGTTCGTGCAGGATGCCGCGGGTGACGTCATAGAGGGAGTACAGCGAGGTAAGCGCCTCGCGCAGCACACCCTCGTCTCGCTCCAGTGGAACCACCGCGACCCGGCTGGCCAGTTGGAAGTACAACTCCCAGGCAGCCGTGCGCTCGGCGTCCGCCGGCTCCCACAGGCCCGCCACCTCGCCGACGAACGGGATCGTCAGTTTCGCCGAGACCTGTGAAGGTCCCGTACGCCCCCGCCTTGGCCTCTCGCCGGACTGCGTCATGATCGCCTCCCCGGTTCCCCACAGTAGGGTATGACACCGTGTGGGACGTCTTCCTCAGCTACAGCCGTCAAGACGCCGGGCACGTCCGTCGGCTCCACGAGGAGCTCGTCGCGGCCGGGCTGAAGGTGTTCACGGACGAGTCCGCGGTCGCCGGGTTCGCCGGCATCAGCGAGACCATCCGCCGAGCGCTCGCCGGGTCCCGTGTCCTGCTGGCGTACTACTCCACCGGCTACCCCGAGCGCCCGGCCTGCCAATGGGAGCTGACCGCCGCGTTCCTCGCGGGACTCGGCGAGGGCGATCCGCGCCGCCGAGTCCTGGTGGTCAACCCCGAGCCGGACACCGCGCACATCCACCCTGTGGAGCTGCGCGACACCCGGCACGGCGAACCGGAGACTCTCGTCCCGGACATCCTCGCCCATCTTCGGCAGGTACCCGGCCCCATGCGGCTGGGCTCCGTGCCCCCGCGTGTGCACGGCGAACTGCCCGCCACCGTAGGAGAGTTCACCGGCAGGCTGCCCGAACTATGGCGCCTGCACAGCGCCCTGCACGTCCAGGAGGCACCCCTCGTCACGGGCCGCACCTCGGCCCGGCCTGTGCAGCTGCGCGGCATGCCGGGCATCGGCAAAACCCGGCTCGCACGGGAGTACGCGCTGCGGTTCGGCGCCGCGTTCCCCGGCGGCGTGCACTGGGCACGCGCCGACGCGCCGCAGCCGCCGCAGACACTCGACGGCCCCTGTCTGTACGTCGTGGACGACGTGCCCCACGGCCTGCCACCCCGCGCCGTCACGGCGCTCACCGCCCCCCACCCCCTGGTCCGCACCCTGCTGATCACCCGCAGTCGCGCCTACGGGGGATACGGCGAACACCTCGACCTGGAACCGCTCCCCGAATTGGCCGCCGCCGTCCTCGCGGGCGCCCCCGAGATCGCCGATGCCGCCGCCGGGCACCCTGGGGCACTCGGACTGCTCGGCCGTGCGGTGGGCGCCGGCCAGGATCCCGCGGCCCTGGCCAGTCGGCTGTACGAACCGGGCCGTTCCCTGCTCGACGTCCTCGCCGGCGAGGAGCTCACGGTCGACCACGTGCGCGACGCCCTGACCGCACCCGCCGAGGCCCAGGACGTGCTGCGCTGCGCACTCGCCCTGTCCCCCCTGCCGGTCACTGCCGAGACCGCGGCCACCGTTCTCGCCGTGACCGATCGGCTGCCGCGCGCCGTAGCCCTGCGCCGCGCGAGTGCCGGTCTGGCCGAGCTGACCGCCCGCGGACTGCTCACCCCTGTCCCGCATTGCCTGCACCCGGTCACGGCCCATTCCTGGCTCCACCACGAAGACGACTCGGCCCGCGCTGAGAAACTGCGCCGTGCGGTTCTCTCCAGCCTCGGAGCCACGGCCGCTACGCTGGATGCTCCCGGACTCCCGGTTCCCGGCGTACGGAAGGAGAGCATGCCGATGACGGTCAGCGAGGCCGAGCGGATGGCCGCCTTCGACCTGCAGGTCGAGCTGGTGAGCCGCATCGGCGTACAGCAGCTCCCGGACGGCAGCGGCAGCCTGCGTGAGGCGCTCACCTCCCTGAACAGCCTGTTCCCGTTCACCCGCGACACGCTGCACCGCTACAGCATCGGCCTGGAACCGAGCACGGCCCCCTCCGTCCAGTCGGTGGCGGACCACCTCCTGAACGAGGTCCTCCGCCCCTTCATGACCCGCTGGCACCCCCTCCTCAATGCTTGGGAGGCCCACCGCCCGCCTCACACCAGCCCGCTGGACCACGAGGGCGCCTGGGATCACGTTGATACGTTCCGCATGGACCTGAACGCCTTGCAGGAGCCGCTCCGGGTGGCGACGGCTTCGCTGGCGGCGATCTCCGGGGCGGAGTTCGGGATCTCGGCCGAGGTCTGAGCGGTCCCCAGGGCCGGTTGCGCAACGACGGCCCGGATCCCTGCCTGGGTGATTGCTTCCAACTCCGCTCGTCAGCAGGGCAAGGACGCCGCCGCACCCGCTCCGCTGTTCTCGGCCGCTCCGAGCAAAGGGCTTTTCGACGGAAGTGACTTGGGCGAGGACTCCATCCGTAAACCGGAGCAGCCCAAGCGGTACGACTGAGACCACTAACGTTGAAGGGCCCCACCGCGAACGGTGGGGCCCTTCAACGTTAGTGCCCGGTGAGACACTGGCGGAGGATACGAGATTCGAACTCGTGAGGGGTTGCCCCCAACACGCTTTCCAAATGTTCGTCTGGGGGTCCGGTGGTGTGCGGGAACGTTCTGACCTGCGGGGCAGCACTGTCAGGTGGCAACGCTGAACGGTGCCGTACGACGGTGAACGCAACCGAAACTGCAACCACGGAACGGAGTCTTGCGGCGCGTCTACTGACCGCTGTGGCTCGCGCTCTCCGACCGGGTCAGGCGGCTGCGGCTGGGGCGTCGACAGTCACCCCGTAGGCGCGGTCCTCGCCGAACAATCCCAGCACTTCGTCGTAGACGCCTTCCGGGTCATCGGTGTCCAGGATCAGCATCGCTACCACGTCGAGGGCATGGTCGATTTTGCCTTCGGAGTCCTTCTTGGCCCGATCGATCAACCGCAGATTGCGGGCTGCCTCCGGCCTGGCGTCGGTGAAGGCAGCAGGTAATTCGTCGAGGGCGTCGGTCAGGTCCCAGCCCTGAGGAATGAAGTAGGTCGCTCGCGCCGGGTCCTGGCCGCGTGCTCTCACCGTGGGACACGTGATCCGCGGCCCATCGATGATCTCTACGTCCAGGAGTAGCTTCGAGGCTGCGTGGTACAAGGCCGCCAGAGTCGGGTCGTGATCTTCGAGGACCACTTCGGAGATGATCTCGCCCTCGCTGGAGGAGAGCACACGGATGAGCATGGTTGCTGCGTCGAGGGAGATTCGTTCGGGATCATAGGCGGCTATACAGCTTTGTCCCTCACGGCGCAGCGTGATAGCCGTTGATTGTGCCGAATCTCCTCGGTGCACGCGGAGTGAAACGCCAGAGAGGCGCCTACGCGTCAGAAGCGTCATACCGATACGTCCGCTCGTTGCCAGTTCCGCCCGAGAGCGTCACGGTGGTGGTCGCTGTGGCCATGCTGTTGGGTGCACGGCAGACGGTCGTGCCAGGTCTCGTCGGCATCCGGCTGGCCGTCCGTTCGATCACCGGTGAGGGCGTCGCGGCTCGGGCGTCGTTCCAGGCATTCGGACCCGACGACGCTGGTGAGGGCGGCGCGCAGCGGGCTGGGTTCGACGTGGCTGCGTTCGCGGACGATCTCTGCCATGTGCTTGGGGATGAGCTGTAGGACCAGCTGGATCGCGGCCTGCGGGTTGTCAGCCCCCTGGCAGACGGCTGTCAGGTCGCTGGCCACCTTCGCGATGACCACTTTCCCTATCGGAGTCACCTGGCCGTCCTTGACGACGAGGGTATGTGGAGGGAGCGCGTCGAGGTCGATATCGGCGCGAGATATGCGCGTTCCTCGTGGCACCGTTGTGGATTCTTCCGGGGCTATGAAGGGCTTGATCGTTCTTCTCCTCGGTCAGCGGCGGCAATCCCAGCGCCGGCTCCAGGCCGACGCTGGCTGTCCTGTCTTCCTAGCGGCCCGCCGAGAAACGGGGCCAGGTATCTCCACTCGTTCGAGAGACATGGGCCCAAGGGCGCCACACGGCAGTGCGATTTGTGGCACCCTCGGCTGGCAACTGCCCGGCCGGATTCTGCTGGCTGGCCTCGCTCAACCCAGCGTCGGCAAAGGTAGTTCGGGCCCAGGCGCACTCTGTTGCGTGTGAGCGGTCGCTCCTATCGTGTGTTGATGGCCAATGGCGTGTGGCACACCCAGTACGACATTGAGATCAACCTGACGCGGCCCGATCTAGGGGCCGACGGCTACCCCGGATTGCTCGAAGAGATCATGACGAGCGTCTCCGAGCGGAACCCGCAACTGCTGGAGTGCCTCGCGCACAGAGCAGGGAAGCCGTGTGCATCCGAGACCGGTGGCAAATCGCCGTGGATGTTCATCCGGCGCGCTCGTGTCGGGGGGCGTTACCCCTTGGTCGCCGCCCACCTGCCGATCACACACAAGCCGACACCGGCGGAAAGTGACCAGCACAAGGCCACCAAGGAGCGGATCGTCCAAGCTGCCGTTCAGTTCGGACTGTCCGCCGACGCCGAGGTGGGGTTACCCAGTCGGCGTGGCGTCACTGACGTGATGGTCACGGGGCCCGCCGGCGTCCGGATCGGTTGGGAGATCCAGTACTCCCCACTCAGTCCCAGCAGCGTCCACCGGCGATCGGTCATCGCGATGGAGCACGACATCACGCCGCTGTGGGTCGCGAAGGACGACCGGGCGGCCCTCATCGACCGGGCGCCTTGGGCCAGGGTCGACGACATGTCCTGGAAAATGATCGCCGCCGGTAGCGAGATGATCATCCGTGGTGGCTACCGGCACCTTCAGGTCTGGCGCTGCCTGTCGAGTAGCGCGTTGCACTGCCCCGACACCGAGGGGGCAGGCCATTGCGGCGCGATTCACGCCGAGTGGTTTCTTCCCGCGCTCTGCGATCCGCCCAAGCCTTCCGTCCGGATCGAGGACCTCATTCTCACCAGTGCGACCGGGGACAGCGTGCCGGTCTTCGTGCCGAGCAGGGGTGGCGGCCGGGTGGGTCGCCACATGTGGGTTCCCCGCGCCGACTGCGGGACCTGGCGGGAGCTGACCGGCCAGTGGGATCCCTTACCCAAGGCACAGGAGCCTGAGGCAGATGGCGAGATTACCTTCTCCGAGCAGGAGGTCGACTGGACCTGCCGTGCAGGAGAAGAAGGCTGGTTCAAGAGCGACGTCCGACCAGTCAGGGATTTGGGACAGCCCACGGGCGGGTTCACCCTCGCCCGCATGCCCGCTCAGCGCCAGCGCCGCAGCACCTGGATCACTGCGGTGGAGCGGACCGCGGCAGCGGCGGCCCTCGGTTGCCCGCCGTGGGAGGTTGGTCCGTGTCTCCAGTGCTCCCAGCTGATGCGCCGCTACGGTCGCAACGCAGCGATGGCGTGTAATGCTTGCCGGACCGAAGCCTGCCCGTAGATCCCAAGGGGGCGTAGCGCGGGAACTGCAACCCAAACAGAGCCGCAAGCAAAACCAAACTGCAGCCCTCCCGCACCCTGGTTGAACCCTCCCGGCGTTGGCCTCCCGGCCGATCCAGCAGCGCGGTACCCGGCGACGGTAGGAGGCCCTCTGGCCGCCCTGCCGGACTTGCCGAGCGCACTCGGCCCGATCGGATCGGGAAGTGCTGTTCAGGCGATG
Organism: Streptomyces sp. NPDC088116; assembly: GCF_044741745.1. Classification (NCBI taxonomy): domain Bacteria; kingdom Bacillati; phylum Actinomycetota; class Actinomycetes; order Kitasatosporales; family Streptomycetaceae; genus Streptomyces; species Streptomyces sp. NPDC088116. The sequence continues at coordinate 95,216 of NZ_JBIUTF010000005.1, read as the reverse complement.
ATGCTCCGGCGGGCAGATCGTATCGAGTTCGGGCCGTGGACGAGGCGGATCCGACGGTCAGGATGACCGCGCTCACGCCCTGCAACGTCATTGTGCCGGAGAACTGCAGGCCGAGGACGTAGCCGGTGGGGCCGTGCGGACTAAGGGACGCCAAGCGCTCTTGCTGGACGAGGCTCGCGCTCAAAGCCGACCGAGGCCATGGCCACGGCTGCTGCGGTCACGGGCGAGCCGGGGTGCAGGGCGATGAACAACGGGCGACGCCTACGGCTGCTTGGAACGGCGGTCGAGGTCGGTAGTAGTCGTGAATATGGCAGTCGTCTGTCTGCCGGTTGCGTAGGTAGTGCGATACACATTTCCGAAGCCGCTGGTGGACGTCATCCTTCTGGTTGGAACGGTGCCATTGCAATGAAGTCTTCATGCGACTTCCATGGAAGGCATGCCATCGCCGTTGCGCACAGTCGATCCGGTACGTCTGGTGGCTCGACGCGTCGAGCTGGGACTCTCCCGCGCCGCCCTAGCCGCCCAAGCTGGCGTTTCAACTCGAATGATCTTCTTCTACGAGGAGGGTCGTCACACCCCCACCTCACGGCGCCTGGAGCAGTTGGCGACCGCGCTCAGATGCAAAGTAGAGGAGCTCACCGGTGCCCCGCGCGGTCAGGAGACGCTGGTCGATCTCAGGTACGCCGCAGGGCTGACCTTGGAGCGCGTCGCCGAACTGCTCAAGACCACGCCAGCGGGGAGGGAGCTGAGCGTGTCCGCGCCGAAGGTCTCCGCGCTGGAGAGCGGGGGGCAGGTCACTGGGCGACTCTGGCAGGACCCCGAGGCGACGGGGCGCCTAATCGGCCCCCTGGCTAGGGCGTACGGCGTTCCGGTGCGCATGGTCCTTGACGCATGGCTGCGAACCAGGCCGGAAGATCCTGCTCCTGTGTTGTCGGACAAAGCCAAGCAGGCACCTTCGAGGGCGGCGCTGGCAACATGGGATGCGTTGAACGAGCGTCAGCAGGTCTACCTAGGAGAGGTCATGCGGGACGACCGGATGACCGCGACCGAGATGTGGATGCGGCGGCTTCAGCGGCTGCCCGTGCCCAAGGCCGCCGAGTGGCGCCGATTGCCCCTGGCCCTGAGGGCCGCACCGTCCGTTGCCGGATACACCCGGTTGCAGGAGCGGCTTCGCCAGCGTGGCGTTCACGATCCCGGTGTGGGTTCGACGGTGCACGCTCTAGAGCGGCGGGGGCTGTTGGTGGTCAGTGAGGATTCCGTTGACCACCCGGCTGTTGGGGAGGTTGGACGCGTGCTGGTGGAGATCACCAGGCGCGGCCGGGCTGCCGCCCGTGCTGGGCTTGGTGAACCGCGCGAGCCGGATCCTGCGCCCCACCTGCTTTCGGAGTGGCTATGGGGCGTCGTTGCCCGTGTTGCTTCCGCAGAGCCTGCTGGCCTGGCGGACGACCAACTAGCTGGCCGCTCACTGTTCTTCATTGGAGTGGGCTACCGGGGCAGGTCCGGAGCACAGCCGAGTCGTGGCTTCGTGGACTCCGTCCCGGTCATGGCACCGGGAGGGACACATGTCTCGGAGTACCGCTGGCGGCTGACCCAGCTCGGCCTACGCCATGTAGCGGAGTACCTGCACGTCTACCGAGACCTCTATCCCAGAGTCAATACCACAGAACTCGAAGCAATCACGGGTAACGCGCCGTAGTTCGCGTCTTTTCTCATTGGGTGGCCCGATTGTCAGAGGCGCCACTTACGCTCCATGACTGTGACGAGTTCAACGGAGAACAGCACGCGCGAACTTGGCGATGTCCGGGTTCGCTACCTGGTAACCCGGGCCGCCCTGCGCGCGGCAAAGGCTGTGACTGAGCCCGGACTTGAGCCGCAACAGCGGCTAGCAACCCTGATGGAGTGCCACGGAACGCTGCATGCGGCGCGCGGCCCGGGGATTCCTCTGTCGTTCGGGGAGTTCCGCCACGCGCTCGCGGGGAATTTGGCTGCCCTGCTGCCCGACGGTGTGGATCCGCTGGACTTGGAAGGGATGCTGGTCGTCGACCGGGATGGACAGGTGACGGAGGACGCCTTCGATCTCGATCTTGAGCAGCAGATGCTGCTGCACACGCTGCGGAAGCTCGACACGACCGCGGGAGTGGTGAGCGACAGGGAGCTTCAGTCGGAGATCGACCAGGAGACCGCGTTCACGCTGCTGTACAAGCAGGGTGACCAGGCCGTCTATGAAGCCGGGCGGTCGGACCTGATTCGTTCTCCTTCCGGTGCCGTGGACGACCTCTGCGAACTACGGCTGCCCCCGTTGGTCGCGGACTTCTACCGGGAGATTCCCTACAACTCACAGTTCGAGGGTTGGTGGTTCCCGTGCCCGGTATGCCGGTGGCCGATGCGGATCGTCCTACGCAAGAACAGCGGCGCCCTGGTAGGAGCAGTCCGTTGCTGGCACGCTCCGCACGCGGACATGGGGGCCTCCTACCTGTTTCGGCCGACCACGAATACCAGTGCCCCCGAGTTGCTTCCTGAACCGTCGCCGGCGCGGCCGAGTGGCCGTGAGGCAGTCCTGTATCCGGACCTTGGGGACATCCCGCTGGCTGTGCCCGTCGCCGGGCACAAGGCCGTCAGCCGGGGGATTTGGCGGTACACGACCGTTCCCGGACTCCCTGAACTTTGGCTGTACGACCGGCTGGTCGATCGCGGCCTCAAAGTGAAGCTGTGGCCAGGACTTGATGCCTACGATCTGCTGGTCGAGGCCGGGCCCAAGCGGGCCAAGAAGGTGCCGTTCAAGGTTGACGTGAAGGACTACACCTCAGCGGCGACGCTGGCCAAGCTGATCCATGCCCAGGACGGCGACCGCGGCGGTGCCGAGTGGCTGGTGGTGCCCGACTACCGGGCCCGCCAGGTCCCGCTGCTGTCGGGGGTGTGCGAAAAGTACAGCATGCGGGTGGCGGCGGCCTCCGAATTCGGCGAGATGGTCTGCGAGAAGGCTGGAGTGAGCTGGACATGAGTGATGTGCCGATCGCAGAGACCGCTGTCTACACGGCGCTGGCCCTCGCGGCCCACTACTTTCCCAAGTCTGTCGACGGAGACTCCCGCACTGCGGCCCCGTTCGCCGAGGCGGCATCCCTGGTCTCGGGGAAATACCGGGCTTGGGACCGGTGGAAGGAACTGCCTCACGACGAGAGGCAGCGCATCGCCATGGTCTGCTCCATCGCCCCCGGCGAACTCGCCGACGTCCGCACATTCTCGGTAGCGGCGCGCACCCTGTTGTCGCCGCTCACCGTGGACGGAACCAGCAGCGTCCCGGTGATGGGCCCCTTCGAGCTCGTGGGCACTGACCCCTTCACGGCGGATTCCGCGTTCCCCAGGCTCGGCGGTGATCCTTTGGGCTACGTCGACCGCATGACCAGCCGGTTCCGACGCCCCAGTGCCCGCCCCAAGCCTCCGGAGTTCGCTGGACCGGGGACGTGGCTTACCCGGGAGATCTTCGTCAAGAATGTGGGCCAGGTCCACGGGCGGCTGCAGATCCCCACCTACCCCCAGTTCACCGAGGCGCTCGGCCACGACAGTCTGCCCAGCGTCTCGACCGTGCCGTACCAGGCCGACTTGCGTATCCCCACGCCGGAACTGCTGCGCTTGGCAGAAGAGATCGACCTACGCTTCCCGGAGGGCAAACGCTACCTGCACAGCACTCTCAGGCAGCTGTTCAAGGTCCTGAAGACCTCGGACACGGTGTCCCCCGAGGAGGCTCTGTCGCTGACTGCCGGCGGCATGGAGATCTTCAACGCACCCACCGGTACCGGCAAGAGTGTCCTGGTCCGCGTGATGGCTGCGTGGTTCGCTGCCAACGCCCTGCGCATCGCCATCGTCCTGCCGGATATCAAGGCATGTCTGGCCATGACCTGGAATGTGCGCGAAGACCTGGATCACCTGCACCGTTCCGGGATCATCGAGCAGAAGCGTACGTGCGCGCACCTGATGTCGTCCTCCGGGATGCACGACCGCGCTCTCAAGCTCGCCTCGCTGATCAACGAGTCTGTGGACGCGCCGGGCGAGTGGGGCGAACGAGCCGAACGTGACGTCGATCCCCTGGCATACGGATGTGCCCAGAGGACGTTCCTCGAATCCACCGGCGACTACCCGCCCGGACGCGAACCGTGCCTGTCGCTGCACCGACAGGGCGTCGGGTCGGCAGCCTGCCCCTGGATCCCCACCTGCGGGAAGTTCACCCCCGTCTACGAGGCGGCCACCGCCAACGTCGTCATCATGAACCACTACGTCTTCATGCAAGGCCACCTGAAGATCGGCATCAACCTGGACGGCCGACCCGTTCGCAGCATGACCGCAGCCGAGTTCGCCTTGCGGACCTGCCACGCGGTGGCGATCGACGAGGTCGACCAGTTCCAGTCCCGAGCCGTGGACAAGTGTGCCAGTGAGATCGTCTTGCACTCACGCCGACACTGGTCGGCAGCGCCCCAGGAGATGGACACCGACGCCAAGCGGCTGCGTATCGACGACGAGCACAGCTTGCTACCTGCCGTCAGCCATGTCCGGCTCATGGCCGAGTTCCTGCTGCTGAGCATCTGCAAGAACGCTCTCAGCCTGCACGCCACCGAGGACGACCGCGCCCAGGCACGCATCCCCGACCAGACCAGCACTCGCTGGCACCTAGCCCGCGGACGGGACCGCACTCTCCTGCGGCTGCTGTGGCCGGAAACCGCAGCGGAGGACAGGGCAGACATCCCCGTCGAGTACTTCCAGCGGCTCAACGCGCTCATGCCCGCCCGCTACCAGCGCCTCGACCCGCTCAGCGGGCAGCCGAGCCTGCTTGAACCCGACTGGCACGAGGTCAGGAGCGAGCTCAGCGCGTTGGTGGCGCCCCGTGGCGAACACCTGCTGGATGCAGTCAAGCTCGAACTCCACCGACTCCTCGCGGACGCCGTCAAGGACCCTCACCAGCGGACACAGGCGATCAACCTGCTGGTCACCAGAACCGCAATGATCGAGCTGGACGAGGCGCTCTCGGCTCTCCAGGAGAAGGCCCACGACTACCGCTCCTCCGGTCTGCGCTCGGCCCAGAGGATCTCGAATGACCTGCAGTCCGGCGCCGTCGCCTCCGTTCTGCCACTCGGCATGCTGGGCCGAGCGATCACTGGCTACCGCGTCACCGGTCTGGACGATAAAGAGAAGAACGCCGCCCTGGTCGCCCAGACCATCGCCGGCGACCCGCACACCTTCACCGCCGAACTGGGCGGCATCGTCTCGCTCATCCTGGCCGGCGTCGAGCGGCCGGTGATCGGGCTGTCTGCGACCGCATACTTCCCCCAAGCGGTACGTGAACACCTGCACGCCCCGGTGCGCTGGTGGATGACCGACGCCCAGGCCAAGTCCATCCGGGCCCGTAAGCACCGGATCGACTACGGCGAGGGCCACCCTCTCTTCGGTGACCCCATCAAGGTCTCGGGCACCCACCCCAGCCGTAAGAAGGACGCACTCATCGAGCTGGGCAGCAACCTCTACGACCAGTACATCCACCGCGAGCTCGAACGCACCGCCGTCAAGGACCCGGACCGGGCACACGTCCTGGTTGTCGCCAACTCCTACGAGCAGTGCGCCTGGCTCGCCCGCGGCATCGCCCGGGCCGGGCGCTACGACGGAGGGCTCTGCCTGGCGGTCAGGGCCGAAGACCTCCACAGCCCCAACCCCGAGCTACCGCGGGAGAACGTGGCCGTACGGCTGACCGCCGAGGAGTTCGAGGACTTCCCCCGGCACGGGAAGATCCTGGTCGTGCCGTTGTCGCTGATCGCCCGAGGACTCAACATCGTCAAGGGCACCCGCTCAGCGGTCCGCTCCGTCTACCTGTGCGTGCGCCCCCTCGCCCTGCTCAACGACCCCGCCGAGATGTACGGCAGCATCAACGCCGCTGGACTGCGAGCCCTGCCGACGGGCGGCAGCCCGCTACCCTCACAGGCCCTGGCTGAGGCCAGGGACGCCGCCTGGGACCGTCTCGCGCTTCTACTACGTACCGCTCCCCAGTTCACGGCAATGCACAAATCCCTCCAGGAGGAAATCGTCGCTGGCATGATTGTCGACCTCATCCAGCTTGCTGGCCGCGCCCGCCGCGGCGGCACCGAAGCCGTTCTGCACATGGTCGACTACGCCTTCCACGAGGACACCTGGAGTGCCGACCTGGAAACCGTCCTCAAGCGCATCCACTCCCAATGGACACCGCAGGTACGGCAGCGCATGAACGACCTGTACGGGGAGGCACTCAACGCCTTCCTCTCCTACGCCGGCATCGAACCCCACGACACCGGCCTCCAGGGCAACTGAGCGAGCAGAGACGGAAGAGGACACGTGACCCAGCAGGACCGTGAACCCGGCAAGTACCTGAACACCCTCGCCTTCCGCTGCACCCCGGAACTGGTCGGCGACGCCGCAGTCCACGTGCGCCACTTCGACGAGGCGACCTGGAAGCTCTGGGACGACTTCGACAGGCTCTGCAAGAAGAAGTTCAGGAACGACGCGGCCCAGGCCCCCTACTCCATCGCCACCACCGTCCTCAACATGACCAGTGGCGGCTACGTCTACTTCGAACCCGACCGCCGCGCCCCGTTCCTCGCCTCCCTCCAACCCCTCGACGACAAGCTGCTCCGCCGTGTGTTCACCCTCGCCTATCACCTCGCCCTGGGCCAGGACGTCAGCACCATCGACCTCACCGCTCCTCCCGAGCTCGCCAAGCGGTTCGCTGGCACCCCCGAACACACGTACTCGCTAGCCGCGTACCTCCAGACCACGAAGAACACTCAGCCCACGGCCCCCAACTGGCTTTACCGCACAGTTGCCTGGCAGCTCTCCCAACAGCTCGCCACCGAGCCCTGGGCCATCTCCGACAGCCGGACCGTCAAGCTGCGGCCCGACACCACCGGCGGCCTGGTCGCCTTCGACGACCCCTGGACGAACGAGCAGGGCGGTCGCTACGCCCTCTCCCGAACGGCCCTCAACCTGAAGACGCTGCCCAACGTCGCGAACCCCGTACTGCTGCTGACATCACGGGTAACCCGGATCTCCTCCTCCCTGGTCTTCTCCAACACCGCCCTCGCTGAGCAGCCCGGCGAGAACCACCCGCTCCTTGAGGTCACCCTCAACGGCCGCGGCGGTGCTCGCACGATCAACCGCCTTGCGCTGCAGGCCCTTGGCCGCCTGGAGATGGACTATTCAGTCCTGCGCGCTATCGATGAGCGGTCGCAGGCGGAGCAGAAGCTGCTCGCCGAGGCGGCAAAGGCAAAAGCGGAGGGAAAGGAGCCGCCCCGCTTCCCCAGCGAGCACCCCGGCCAGGTGTGGCCCATCCTGCCGAAGAATTTCTCCTTCCCCGTCGGCACCGGTCCCGGCATGCAGCACCTGCGGCTCCTGCACCAGCACTTCACCACGGTCTTCGACACCGATGCCGTGCCGCTGGAGGCACGTGAGGTACGGATGAGCCTGCCGCACCGGCCGACGGACCCCGAGAACATCTCGAAGACGGAATACCTCCGCCGCAAGGCTGAGCGCGAGGCACATCCGGAGCCGAAGACACTGGGTCCGATCCGCAAGCGCGGCACCCTTTTCCCCACGCCGGAAGCCATCTTCGCCTCAGTCGAGGCCGCAGGCTTCAAGAAACTGCGCATCGTCTGCCTCTGGTACCAGGACGACACCCGGCTCCGGATGCTTGACACCTTCTGCAAGAGCTTCGACCTCAACCCCGAAGGGCTCGATCGGGGGAACGGTCAGGAACTCCGGCTGCACGGCGACCAGATCGTCGCGGAGTTCCACCGCGCCCCCGACTTCCTCAAGCCTGGCCCCTCCGGCGGACGCAGGGACGCACTGGCAGCCACCGGTGCACCGATCCGCTCCCAGAACGGGGTGCTTGTCGCGGCATGGTGTGAGACCGAGATTCCCACGTCGGCCGTGGCTGAGGAGTATGCGGGGATCAGTTTGGACGATCTCGACGCCAAGCCGCAGACCAGGAACATCTTCGGAGACCTCGGCGTCCCCAGCCAGTACCTCCGCGGCCAAGACGAGAAGGGTGTCGTCTTCAAGCCCAAGGCCAAGGATCACCCAGCAGAGATGGCCCTTCTCGACCTCTACCGGTCACTCGGCATCGTCGACGACCGCATTGCGGATGCCCTACGGCCGGAGAAGGCGGGTTACCCGGTCGACCGCATCGCACACGTCGGCATCCACATACGGCAGCAGAACCGGCGCAAGGGGGAGTTCGGCCAGCCCAAGGTCGTCATCACTGCGTCCGCTCTCGTGCCTCCGCAAGCCACCGGTGGCACCTGGACCATGCTCGGGTGGAGCTCTACCCGGCCCGAGTGGCAGCCTTACCACTTCGCCCAGCCGGCCTTCCACGCCAGCGCCTACCCGGAGGGAACGGGCGACAAGAAGACGTACCGGCAGCGCTGGGACGACGCGGCCGAGACCGTCGAACGCGCCCTCGCTGACCTTGCCGACGAACTCGACGGCACTCCGTACGTGGTCACCGTGGACGAGTTGGCCTCCCGACGGATGTGGGACGGGCTGCAGAACATGCGACAGGGAGGCTCGCCAGGTGACGGCAACAGCCGCTACTGGCTCCCCGGCACCACGCTGGACCGCGATGACAGGCCGCAGGCCGTCATCCGCATCAACATCGAAAGCGAAGAAGTACCGCAGCCGGTGAGCACCACCCGTTTTGTCAAGGCCAAGGACAGCGAGCCGGTGGAGCAGGACACGGCGACCACGCTCTACCAGGTCACCACGGACTTCGGCGCACCTGCATGGATCCTCTGCAACGTTCCGCGAGCCTTCGACGGGGACGGGGCGGGCCGGCTGGGCTCGAAGTACACGCGTTGGGATGCCAAGGCATCCGTCTTCTCCGACAAGAAGGAGGAGCGCCGTAAGGGAGAGATGCCGCAGAACTGGTACTCCATGACGGCCAGCGAAATTTATCCGCTCGCCTGCGCTGCTGGGGTGTCCGAGGAAGCCCTCGCCATCACCACGGCGAAGCTCTGCCACCAGAGTCAGTTCTGGGACGGCCGCTCCCGTTTCCCTGTCCCTCTGCACGCCGCGAAGCAGATGGACCTTGACCACCCGCAGTATCGACGCACGGCCGCGCCTGAGGAGAAGCTGAGCCTGGAACTCGGTATCGAGGACGTTACTGCTGAGGGAACCGAGGAGCAGAAGTAATAGGGCTTGCAGGGGGGCGACTTTACCGAGTTCCGCAATACCGCCCTCCTGCGGAACCGTCCCGGCGTACCTGTACTACTTCTCCGGCCTTCACCTATGTGCTGCCCGTGATCTGGATCCGCAGCCTCGGACCAGCATGATCTGCACAATTGCGTGGTCCATCACCAGACGCTGCAGACCATGCTGGCCGCTCAAATCGGCGACCCGGCCTCCGCCGGGCCGTATGGCGGGTACCGATCAGCTCGGACTCCGTCGAGTCGCCCAAGCCATGGAGCAGGGGGAGCGGGCACGGTCCACTGTGCTCCACAAGCCGGTCGTATTGGAGGGCGTTCGCGTCTCTACTGGGTGCTGTCAACTCCCGGGAACGCCCCGTGCTCCAGATACACCGTCTCGCCGCGCTGCCGCGCCTGGACGGCCTGCCCGATCCGGCGGGCCAGGCGCGGGATGGTCAGCTTCGCGATCTCGGAGACCGGGTGGAAGGCGACCGCCCGGATCTCGCCGTCCTTGAACACGACACGGTTCAAGGTGGCCTGGTCCAGGACTCCACCGTCGAACAGGTAAAGGATCTTGTCGCCCTCCGCTTCCGAGGGAGCCCAGTCCATCGCGAGGAGCCGCCCGATCGGCGGGGCGATGTCGAGTTCTTCCCGCACTTCGCGGACGCACGTCTGGAGCGGTGACTCTCCCTGCTCGACGTATCCGCCAGGGATATCGCGGTAGTCCTTGTAGGTCGGCTCGACCAGCAGCACGTGTCCGGCCTCGTCGAAGAACAGGGCGCCGGCCGCCAAGAGGGGTGTGGCCTTGCCGGCCAGGAATTCGCTGCGGTCCATGCGGGGCACCCTATCCGTGACGCAGTCGACCGCAGCCGATGCCTTCAGGCCACGACGTGGAGCCGTCGGGCGAGCGCGGTGAGATTGCCGTGAGGCCGACCTCGAGAGTTGCGTATCCAGCGGAGGACCAGTTCCCGGCTCATGGTGTGGTGACGGATCTGCTCGGGTGCGAGAGACTCCGCCTGGAGCAGAACCTCCAGGGCTTCGTCGCCCCGGTTGCGGGCCGCGAGGGCTCGGGCGATTTCGAGATGGTGGCGCACCTGCCGCTCGACGGGGAGGCCGCTGGTGTCCACGCGCTGTCCGAGGTCGGCTGCGATCTGGTGGTCACCGAGCTCGCCGGCAGTGGCCACCGTGTGAATAGCGACATTGGTGGGGCCGAACGCGGTCCAGAGCGCATTGCTGTCCGCCCCGAGGCGCTGAGCGGCCTGATCGGCCCGGCCGAGGATGTCACGTACGGCGTTCCGGTCTCCGGCGCGGGCTGCTGCCATCGCGCCAGCCAGATGCAGCGCGCCGTATACGGCCACCTGCTCTCCGGAAGACTCCGAATCCGTCGGCCGCAGCAGTGTCTCGGCGTCCTCCAGTAGGTTCAGAGCGGCGTCGAACCGGCCGGTCGAGGTGAGGCAGTGCATTACGGACCTCAGCAGCGACCCGGTCACTGCGAGGTCACCGCTCTGCTGGGCGGCGGCGAGTCCTCGGTCCGCGGCCATCCAGGCGAGTTCTGCTTCGCCCACCTTCCCCAGTACTTGGGCGGTGGCCTGGTACGCGAGCGCCAAGAGCCGCTGGGCCTCGTCGCGTTTTGCGCCATGGTGGGCGCGGGTGGCGGCAAGCGCGGACGCGAGCAGCTCGGGGAGCCGGTCGGCGACCCACGCGTACCGCGCCGCCTGGTAGCCGTCCATTGCGGCGGATATGTCCCGGCGAAGTTCCACGAGTCCGATCGGCTCGCCCTCCTGTCGGCCAGCAGTGAACAGAGAGGTGAGCGTGCGGTAGTCCATGAGGACCGCACGCAGGTCGGGCAGGGCGTGCCGACCGGTGTCGGTACCCCAGTTCACGAGCGTCGGCTCGCCCAGTAAGTCGCCGACCGTCACTCCGAGGGCGCCGGCCAGGGTCTGGATCACGGAGAGCCGGTCGAGTTCGATGCGGTTGTTCTCCGCCTTGCTCAGCCAGTCCGTGGTCCTGCCCACGAGCCCGGCCAGTACGTCCTGGGACAGCCCGCGGCGCCGTCGGTACCACGCGACGCGCTCGCCGATGGTCAAGGTGTCGCTGATTCCGCGCATGGCCAGATCCTCTCCGTCCTTGCCCGGACGACCCCGGAAGAATTTTCCAGGGTGCGCGCCCAGAACGCTTCTACGGTCACACCACCCAGGCCAACCCGTCGTCGATTCGGCGGAAACGACGGACCGGCCGACGCGATGACCGGGAGGCAACGTGCCCACCGCACCCCGCACAAGGAACGACCGAGTGGAACGCACCCTTGCCGTGGAGTACGAGTGCGAGGCTGTGATCTTCGATCTGTTCGGCACGCTCGTGCCGGCTCCCAGCGATGCCGAACGCAGCTCGGCGGTGCGCGAGTTCGCCGCAGCGATGGAGGTCGGCGCCAGCATCGTCGCCTCGGCCCTGGGAGCCAGTTGGCGTGTACGCCACGACGGCCGACTCTCATCGGTCGAAAAAGTCGCCGCGTACCTGGTATCGCGGTGTGGTGCGGCCGAGAGCCACGTGAACGACGTGGAGACGACGCTGCGGCGCTTGGCCTTGGCCCGATTACGGGCTGACCGCTCCGTATTTCTGGTTCTGGACACGTTGCGGCGTGCCGGAGTCCGGTTGGCACTCCTCAGCGACGCCTCTCCCGAGATCGCCGAATGCTGGGGTAGGACGCCTCTGGCGTCCTACTTCCCCACCGCGGTGTTCTCTTGCGAGGAAGGCGCGATCAAGCCGGATCCCGGACTCTTCGCACGAGCGCTGGAACAGCTCGGCGTCCCGGCTCACCGCAGCCTCTACTGCGGGGACGGAGGCGGCGACGAGCTGACGGGCGCGCGGAAGGCCGGAATTCGTGCGCTGCGCGTTGAGCGGCGGGGCGGCCCGGCCGGGCTCGCCTTCGGTGAGAGGCCCTGGCACGGAGAATCTGTGGCTTCAGTGGAGGCCGTGCCCGCCGTGTTGACCGCGAGGCGGGGCCGATGACCCCGGCACACGCCTGGGCCGTGCGCGGCGGCTCGTTGCGTCTCACGGCTGCTCCGAGTCCCACCGACACCGAAGACACCACGTTGATCCACGTCCGTTACTCAGGGATCTGCGGAAGCGACATCGCCAAGCTGTGCCCGTCATGGCGCGGCCCGGTGCCGAGGCCGTGGTTCCCGGGACACGAGATCGTCGGCACCGTTGCCCGCACAGTCGACTGGGTCTGTGTGGACCCGCTGATCGGATGCCGATCGTGTCCCGCATGCACGGACGGACACGTGCATCTCTGTCACGGTCTGCAGCGTGTCGGCTGGGATCTGCCGGGCGGGTTCGCCGAAGCGGTCCGCGTGCCGTCCTCCAGCATCGTGCGGCTCCCCGCCTTGGCCGACCCGGCGCACGGGGTTTTGGCCGATGCCATGGCGGTGGCCCTGCACGGGGTGCGCTGTGGCCTCCCCATGCGACCGGGCCGCCTCGGCGTCATCGGGACCGGCGCCATAGCCGTGTGCACCGCTGTCTGTGCCGTTCAGGCCGGGTGGGAGGTCCACCTTGCCGCTCGGTCCGCCGAGCGTCGCGACCGACTGCACCAGGCTCTCGGTGACGTACCCGTTGCCGTGCACCAGGGCATGTTGCCGCCATGCGAGGCCGTGGTGGACGCGGCATCCGGGCAGGATGACGCCCCGCTGCGTCAGGCCGTGTCCTGCGTTCGGGACGGCGGCACCGTCGTCGTCCAAAGCGCCTACGCACCGCAGGTCACGCTGTCCCTGCCGCTTCGTGACGTTTTCCGCCGCTCGATTACTGTCCGCGGCTCGTACTCCTACTGCCGTGCGAAGGGCCGCGACGACTTCCGCGACGCCCTGACCCTCCTTACTTACGGCGGTAGTTGGGCCGACTTACTCACCAAGGATCGCTACCCGCTTCTCGATCTGCCGCAGGCACTCGCCGATCTCCGCGGCACGGACAGACACCGGCCGCTGAAGGCCCTGCTCACCGTCGACTCCTGACCGGTCAGACCTGAATGGAGCGCTCACCGTGGCTTTGCAGATCCCACCACTGGTCCACAAGATCAATTCCCCTGCCGACATCGACCCCCACGACGTCCATGGCGGCATCCTCGGCATCCTCGGCCTTCCCGACGGCCACACGCGGGACGTGATGCTGGGAAGCGTCCTGACCGGTCTTCTCTTACGGGGCCCGAGAATCGCCGAAGTCGAAGCCGCCGTCCAGGCCGCCACCTGCCTGGACCGGGACGGCTGGGACTACTGCCGGCCGGCCGCAGGTGTGCGATTCGTGGGCTACACCGGTAGTGGAAAGAAGACCTTCAAGACCCTCAATCTCAGCTCCGCCGCGGCTTTCGTCGCCGCTACCGGCGGCGCTCACATCGCCAAGCTCGGCTCGCGCAGTGCTTCGTCGAAGACAGGCTCGCGGGACTTCATCGACCTGGTGGGCGCAAGCTGTGACGCGGTGCCGCACGATGAAATGGTCGGCATCGCCACCGAGTGCGGGTTCGGCTTCTTCTCCATCGAGCACCGGGTGCCCGAGTTCGACCGTCGATACGGCGGCCGGTTCCAAGCCGTGCACGCGCTCAGTCTGGCCTTTCCCGCTCTGCTCAGCCCAGCCGTCTGCTCTTCCTACGTCTACGGGCTCTCGCACCCCGCAGTCGACGTCTCCGCTCAGCTCCTCACCCGTATCGGGCTGGCGGACGTGACCGTCGTCAACTCGTCCGTCGACGGTGCCCTGCAGGTGGACGAGCTGCTGCCCGGCGCCACGGTGCGCACCAGCCGCATCCGAGACGGGCTCGGCGATTCGTCCCTGCCCCGGGAGGTGCGCCTCGCCGCAGCGGCCATGCCCAGGGACCTGCGCTCCATCGCCCAGCGGCCCGATCCGCAGGCGAACGTGGCCGCCGCCGTCAGTGTTCTGGCGGGCCATGGCAGCTCGTCGGCCCGCAACGCCGTAGCCCTCAACGCGGCTCTGCTCATGGTGGCCGGTCAAGCCGCCCCCACCCTCCGAGCTGGACTCGCCACAGCGCAAGCCATCCTGCGCACGGACGCGGCCTTCGGCACCCTGCGGTGCTTCATCAGGCTCACCGGCGGCTCCCCGGACGTGCTTGAGGGACTTCTACCGACGGCCGCATACGGAGCCGCCTCCGCCCGGACGTCACGCAAGGAGGAGATCCCGTGCTGACCCGCGACGAGCTGGGCATCGTCCACCTGGTGCTCAACACCGACTGCAATGCGTGGGACCTGGCCCCGGCCACCGCGTCCCCTGGCGTGTGCCGCTTCTGCTACCGCGAGCGGAACCGGGTCACCACCACCCCTGCGGTCATCGCCCAGGTGATCGACCGCATCCGAGCCGAGTCCTCTGCGCACCGCATCGTCTTCACCGGCGGAGACCCGGTCATGCCGTACGACAACCACCTTGAGCCCGCCCTCCAGCACGCGCACGGCAGCGGCTTCGACACGAACCTGCACACCAACGGCCTTCTCCTCAAGGACCGCTACCCCGGCCTGCGCGAGAACGTCACGGTGTACTCCCTGGCCATCGACGGCCCTGACGCGGAGAGCGCCGACTGGTTCCGCGGTCAGGGCTACTTCGACCGCTTCCAGGCCAACACGGCCATGCTCATCGCCGACCATCGGCGTTTGGCCTTCAACACCTTCACCACAGCTGCCTCTCTCGCCGAACTCCCGCGACTCGCCGAGAAAATCGTCGACTGCGCCCAGGCCACCCCGGTCGAGTACTGGTTGATCTCCCAATACAGGCCGATCGGGCGGGCGAATTCCCGCAAGGCCGGGATCTACGGATTCAGTCGCGAGGAATTCGTCCAGGCGGTGAACGGCGTACGCGATGTCGTTCCGGATCTGCCGGTCTATGCGCAGCCCACCCGCGAGCCGGACGACGCCTATCCCTTCCGCGTCTGGGTCCTGGGCGACGGCACGGTCACCGCCGACCTCGGCAGCGTGGCCGCGCCCCGCAACACCGAGCTCGGCAACCTCCTGGACGACGGCTTCGAGTCCCTCGTCCGCCATGCCTTCGCCCTTCGCGAGGGCGATCCCTTCCGCACGGCGCCAATCACACCCGAGGAGACGTCCGCATGAAGTTCGACACGGCCTATTACGACAACGTCATCGACCAGCACCGGTACGAGCGCCTCGGCCTGGGAACCATCGACTTCGCTCTGGCGGGGATGAGCCCGGACGACCTCCGCACCAAGTGGATGTGTCACACCGGCGCCCTCGACTTTGCCGAGGCCGTGGCGGCTGGCAAGCCCGCCATCGTCACCACGGGCGTCGGCCTCGGCGGGCCGCCGCACGCTGGCACCCTCTTCCAGCTCCTGCGCGCCGTCAAACTCCAGCAGCAGGGCCTCGATGTGCAGATCGTGCTCGGCGACCTGGACTCGTACAACGCCCGACGTACACCGCTGGACAAGGTGCGCCGCACCGCCGACCAGTACGAGGAGTTCATCCGCCGTCTCGGCTTCGACGAACAGCGCGGCGTGCTGCGTCGCCAGGAGGGCCACACTAATGTCCTGGCCACAGCCTTCCTCCTCTCCCGCCACCTGGACGACGAGGACTTCCAATGGGCCGAGGAGGACCTCTCCGGTCTCTACCGCAATCACGGTGTCTTCGACGGCCTCACCTACGGCATGAAGCAGGCCACGCTCCTCATGGCCGCCGACTTCGTCCAGCTGTTGACCGAGGGCCGGCACGTCCTGGTCTCGCTCGGCGTCGACGAGCACAAGTACGTGGCGCTCGCACGACGCGGGGCCGCACGTTGGGGCCTGCCCGCAGACCAGCTGTCCGGCATCTACACCAAGATGATCCCCGGCCTCGGGGGACTGCCGAAGATGAGCAAGAGCATCCCCGGATCCGGCCTCGACGCATCGATGCCCGCCGACGACATCCGGGCCCTGGTCTCTGGCGACCGCGACACATCCGGAGAGGACGAGGGCTCGGCTCTGCTCCAGATGTACGCCTGCCTGCCCGAGGTGGACGGCGCCTCTTACGACCGCGCCACCGCGGTCCGCAGGACCGGCTCCCGCGAGTGGCGGGTACTGCGCGAGGAACTCGTCGAACGCCTGATCACCCTCTTCGCCCACTGGCCGAAGTGACGGACGGAGCCCTGACATGCCTACCGCACCTGTGCTCTCCACTCTCCCGCTCGGCGACGCCGCCTCGTACTTCATACGGGCCGGGTACCGCAGCCGCGACAGCGTGGAGTACTTCACCGACAAGACCGACGAGGCCACGGTCTGGCAGCCCGACGTCTACCCCTACGCTGCCGCCCGCGCCGCGCAGCTCGGCTGCGACGCTCTGATCGACATCGGATGCGGCCGTGCCGGCAAGCTCGCGGCCCTTGCCTCCACGCACCCCGACTGGTCCTTCGTCGGGGTCGACGTCGGCGACAACCTCCGCTGGTGCCGCGCCAACCATCCCTTCGGCGAGTGGATCGAGGCGGATTTGGAGACTACCCGAGCGCTCCCCCTCGCCCCCGCAGTCATCAAGCGTTCCCTCGTGGTCTGCTCCGATGTGGTGGAACACGTACTCGACCCTCGCCCACTCCTGGCCCTGGTACGCGGACTGCTCGCCGCCGGAAGCTCCGCTGCGGTCTTCTCCACCCCGGCGCGCGAGTTCCGCAGCGGATACGAAACGCCCGGCCCTCCCCGGAACCCCAGCCATGTCCGCGAGTGGGCCGGCGACGAGTTCCAGGCGCTGCTCCGCGCCTCCGGGTTCGAGATCCACTACGTGGGGCTGACCCGCAGTGACGACGTGTCCAACGGGCTTTCCACGCAGCTGGTCGTCGTCGGCCTCGGGAGGGGGGACTTGTGACCACGACCGTCTCGCCCAGCCGAGGGCTGCGCGTCGTCCATGTCCCGGCCCGCACCCCGTACGCGCGCAAGCTGCACGGACTCGATTTCCACATTCTCAACGGCACCGCGATCAGCTCCGGCGCCGTCGTTCCCACAGCTGTGACCGCTACGTGGCTCCTCGCCCACGCTCCGCTCACCTGGCTCGACGTGCTCCACCTCCACCACATCGACATCGAGGAGACGGCTGTTCTGGAACGTCTCCTCGACGCCTGCGCGGAATCCGGAGTCCGCGTCGTCTTCACCGCCCACGACACTCAGTCCATGCACGGCGACGAATCCGCATTCACCGAACGGCTCCGGCTCCTCCTCAGCGCGGATGTCGACTGGGTCTTCCTCACGGAGAGTTCCCGCAGAGAGATGGCCGGCCTCCTCGGCACTACCTCGCCGGCGACCGTCATTCCTCACGGCTACGTCGTACCTCCGGAGGCGCTCCGTGGCCGGGAGCGCGAGCAGGTCGTCACGTCTGCTCGCTTCCTCATGTTCGGCGCCTCGCGCCCGAGCCGCGACCAACTCTCGCCCGTCGTCAACTGGAGTCTCGGAGTCACCGACCCCGGCAGCACCCTCCGGTTGCTCCTGCGCGCCTTCAGCCCCGCCGACTTCATCCCGGGCAGCCCCGTGCCCCTCCTCCTGGAGACGGCTCGCCACGATCCACGCATCCGGCTGTCCATGCGCCCCTACCCCACGGACGACGAAGTCACCGACGCGGGCCTCGCCTCGGACGTACTCCTGCTCCCCTACCTCTGGGGGAGCCACTCCGGACAGCTGGAGCTTGCCTTCGACCTGAACCTGCTCCCTGTGTGCTCGCGCACCGGCCATCTGCCCGAGCAGTACCGGCAGCACGGGCAACTGGTCACCGAACCGGAATGGGTCGACTGGACGACCGGCCACCCGAACCTCTTCGGCGAACGCTTCCTCGCGGCGGTCGAGAACGCCCGTTCCCGCACGGGCTCTGATGCCCGGCGCCTCGACCGCACCTTCCTGGAGCACCGCGATCAGGAACACAAGGCGATCCTTGCCGCCTACGCCGGGGTCTACGGAGGTGCCCGATGACCACCCCACCCCGGATCTCGTGCGTCATCCTGTGCCACGACTACGGCCGCTACCTCGCCCGTGCCATCACCAGTTGCCTCGACCAGGAACCTGGCGACTATCTCCTGCAGGAGATCATCGTCATCGACGACGGTTCCACCGACGAGACAGCGGAAGTGTGCCGTCGCTACCGAGATTCCGTCCGGGTCGTCCGCCGCGACTCCCGAGGGTTCGGCCCCACCCTGACTGACGCCTTCCTCCTCGCCGAAGGCGACTGGGTAGCCCCGCTCGACGCCGATGACTGGTTCCACCCCGCCAAGCTCCGTGCTTGCGCTGAAGCGATCACCGGCGAACGGCTCTTCATCGAGCACTGGGAGTACGTCGTCGACGCGGCCGGCCGCCCCCTCGTCACCGATCCCCATCCCGGCGGAAACACCAGCACCCTGCTCGTGCATCGGGAGGCTGCTCTTACGCTGCTGCCCGTCGTCAACGAGATCTTCTTCCACGCCCTGCGTCACGCGGGTCACGGCTGCGTCCTCCCCGTGCCCCTGGTCCACTACCGCGTCCACGCGCACAACATGACCGACCGCCATACCCCCGGGGTCTCCCAGCGCTATCGGGCCGACGTTTGTACCGCACTCGCCATCCGACTGCGCACTATGGCCGCGGAGCCCCCGGCCTGGACCACCGCCAGCGTCCTGCGCCGGATGGCCCACCACTTCCATGCCCAAGCTGCCGGACACCGCGTCGAGGCGTACGTACAGACCGGGCAGCGTCACGCCTGCTGGCGCCCGCTCGCCGCCATGCTGGCCGGCACCATCCGATCTTGCGCACCGCCACGCCCCTGGCTGAGGGCGATCGCCAGCGCGGTGACCGGCCATCCGCAAGCGCCACTCCGAGAACTCGATAACAGCGGAGCCGGAGACACCGAAAGTGATCATTCAAATACGAGGACATGACCAGCGGTGATAAAATTGCCGCTTCCCCTTCTTACTGGCCCCGCCAGTGATCCAATCCAGGAGCGAACAGGCATCATGAGCCGCCTCAGCGAGTCCGTTACCCGCGCCATGCAGATCCTCTCTGGATCGGACCTGGCCGCGGACTATACGGTCGCCCGGCTCCTGGAAGAGACATATACGCGGCGCTCCCTGGACCTGTCGGACCTCTCCCCCCAGGAGCAGGCCGCTCTCGTCGAAGGCCGCGCCATCAACGTGATCCCGTCGGCTTCCACCCTCGCCGACAAGATCACGGCTGCGCAGTCCGCAGGCCGGCCGTTCATCGTGAAGTACGGCATCGACCCGACCTCGCCGGATGTGCACCTCGGCCACTCGGTGCCCATCATCATCGCGAGCCGGTTCCAGCGCATGGGGCATCACGTCGTGTTCATCATCGGCGACGTCACCGCGAAGATCGGCGACCCGTCCGGACGCTCCTCCGATCGTCCGCCGCTCACCGACTCCGACATCGCGGCAAACCTCTCCGGCTACCAGGCTCAGGTCACCCCGTTCATCGACTTCGAACGAGCCGACCTGCGCTTCAACGGCGAGTGGCTCAACAAGGTCAGCCTCCCCGAGCTGGTCGAGATCCTCGCCCGCGTGCCAGTCTCCATGTCCCTCCAGCGGGAGGACTTCCGCAGTCGGCTCGCCGCCGGCGACGGCCTTTCGGTCGCGGAGTTCGTCTACTCCGTGGTCATGGCACTGGATTCGGTCGCCATCACCGCCGACGTTGAACTCGGCGGCGTCGACCAGCTCCTCAACCTTCAGATGTGCCGCAAGGTCATGGAGATCAGGGAGCAAACCCCTGAGGTCGTCATCACCACGCCCCTCATCGAGGGCACCGACGGCACCGGTTCCAAGATGAGCAAGTCCAAGGGCAACTACGTGGGCCTCTCCGCCGCCCCGGACGAGGTCTACGGTCGTCTGATGTCCATCCCGGACCACGTCACCGAGTCCTACCTCAAGTTGCTCACGGAGTGGACGGACGACGAGATCCAGCTGGTCTCCAAGCGGCTGGTGGACGGCACCGCGCACCCCATGGCCGTCAAGCGCATCCTCGCCAGCGAGGTCGTGGCGGCCCTCCACGGTCTGGAGGCCGCTGAGGCAGCCCGTGCGGAGTTCACCGCCCGCTTCTCCAAGCGCTCGTTCGGTGACACGCAGAACCTCCCGGGTGTCTCTCTCAAGGAGCACGCCGAGACCACGCTGGGCCAGCTGATCAGTCAGGTGCTGGACTTCGCACCCAGCTCTTCTGCCGTCCGCCGCATCGCCAAGCAGAACGGCCTTCGCCTGATCAGCGAGACCAGCAGTGGCGACCAGCGCACCACGACGCTCACTGAAGCCGCGGTACAACAGACCCTCGCTGCCGTGCTCGCCGAGGTCGACAGCAGCGAGGGCGCTGACCTGTACCTCAAGGTGGGCCGGAAGGTCGCCCGGGTCGACAGCTGAGGTCAGAGAACGGCGGCGCCCACTCGTAGTGGGCGCCGCCGTTGCCATTTCCTCCCTCCCATATGGCAGCAGCCCATGGGAGCGGGCTGCCTTGGCCACGCCCATGGAGCCCGCCAATCTCAGCCCACCTCGGTGCCGTAACCGGGCAGGTCATGCGCTCAGATATCGATTCGACTTCGGCGAGTGTCGTGGAAAGGGATGATTATTTCCCGAATTCGAGCCAGTTCGCCGGGGGCAGACAGCAAAGCCCGCAGAAAGACTGGAAACGAGGGGGAAGGCATGCCAACGTAAATGACCTTCCCGGAGACCGTCAGGTCACGTGGTTCGGAGCAAGGATAGGGATCTTGTAACCCCGCATCCCACCGCCGATGGCTCGCTCTACTGTGTCGGCCCTCGTCGTTCCGCCCACTTCGCCGCGGCGCCAGAAAATCCAACCTCATGCCCTTGGAGGCGCTCCTGAACCCGCATTTCCCATTCGATCCCCTCGCGAGCGGCCCCCCTCCCACGTACTGGGTCGGCCCCCGACACCTGGCCGGCGACGACGGTCGTCTCTACGATGCCGTCGCGGACAACCTCGCCAACTGCGGTTGGACGAGCCTGACAGTCATTCGAGGGCAGCGTCTGCTCGATGAGCCCCTGGAGGACCTTCAGGTGATGCGCAGCACGGTCCTGCACATCAGTCCTGATGCTCTTCGGTGGGCGCAGTGGGTGCTGCCGGACGAGCCGTTCTACCTCGGTGGGCTGCCGGTCGCGTGGCAGGTCTCTGCCCGCTCGGACGTGAGCAGTCTGCTCGCGGACTGGTCTGCCTACTTCACTCGTGACGTCCCGGGTGAGGTCATCGCCGATTTCCTCCTCGCACTCGACGGATGTGGCCGGCCCGCTGCTGCGTCCGCCGGTCCCGAGGCGGTCATCGATGGGGTCACCGCGCACGGCTGGTTCCGCGACGCAGAACAGCCCCACGCGGCAGCTGTGCACCCCACGTTCACTGCTCGTGTCAGCCTTGGTGAGGTGCCGCCCTTCATCCAGGACTCCGATCCCCGCGCTCTGACAGCCGATGCGGAGGAGCACGGGCCGATGGGCTGGCAGGCGTGGGCCGAGCCGGCCATGGGGGCCCCGTATCTGTGGGCTGCGTCGTTCAGCGCCAGCGTGCCGCACAGCCTGGTCGCCGCGTTCGCGACCTCGCTCAGCTCCACCACACCGGTGCTGCGCCGAGTGCTTCCGGAGAGCACGCGGGATCAGCTTCTATGGGCCCCGTCCAGCTGATCGCCCTCACCTCACTGCCTGGGCGGTTGGGCACGGCTCGCCCCTGCGTAGTCTCGGGTCCGTCGCGCTGGTCGTCGACCTCGTGGAGAAGGCGGTGGCGAAAGCTCGTGTGACCACTTGAACTCGTGGGTATGCCGCAGGCCCGGCCGGTGATTCCGGTCGGGCCTGCGGCATGTGCGGGGCCGGGGCTCACGTGGATGGGTACGCGACCCTGCGGAGGCTGTGCGACAGACGGAGCCCTGAAGCGCGGCCCGTTGGTTTCAGCCGATCAGTCCTGTTCGTGTCCGGTGTGCTCTTCGAAGGCATCGTCGGCGCTAACGATGTCGGCCAGGCGCTCGAACTCCGAGTAGTCCTCTTCGGTCATGAGGTCGTAGACGCTATCCGGAAAGGCATCGGGCATTTGGTATGCGTACTTCATGTACAGGCCGATGAGGGCCTTCTGCACCGTCTGGCGTTCACTCATCCAGTCGCCAACCGGCTGCATGTGCGCGACTGCGATGTCTATCTCCGTCGGCGTGCAGGTGGAGAGCAGCTCGTATTCGGCAGTGGTGAACGGGCGCCCGTCGTGGTGGAAAGGTGATCGGGTTCGTCGCTGCGGGAGGCGTCTATGTCGGTGAGGAGAACGATGGCACGGGGTCGGGGTGTCGGTGATGGCCATACAGGGAGTCCTTCCGGAGTGGGGGTCGAGGCATCAACTCTCCGGACGATCGCCGGTTTGGCTAACCGGCGATCGTCGTCTATGTTGCGCTCGTTTGTTGGTCAGCGCCGCCGAGCCGATGACCGCTGCGGGGGAGGAGCCGCGGTCGTCGAATGGGCTGGGACACCGGTCCGTTGTGTGGTGCTTGGGGCCCTGGCGGCCTGGGCCCGCGGGCCGGGTGCGTGGCGCTGACTGAGGCGGCGGATGCGCCAGGTCAGCGCTCGGGCGGGGTTGTGGGCGTCTTCCAGGGTGCGCTGGCCCAGTGCCTGGCTGAGGATGGTGGCCGCGTTGTGCCCTGCTGCTTCTGCCTCGGCCAGGACGGTGGCGAGCGCGTCCCAGGCGGGGCCATTGAGAATGCGCTCGGCGTACTCCGGTACTGCTTGCTGGATGTGGTGGGCGAGGCGGCGCTTCGTCTGCTGGGCGGGGGCGCGACGCGCGAGGCCGGCCAGGACCGGCTCGGCGACCTGTCCGTAGGCTGCCCGCAGGTGGAGGAGAGCCCGCCCGGCGGCCTCCTCCTGCTGGGCGTTCTGGCGGGTGCGGTGCCAGTGGGCCGCGAAAGCAACCGCTGTGAATGCAGCGTCCAGGAGCATGGCGAATCCGGCACCGTCCTTGTCCTGGGGGCGGTCACGCCAGATTGCCTGGACGCTGCGGCGCAGTACGCGGGTGCTGTCGAGGTCGGCGGTAATGCGGGAGCGGGTAGCGCGCTCGAACACGATGGCGGCCTGTTGCAGTTCGGCCCTGGCTGCGGCCGGCGCGGTGATGGGCAGCAGGTCGAGTGTTGCGCCGAGAGCGACCAGCTGTCCTTGGGCGGCGGGGTCGTCGGCGGCGGAGAGGTGGTGGGGGATGCGTTCGGTGGCGGCGGTGGCTTCGTGCCACGGATTGCTCGGCCGGGCGGTAACCGGTTCGGGAACGCTGGTGGCGAGGCGTTCGCGGATCTTCGGCAAGGAGAGATCGGGGGACAGCGTGGATCCTGCAAACCAGACGGGATCGCCGTTCTCGTTGGTGTTGCCGGGCAGCGCGAAGTTGCATCCGAGTGCGTCGCCGGACGGCCCACACTTGAGGCGCACGGTTACGCCGGTAGCCTCCAGCAGCGAGAAGAACTCTGTCTCGCTGTCTGCGGCGGCGACCGCCCTTCGCACACGTGTCCGGAGAACTTCGCGGGCCGTGGTGTCCTGGCCCAGGCGCTTGGCCTTGAAGTGTTCTTTGCTGGTCGGGTGCTTGGCAGCGGTCCCATCGCCCGCTTTCAACTGACGTAGCCCGTGGTCGATTTCGATCTGACGGGCTTCCTTCTGCACGGCCCGCTTGTCGTGGTTGCGCTGGGGGCGGCGTCCGTCCTGGCGAACCAGGGTGGCGGCGATGTGGATGTGGTCGTCCGCGTGGCGCACGGCCACCCACCGACACGCCTTCTCGTCGCCATCGGAGGCGATGCCGGCGGCGGCCACGATCCTGCGCGCGATGTCCGCCCACTGGGCGTCGGTGAGGATCGGGTCCTCGGGGGCGGCGCGGACGGGGCAGTGCCAGAAGGTGGTTTGTGGTGCGCGGTTGCCCAGCATTCGCACGGGCTGGTCGAGCTGTGCGGCGAGCTGCTTCTCCACGGCTTTGGGGTCGCGGTGCGGGCTGCGGCCGGGGTCGGGTGCGAAGTCGTTCCAGGATGCCACCAGGTGTGGATCCACGTGCTCGTTCGCCTGCCCCTTGCCGAAGAGGTAGCGGATCAGTCCGCGGGTGCCGCCCTGGCCAAGGATGATCTTGGGTATCACCGACTCACCGCCCCTCCATCACCCGGGCGACGGCACCGTCCAGCGCATCCACAGATGCCTCGACGCGGTGGAGGATCCGCAGGACGGTGTCGGCTGCGGGCATGTCGCCGTCCTTGTTCAGGTGTCCGGTGAGCTGGTTGAGGTTGTTGCCGACCCGGCCGAGCTGCCCGTTCGCGGCGAGCAGCGCCTTTACGGTGGCGCGGTAGTCGGCCACGGCGGCGGTGGGGTCGTCGGCGCGTGCGGCGGCCAGCGAGCTCTCAGCGACGTAGCCGCCGGGTGCCATCTGGCTCACGGCGGCAGCGTGCTGGACGAGGTCGAACTCGTGGTCGTTGTAGCGGGGGTGGACGCGGCGCTCGCGCAGCTGGCGGTCACGCAGTCGGCGGCGTGGCACGGGCTTGTGCGGGTCGAGCGGCGAAGGAGTGTTGGTCCCTCCCTCGGTCGGCACCCCCGGGCCGACCGACTCCGGTGCCGCCTCAGCGCCGGAAGCCTCCGCCTCCCCTGGGGCGGAGGCCGGGTAAGGACTCCTTACCCGACAACTTGCTCCCGTCGTGGTGGTGGATGCCTTCCTCATCTCCTCGTAGCTGATGGAGGGTTTGGGGTACTGGTCGCGCATGACGGGATGTCCTTGTGTCGGGGGTACGGTGCGGGTTCCTGGTGAATTCAGGTGGTTCGTGATCGCGCGCAAAGCTCGGCGAGCTGCTCGGCCGCGAGATCGAGCAGATCCACCTGGCGCCGGGATGTGCGGCGGGCAGCGGTGGTCAGAACCTTGTCGATGCGAGGGTCGAGGGTGCTGACGGCATCCAGTCCGGCTGCGCGGGCTACGGCCAAGCGCAGTTCGGCGTCGAGCCAGGCCCATTGCTCGACGGCGGGCACCGGGGTGCCGTCACCGACCGTGTCCCTCAGACGGCGCAGGTAGTCGCCGCCGGCGGAGAGGATGTCGGGCAGAGGGATCTCGTCGCAGGCCATCCACCGGCCGTGTTCCAGCAGCGTGAGGATCGCGCAGCGCAGTGGGGCCCTCTCGTCGCGTTCCGGCGCGGTGCAGATCGGACAGGCATTGTCGTCGCAGTGCCAGACGGGTGTGGTCGAACGGGGCATGGAAGAGGGGCCTTTCAGATGTGAGTGGTACCCGCCCCGTGCTGTCTGCACGGGGGCGGGGAGCCGGGAGGGGGAGCGATCGGTGCGTTTGGGAGGATCAGGACATGCCGACGGTGGTTGCGCCGGATTCGCCATGCTGCTGGGAGACGGCTCTGTCGAGTCCGGCAAGCGGCTCTATCTCGTAGTCGTCGTACGAATCGGGCTCGACCTGACCGGTGCGTTCAGTCTGAAGCTGGTCGCGTAGGGCGCGGGCGCGGCTCTGGCCGATCCGTAGCTCGCTGCGCAACCGCGCGGCGGTCAGCCGGTCGTCGCTCCAGTCGGCGGTCAGGAGTCGTGCCTCGTTGAGGACTTCGGTGTCGGTGCGGACGCGGTCGGTGGTCGACTTGGCGGCGGCGGGGACCCGACCGGTCGGCCGACGAGGGGCGGCTCCGGTCGACTCCCTCACGGTGGGC
This sequence comes from Streptomyces sp. NPDC088116, assembly GCF_044741745.1. Lineage (NCBI taxonomy): Bacteria > Bacillati > Actinomycetota > Actinomycetes > Kitasatosporales > Streptomycetaceae > Streptomyces > Streptomyces sp. NPDC088116. The sequence continues at coordinate 69,415 of NZ_JBIUTF010000005.1, read as the reverse complement.
GACCGGGTCGGTCGGGCAGCGGGTGAGGGGGCTGATGCGGCAGCTTCGGTCGGCCCCGCCGCGGGAGCCTCGGCGACCTTCTCGGGGGTCGACTCAGTCAGCTGTGTTGGGGCCAGTTCGGCCTGGTCAGACGTCGACCGTGCGGTCTGGTTGCTGGCTTGCTCGCCGGCTGACTCGTCAGCTTGCGGGCTGACCGACTGGGCCGGGGCCGCTTCGGCGGAGTCGGCAGACTCGGGGCTGTGGTGCAGCACCTTCGCCACGAGCTCCGACCCGAAGTAGATCGACCCGACCGGGAGCGACGTCGCCAGCAGCACGAGGGCCAGGTTCGCGGGGTCCCAGTCGGTCAGTCGGCCCCACTGGATCGACGTGGTGTGCAGGGCCGGAATGAGACCGTGCACGTAGTTCAGCAGCAGGCTCGCGACCGTGTAGGCCGCCAGGACTCGCAGCGCGAACTTCCGGTCGGGACCGGTCAGCGCGAGCGTAGCGACCAGCGCGAGGGCCATCAGTCCGTCGACCACGATCGGGTAGAGCAGGGCGGCGGTGGAGTCAGCACCGATGGCGCGGGCCACGTCGGACAGCGCGTTCCACGAAACACGGAAGGCCATGAGGACGACGGCCATCAGACCGACGACGAGGGTGAAGCGTCCCGTGCGGTTAACGCGACGCCCCCAGCGGGCACAGGGGCGGGCGTTCGGCGAGCATCGCCAGGGTCGTCATGCTGGCGAGGACCTCGTCCTCGGCGGCCGAGGCGGGTGGGGAGCTGGGCGATGCCAGCGCGGATGCTGGGGCTGCTGCGTAGAGCTGCCAGGGGGCTCGGGGCAGGGGAGTGCAACGGGCGGTCTCCAAGGTGGGGAAGCGGAGTTTGCAGGGTGGGACGGAAGGGCGTTCACGGAGGGGGCGTTCACGCGGGCCCCCTTCTAAAGGGGGGCCCGCGCGTGATCGCTTGGGCGCGTGTACGGCGTGGACGCTGCCGTGATCGATTGACCTGGGGTTTCGCGGTGAGCGTGCACGCTGTGAGCGGTCTGCGATGGTGTGCGCCGGCGAAGGCCGCGTGAACGGTCGCGTGAACGCTCCGCGCAGGCGTCGTGGGCGTTCAGCCGACGGAGGCGAGGTGGCGGGCGGAGGCGTAGAAACGGGTCTGCTGACCGCCTCCGGCTCCTCCGGCGATACCGTCAGCCCTGGTCGCCAGGCCGCTGTCGACGAGGCGGCTCAGGTGACGTCGGGCTTTTTCGACGTCGGCGCGTTCGGGCTCGCCTCCGCCGATCAGTACGGTCGCCAGGTCACGCGCGGTGAGCCCGTTCGGGGCAGTGCGCAGGAGGACGGCGGGGTCCTTGGTCGGGTCGACTGTGGTGGTGCCGCGCACGTGGTCGTGGGTGACGTCCAGCGGGCCGATCTCGCCGGTGGGGGTCTTGAGGTGGTGCAGGGTGACGGCGGGATCGCCGGCCTTGCCGGTGACGAACAGGACGCTGCCCGCGCCGGAGACGTACCAGGTGGAGCCGTAGACCTGGTCGAGGGCGGGGCGCTGGCCTCGCGGGGCGTCGGCGGTGGCCTTGCGCTGGTGGTGCAGCTCCAGGATTTCCACGCCGCCTCGCAGAGCACGGTTGCGGGCGTTGTGGAAGGCGACGGCGAGACTGTCGTCGACCATGGTGCTGACCGCGTCCTTGAGGCTGTCGATCACGATGGTGTCGGCCTGGTGGGCGGCGGCGAGTTCGGCGAGGAGGTCGGGCTCCTTGTCCAGGGTGGCGGGCAAGGGCCCCTCCCAGACGACGAGCCCTTCGCGCAGGATCTTTTCGTCGGTGTCGAAGACGCGGCGCTTCATGGCTTTGGCGATCTGCTTGGGCCGGTCCATGGCGAGGTAGAGCACCCGCCTGCTGGGGGCCACAGGCATCTCCAGAACCGTCTCCTGCAGGCCGAGACGGGCGAAGATTACTTGGTGGGCCAGGGTGGTCTTGCCGACGCCTGGAGCGCCGACGATCATCAGGCTCTCGCCGGAGGCCCAGACCGTCTTCTCACGGGTTCCCCACAGGGGTTCTGTGTCCGCGCCGGTCTCCTGGACGAAGGTCGACCCGTCGGTGGCGAAGCGGTTCAGGCGGCCTTGCCCCGAGGCCAGTGTCCGCTCTCGCTCGGCGCGCACCTCCGCTTCTATCTCGCTGCGTATTGCCTCGGGATCGGCACCCGGCTCCTCGGCTCGCTGGAGGGTGCGGACGGCGGAGGCATGCAGGCGGCGGAGGTCGGCCTTCTGGCGGATGATCTCCGCGTGGTATTCCGCGCTGCTGGCGCCGTAGAGCACGTTTGCGAGCTGGTGCAGGTAGACGGGGCCGCCGACGCGCTGCAGGTCGCCCTGGCGCTGGAGCAGTTCGGTGAGGACGATGGGGTCGGTCGGCTTGTCCTCGCGGCGCTGGGCCAGCAGAGCGCGCCAAATCGTCTCGTGCGCGGGTCGGTAGAAGGCATCGTCGCCCAGTACGGGCCGGACCGTGTCGATGACGGTCCTGTCGTGCATGCAGGCACCCAGCACCGCGCATTCGGCGTCGTTGTTGAACGGTGCGTGCGGGGCATCAGGTGGCTCGGCGCCGGTTGCGATGGGGGATGGCGAGTACGAGGGCAGGGGCGTACCCTGATTCACGAAGCTCCTCCTGCGGGCCATTTGGGACGGCAATCCCGGCCAGGCAGGTCGATCGCTAGGGATGGCGGTTGTGAGGTTTGCGCTTTGAACCCCTCGGTGCACACCGAGGGGTTTTTTGTGTCCGGGGGCTCTGGTCGGCGGTCGGGGTGGACTACAAGTATGCCACATGATCTGCGAATGGCAACACTTCTCTGCGATGCGCAGAGAGTGAGGCGGCGATTGCGTACTGTGCAAGACGCAGTAGGTCTCTGCGATATGCAGATTCCATGTTATGGTTGTAGCTCGGCTGCAACCCGCAGACGTGCCCTGCGACAGGAAGGAGAGGCGGATGGCGGACGACGGGACTCCGGAGGGAATCCTGCTCAGCGGCGAGGAAAACGCCGCTGTACGCATCAAGCTGGAACGCGACAAGCGCGGCTGGAGCACGACCACGCTGTCGGAACGCTTGAATGAGGCCGGCTTCGATATGAACCCGTCCGCAGTGTGGCGCATCGAGAACCGCAAGCGCCGCATCAACCTCGACGAAGCCATCGGGTTCGCCGAGGTCTTCGGCGTCGGCCTCCGGAACTTCGCCGGCCCCCCGCAGCTCGCCGCGAAGGGCCGGGCCATGGAACTCATCGACAACGTCGTAGCAGCCCAGCAAGCGACTCAGCGTGCCCAGCACGCCTTCGCCCAGGCTCGCGAAAGCTTCGATGCCTACATCGCAGAGCACCCCGATATCCGCGAAGAGGCAGAGCTGATGGTCTCCAACGCCATTGCAGAGAGCGTCATGAAGATGAACGCGGAGATCTCCGGACCCCTGCCCGATGCGGATCACGCCGACGCCCCCTCTGACGAATAGCTCGTCTCACCGCCCCGGCCTGGGACCGCAAGCCCCCAGGACACGGGAAACGCACCGCACTCATCCCCAGATCAACCGGCCAGGCCGGGGTTGCCGCCCCGTACCTGGCCAGGAGAAGGACTTCCCCTTGCCTGAAAACGACCTGCCCGTCGCCCAGATCGCCCAGCTTCTCGGCGTTTCCGAGACCGCCTTGCGTGCCCTGGTCAGCCAGCGCGACACCAACCACGGTGATTCCACCCTCGTCGGCCTCACGGTTGCCGAAGCCGCCCGCCGGATCGGCATCGGCCGCACCAAGCTGTACGAGTACGTCACCTCCGGCGAGATGCCCTCCGTCAAGATCGGCCGGCTCCGCCGTATACCCGCCGAGGCGGTGACCGACTTCCTAGCCAGGCGCCCCAAGGCAGCGGACTACACGACCGCGGCCTGAGGAGGCGACCATGGCAACTTCTCGCCAGCCCAACGGGGCTTCCTCGATCTTCCACGGCAAGGACGGCCGTTGGCACGGCTACGTCACCGTTGGCGTCAAAGACGACGGCACCCCCGACCGCCGCCACATCAGTCGCAAGACTCGCCCCGAGGTCACCAAGGCTGTACGCGACCTGGAGAAGCAGCGCGACTCCACCGGCGTTCGCAAGGCAGGCCAGACCTGGACGGTCAAATCCTGGCTGACCCACTGGGTGGAGAACATTGCCGCGCCCAACGTCGGTGAGAACACCATCGACGGTTACCGCGTAGCGGTCTACCACCACCTCATCCCCGGCCTGGGTGCCCATCGCCTCGCGAAGCTGGAACCCGAGCACCTGGAGCGCCTCTACCAGAAGATGCAGGCGACCGGAAGTTCTGCCGGCACCGCCCATCAGGCGCACCGGACGGTCAAGACGGCGCTCAACGAGGCCGTACGCCGACGCCACCTGACCATCAACCCTGCCTTGATTGCCAAGGCGCCCAAGGTGGATGAGGAGGAAGTCGAGCCGTACACGCTCGAAGAAGTCCAGCGCCTCCTCGCCGAGGCCATCAAGGTGCGCAACGCCGCCCGCTGGGTCATCGCGCTTGCGCTCGGCCTGCGGCAGGGCGAGGTACTCGGCCTCAAGTGGGAGGACGTGGACTTCGAGAACGGCGTGATCCTCGTCCGCCGTGGTCGCCTGCGGCCCCGGTACGAGCACGGCTGCGGCAATAAGTGCGGACGTAAGGCCGGCTACTGCCCACAGAAGATCAACGTCCGGCGCGAGACGAAGGACACCAAGACCCGTGCGGGCAAGCGCTCCATCGGCGTGCCCGAGCAGCTCGTTGCTCTTATGCGCCAGCACAAGGCGGAACAGGAACGCGAACGAGTGCTTGCCCGCGACTTGTGGGTGGAGAAGGGGTACGTCTTCACCTCACCCACCGGCGAGGCGCTGAACCCCAACACCGATTTTCACAGGTGGAAAGACCTGCTGAAGTCGGCGAAGGTCCGCGACGGCCGCCTCCACGACGCCCGTCACACGGCAGCGACGGTTCTGTTGATCCTCGGCGTCCCCGAAGCCATCGTCGATCGCATCATGGGCTGGGAGCCCGGCAAGTCCGCCCGGATGCGTCGCCGCTACCAGCACGTCACCGGCCAGGTGCTCCAGCAGACGGCTGCGAAGGTCGGCGATTTGCTGTGGGGCCCAAGGCCGCATGCGCTCGAATCAGCCACGGGAGGTGCCGCGCCCGGCCCGAGCCGGCCCCCCGTTCCGGTGGAGTCGACGTTGTACGTGGCTCTCCTCGGCGATCGCCGCGTCCCTTTCCTGTACCGCGAGCACGCGGACAAGGTGGCCTCACAGTGGGGAGCCGACCATCCCGGCCATCCTGCGGAGGTCGAGGAATGGGACCGGGAGAAATGGGAGCACGAGGGCCCTGGCGGCGCACTGGCCATCCGCGAGCGGATGCCGGACCGTCGCATCGTCCACCACGCCTACGCCGTGTACCTGCCCGGCGGCGACCGGCTCCACATCGGCCACGATGAGCATTGGTCGGTAGTGGCCTGGGAGTTCGACGCTGACCTCTACACAGACTTGCTGGTGCGCTGGCACACCACGCGTCGGCCCGGTCAGGAGGTCGAGGCTCAGGTCCGCGGCACGGACAAAGGCGTCGTCGCGACCGCCTTCGCTGAGGCATGCGCACAAGCCATGAACCGTGCTAAAAACCCCAGCGAGTACGGCGACACGGAGGTTTGACGATCGGGGTGTTTTGACTCCAGCACCTGCGCAGGGCTCGCCCGATCTGTCCGAAGCCCTGCGCAGGTATGAGCTGGGTGGGGCTACGGTCGTTCCATTACGGCAGTCGCAGCCTCAATGCCATTAACGACCTCATACTCGAGGTCGTTGATCCCGACTCTGTCCTTAACCGTGTCGAAGTGAATGCGGGCGGAGGCGATTTTGTCTTGCTCCATGGGACGGATCAGTTCGAGCTCGTTGACGCCCTTGGTTTCGAAGACGATGTAGCGGCTGCCATCGGTACGTTCAATGGTCAGGGCCCAGTCGGGGTTGTAGCTTCCCAGTGGGGTCGGGATCTTGAACGAGGATGGTAGCTTCACGAAGGTCTTGACCTCAGAGCGCTGCAGTAGGGCGAGCGCGAAGTTCTTCTCCGGCTTCGAGTCGACCACCAGGTGCCGGTAGACGGACTTCTTCTCGAACGAGACCGCGTTGCCGTCTGCATCGGTGACGATGTTTCCTCCGGGGCCGATGTACCCGGCGAGGTCGGCTTCGCGGAACAGGTCGAGCGCGTACCGGCGGTCTGCCTCGGGGCGCGAGGAGTCCACCAGCTCATAGCGCAGTCCCTTGACCAGGAAACCAGCCTTAGTGATATTGAGTTGGCGGCTTGCCTGGTCGATGTATGCCTGCGGGTTGTCTCGGAACTGTCCGAGCGTGCCGGAGTCAGTGAGGACATGAGCGAGCGTGGCACGGGTCAGCTGGGTGCGGTCCGCAAGGACGGACAGAATGTCAGGCAGGTCCTCGCTGTCGGCGTAGGTGACGTCCGCACGGCGCGCTGCGGCGGCTTCCGCGGTCAGGCCACTCTGGTCGATGCGCTTCACAAGGTGCGTGAGCCACTCGCCCCGACGTTTGGGTACGGGAAGCATGTTGCGCAACGCCTTAACCATCGCGGCACGCAGGCTGGCTTCATCGATCTCGACGCGGTACTCCGTGCGGTGCCGGATGCGATCCCACAGTTCCTGGAACTCAGGGCTCTGTAGGCGTTCCTGGATGAGGGGAACCGCGATGCGTTCGCCGGCCTTCTTGACGTCCATTGGTTTGGCCAGGCGCTTGATCAGTCCGAGCACTGCCTTGGCCGCGGACTCGGAGTCCACGGAATCGCTGATGATCTTCACGAGTTTCGCGTCGCCGCTCTGCACGGCCTGGCGCAGCCCGTCCTGCACCTTTCCCTTGGCGTCGATGTACCCCTCGTAGAACAGGGCTTGGTACAGCAACTGCGCCGCGGCCGAGCCCACAGGGACGACTTCCCCTTCCTCCGTCTTGAAGGACAGGCGCGCGAAGCCGTCCACGGTGATGACGCCGAACTGGATGCCCAGGTCTTCGGCCATTTCGCGCTGGAGGCGGTCGGCGAATTCCTCGTAGGACTCGTTCGCGATCACGGTCAGGCGGTTGATGTCGAAGCCGTGCACACGGTTGCCGGAACCATCCACGCACAGGCGCAGGCCACGACCGATAGACTGGCGCCGCCATCGCTCGGTGCCCATGTTCCTCAGGACGCAGATCTGGAAGACGTTGGGGTTGTCCCAGCCTTCTTGTAGCGCGGAGTGACTGAAGATGAACCGGAGGGGGGTGCCCGGAGTGGTCAGCCCGACCTTGTCCCGCATGATCTGCTCGTAGGCCAGACCCGCCTGCTGGCGTCCCTTGTCTGTCGTCTCTTTGGTTTCCACCAGCACCTCGGTACCTCCCTTGCGACGATCGACGGAGAAGTACCCCTGGTGAGCCTCCTTCGCGACCTTGTCGGCAGCGCAGCCGCCCAGCAGGGTGTTGAACTGTGGCTCGGAGGCGATACGCGCGTACTCCTCCTCGAAGATCCGCACATACTCCCCGGGAAGCGACTCACCCTCAGGGCTGTACTCGCGGTACTTGGCCACGGAATCAACGAAGAACAGGCTAAGCACCTTTATGTCGCGTCCGTGGATCGCGAACTCCTGCTCCTTGGCAAGGTGTTGCCTGATGGTCTGAGCGATCATCTGACGGGCTCGCTCATGGACGCTGACCTCGTCGCCGATGCTGTCGCCGACTTTCAGCGGCTGCGCGACGGTGTCGAAGGAGATGCTCTGTTGCCCCTGGGCAGCGTTGATGGCAACCACGGTGAGGTCCTTGTACAGGTCACGGCCGGTCACGTCCGCGAGGTTGCTGCGTGACGTGGTGTCCACGGTGACAGCCTTGCGCTTGATCTCATTGCCCTGTTCGACGTCCGCTTCGACCCGTGCCGTGAACGCTGCACCCTTGCCTCGTGTCGCTCCGAGCAGTTTGACGTACGGAGTCGTCCCGCTGGCGGAGGTGACCAGGGAGTCGACCTCGATCTGCTTGACCAGCTGCTTTTCGTAGGCGGCGATGGCATCCAAGCGGTAGATGAGGTTGGCCTTGTCGCCCTTGGAGTGGGTGGCCGAGTAGCGCAGGGTGGCCAGGGCGTTGAGGTCCTCCAGCGCGCTGCGACCTGCACCCTTCTTGCTGCCGATACCGGTATCGCCGTACACGCTCTGCGGCTCGTCGACGATGATGATCGGGTTGGTGGCCCGGATAAGGTCAGCGGGTACCTCGAAGTCGAGGTCTTCGGCCGGCTGGTAGATCTTGTTGGTCTTCTTGTTGATCGACGCGACGGTGACGATCATGATTTGGATGCTCGACGAGGTGGCGAAAGAACGCACGCGAGACAGGTTGCCGCCGTCGAATTGGAAGAAGCTCATCGGCGGGTTACCGTGCAAGGCTCCGAAGTGCTCGCGCAGCATCCGGATGGACGTTTCGACGCCCTCCTTGATGGCTACGGACGGCACCACGACCATGAACTTGGTGAACCCGTAGAACTGGTGGAGCTCGTAGATGGTGCGCAGGTAGACGTACGTCTTGCCGGTGCCGGTCTCCATCTCGATGGTGAAGTTCATCGAGTCCAGTGACGGCTCCGGAGCCAGACCGGTTCGGTTCTGCACCTCGTGCAGATTGGCCAGGATCGTCTCCGGGTCCAGGCGCAGCATGTTGCCGTAACCCCGGTCGGAGAACCCTTCGAAGCCGGCGTGGGCGGCCGGGTGAGCGTGCACGGTGAACTGGGAGGCCATAACCTCCTGGCCCCTGAATAGACCCGTGACCGCGTCGATGGCATCACGCTGGTAGTCGAGGTCCGCGTCGAAGGAGAACTTCATTCAGATACTCCGCAGCGTCGTGAAGCCGGACTGCTCGAGAGCAGCGGCGAAGTTGAGCTTGGCGGCAGAGTCGACGAAGCCCGTGTCGCGTACGACGACCGTGGTGTCAGCGTCGCCCGGGTTTTCGTCACGGCAGGCCACCAGGGCCTTGGCGACCTCGTTCGCGCGCTCGACCGTAATGTCGGTGCCGAAGTAGGCGAATAGAGTACCGGCCAGGTTGTACAGCGTGCTGCCAGCGATCTCACGCGTCTCCAACGGCGTGATCAGGTCCACGCCCAATCGCAGCATCGTCTCAACCAGCAGGTCGTCTGTGGTACGCCCGGCAGCGAGGTTGTCGACGGCCCCGAGCAGGTCAAGCTGGTCGGGCTTGCCGTCCCAAGCCCTCACGTTGCTGGAGGCAAGGCGGTACGACCTGAAGCCGGTGTCGATGTTGGCAGCGTCAATGGTCAGCTTCGATGCCAACTGCTTGCTGGCACGACGCAGTCGCTCACGTGTGATGTCTGCAATGGTGTCGTAGTCGTTCTTTCCGACGGGCTCATCAAGCTGGACCAGAATGTACCGGCGGTCGCCGCCGTCCGCTGCGTTGAGCTCCATAACAGCATGGCCAGTGGAGCCAGAGCCTGCGAAGAAGTCGAGGATCAGTGCGCTCTTCGAGTTATCGGACGCGAGAGAGATCCAGCGGGATAGGACGCTGACGTCCTTGGGGTGGCCAAATACTCCATCACCAAGGAGTGCATCGAGCGCATTCGAGGAGCTTGTCCTCTTTTTTTCGAAAACCGAGGTGGGAACCATCCCATCTCCGGAATCTAGATACGTCTTTCGGTTGATGTATTCGGTGTGATCTTTTCCCCATGCGATGAGGCCGGCATCGATATCCTGTTGCATTCGCTCCGGGTTTGAATATCGCCACCCGCGTTCAGGGCTTCGCACCGGAAGGCCAGTGCTGGGGTGAATTACGTCGTACTTGGGTCCGCCTCCTCCGGGCCAAGAGATATCGCGTTTGCGGAATACCCTGCCATCCGGATCGAATTCGTAGAACCTGTTGTTTTCTTTTGCTGGATTCCCCTCCGGTAGTGAAGAGATCCAGGATTTCATTAGTTTAGTCGCCTTTTCGGGGTTATGGTCAGACTTGGCCCAAGCGATCCGTGCTGCCTCCCGTGTCGCCTCATCCGCTGGTCGCTCTTCCCTCCAACGTACACCGCTATCGCGAAGTGAGCCTTCATTCTTCGCGTAGATCAGCATGTAATCGTGGCCCACCGAAACGTATCGGGAATCGTTCTTCCGCCCGCCCTGCCAGATGATATTCGCGATAAAGTTCTCCGCGCCGAATACTCGGTCCATCAGGAGTTTGAGGCGCGCGTGCTCAGTGTCGTCAATGGAGGCGATAATGACACCCGTCTCCTTGAGCAAGTGGTGAGCAACGAGAAGACGCGGGTACATCATGGACAGCCACTTCGTATGCAACGAGGCGCCGGCCTTGCGGTCCTGGGCGCGGTCGGACCCCTCGCCGACCTGGAGCACCCCTTCATCGTCGCGCTGGCCGGCAGTTGTCTCGTGCTCTGCCTGTGAGGTCGTGCGCTTGTCGTCGTAGACGAAGTCGTTGCCGGTGTTGTAGGGCGGGTCGATGTAGATCACGTCGACCGCGTTGGTGTATCCGCGGCGCAGCAGGCGTAGGACTTCGAGGTTGTCGCCCTCGATCACGATGTTGCGGGTGGTGTCCCAGTCCACGGATTCATCGGGCTTGGGCAGGAACGTGTCCGTCGGAGGGAGGGTGGACAGTCGCCGGGCCTCGGCCATGCCGGGCCAACGCAGGCCGAATGCGTCGGCGGTGTCGGTGGCGACGTCGTCACCCAACAAGTCACGGAGCGCGTCGACGTCAACGGTGCCGTCGACGACGGCGTCAGGAAAGAGACGGGCCAGGAGAGCGATGTTCGACTTGGCCTCGCCGGAGCCGGTCAGATCGCTGACGGGTTCGAAGTCCAGGGTCACAGGGATGTCTTTCTTCTGCGGAGAGTTGGAAGGGGCGGGGCGTCGTTTCGTCAGGTGGCACTGAGGTCCTGGTCGGGACGGTAGAGGGTGCCTCTGACACGTTCGACCTGTGCGCGCAGCGTCCGTGCTTGCGTGTTGAGTTCGATACGTCGTTGCTGATTCTTCGCCTGTCTAGCGTCGCGTACGACGGTGGTCAGTTCGACCTCCAGGTCGGTCAGCCGTCGGCGCAGTGCAATGGCGTCGGTTGCCTGCAGGGCCGTGCCGACGGGGCGCCCGTCGGCTGCGGCGGTGCGTACGAGGTCGCGGTACAGCGCCCACATGTCTGTGCGGTCGAGCCGGTCCAGGTGCAGGGCTCCTGGTTCGATCTGCTCGGTCGGCACCATGACGTGTGCGTCGATCACGGACGTCGACCGGGTGGGGTCCGTGCGGCTGACATGGCTGAGCGCCAAGGAGAGAGACGTGGCGCCGTCAGGCATGTATGCGAAGAGCACCACAGGCTTGGCCATGCTGCGGTGGACGAGCTCGGTCACACGGGTGCGGTCGGCCGCTGTCATCTTGTCTGCCAGGACGACTTCCAAGACTGGGATGTCGACGACGGTGCGCTCGCTGCCCTGATGTTTCGGCACCTGGATGGTCTCCGGTCGCAGAATCCCAACCAGTTGAGCCAAGGTCACGGCTTTGGTGATCAGGCGTGCGTCGGCAGGTGCCTGGTCCTCGAACTGCGCAGCGAGCATCTTCTTGGTGATGCGGTGCTGCTGGCGCGCTGCCTCGGGCAAGCCGAGCAGGCTGACGCCTTCATGTTTGTGGGGCTTGTCAGTCACGGGATGACCGCCACCCAGGCGACCACGTCCACGGCTTCCAGGCCGGGCGCGACGGTGTCCGTGCCCAGCTGGGATGGGCCTGCGGAGAACAGGGAGGCCACCATGCTCTCCTCGGCCCTGCCGGAAGCCGCGCGGACCGCTACGTCCAGTAGGCCGCGGTAGTGCGTCATGGACTTGCCCGACCTGGTTGTTCTCTCGAATTCCTTGAGGACGGCGGTGTCAGGTTCGGAATCGCCCAGGCAGTGGTGGCGCAGGACGTCGAGGGCCAGTTTGGGTTCCTCGATCGCATGGGCGAGCTTTCCGTCATCGGTCACATAGGCGAGCACGTACGGGGCCAGCGGGTATGCCTTGGAGAAGGTGAACGCGTCGTCTCGCACGCGCAGGAGGAACACCGCTCCGGAAGCGAGCCCATCCTCGGCCAGAGTCTTGTCGAAGCGGGTGACGCCGAACAGGGCCAAGGGCCATCCGGTGATTTCCTGGATCTCCTTGCGCGGGCGTGCGGCGGCGTCCATGCGGAAGTCGGAGAGGGTCAGGTCGGTGATGCTGAGGCCACCGGCGAGGTCTTCCATGGTGGGGGCGGTGTCCTGCATTTGCTGCAGCTGTCTGCGCCGGTAGTCGAGGTCGTTCATGTCACCGGACGTGAGGTCCAGGACGTTCTCCTCGCCAGTCGCGGAGACATCCAGGAGGGTCATGCGGCTGGACACGCGCTTCTCAAGATTGATGTAGGCGTCCAGATCCAAGTTGGGCCAGAAGTTGACTAGCTGGACGCTGGCGTTGGTGGTGCCCAGGCGGTCTACGCGCCCAAATCGCTGGACAATGCGCACAGGGTTCCAGTGGATGTCGTAGTTGATCACTGTGTCGCAGTCCTGAAGATTCTGGCCTTCGGAGATGGTGTCGGTGGCGATCACGATGTCGATCTGCGGCGAAGTCAGATCGCCGCCCTTGGAGCGAGGCGAGAACGCGGTGAGCACATCGATCATGTGGGTGCGCTTCATCGGGAGGGTGGTTCGGGTGGTCTGCCCGGTGATCAGGGCCACATGCACACCCAGCTCCTCGATGGCCCAGCGGCCCACATGCTCGTATAGGTAGTCGGCTGTGTCGCTAAACGCGGTGAAAACGAGGGCCTTGCGGTTGCCGGCGTTGGTGGGGTGCTCGACCTTGTCGCGCAGGAACTGCTTGAGCCGGGCTAGCTTGGCGTCGCGGGGGACGTCGACCGCCTTCACCTCGGACAGTAGAGCGGCCACGGTGTCTCGGTCCTGCTGGAGTTCCTGCCTCCACCTGACTCGGTCGATGTCGGCGAGGAACACTTTGACGCTGCCACCTACGGTGTCCTCGAACTGGGGGTCGTCCAGGTCGATGTTCTCCAGGTTGGCGAAGCCGTCGATGGAGTTCCCTTCATCCCCCGTTGCCTCGTAGGCGTTGATGCTGGCGATCGCACTGTCCATGGTGGCGAGAATCTTGCCGAGAGTCTTGCCCAGGGAGTTGACTGAAGACTCCAGGCGCTTGAGAAGCCCCACCCGCAGCAGGTGAACCACGTTGTTCTCGCGGTCGGTTTGCTTCCACACGCGCTGACCGCCAGTGCGGACCTTCTGGTCATACAAGGCGGCGTACTTGTTCTCATACTTCGCGCTGACGTAGGAGGTGGGTTTGTAGGCTGCCAGGTTCAAGCGCAGGATCGACTGGTTGATCTGCTCCAACGGGATCATGGTGTTGGCCATGTCGATGGGCGGGGTGAGGTTGATCGGGACCAGTCGGTCGGGGAACTTTCCTACGTCCTTGGTGCCGTAGTACTTCTGGATGTGCTTGCGCGAGCGAGCGATCGTGACCAGGTCCAACAGCCGGATGTAGTCCATACCAAGCGTGCTGACTAGAGACTTCGTGCTCTGGGTGGCCTTAGGCGTGTGCTGCCATTCTTTGAAGTGCTTCTGGGCCTTAGCCAGGGTCCCCGCGATGCTCTTGATCCCGTCTGCGGCCAGGGCCTGATCGTCACCCTCCGTGGCAAACAGGACCTGGTTCTTGAGGTCGGCCAGGCGGGTGTTCACGGGCGTGGCGCTGAGCATCAGGACCTTGGTCTTGACGCCGCTCCTGAAGACCTCGTTCATGAGGCGTTCGTAGCGGGTCATCCTGCCCTTGACCTGCGGGTTGTTGCGGAAGTTGTGAGACTCATCAATCACGACGAGGTCGTAGTTGCCCCAGTTAGTGTTGGCCAGATCGATGTCCCCAGACAACCCGCTGGTGCGGCTGAGGTCAGTGTGGTTGAGGACGTCGTAATGGAACCGATCCTCGGCCAGTGGGTTGCGGTTGTCATTGCCGCGGTAGATGGTCCAGTTCTCCCGCAGCCGCTTGGGTGCCAGGACAAGGACACGGTCGTTGCGCAGCTCGTAGTACTTGATCACCGCAAGGGCCTCGAATGTCTTTCCCAGGCCCACACTGTCGGCGATGATGCAGCCGTTGTGGCGCTCAAGCTTCTCGATCGCGCCGAGCACACCGTCGCGCTGGAACTTGTAGAGCTTGTTCCACACGACGGAGTCGTAGAAGCCGGTCTTGCCGCGCTCGGCAGTCTCCTCACCGGCCTCCTCGACGAAGTCCTTGAAAAGGGAGGTCAGGACGCGCAAGTAGACGGACTCAGGGGCCCTGTCCTCGAAGAGGGCCCGGGCTGCGGCGAGAAACTCTTCCTGGATGGAGCCGGTGGTCGCATCGTCGCACCACAGTCGCTCGAAGTTGACGACGGTCTGCGCCACCTTGTCTGCGTCCGTGCTCTCCAGGGGGAAGTACAGGTCTTGGGATGCCACCAGGCCAAGGCTCTCGGCCTCGAGACCTACGCCGTCGACTACGTAGGGGAACGGACCATCGATGCTCGTCCAGGTGCCCCGAGTGCGCCGCTTGAGCGTTCTTGCCCGGAGGTGTTCTTCGGCCCAGGCCACGAACGCATGGGCTATGCGGTGCTGGTCCAGCCGTGCGCGCTTGAGGTTCTCCTCCCCGAGCCCGTTGAGAGGGAACTCGTCGAGACTGTGGCCGTGCAGGAGTAGACGCAGTTCGACCTCGGCCAACTCGTCTTGGAGCGTCTCGTAGACAAAGAGGGAAAACGACTCCGACAGCGAGTCCAGGCGCGTGGCGCCGGTCAGGTGCTTACGCAACCGATCGATCGCATTGCCTGCGTCGCTGGGGATCATGAAGCTGAACCTCCGGGGTGGATGTCGACCCATCGCTGCACGGGGAGTGAGCCGTACTGATGCTATGACGCTGTTACGGCTGGATGGGGGCCCATGCGGTCATTGACTGAGGTACCCCTACGTCCTTGCGAGGTTGCGTCCAAGTCGGCCGCGGAGGCACGCAGCCTAGTCATCCGGGCTGATGCACCGAGCGGAGCAACGAGACCTGGGTTCGGCACCCCGGGGCGCAAGCTGCCCGTGCACTCGCTCCGCCGCCCCGCCGCCCCGTCGTCCGGGTTGCAGAGTGCCCTGCCAGGCACTGCAACCAAAACTGCAACCACGGAACGTCGAAGGCCCCCACCGCAAGCGGTGGGGGCCTTCGACGTATTGCCCGGTGAGAGCAATGGCGGAGGATACGAGATTCGAACTCGTGAGGGGTTGCCCCCAACACGCTTTCCAAGCGTGCGCCCTAGGCCACTAGGCGAATCCTCCGCCGCAAACAATACAAGACGTTGGGGAGTGCTCGCGAACACGTTCAGGGGGGCCGGTCACCGGCTCGATCTGGGCCGCTGGGATCGGGTACTGTGTGCGGAGCCCCTCACGTGGCGCTATCTGACTGAACTCCCCCAGGGCCGGAAGGCAGCAAGGGTAGGTTGGCTCTGGCGGGTGCGTGAGGGGCGCTTGCGTTGACGGGTGGTGGTCCGGGCGCGTTGTCGTAGGGGGCCGATATCGTCGTAGGTGTGTCGTCCCTTGCGCTGTACCGCCGTTATCGCCCCGAGTCATTCGCCGAGGTCATCGGGCAGGAGCATGTCACTGATCCGCTGCAGCAGGCGCTGCGGAACAACCGGGTCAACCATGCCTACCTGTTCAGTGGGCCGCGTGGCTGCGGGAAGACGACCAGCGCGCGCATCCTCGCGCGCTGTCTGAACTGCGAGCAGGGGCCTACGCCGACGCCGTGCGGTGAGTGCCAGTCCTGCCGGGACCTTGCCAGGAACGGGCCGGGGTCGATCGATGTCATCGAGATCGACGCCGCTTCGCACGGTGGTGTGGACGATGCCCGTGATCTTCGCGAGAAGGCGTTCTTCGGGCCCGCGGGCAGCCGCTACAAGATCTACATCATCGACGAGGCGCACATGGTCACCTCGGCGGGCTTCAACGCCCTCCTGAAGGTGGTCGAGGAGCCGCCGGAGCATCTCAAGTTCATCTTCGCGACGACCGAGCCCGAGAAGGTCATCGGGACGATCCGGTCGCGTACGCACCACTATCCGTTCCGGCTCGTGCCGCCGGGGACCCTGCGCGAATATCTCGGCGAGGTCTGCGGGAAGGAGCAGACCCCCATCGCGGACGGGGTGCTGCCGCTGGTCGTACGGGCCGGGGGCGGGTCCGTGCGTGACTCGATGTCCGTCATGGACCAGCTTCTCGCCGGCGCGGCCGACGACGGTGTGACGTATGCCATGGCCACGGCTCTGCTCGGTTATACGGACGGGTCGCTGCTGGATTCCGTCGTCGACGCCTTCGCGTCGGGTGACGGGGCCGCGGCGTTCGAGGTCGTGGACCAGGTCATCGAGGGCGGTAACGATCCGCGGCGCTTCGTCGCCGACCTGCTGGAGCGGCTGCGGGACCTGGTCATCCTGGCCGCCGTGCCGGATGCCGGGGAGAAGGGGCTGATCGACTCGCCCGCCGATGTGGTCGAGCGGATGCAGGCTCAGGCGTCGGTCTTCGGCGCTGCCGAGCTGAGCCGGGCGGCCGATCTGGTCAATACGGGACTGACGGAAATGCGTGGGGCGACCTCGCCCCGGCTCCAGTTGGAGCTGATCTGCGCGCGCGTGCTGCTGCCCGCGGCCTTTGACGACGAGCGCTCGGTGCAGGCGCGGCTCGACCGGCTGGAGCGAGGCGTGGCGGCCGCCGCGTCGACCGCGGGGGCGGCGTTCTCGGCCGGAGGTCCCGGCCCCGCGGCGGGATACGTGCCGGGCCCCCCGATGGGGTACGTCCCCGGACCCGAGGCCCACGCCCCCGTACCGCATGCGGCGGCAGCCCAGGGAGGGGCGCCACAGGCCGCCCCAGGAGCCCCTGCCGCCCCGCCGGCTCCAGCCGTACCCGAGTCGGCCGCGCCCGCCGCTCGCGAACCCGCTCCTGGCTCCGAACCCGCCGCCGAGCCGCCCCGGCCCGGGGCATGGCCGGGTGCCGCCGCGCCGGGCTCTTCCGCTCCCGAGGGCGGTCGCCGTCCCGGCGGCTGGCCCACCGCGTCGGCACCAGGACAAGGACAGGGTGCCGCGTCGAGGCCGGCCGTGCCGCCCGCTCAGGCCGCCCCCACCGGGCCGGGCCCCGCTGCCGCCGCGCCCAGCCAGGGCATGACGCAGGGCGCCGGGCAGGTACGGAACATGTGGCCGGACATCCTGGAGGCCGTGAAGAACCGCCGCCGCTTCACCTGGATCCTGCTCAGCCAGAACGCGCAGGTGGCGGGGTTCGACGGCACGACCCTCCAGGTCGGCTTCATCAACGCGGGCGCCCGTGACAACTTCACGAGCAGCGGGAGCGAGGACGTTCTCAAGCAGGCGCTCGCCGAGCAGTTCCATGTGCAGTGGAAGATCGAAGCGATCATCGACCCGTCGGGCGGGACGGCCCCGCCGTCCACGGGCGGCGGAGGCACCGGCGGTGGCTTCGGTGGCGGTGGCTTCGGCGGAGGCGGTAGCGGAGCGGTCGGCTCCGGCGGGTACGGCGGTGGCGCCCCCGGCGCGAACGGTCCAGGCGCGAACGGTCCAGGCGCGAACGGTCCAGGCACGAACGGTCCGGGCGGGAACGGTCCGGGCGGGAATGGCCCTGGCGCGAGCGCCTCAGCTGCGAGCGGTGGATACGGCTCCCTTGGCGGCTCCGCGCCTCGCCCGACGGAGCCGCGCCCGGGTCCCTCCCAGGGGCAGCGCCCCGACGGATCCGCCGCTCCTTCCTCGTCGGCGTCCGCGTCCCAGGGGTCCACGGGCTCCGGAGGCTCCGCCCCCGCGCGGTCCGAGCCGCCCAGGGACGACAACAGACCCGCCCAGCGCCCCCCGGTGTCCCTGGAGGACGACATTCCGGAGGAGGACGATCCGGACCTGGTCGACTCCGCGCTCTCCGGCCACGACCTGATCATGCGCGAACTCGGGGCGACCGTCGTAGAGGAATACACGAACGACTAGCGGGTCTGGGTTCGGTGTCCCCTCCAAGGCCCGCAGACGGAACGGCACGGTGTCCCGGTTAGGCTGCTTTCCGTGAAGGTCCTTGTCATTGGCGGCGGCGCCCGCGAACACGCCCTGTGCCGTTCTCTCTCCCTCGACCCCGACGTCAGCGCTCTGTACTGCGCCCCCGGCAATGCCGGGATCGCCGAGGTGGCCGAGCTGCACCCGGTGGACGCGATGGACGGCGCGGCCGTGGCCCGCCTCGCCACCGAGCTGGAGGCCGGGCTCGTCGTCGTCGGGCCCGAGGCGCCGCTGGTGGCGGGGGTGGCCGACGCCGTACGGGGCGCGGGCATCCCGTGCTTCGGCCCGTCCCGTGAGGCGGCGGAGCTGGAGGGCTCCAAGGCCTTCGCCAAGGACGTGATGGCCGCGGCGAACGTTCCGACGGCCCGCAGCTACGTCTGCACCACCCCGGAGCAGGTCGACGACGCCCTCGACGCGTTCGGCCCCCCGTACGTCGTCAAGGACGACGGGCTCGCCGCGGGGAAGGGTGTCGTCGTGACCGGCGACCTCGCCGCGGCCCGCGCGCACGCGCTCGCCTGCGGCCGGGTCGTCATCGAGGAGTTCCTCGACGGTCCCGAGGTCTCGCTCTTCGCCATCACCGACGGCGAGACGGTCCTCCCGCTCCAGCCCGCGCAGGACTTCAAGCGCGCCCTCGACAACGACGAAGGCCCCAACACGGGCGGCATGGGCGCGTACTCCCCGCTCCCGTGGGCCGACCCCAAGCTGGTGGACGAAGTCCTGGAGACGGTCCTCCAGCCCACGGTCGACGAACTGCGCCGCCGCGGTACGCCCTTCTCCGGGCTGCTGTACGCGGGTCTCGCGATCACGCGCCGGGGCGTACGGGTCATCGAGTTCAACGCCCGCTTCGGCGACCCGGAGACCCAGGTGGTCCTGGCCAGGCTCAAGACCCCGCTGGCCGGTGTCCTGCTCGGCGCCGCCAACGGGACGCTCGGAGATCTCCCCCCGCTGACCTGGCGCGCCGACGCCGCGGTCACGGTGGTCGTCGCCTCGCACAACTACCCGGACACGCCGCGCACCGGCGACCCGATCGAGGGCCTGGACGAGATCGCGGCACAGGATGCCCCCGACGCGTACGTTCTGCACGCCGGGACCAGGCTGGACGGCGATACGGTCGTCAGCGCCGGTGGCCGCGTGCTGTCGGTCACGGCCGCGGGCAAGGACCTGAAGCAGGCCCGCGAGCGGGCGTACACGGCGCTGAACCGGATCAGCCTGGCAGGCTCCCAGCACCGTACGGACATCGCGCGCGAGGCCGCGGAGGCCTGATCGCGCCGTACGTGACGCGCCTCACGGAAGGCGCGCTCACGGACAGGCGCACCGCGTAGACCCATTGCGGACGCGTACGTGATGGTGGACCCCGGTCGGACGGCCGGGGTTCACAACTGTCCGGGCCGGTACGGCTCGCCGCAGCCCGCAGCCCGCAGCCCGCAGCCCGCAGCCCGCAGCCCGCAGCCCGCAGCCCGCAGCCCGCTGCCCACGCCGCTCGCCACGCCCTTCGTCCCTCGTCACGCGTCCCTCACCTCCCGCGCACCGCCCCAGGGCCCGCGGCCCAGGGCCCCGCGTGAAATCTGGCCTCCGATATCCGGCCTCGCGACCCCGGCCTCCGAAGCCGCCCTCCCCCAGGACGACCTGCGAATCCCGTCGCGTCAGCAGCTTTGACCAGAGCCATTCCATCGGGTGACGAATAGGCCATCCGGATGACGGGCTCCTGGGGTCCAACTAGGGTGCGGCGCAAGCGTTCCGGCACTTGGCCCACCGGCATTGCGATGTCAGTGGCTGGTGCCACAGTGGGGGAGTGAGCACCGGCAGCGGCACGGCAGAGGGGGTGAGATCCGACGATGTCCAGTTCAGGCTCCAGTTCCAGATCCAGCAGCGGCTCCGATTCCGGTTCCGGTATTGGTGACGAGGTGGGTGCTCAGGGCGCCCGCGTCCGGGCTCTCGCCGTGCTTCGTATTCGCAGCCGGGCGCTCGCCGTCGCGCTGCTGCCCGCGGCCCTCGCCGTCGTGCTGCTCGTCGGTGGGGCCACCGGCCGTGTCCGTGGCGAGAATTGGGACACCGTCCGCTGGGCCGTGACGGGCCTCGCGGTGGTCGTGCTCCTCCTCGCCGCCGCCGTCTCCACCGTGATCGCCCGCGCCAGGCCCGCCCTCAGCCCCACCGTCGGGATCGACGAGCAGGCCGCCCCCGATCTCTACCGGCTGGTGCGCGACCTCGCCGAGCGGCTCGATGTGCCCGCGCCCTCCGCCATAGCCCTCACCCCGGACTGCGACAGCTGGCTGGAGGACCGTACGCATCCGGCGCACGCGCTCGCCGTCGGCGGCGGAAACCGCCGCCGGGTTCCCGCCGCGCCCGTCCTCGTGATCGGCTCGCCCTTCCTGTGGTGGATGCGGGTGGCCGAGCTGCGCGCTGTGCTCGCGCCGGTCGTCGCCGGTACGGGGCCCTCCGCGCACCCGGACATAGCCGCCGCCCGCCGTTTCGTCCGGGGGCTCGACGCGGCGGTGGCCGTCGCGGCGCGCCATGGCCGGGGGCCGGTGCGTGGGGTGCCGCTCGTCTTCGTCGGCGGCGTCGCCCGCCTGCTGCTGCGCGGCTGCGGCGAGCATGCCGCCCTGATGGAGCGGGGCGTCGCCGCGGCCGCGTCCGAGCGTGCACAGGCTGTGGATTACGGCCTGCGGATCGTCGCGCAGGAACAGGTGGGCCTCGCCTACGCCGGCTGGGACCGGCTGCTGACCCGGGTCGCGCTGCCCGCCTGGCGCATGGGCCGCTGGCCCTCCCGCCTGGACGCCGGGGTGGTGTCGGCGCTTACGGAGCTGTCCCGCCGCGACCGCCTCGCCGAAGGCTTCACCTCCCGGCTCGGCGAGCGCCCCGCCTGCGATCTGCTCGAAGAGCCGGGCGCGATCGACGAGGCGACCTCGCTGCTCGCCGCCCGCCTGTTCCACGGTGGCCCGGCCGACGCGGGCCCCGACTGGTCCCCGGTGGACTGGCAGCAGTATCCGGAAGAGGTCGTCGACCGTAAGTGGCGTACGGAAGCGGCCAGGCTGCACCGCGTCCTGGACGGTCTGGGGGTACGGCGTTCCGCCGACGCCGCGGGCTCCACCCTGACTCCGGGGCCCACCCTGGCCCGGGTGATGGACCACCTTTCCGTACCGGACGCCGGGAACGGGCACGGCGGCAGCGGCGGGGCGTACGGGGACGACATCGGCTGTGAGAGCGGTGCCGGCGGCGAGGACGGCATCATCGCAGGCAGCGCGGTCGGCGAGGCGCTGGCCGCCGGGATCAGCGCGGAGCTGGCCCGGGAGGAAGCCTCGGCCCCGCCCACCCCGGCCGAGGCCGCGGGCGACGCCCTCGCGCTCTGGGGCACCGACCCGCTGCCCCTCTTCCCGCTCCAGCCGCCCCGCACCGGCCGTGAGCTGCTCGCCGACCATGTCACCGCGATGGTCTGCTGCTCCGCTGTCGACACGGCGGGCGCCGCCCCCGGCCTGGACTGGCTGGACGGGCCGACCCTCCTGGTCGACGGCGAGCGCCGCGCGGACCTCGCCGGACGCGTCCTCAGCCTGGTCGAGGGCGGCGACGCGAGGCCGCTCCGTTCCTGGCTGGCGGCGCTGGGCGTGCGGCCCGAGAAGCCCGTACGGCTCGTCTGAGCGGCAGGACCCGCGTACGACTGTCAGCTCCCGCAGTGAGTCCCACTGTGGTTGCGCGTCCCCGCCAGTGAGGCCCCGCTCGTGCGCCCCGGCCCATGAGGCCCCGCCCACGACCCGCCCCGGGCCGGCAGTCCCGCCCGTGAGCCCTGCCGGGCACGCCGAGCGCCAAGCCCTGTCGAGCCGAGCCGAGCCGAGCCGAGCCGTCAAGCCTCCGACGAGCTTTCCTCGGGCCCCGTACAACCCCACCACTGCGTACGTTCGCACCACCCCCCCCCCCCCCCCCCCCCCCCCCCCCCCCCCCCCCCCCCCCCCCCCCCCCCCCCCCCCCCCCCCCCCCCCCCCCCCCCGCGGGGCCCCCCCCCCCCCACGGCTCTTTGTTCGGTTGTCGCTTGTCTTGTGCGGTGGTTACGCGGTCAGGCGGACTTCCGGCTGTCCCGCGGATGCACGGCGATGTTCATGGCGCCGGAGCGCAGGACGGCCAGCCTCTCGGCCAGCACCTCCTCCAACTCCTCGCGGGTGCGTCGCTCCATGAGCATGTCCCAGTGCGTACGCGCAGGCTTGCCCTTCTTCTCTTCGGGGCCATCCCCGTCCACCAGGAGTGCCATGGCGCCACACGCCTTGCACTCCCACTCCGGCGGAATTTCCGCCTCTACCGAGAACGGCATCTCAAATCGATGTCCGTTCTGGCATGCGTACTCCACCGCCTGGCGCGGGGCCAGATCGATGCCGCGGTCCGTCTCGTAGCTGGTAACCACGAGTCGCGTGCCGCGGAGAGCTCGCTCACTCATGAATCGTGCCTCCCGGGCTTGTCGCCCACAGGACAGGTGTCGCTGTCGTCGTCATCCGGTCAACGTCCGGTCGGCGGTAAAGATTCCCGTTCCGGGTCATGCGTCGCCCGTCGTGCCGCCCTTGTTGTACCCACCAGCGCCCGGTTTGTCACATCTAACAGGAGATGTCACCCAGTGTTTTCATTTCTGCACTTCGCAGTAACGGTCCGCCTGGCAGGCCAAACGCGTACACTACCGCCCTTTGACTTCGACGTCTAAATTCGGTCCGGTACAGGGTTTCCGGCGGCCACGATCGCCTGTCTGATCGGCACCCTTGCCAGCAGGCCGAACCCCAGGACGAAGAAGACCACCAGGGAGATGATGGCATCCCGGTAGCTTCCCGTGAGCTGATACGCGAGTCCGAACACCAGTGGCCCCAGCCAGCTCAGCCCACGGTCGCTCATCTCGTACGCGGAGAAGTACTCGGCCTCCTTGCCCTGCGGCACCAGGTGGGAGAAGAGCGAACGGGACAGTGCCTGGCTGCCGCCCAGCACCAGGCCGATCGCCGCGGCCAGGACGAAGAACGCGACCGGCGCCCCGGCGGGCAGGAAGTATCCGGCCGCGAGGATCAGCGTCCAGACGGCCAGCGAGGCCTGAATGGTGTGCTTGGCGCCGTACGTTCTGGCCATTCGGCCCATGCCCAGCGCGCCCGCCACCGCCAGTATCTGCACCAGCAGCACGGCGACGATCAGCGTCGTCTGGTCCAGTCCCAGCTCCTCGGAGCCGTAGATCGAGGCCTGTGAGATGACCGTCTGCACCCCGTCGTTGTATACGAGGTAGGCGAGCAGGAAGGACAGCGTCAGCGGATGGCGGCGCATGTCCCGCAGGGTGTTGACCAGTTGCCGCCAGCCGGTGCCCACCGACCCCTCGCCGCCCTTCGGTGTCCGGCGGTCGCGCAGCCGGCGCAGCGGGACGACCGTGAAGGCGCCCCACCAGACTCCGGCCGAGGCCAGACAGATCCGTACCGCCGTGGACTCGGAGACACCGAACGAGTCATGGCCGGTGTAGAGCACCAGATTGAGGACGAGGACCAGCGCCCCCGACGTGTAGCCGAAGGCCCAGCCGCGCGAGGAGACGTCGTCGCGCTCCTCGGGCCCGGCGATCTGCGGCAGGTACGCGTTGTAGAGCACCATCGAGACCGACACCGAGGCGTTCGCCACGATCAGCAGCAGCGCGCCCAGCAGATAGCGGTCGCCGTCCAGGAAGAACATGCAGGTCGTGGCGGTCGCCCCCAGATACGCGGCGGCGGCCAGCAGTGGCTTCTTGCGTCCCGTACGGTCCGCGACCGCGCCCACCAGCGGCATCACCAGCACCGCGATCACGACCGAGACGGAGACCGCGTACGCGAAGACCGAGCCCGCGCGTACGGGAACGCCCAGTGGATGGACGAAGCCGTCGGCGTCGGCCGCCGCCTTCGCCACCGAGGTCAGGTACGGGCCGAGGAAGACCGTGAGCACGCTCGTCGAGTAGACGGAGCACGCGAAGTCGTAGAAGTACCACCCGCGTTGTTGGCGTCTGCGGTCCGCCGCCTCGTCGGCCCGGTCCTCGGTCTCGACACTCACCCGCGTTTCCCTCTCCCCGTGTGCCTGGCCCGCCCGGTCATCGCCAGGCTCCGCGCGCGGTGAACACCGCGCGCAGCGTTTCCAGTTGATCGGTCATGATGCCATCCACTCCGAGATCCAGCAGCGCTTCCATGCGCTGTGGATCATTGACCGTCCAGACATGTACCTGAAGGCCGCGCGCGTGTGCCATTCGTACGAATCGTTCGTCCACGACCCGGATGCCGTTCTGCGTCTCGGGGACCTGCGCGCAGACGGCGCCCCGGCGGACCGGGGCGGGGATCCCGTACGAGCGAAGTCGCAGGCCCAGCACGCCGCGTACCCCGTACGAGGTGGCGAGGCGGGGGCCCGCGAGGCGTTCCGCGGCGGCCACCCGGGCCTCGGAGAAGGAGCCGACGCACACCCGGTCCCAGCTGTCGGTCCTGCGGATCAGGTCGATCAGCGGGGCGAGGGCGGGCGCGGCCTTGATGTCCACGTTCCAGCGCGCCTCGGGGAACTCTTCCAGCAGCTCCTCGAAGAGCGGCAGCGGCTCGCTCCCCGCGACCCGGGCCCGGCCCACCTCGGCCCAGGTCAGGTCCGCGATCCGGCCGCGGGTGTCGGTCACCCGGTCCAGGGTCGGGTCGTGGAAGGCGACCAGCCGGCCGTCGGCGGTGGCGTGCACGTCGGTCTCGAAGTAGCGGTACCCGAGTCCGGCCGCGCGGCGGAACGCGGCGGCGGTGTTCTCCAGGCCGTCCGCGGTGCCGCCGCGATGGGCGAACGGAATCGGGGTCGCCCGGTCCAGATAGGGGTGGGATGCGCGAGTCACCGGCGCAGTATGACCTGCTCGGATGACCCGCCGTTGACGACCGTGCTTCCGGCGTCCGCCGTGGGGATGGCGAAGACGCGCAGGAACAGCTGGGCGAGCGGCCCGATGGCGAGGGCGTAGGCCACCGTGCCGATTCCCACCGAGCCGCCGAGCGCGAAGCCGGTGGCGACGACAGCGACCTCGATCGCGGTACGGACCAGCCGGACCGAGCGGCCGGTCAGCCGGTGCAGTCCGGTCATCAGGCCGTCGCGCGGTCCCGGTCCGAAGCGGGCCGCTATGTAGAGCCCGGTGGCCGCGCCGTTGATCCCGATACCGGCGATCAGCAGCGGGACACGGGCGGCCAGGCCGTGGCCGTCGGGGACCAGGGCGAGGGTGGCGTCCATCGCGATCCCGACCACGAGGACATTGGAGACCGTGCCGAGCCCCGGGCGCTGCCGGATCGGGATCCAGAGCAGCAGCACGACCGCGCCCACGATGATCGAGACGATCCCCATGCTCAGCCCGGTGAGCTCCGCCAGCCCCTGGTGCAGGACGCCCCACGGTTCGAGGCCGAGGTCCCCGCGTACCAGCAACGCGGCGCTCGCCCCGAACAGCACGAGACCGATGTACAGCTGGAAGAGGCGGCGCGTGAGGTGCTTTCCCCGGAGGCCGGAAGCGCCCGAGGCGCCGGAGGTGGTGGACACGATGCTGCTCCCTGGTGGGATGGTGGACTGGTACACATCACTCTGTGGCTGGCAGACAGACGCCAACCATGGCCAATTCGGGGAAGGTGGACTGACTTCCATGGCTCAGTGGACCTCGGCTGTCGGTGCGGCTCAGCTGGCCCGGCAACTCCTCACGCAGCAGCCCCGGCCCGCCGGACCCGGCAGCCGCAAACCGCCCGCCTACCGTGCCCTCGCCGACGGTATCCGGCTGCTCGTACTCGAAGGCCGGGTCCCCGTCGCCGCCCGGCTCCCCGCCGAGCGCGAACTGGCCGTCGCCCTGTCCGTGAGCCGCACGACGGTGGCGGCCGCGTACGAAGCGCTGCGCGCCGAGGGGTTCCTGGAGTCCCGCAGGGGCGCGGGCAGCTGGACGGCCGTGCCGGCGGGCAATCCGCTGCCCGCGCGCGGGCTCGAACCCCTGCCGCCGGAGTCGCTCGGCTCGATGATCGATCTCGGCACCGCGGCCCTGCCCGCCCCCGAGCCCTGGCTGACCCGGGGCGTCCAGGGAGCGCTGGACGAGCTGCCGCCGTACGCGCACACCCACGGCGACTACCCGGCCGGGGTGCCCGCCCTGCGGCAGATGCTCGCCGACCGTTACACCCGGCGCGGCATCCCGACCATGCCCGAACAGATCATGGTCACCACCGGCGCGATGGGCGCGATCGACGCGATCTGCCACCTCTTCGCGGGCCGGGGCGAGCGGATCGCGGTGGAATCGCCCTCGTACGCGAACATCCTCCAGCTGATGCGGGAAGCGGGCGCCCGGCTCGTGCCGGTGGCCATGGCGGAGGGGCTGACCGGCTGGGACCCGGTGCGCTGGCGCCAGGTGCTGCGGGACGCCGCTCCCCGGCTCGCCTATGTCGTCGCCGACTTCCACAACCCGACGGGCGCGCTGGCCGACGAGGACCAGCGACGGCAGCTGGTCGACGCGGCGCGCTCGGCGGGCACGGTGCTGGTCGTCGACGAAACCATGTCCGAGCTGCATCTGGACCCGGACATCGAGATGCCGAGGCGGGTCTGCGCCTTCGACCCGGCGGGCAGCACGGTGATCACGGTCGGCTCGGCCAGCAAGGCCTTCTGGGCGGGGATGCGGATCGGCTGGGTGCGGGCGGCGCCGGACGTGATCAGGTCCCTGGTCGCGGCGCGCGCCTACGCCGATCTCGGCACCCCCGTGCTCGAACAGCTCGCCGTCAACTGGCTGATGCGCACCGGTGGTTGGGAGGAGGCGGTCGGGCTGCGGCGGGCCCAGGCGCGGGAGAACAGGGACGCGCTGGTGGCGGCGGTGCGCGAGCGGCTGCCCGGCTGGGAGTTCGAGGTGCCACGCGGCGGACTCACGCTGTGGGTGCGCACCGGCGGACTGTCCGGCTCCCGCCTGGCCGAGGTGGGCGAACGGGTCGGCGTACGGGTGCCCTCGGGGCCCCGCTTCGGGGTCGACGGGGCGTTCGAGGGGTACGTACGGCTGCCGTTCACCGTCAGCGGGCCGGTCGCCGTCGAGGCGGCGGCGCGGCTGGCGGCGGCCGCGCGTCTGGTGGAGACGGGAGCGAGCACAGGGACGGACGCGCCCCGCACGTTCGTCGCCTGAGGGGACGTTTCCGGCGCTCAGGCCCCGACTCAGGCCCCTGAGCGCCGGAAAGGCCCTAACCGACCGGCGCGGACCCGGCGGTCCGGTCCGGTTCCTGCTCCTGACCCGGGACCCGCTCCCGGGTCGTCGGGCCGGCGGGAGGCTCGGCGAAGGAGTCGAAGGAAGGGTGCCGGTCCGGCAGCAGTTCCAGGACGGCCCGGCGGTGCGCCTCGCTCGTCGCGTCGTCGTACGGGTCGGGGGTCGCCGGGACCTGGAGCCTCAGCACCGGTCCCGCGCCGAGCCGCGCGTAGCCCCTGCCGGGCGGGACGTCCGCCGTGGGCGTGGTGCGCGGCAGCGTCCCGAGTACCGCTTCCACCTGCGCGGGTGCGGCGGCCCCGAGGACGACCCGGGCGCGGGTGTACGTCAGTACGGTCTCGCTGAGCGCGTCCAGGCTGTCGAGCTGATCGGCCACCACCACCGTGACGTGCGCGGCTCTGCCGTGGCGCAGCGGCACCTGGAGCAGTTGCTGCGGGTCGAGCCGTCCGTCGGCGGCCGCCAGGTGTCCGAACGCGCTCGGCCGGTCCAGCAGGATCCACAGCGGGCGCCGGGTGTCGTCCGGCGCCGGATGACCCGACTGCCGGGCCCGGTCGGCGGCGATCAGGCGCCGTTCCGTCTCGTTCGCCGCCCATTCGAGGCCGGCCAGCGCGCCGGCGAGTCCGCACTCCACGGCGAGTACGCCGTTGCGCCCGGTCAGGCAGGTGAATTCGCCGGCTCCGCTGCCCTCCACGATCAGTACCTCGCCGTGCTGGAGGGCCTGGAGTGCGATGGACCGCAGCAGGCTGGTGGCGCCACTGCCCGGCAGCCCCGTGACCAGCAGATGCGGCTCGGTGGAGCGCGATCCGGTCCGCCAGATCACCGGCGGCGCGTCATGGCTCCCGTCGCCCGCCACCACCGGCAGCGTGCGCCGTACCGAGCCGTCGTCGGTGAAGCCCAGCACCGTCTCGCCCGGGATCGTGACGAAACGCTGGGCGGCGATGGAGGTGGACAGGGCGGGCAGCACGCTCATCAGCAGTTCGTTGGCCTCCTCGGCCCAGTCGAAGAGGTATTCACGGCCGCGCCCGGATTTGGCGTGCAGCAGCTTCTCGACCCGGTCGCGCGCCCTGGGATCGCTGTCGGCGAAGTACGGCGGGTACGTCATCCGCAGCCGGATGAGACGTCCGTCCGGGTCGAACGCGTAGGAGTCGAACGCCGTACTCCACTCGCCGCCGTGGGCGAAGAGCGGATTGGGGTCTTCCGGTACGGAGAAGTACGGCACCAGCGCCTCGTAGAGGGACTGGAGCCGCTTCGCCTCCGCCTCGTCGGGACCGGTCGGCACGGGCGTACGGTCCCGTCCCTTCCAGCCGGCGACGGCCATCACCGAGATCAGGGCCAGCAACGGCCCGTACGGCGTGAGCGCGACGATCATGCCGCAGACCGCCACCAGGAACAGCGCCGGTCCGCGCCGGTCCTTCGGGGTGGCGGCCCATTTCTGCCGACCCGTCGAGGCCAGCATCCGCAGACCACGCGTGATCGTGATCAGCGGATGGAGCACATCGGTGGCGCTGTCGGCGGCCGTACGGGCCATCTCGCGACCGCGGGCGATCCGGTCGCTGCCGCTGGTCAGAATGCGGGGGAGAGGTCGCCGGGCCACGTCTGTCTCCTGAAGGTGCGGAAGGGATGGGCGGGCGTCAGAACTTGATCCCGCCCAGGAGGCCGGCCAGGCTCGCGCCGCCTGCCGTGATGCTCGGAGCGATGGCGGTACCCGCGAGATAGAAGCCGAAGAGCGCGCACACCATCGCGTGCGACGCCTTGAGTCCGTCTTTCCGGAAGAAGAGGTAGACGATGATTCCGAGCAGAACGACGCCTGACATGGACAGAATCATGAGGAATCTCCTGGTAGAGGGGGCAGTCACCATGAGGTGTTCCAGGATCACCGAAAGTATCTATGTGACAAAAGGTGTAAATGAGTGAAAATTTAGCTATTTCACTGGCTTGGCCCATGTCGGGGCGCTGTCCGCGTTCCGGGCAGCCTGGAATTCCCGCCGCGTGCGGGGGCAGTAATGTGTCGGTTCGCTCGTACAGAGTTCTGCTCGTACGCACCAGGTCAACGACGTGAGAGAGGCGGTCCACCGATGAGTGAGGCTCCGGACCCCGAGGTGGTCGAGCTGGCCACGAAGATCTTCGACCTGGCCCGGCAGGGCGAGACGGAGGCGCTCGCCGCCTATGTCGACGCGGGAGTGCCCGCGAACCTCACCAACGACAAGGGTGACTCCCTCCTCATGCTCGCCGCCTATCACGGCCACGCGTCCGCGGTGGAGGCGCTGATCGCGCGCGGCGCCGACGCGGGCCGGATCAACGACCGGGGGCAGACCCCCCTCGCCGGCGCCGTCTTCAAGGGCGAGGACGCGGTGATCCGGGCGCTTCTGGCGGGCGGGGCGGATCCGGCCGGCGGGACCCCGTCCGCCGTGGATACCGCGCGGATGTTCGGGAAGACGGACCTGTTGGAGCTGTTCGGAGCCCGGTGAGGCCAGGTTCGGAGCCCCCTGGGGCCGGGTGGGGAGAGACGCCGTAAATGTGGTCGCGGTGGCGAAATGGCTGGGTCATCATGACGTCGGGGCCCACGAGGGGCCACCGGCGAGAGGCAGGGACGATGGTCTGCATTAAGCGGGGGACGACGGTCGGCCGAATATGTTGCCGCACGGTCTAGGTCTTGTCTCCCGTGGTGATCCGGGAGACAAGCCCTGGAGGCCCTGGCCCCTCCCGGGGTCTCGGTACACACCCCGGTTGCTTCGACAGCTTGATGTGAGGCTTTTCCGATGTTCGATCCAGTCATAGCGCCGAGCGGCACGCTGCTCGGCCTGTTGCAGAGGGGCCGCGGCGACGGCACGCTGCACGCGCTCGCGGCGCCCCGGGCGGAAGCGCTCGCCGCCCTCAACCACTGCGTGCTGAACGACCCCCGCCACGACTGGCAGGTCGAGAATCGCTCGCTCTACTACGCACGCCTCTACCTGGACATCCACGGCGGTCTCGACGCCATCGACCACCATCTCTTCCGGGCCGAGGATCAATTCGACACCGAGGAGTCCCGGACCGGGCTCGCGCTCGCCGTCCTCGGCCATCTCGCCTCCTACGGCAGGCACGACGCCCTGGAACTGCTCCGGCTCTACGCCGCGACCGGCAGCAACTGGGCCTGGGCCCTGGACGAACTGGCGCTGCGCGACGACGACACGGGTCTGCGCTCCCTGGCCGCACCGGTCCTCGCCAGATTCCCGCACACCCCCGAGGGCGACGCCGAGCTGGCATCCGCCGTACGGGACGCTTTCGAGCCCCACCCCTGGCGGCTCTGGGCGGAGGACCCGCGCGCCGAGATCGGCGCCCGGATCAGGGCGGCGGGCGAACGGGGTTCCTTCGACCGCTGGCGGCGACAGATGCGGCCGAGCGGCCCGCGCCCCGGCTGGAGCGTGCAGGCCGTCCTCGACTGGGCCCAACAGGGTCTGGAGCGCGGAAACCCGCTGCATCTTCCCGCGGCCCGCTGTCTCACCGCCGTCGCCGGTCCCGGCGACCGTCCCGCGATCGTCGAGGCTGCTCGCTGCGGACCCGACGGGGCCCGCAGTACGGCGCTCCACTATCTCGCCGAGGCCCGCGACCCGGCCGTGCTCGACCTGATCGAGGCCGCCGCGCTCAGTACGGACCGTACGCTCGCCGAAGCCGCGGTCGCCGCCTTCGAGCGGATGTGCGGCGAGGAGGCCGTCGACCGGGCCCGTGGCTGGGTGCACCGGCCCGACGCCCTCGGCGCGTCCGCGGCGGGTGTCCTCGCCTGTCGCGGCGGCGCGCAGGACGCCCCGCTGGTACTCGGCGCGCTGCGCGAGACCGTACGGGCCGAGGGGCCCGACACCCAGCGGCTGTGGACACTGGTCGACGGCGCCGGCCGCCTCGGCATCGTCTGCGCCGCCCCCGTGCTGCGCCACGTCTACCGCGAGACCTCCTCCTCCCAGCTGCGCGTCCGCACGGCGAAGGCGCTCGCGGCCACCGATCCCTCCTACGCCACCGGGTTCGCCGTCGAATGCCTGTGGGACTGCGAGGAGACCACCAGAGAGGTCGCCGCGCGGCACGCCGAGACCGCCGACGTACGGGTGGCGGAGCGGCTGCGGCGGCTGGCCGCCGACCCGGCCGAGGAGGCCGAGGTGCAGACCGCCGTACGGAGCCGGTTCGGCCCGGACGCCGCCGCTCTGTGAGTTTTGTGCCGGTATGGGACATGCGGCCGGTGCGTGGTGTACGTGGGCGGAAATCACCTCTTGGTGACGGTCTCGCACGATCTGGGTGGTCCCGTCACCCATGGGGAGCCGTCCCGCTTCCAATGCTCACGGGACGTTTCCATCGCGGAAAGATCCACGTTGGCGGCCACACGCTCCGTGGGACGAGAACACGAATATGCGTGTCGTCATCGTCACCGAGTCCTTTCCGCCCGACGTCAACGGGGTAGCCCACTGCGCCCTCCAGACCGCCCGGCATCTCGCCGCCCGCGGCCATGATCCGCTCGTCATCGCCCCGGCGGTCGCCGGCGATGCCGAGATCGACGCACCGTGCCCCGTCGTGCGCGTGCCCTCCCTCCCGCTCCCCGGCTACCCGCAGGTACGGGTGGCGCTGCCCAGCCGACGGGTCGCGGCGACCATCGCCGCGCACCGCGCCGACCTCGTCCATCTGGCCGGGCCCTTCGTGCTCGGCGTACGCGGCATGACGGCCGCCGCCCGCCTCCAGGTCCCCGCCGTCGCCGTCTACCAGACCGACCTCGCGGGCTATGCCCGTACGTATGTGGGCGCGGGCGAGGCAGCGGCCTGGCGCCGGATACGCGCCGTGCACACCGCGGCCGACCGCACCCTCGCGCCGTCCAGCGCGGCCGTCCGCGACCTCGCCCAGCACGACATCCCGCGCGTACGGCTCTGGCCGCGCGGCGTGGACACCCTGCGGTTCCGGCCAAGCCTGCGCGACGAGGCGCTGCGTCGGCGCCTCGCGCCCAACGGGGAGCTGATCGTCGGGTACGTCGGCCGGCTGGCGCCCGAGAAGCATGTCGAACTCCTCGCCGGAGCCTGCGAACTGCCCGGCGTCCGGGTCGTGATCGTCGGCGACGGCCCCAGCGACGCCTCGCTGCGCGCCGCACTGCCCGGCGCGGTCTTCCTCGGCCGTACGACCGGCGACGAACTGGCGCGGACCTTCGCCTCGTTCGACGTGTTCGCGCACACCGGACCGTACGAGACCTTCTGCCAGACCGTGCAGGAGGCCATGGCGAGCGGGGTGCCGGTGATCGCGCCGGCCGCGGGCGGACCGCTCGACCTCGTCGACCACGGGCGTACGGGGGTGCTGGTCGCGCCGCACGACACCGAAGCCGTCACCGAGGCGGTACGGGACCTCGCCTGCGCCCCCGCGCTCCGCGCGGCCTACGGACACGCGGGACGCGCCACGGTCGAGGGACGGACCTGGGCCGTCGTCGGGGACCAGCTGATCGACCACTACGACGAGGTGCTCGGCGCGCGCACGGCGGTGGTCGCATGAGCGGCATCGGTATCGGCACGGGCGTCAGGAGCGGCGCTGCCGGCGGCGGGAGCGCCGACCGCGGCGGGCTGAACATCGTACGGCTGGCCAACTTCGTCACCCCCTCCTCCGGCGGACTGCGCACCGCGCTGCGCGAACTGGGCATCGGCTACCGGGCCGCCGGGCACCGGCCCGTGCTGATCGTGCCCGGGGAGCGGGAGACCGACGAAGACACCGCGCAGGGACGCGTGATCACCCTGCCGGGGCCGGTCCTGCCCGGTACCGGCGGCTACCGGGTGCTGACCGCGCGCCGGAGGCTGCGGGAGGTGCTCGAAGAGATCGGGACCGACCGGCTCGAAGTCTCCGACCGGACCACCCTGCGCTGGACGGGGGAGTGGGCACGGCGCCACCGGATCCCCTCCGTGATGGTCTCCCACGAGACGGCGGACGGGGTGCTGCGCACCTGGGGCGTGCCCGGGACGGCGGCGGAGCGGGCCGCCGACCGGCTCAACCTGCGCAGCGCGTGGGCGTATTCGCGGATCGTGTGCACCACCGAGTGGGCGGAACGGGAGTTCCTCCGCATCGGCGCCGCCAATGTGGTGCGTGCGCCGCTGGGGGTCGATCTGGCCCGCTGCCGGCCCGGACGCGGTACGACGGCGGGGCGGGGCGCGAGCGCGGTACGGGACCGGTACGCGCGCGAGGGGGACGTGCTGCTGATGCTGGGATCCCGGCTGTCGGTGGAGAAGCGTCCCGGCACCGCGCTGGACGCGCTCGCCGAGCTGAGGGCCCGGGGCGTACGGGCCAGGCTGATCGTGGCGGGCGACGGACCGATGAGGAACAGCCTGGTGCGCCGGGCCCTGTCGGAGGGGCTGCCCACGCAGTTCCTCGGGCATGTCGGCGACCGCGAGGACATGGCCGATCTCCAGGCCGCCGCCGACATCTGTCTGGCGCCGGGACCGGCGGAGACGTTCGGGCTCTCGGCCCTGGAGTCGCTCGCCTGCGGCACCCCGGTCGTCGCGAGCGCGTCGTCGGCGCTGCCCGAGGTGATCGGGGACGCGGGTGTGGCCGCCGCGGACAACGCCCCGGCCTTCGCCGACGCGGTCCAGGAACTGCTGGCGCGCCCGGAAGAGGCACGCCGGGCCGCGGCCCGTGCCCGCGCGGAACTCTTCGGCTGGGACAGCGCGGTGGCCGCGTTCCTGGCGGCCCACGAGGCCCCGCTGCTGAAGATCCCGTCGCCGCGTGCTCCGGGCGGAGCGCCGTGATGACGCGGATCGGGGGTGCCCCGGACGGTGATTGTCCGGTCGGCCGGGCCCACGCGGTGACCGGGGCGGTCGAGGCGAGTGGGACGGACCTCGCCGCCGCCGTGGCCGAGGCGGGTACGGCAGGCGGGGCCGGTAAGGCCGGGACGGCCGGGGCCGACGTGGTGCTCCGTCCCCGGGGACAGTCCGCTGGGCGCAAGCCGGCCGCGTCGCGCGGCCGCGCCGTCTGCGAGCCCTCGCGCCGGGACGTCGCCGTACCGCCACGCCGTGTCGTGTCCGTACCACCGCGCCCCTTGCGGTATGTCGCGCTCGGGGACTCGCTGACCGCCGGGATCGGCGACCCCGTGGAGGGCGGCGAGTGGCGCGGGTGGGCCGCGCTGCTCGGCGGGGCGCCGGGCCCTGCCCGGCCGCCCCTCGCCGGACCCGGGACCGAGCGGCGACACGACCCGCTGCCCCGGCCCGAGACCGGACCGGACCCGGCGCAGCTGCCCGGCGACCGCGGCACCCGGAGGAGGAACAACGTCTCCAACAGGCTTCAAGACCAAGGCAGTTCGGGCGATCCTGACGGCCCCGGCACCATCGAGGGTGTCCGGTTTCGCAACGTCTCCGTCAGCGGCGCGCTCACCCGCGACGTCGAGGAGCGGCAGGTCCCGGCCGCCCTCGACTTCGCGCCCGACCTCGCCTCCGTCCTCGTCGGCGTCAACGACACCCTCCGCCGCGCCTTCGACATCCAGGACCTCGCCCCGCGGCTCGACCGGATCTGCGCGGCCCTCGCCGAGAGCGGCGCCGTCCTGATGACCGCCTGCCTGCCCGATCCGGGCGCCGTGCTCGGCCTGCCCGCGCCCCTTGCCCGCCCGCTCGCGCGCCGACAGCGCGCCGTGAACGCCGTCGTACACGCCCTGTCGACGCGCTACGACACCGTCCATCTGCACATGGCGGACGAGTCCTGGGTCGCCGACCGGTCACTGTGGAGCGCCGACCGGCTGCATCCGTGCGAACGTGGCCACCGGATGATCGCCGCGCGCTTCCACGAACTGCTCGCCGCGCGTGGACTGGCGCTCGGCCCGCCTCCCTCGCTGGAGGCCGACCAGCCGTCACCCACCCGTACGGAGGCACTGCGCTGGCTCGCCGTCTCGGGCACCGGATGGGTGGTGCGCCGGTGCCAGGACCTCCTGCCCGAGCTGCTGCGACTGGCGGGCGACGAGGTACAGCACTGGGCGCGCGGCACCGGGGCGCGCCTCGATCTACAGGCGGACGAGACCCTCTCCCGCGCCCTCGCTACGCTCTCCCCGCGCGCATCCGTTGCCAGAATGGGGGAATGACCGGGCGCTGGGAATTCTGGATCGACCGGGGTGGCACCTTCACCGATGTGGTGGGCAGGCGTCCCGACGGAGAGCTCGTCACACGCAAGCTCCTCTCGCACCATCCGGAGCGCTACGAGGACGCGGCGGTCGCCGGTATCCGGCTGCTGCTCGGGCTCGGACCGCACGACCCGGTTCCCGCCGACCGCGTCGACGTCGTCAAGATGGGGACGACCGTCGCCACGAACGCGCTCCTGGAGCGGCGCGGCGAGCCGACCGTCCTCCTGATCACGGAGGGCTTCCGGGACGCCCTCCGTATCGCCTACCAGAACCGGCCCCGGCTGTTCGACCGCCATATCGTGCTGCCCGAGGCGGTGTACGAACGCGTCATCGAGGTCCCGGAGCGCGTCGACGCGCACGGCGTCACGGTACGGCCGCTCGACACGGAGACCGTCGCCGCCGCTCTGCGTACCGCCTACGAAGACGGCTTCCGCAGCGCCGCCGTCGTCCTGATGCACGGCTACCGCCACCCCGCGCACGAGAGCGCCGTCGCCGACGCCGCGCGTGCGGCCGGTTTCACCCAGGTCAGCTGTTCACACGAGGTCAGCCCGCTGATCAAGCTCGTACCACGCGGTGACACCACCGTCGTGGACGCCTATCTCTCACCGATCCTGCGCCGCTACGTCGACGAGATCGCCGCGCAACTGCCCGGCATCCGGCTGATGTTCATGCAGTCCAACGGAGGGCTCAGGGAAGCCGCCCACTTCCGGGGCAAGGACGCCGTGCTGTCGGGTCCGGCCGGCGGTGTGGTCGGCATGGCCCGTACGTCCGGGCAGGCGGGCTTCGGCCGGGTCATCGGCTTCGACATGGGCGGCACCTCCACCGATGTGTCGCACTACGCGGGCGCTTTCGAACGCGAACTCGGCACCCAGGTCGCCGGGGTGCGGATGCGCGCGCCCATGATGAGCATCCACACCGTCGCGGCGGGCGGCGGCTCCGTGCTGCACTTCGACGGACAGCGCTACCGCGTCGGGCCCGACTCGGCGGGCGCCGTACCGGGACCCGCCTGCTACCGGCGCGGCGGCCCGCTCACCGTGACCGACGCCAATGTGATGCTCGGCCGCGTCCAGCCGGCGCACTTCCCCACGGTGTTCGGCCCGCGCGGGGACCAGCCCCTGGACACCGAGGCGGTACGGGAACTCTTCGCGGCCCGCGCCGAAGAGGTACGGAAGGCCACCGGCGTGCGGCGCGCCCCGGAGGAGGTCGCGGCCGGCTATCTGGAGATCGCCGTCCTCAACATGGCGAACGCCGTCAAGAAGATCTCCGTACAGCGCGGACACGACATCACCCGCTACGCGCTCACCAGTTTCGGCGGGGCCGGCGGCCAGCACGCCTGCGCGGTCGCCGACGCCCTGGGCATCGGCACCGTGATCGTGCCGCCGCTGGCCGGGGTCCTGTCCGCGTACGGCATCGGGCTCGCCGATGCCACCGCCATGCGGGAACAGTCCGTCGAGGCCGAGCTGGACGACGGGACACTGCTCCGGGTGCGTGAGCTGTGCGACGCACTCGCCGGGCGCACCCGCGCGGAACTGCGCGCCGACGCCGTCCCCGACAGCGCCGTCACCACGCACGCGCGCGTGCTGCTGCGGTACGCCGGTACGGACGCGAGCCTGCCGGTCGAGCTGGCCGACGCCGCCGCCATGACCGGGGCGTTCGAGCGTGAACACCGCGCGCGGTACGGCTTCACCATGGACAAGCCGCTGATCGTGGAGGCCGTCTCGGTCGAGGCGGTGGGGACATCCGGTCCGCACGAGGCGCCGCACACCCCGCACCGGGTGGACCGCGCCGCTCGTCCGGGCGGGAGCGAACCGTACGCCTCCGTAAGGATGTTCACGGACGGACGCCTCCGGGACACCCCGCTGTACCGCCGCGAGGATCTGAGGCCGGCCGACACCGTGACGGGGCCCGCCGTGATCGCCGAGGCCGACGCCACCACCGTGGTCGAACCGGGCTGGCGGGCGGCCGTGAGCGAGCGCGGACATCTGCTGCTCACGCGCGTACGGCCGCGCCCCGCGCGGGCCGCGGTCGGGACGGACGTCGACCCCGTACTGCTGGAGGTCTTCAACAACCTCTTCATGGCGATCGCCGAGCAGATGGGCGTACGCCTGGAGAACACCGCCCACTCCGTCAATATCAAGGAGCGGCTCGACTTCTCCTGCGCGCTGTTCGACGCCGACGGCAATCTGATCGCCAACGCGCCGCACATGCCTGTCCACCTCGGGTCGATGGGCGACTCCATCAAGGAGGTCCTGCGGCGCAACGAGGGCACGCTGCGGGCCGGGGACGTGTACGCCATCAACGACCCGTACCACGGTGGCACCCACCTGCCCGATGTGACCGTCGTGACCCCCGTGTTCGGTGAGACACCCGGCGACGGAGGTGACCGGCTGGAGTTCCTGGTGGCCTCGCGCGGCCACCACGCCGAGATCGGCGGCATCTCCCCGGGCTCCATGCCCGCCTTCAGCAGGACCGTCCACGAAGAAGGCGTGCTCTTCGACAACTGGCTGCTGGTCAGGGACGGCCGTCTCCGTGAGGCCGAGACCCGGGAACTGCTCACCACCGCGCCCTACCCCTCCCGCGACCCGGACTCCAACCTCGCCGACCTGCGGGCCCAGATCGCGGCGAACGAGAAGGGCATCGGCGAACTGCGCCGGATGACCGTTGAGTTCGGGACCGACGTCGTCCAGGCCTATATGGGGCACGTACGGAGCAACGCCGAGGAGTCCGTCCGCCGGATCGTCGCCGATCTGCACGACGGCTCCTACCGCTACGAGACCGACGGCGGCGCGGTGATCGAGGTCGCGCTGAGCGTCGACCGGGAGGCGCGCGGCGCGGTCCTGGACTTCACCGGCAGTTCGCCGCAGCTGCCGGGCAACTTCAACGCGCCCACGTCCGTGGTGATGGCCGCGGTGCTGTACGTCTTCCGGACGCTGGTCGCCGACGACATCCCGCTCAACAGCGGCTGTCTGGAACCGCTGGAGGTGCGCGTACCGGACGGCTCGATGCTGGCACCCGCCTTCCCGGCGGCGACCGTCGCGGGCAATGTGGAGACCTCCCAGGCCGTCACGGGCGCGCTGTACGCGGCGCTCGGCGTCCAGGCCGAGGGCTCGGGCACCATGAACAACGTGGCCTTCGGCAATGACCGGGTGCAGTACTACGAGACGATCGCGAACGGCTCAGGAGCGGGCGACGGCTTCGACGGCGCCGATGCCGTACAGACCCATATGACCAACTCCCGGCTCACCGACCCCGAAGTCCTGGAGTGGCGTTACCCGGTACGGGTCGACAGCTTCGCCGTACGGGAGGGCAGTGGCGGCGCGGGGCGGTGGCGGGGCGGCGACGGGGTCGTACGGCGCCTGCGCTTCCTGGAGCCGATGACGGTGACGCTCCTGTGCGGACACCGCAGGATCCCGCCGTACGGTATGGCGGGCGGCGCGGCCGGCGCGCTCGGCGGCAACGCGGTGGAGCGCGCGGACGGTACGCTCACGCCGCTGCGGGGCGTCGACCTGGTGGAGATGGAGCCGGACGACGTCCTGATCATCAGGACGCCGGGCGGCGGCGGTTACGGAACGGCGCGCTGACGCGGGAAGTCCGCGAGACCGGCCGGACCGGGCACGCCCCTCAGCGGCCCACGGGCGGCCTGCCCTGGGCCGCCGACACCTCGACGAGGTCCGCGCGGCCCTTCGAGTTGAGGCTGAGGATCGGCACCGCCTTGTTGCGCGGATTGCCGTTGTTCTGGAAGGAGATGAAGCCGCTCGCCCCCGCCACCGGCTGGCCGTCCATCTGGTGGAACATCCGGCCCACCGCCTCACCGGTCATCTCGGAACCGCCGGGCGCCAGTTCGATGCCGTGGGCGGCGGTGAGGACGGCGTCGTGGGCCATGATGTCCTGGCCGTCGTAGCGGTCGTCTCCGGGGAACCAGCGGTCCATCTGACCGTTCACCTGGAAGTACTCAGCCGAGCGTTCGGACACGCTCTCCGGTGAGTTGCTCAGTGTGTCGCGGTGGGCCAGCCCCGTGTAGAGCACCCGCACGGCCCGCTGCGCGGCGAGTTCGATCTGCCGCCGGTTGAGGTTC
Organism: Streptomyces sp. NPDC088116; assembly: GCF_044741745.1. Taxonomy (NCBI): domain Bacteria; kingdom Bacillati; phylum Actinomycetota; class Actinomycetes; order Kitasatosporales; family Streptomycetaceae; genus Streptomyces; species Streptomyces sp. NPDC088116. The sequence continues at coordinate 30,037 of NZ_JBIUTF010000005.1, read as the reverse complement.
GAGGTGTCGTCGCCGGCGAAGACGGTGAACTTCTGCCGGGTGCAGCTGCGGTTGGCGAGCGCGTCGAGGAAATGGGTGAGCTGGCGGCCGCGCCCCGCGAAGAAGATGATCTCCGGCTTCTTGTCGCAGATGTTCACCGGGATATTGCGCAGCTCGGCCTTCCAGACGCCGGGGGCTCCCGCGGAGTCGAAGGTCATGGTCTCCCCGACCAGTCTGTGGTCCTTGTCGGGAAACGCCTCGCTGAACGCGTCGTTCAGGGTCTTCGCGTAGTTGCTGTCGGAGATGTCCTGGACGACGACCGCCGTACGGGCGTCCGTCTTCTTCAGGTAGTTCGCCGCGGCCTGCGCCTCGGCCACATTGTCGGGACCGACCCGTACGAAGCCGGGGATGTTCTGGATGTTGGTGGCGCTCATGGTGCTGGCGACCGTGGCGATACCGTTCTTCGAGAGTCGCTTCAGCGCGGCCAGGTTGGGGTTGGTGCTGGGGCCGAGTCCGGCGACGGCGACGAGCCTGTCGGCGGAGGTCTTGCGGTCGATCAGCTCGCCGACGGTGTGTTCCCATTGCGCGGAACGGCTGCCCGTGTTGGCGACCAGCAGCCGGATCTTGGGGGAGGAGGAGAGGTCGCCCCGGTTGTGCCGGTGCTGCGCGAGATAGGCGCCCTCCAGCTCGTGGCGTACCGAATCCTCGGAGTTGCTGTCGTCGTCGCCGAGCGTGAAGGACGTCATGTACGCGACGCTGACGTACGGCTCCTTCTTGGTCTTGGCGTCCTTGAGTACCCGGTCGTTCTCCGCCTTGATCATTCCCTCGACCCGTTCGAGGTGGTCGGCGAAGGCCCAGGAGCCGTCGGTGACACCGACACACTCGTTGTTCTCGCCCTTCTTGACGACGCCGTCGTCGCAGCGCGCCCGTGTCTCACCGATCCAGTTCATGGTGAGCGGGACGGCCACGGCGAGGGCGGCGACGACGACCACCGCGATCACGACCCGGCGCACGATGTGCAGCGGCCATTCGAGTCTCGGACGCATCCGGCTCTCACCCCTCGCTCGTGGATATCAGTGGATGGCGCCAGTGGCGGTAGCGCTCGGCCTCGTTGAACAGGGCCACGACGTCGTTCCTCCGCAGCCGCGACAGCTGGTTGAACCCGTCGGCGAGCAGGTTGTTCAGCCGCATTCCGGGATCGGCGAGCGGGTCGCTCCACACCCATCGGGTGGTGATCAGTTCCCGTATCACCGATCCGGTGGTGACCGCCTCGCCGGGCTCGGCCGGGCCGAGCCCGGCGAGCAGTTCGAGCGGTCCACCGATGGCCGGGAACCGGTTGGGCGCCGCCGTGATCGCGTTGAACTCGTTGATCCACTGCGCCGCGGGCACCGTCGGGAAGCGTCCGACCAGATAATCGGTCACTTCTTCGATCTGTCCCCAGGCCAGCCGGTGGTACATCTCCTGGACCGTGCGCTGACCGGATCTGAAGTGCTCGGCGAGCAGTTCGTGCACCGTGTCCCAGTCGTCCGGGCGCCGCGCGAGGCGCCACAGCAGCATCCGCCGCAGCCAGGGGTGGAGCGTCGGCATCACGGCCCCCGGACTGAGCAGCAGCCAGCGCGCGCGTATCTCGCCGAACAGCGAGTCCCCGGGGCTCAGTACGCGCGCGCCGATGGACAAGTCACGTGCGGCGGCGCACTCGGCGAGGGTGTCGCGCCGGGTGTCGTCGAACCCCTGGAGCAGATGGTCGAGGGCGGCCTCGGCGAGCGTAGGCGTGTCCTCGCCGTCCCGCAGCGTCCTCTCGGGCAGGGTGCGCAGCCACCGGTCCTGCTCCAGCCCGCCCTCCGGGGGTACGTCGGAGTGCCGCAGGGCGTCGAGCACTTGGTGCACCGCCCTCGGCAGCCCGCAGGTCAGCCGGTGTACGAAGGGGGCGAGGCGGGTGAAGGGCGCGAGATCGGCGTGGCGGCGCAGCTCCAGCTCGATACGGATGCGCACCTCGTCGAGGTTCAGATCGCGCAGCCGCAGCGGATACCACCAGGTGTCGTCGCTGTCACGCGTCGGCCGGTGTTCGCTCCAGTCCCCGAGGGACGCCCGATCGGGGCCGCGCAGCTGCCAGGGCCACTGATCGCCGGTGGCCGGGCCCCAGCGGGGCAGCCAGCGGTTGGAACTCGCGACGATGGTCAGCGGATCGCAGGGGGCGCCCGCCACCACCGTGTCGTCGTGCCGGGCGCGGATCAGCAGATCCAGGAAGCGACGGCCGTACTCCGAATGGGAGTTGTCGAGCAGGAGCAGGTAGGAGCGGGGCATGAACGAGTGGGCCACATTGCGGCGGAGGTCCTCCAGAAAGGCCGAGAACAGCACCCGGTCCAGTCGCTCCTGGCCGTCCTCGTCGCCGTCGTGCCGCCAGAGGTTGAGCTCGACCAGCGCCTCCCACGGATCCTGGCTCCGGATCAGAGGGTGACCGCCGTACCACGCGGCACCGCCGGTGAACTTACGGCCGGGCAGCCGGCGCCGGCCGTGCCGCAGGGCGTCCATCAGCAGCGCGGCCGCCGCGGTCGAGGCGCCGTCCGGAGCGCCCACGGCGCCTCCGGCCACCTCGAAGAAGGCCGCGAGGTAGTCGCCATAACGTGCCTCGGCCCGCTCCTGGAACGCGTCCAGCTCCCGCCGGATGTTGCGCCGGCCCTCGGCCAGGCTCGTCATCCGCAGCTCGTGGTCGGAGGCGAGCAGCCCGAGGGTGAGCCGGGGGAAGTGTGAGCGCCGGTATCTCGGCAGCTTGCGTTCCAGCTGGCCGGCGAGCAGGGCCAGGCCGTAGCGCGGCAGCAGGGCGTGCTCGCCGGCCAGGTTGACGTAGGCGAACGGGTTCTCCGGCCCGAACTGCTCCATGAGCGCGCTGTGCGCCTCACTGGCGCCGCTGCCGGGCGGGCCGAGCAGGATGGTCACGGGACGTTCCGCGTCGGGAGGCTGCCTGAGGCACTCGTCGACGAGGGAAAGGATGCCGCTGCGGCCTCTGAGCCCCATGCGCACTCCGGACTCCGTCATGCGCCTCAGCCCCCCCGAGCTTCAGCCACCCGACCGGGCGCGGTGGGGCGGCGATGTCAAGTCTAGCGAGTGGGCCTGACAACTACTGCTGTTTTTACGGGGATTGTTGAGGCACACGGTCGACCTGCCCGGTGGCGGGTGCTCCGAGCGCATGGTTCCGGGCCGCGTGGGCCCGCTCGGCTCGAGGGAGACAAAGGCCAGGTCGTACGGGCGTGGGAGGTTTGCCGGGCCCTCGGGCGCGAGGCCTACGACGGGATTCGGCGCCGTACCGGTAGGAAACGCACCGGCGTCCCGGGCGTCGCCTGGGCCGCCGCGGGCAGGTCGCGCTGCCGGACGACCGCGATCACCGGATAGCCGCCGGTCGTCGGATGGTCGGCGAGGAAGACCACGGGGCGGCCGTCCGGCGGCACCTGTACGGCCCCCGTCACCATGCCCTCGCTGGGCAGTTCGTCCGGTACGGCGCGCTCCAGCGGCGGCCCCTCCGTGCGCAGCCCTATGCGATTGCTCGCGGACGACACCCGGTAGGAGCGGGTGGCGAGCGTGCGCAGCGCCGCGGCGGTGAACCAGTCGTCGCGGGGCCCGAGCCGTATCCGCAGCACCAGTTCGGCCGGCGGAGCCCCCGACGGCACCCCGTCGAGCGGCGCCGCCCGGCCCGTCGCGGGGCCCAGGGGCAGCACCGTCCCGTCGCGCAGCGGCCCCGGGCCGAGGCCGGAGAGCAGATCCGTGGACCGGCTGCCCAGCACCGGCTCCACCGTGATCCCGCCACCGAACGCCACATAACCGCGGACCCCCGCGACCGCCGCCCCGACATCGAGCAACGCGCCCGCCGGGACCCGTACCGCAGCGCCCCAGGCCACCGGGCGGCCGTCGACGGCGACCGGGCACGGCGCACCCGTGACCGCCACGGTGACCGCGCAACGCGGCCGTACCGCACATCCGTTGAGCGTCGTCTCCAGGGCCGCCGCGCCCTCCGCGTTGCCGACCAGCCGGTTGGCCAGCCGCAGCGCGGGCGGATCGAGGGCCCCGGAGCGCGGCACGCCGAGATGGGCGTGCCCGTACCGGCCCAGATCCTGGACCGTCGTCAGCGCCCCGGCCCTGATGACCGCGAAGGCCCGGTCCGTCATCGGCTCGCCGCCTTCGCCGCTGCTCCTGTCGGTTGCGGCGTGAACCGCACACGCGTCCCCGGCGCGAGCAGCGCGGCGGGCTCGCGCGCCGGGTCCCACAGGAGCGCGTCCGTCGTCCCGATCAGCTGCCAGCCGCCGGGGGAGGAGCGCGGATACACCCCGGTGTAGGGGCCCGCGAGGGCGACGGAGCCCGCCGGGACCGCGGTACGTGGCGTGGGCCTGCGGGGTACGTCGTAGGCCTCGGGCAGCCCGGTGAGATAGCCGAAGCCGGGCGCGAAACCGCAGAAGGCGACACGGAATTCGGCCGCCGAGTGGATCCGTGCCACCTCCTCGGCCGGCACCCCCCACAGCGCCGCGACCTCCGCCAGATCGGGACCGTCGTAACGGACCGGCAGCTCGACGGTGTCCGGCACGCGCGCGTGCGGCCCGGGAGTCTCCCAGCCGTCGAGCCGCGCGGCGAAGCCGTCCGGATCGTCCAGCCCGTCGAGCAGTACGGTACGGGCCGCGGGCACGATCTCCCGTACCGGCGGCAGGGTGCCGGCGGCCCGGCGGCGCAGCAGCTCCGCGTGGAACGCCGCGGTCCGCTCCCCGTCGGCCAGTTCGACGAGCAGCGCCCGGTCCCCGACAGGCAGCGTTCTCATACGAAGGCCTCCACCCGTACTCCCGACGCTTCGAGCTGACCGCGGACCCGGCGGGCCAGACCGACGGCGCCCGGGGTGTCCCCGTGCAGGCAGAGCGAACGGGCGCGGACACCGACGGACTGCCCGCACAGGGAGGTCACCACGCCGAACCGGGCCATGGAGACGGACCGTTCCACGACGAGCCCGGGGTCCGTGATCACGGCCCCTTCCCGCCCGCGCGGCACCAGGGTGGCCTCCGGGGTGTACGCCCGGTCGGCGAACGCCTCGGTGACGACGGGCAGTCCGGCCTTCTCCGCCATGTCGTGGAGCCGTGAGCCCGGCAGCCCGAGCAGGGGGAGCCGCTCTCCGGTGAGCATGACACCGTCGACCACGGCCTCGGCCTGCTCCGCGTCATGAACAACTCTGTTGTAGAGGGCGCCGTGCGGTTTGACGTACGAGACCCGGGAACCCGCCGCCTTCGCGAACACCTCCAACGCCCCGATCTGGTACGCGACCTCGGCGGCCAGTTCGTCCGACGGCACATCCATCGCGCGCCGGCCGAAGCCCGCCAGATCGCGGTACGAGACCTGGGCGCCGATGCGCACCCCGCGCTCGGCGGCCCGCGCGCAGACCCGCCGCATCGTGGCCGCGTCCCCGGCGTGGAAGCCGCAGGCCACATTGGCGCTGGTGACGACGGAGAGCAGTTGCTCGTCCTCGGTCAGCCGCCAGCGGCCGAAGCCCTCGCCGAGATCGGCGTTGAGGTCGATGGACGCCCAGGTCATGGGTCACCTTCCGATCGGATCGGACCAGTTCGCGGTCACGCGTCTCGGGGAGTCCGGTCAGCGCGAGTACCGCGAGACCGTAGCCGACAGTCCCGAAGGCCGGGGCGCGGCCGACGCCCCGCCCTGTTCCACGTACGGCGGTCGCATGCGACTCACTCAAGAACGAACCGAAACCGCCGAAAATGGCCGACATACAGAAGCCGAATGCACATTCGAGGACGTGCGGGATCGTGAGCTGAGCACAACCTAGAGGATCGTTCAACAATCCGACAAGAGGTACGTTGGTTCGTTCTTGCTTCTACGATGGGTCGCCCAGGCCGGGGGAGCGCGTCGGCGCCAGGGCAGGGCGGACAAGGGAGAGGGCGCTGTGACGACGAGCGGGGCCGGACCGGGTGAACTGGCGGACGACCGCCCGCTGCTGGGCCGTACGAGCACGGCGGAACGGGTCGCCGACATACTGCGGACCCGGATCGCGGAGGGCTACTTCCAGCCGGGGGAACGGCTTTCCGAGGACATCATCGGCAAGGCGCTCGGCGTCTCGCGCAACACGCTGCGCGAGGCGTTCCGGCTGCTCACGCACGAGCGACTGCTCGTACACCAGCTCAACCGCGGCGTCTTCGTGAGGGTGCTCGCGGTCGAGGACGTCGAGGACATCTACCGCACGCGCCGGCTGATCGAATGCGCGGTCGTGCGCGGGCTCGACGGACCGCCTTTCCGGATCGAAGGCCTGGAGCAGGCGGTTTCCAGGGGCGAGCGGGCGGCGAAGGAACGGATCTGGAAGGGCGTCTCGACGGCGAACATCCACTTCCACCGCGAACTGGTCGCGCTGGCGGGCAGCGCGCGCACGGACGAACTGATGCGCGGGGTACTGGCCGAACTGCGCCTCGCCTTCCACATCGTGGACGACCCGCGCCGACTCCACGAGCCGTATCTCGTACGCAACCGGCAGCTCCTCGAATCGCTCAGATCGGGGGACCGGGACGGGACGGAACGCATGCTCGCCAAGTATCTGGACGACTCGCGCCGACAACTCGTGGAGGTGTACGCGAGCCTGGTCGCGGAGGACGGCGAGCAGCACGCGGACAGCCCGGACTGAGGCCGCTTCCGGCGTCGGACGCACCGGCGTTTCCCCGGTCGCTCTGCGCCGTTTCGACCGTTGTCAGTGCGAGGACATAATCTGTGCAGCGTGACTTCGCCTGCCTCGACGGACTTCGTTCCGCCCCAGCTCAGCGCGGGGCCGCGGCCTGCCCAGGGCCCGGCCGCCGACGAAGGGCTCGCGCGGCGGCTGCGCGCGCTCGCCTGCACGGCGCCACTGCATGACCTGGACACCCGCAAGGCCAATCTCGCGGGGGAGTACTCCGTCTACGCGATGGCCGAGGTCGCGCTCTCCGCCATCGACCTGGTCACACTCAACATGGACTTCGACACCGGCGCCGACCACGAGCAGATCGTGGCCCGGCTGCTGCCACGCGTCGCCGCCCAGGCCCCCGGCCGTCCGGTCACGGAACACGAGCGCGTCGCCCGCTGGGTGCTGGAGAACCTGATCAACGTCGGCAGCGTGGACCGCGGATTCCGCGCGGTGTACGGCACCTTCGGCACCGACGGCGTCTACACCCGCAGGGACTACGACTTCAAGCTCATCGAAGAGGTGCCGGGGCACGGCGGAAGCGTCTATCTCCGCACCACCGACGAAGCGGTCAACGTGCTGGTCGGAGCGCTCGACACCGACGTCACCAGCGCGCAGATCGCCGCCGAGGTCAAGCTGGAGGTGCTGATCAGCCGAGGCAGGCTCGCCGACGCCCAACTCGCAGCCGAGCAGGCTCGCTACCGGACCGTGCAGTACGCGGAGACGCTCCGCAGGACGCTGGAGGCGACGCGCCGCAATGTGCGCGCGGTCGACTGGCTCAACTCCGTGCCGGACATGATCGACGAGGCGCTCGACCACGTCGCCGACCGGTACCGCCACGAGAACGCGATCCTGACCAACATCCGCAAGGCGCGCGACGAAATGGAGACCGGTACCGACCCCAGGGCGGCCGAGCACAAGCGGCGTGCCGCCGAGTTGGTCGACATCGTCAAGGACTGCATCCGCCGGCACACCCAGCTCCAGTCCCGGCTGCTCGAAGCGGGCCCGCTGTTCCGCGCGGAACAGGACCGCCAGGCCTTCGCCCGGCCCACCGTCCACACGGGACTCGACCTGTACGGACAACTGGTCGCCCCACTGCTGCCGCTGCCCGTCGAGCAGGCGACGCGCGTGACCGACGCGTTCTTCACCCGCGGCACCGGCCTGCGCACACCCACCTCCGTCCGCGTCGGCGACCTGATCGACCTGCTGCTGACGCCACCGGTCGAGCGTGAGCATCTGGGCGCGGAAATGCCCGAGCCGGACCTGATCGCGACCCCGGACGACAGCCGCTTCAGCGAAGAACAGCTGGCGAGCGCGAAGGAACTGCTCGACCTGGAACACGACGCCCCGCGACGTCTGTCCGGCCTCCTGGCCGAGGCCCGCGACCGCGACCCGGAACTCCCGTATCTGGTCGCCCTCCTGGCCATCCACGCGGCCAGCCCCCCAGTGGGCACGGCCTACCGCCAGGGCGAGGAACGACTGCTGTTCGCCGTCGACGACGGCACCCCGCTGGAAGACCCGGAGTTCGGCGGCGCGGACCTCATCGTGGGCACTGCGCTCCTGGACGCGGCGGGCATGACGGCGGATCGCAAGGAGGCGGCGTGAAGAGGTTTCCGGGCTCGGTTCGCCTCCGGGGCGCTTGCTGTGTCAATCAGCGGCCTCCGGCCGCGGGCACTGCCGACGGCCGACCGTGCTCGGTTCGCTCGTACCTCACAAACCTGCGCGCGCTCTCCCTCACGACAGCGGCGCGCCCCGCCGGACAACAACCCGACCAGAGCGTCGGGGCACCCCGACCCCAGAGGCGCAGGCAGAAGCAGAAGGCGGCCCGCAGACGAGAACGGACGGGAGGGGGTCGGGGTCGCGGGAGGTGACGTGTCCGGACGTGAAGCGTGATGTGTGCCGCACGACAACCCGCACCCGAAAACCAACCCGCACGCGGCGTAGATCATGCAGTCCGGACATGCGCCTCCGGAGGCCCCGGCCCCCGCACCCCCCGCGGCACCCACCACACCCGCACCGCCCACCACACCCGCACCGCCTACGGCACCCGCACCGCCCCGCACCCCAACCCGCACCGCCCCGCCCGCCGCACGGCGACACCGCAGCAAGGAGCCACACCCGTGAGTGACCACCACGCCGAGCACACCGCCGCGTGGGCCGAGACCGGCAGCGCGGACGCGGCCGACACCGCCGCCCCGGCGAGCGGCGGCGGTGTCAGCCCCGCCGACGCCGCCGACGCCGCCCGGCTCGTCTCCTTCGGGCTCCAGCCGAAGCTGCTCCCCGCGCGGGACTCCGAGTACACCGAGCTGCTCCGGCGCTACCGCGAAGACCCCGCCTTCGCGCGTATCGCCGACGCCGTCGCCACCGGCTTCGGCCTGATCGTCCTGGAGGTCTCCCCCCGCGCCGGCATGGCCGTGACGGCGGACGAGGACTCGCTGTTCGCGGTCCGGATGGGCGACTACGCCCGTCGCGCCGCCCCCGAGTCGGCCGACCGCTTCCTGCACGGACTGGCCCACCTGGCCGTCGCGGCGATGGCGTTCCCCCGGCCGGCCGACCTCGCGGACGACGGATACATCGGCCGGATCACGGTCAACGGCGTCGACGCGTTCGTACGGCAGGCCTGCCGGAGGCTGGAGGAGCGCGCCGAGGAGCAGGGCGACAACACCGACCCGTCGACCGAAGCGCCCGGCCTCGAAGCAGCTTGGCGGATCTACGCTCGGCGCAGTGCCACCGGAGCCACCAAGGACGCCCGCAGGCTGGCCGGTTCCACCACCGGCATCGTCGGCAAGGCCGTCGTGTTCCTCACCGACTCCGGCTTCCTCCAGCGCACCGGCGACGATGCCGGAGGGGCCTATCGCACCACCGCCCGCTACCAACTCCAGGTCCGCGACATGGCGGGCCACGCGGCCATGGCCGAGCTGCTGGAGCTGGGCGTTGTGCCGGTGAGCGACGGCTCGGCCACCCTGCTGCCACCACCGGACGGTGACGACCTGGAGCTGGCGGCCGACGCGGGCCTGCCTTTCCACGCCTGATCGCGGACGTACCGCATCCGGATCCCGAACCGAACTCAAACCGGGCCCGACCGAAACCGGTTCCGAAACGAACCCTCACCCCCACCCCACCCCACCCCTCAACCCCAACCCGACTGATCCAACCGGCTCCACCGGCCCCACCGGCCCCACCGGTCCGCACCACAACGAGAGTCCGCCGCCATGTACGAGCTGTCCCGGGTCCGCCTCTACTCCATCGGCCCCGCCGGTGCGCGCTACGCCGACACCGTGCTCGACCTGCGCGGGGTAGGCGCACCCGTGCCCCACCCCGCGCCCACCCAGGCGGAGTTCTTCGAGGAGGAGCCGGTGGGCCCGCCGCGCCGCCCGGCCCCCGCCGGCGTGCTCTTCCTGGAGAACGGCGGCGGCAAGTCCGTCCTGCTCAAGCTGATCTTCTCGGTGATGCTGCCCGGACACCGCAATACGCTCGGCGGCGCCAGCTCCGGAGTGCTGCGCAAGTTCCTGCTCGCCGACGACTGCGGCCATGTGGCCCTGGAGTGGCAGCACACGCAGACCGGTGAACTCGTCGTGGTCGGCAAGGCGAGCGAGTGGCGCGGCCGCCAGGTGTCCAACGACCCGAGGAAGTTCGCCGAGGCCTGGTACTCCTTCCGGCCGGGCCCCGGGCTCAGCCTCGACTCCCTGCCGGTCGCCGAGTCGACCGCGGTACGGGCACCCGTCGAGGGGGCGTCGGGCGCGCGGGGCCGACGTCGCACGATGAAGGGCTTCCGGGACGCCATCACCGAGGCGGGCAAGGTCTATCCGCATCTCGACATCCACTGGGAGGAGATCCACGACCGCTGGAACGAACACCTCGGCGACCTGGGCCTGGACCCCGAACTCTTCCGCTACCAGCGGGAGATGAACGCCGACGAGGGTGAGGCGGCCGGCCTCTTCGCGGTCAAGAAGGACTCCGACTTCACCGATCTCCTGCTGCGCGCAGTCACCGACACGCGGGACACGGACGGCCTCGCGGACCTCGTCGGAGGTTTCGGCAACAAGCTGGGCCGTCGTGCCGAACTCACCGCCGAGCGCGACTTCACGGCCGGTTCCGTCGAACTGCTCGGCCGGATCGTCGAAGCCGCCGACACCCGCGCCCGTGCCCGCGATGTCCACGCGGGCGCCGAGCGCCGGGCCCGTACGCTCGTACGCCGGCTCACGGCCCGCGCGGCCGACGAGCGGGAGCGGGCCGCGGACCTCGCCCAGCAGGTCACCGCGGCCGCGCACACCGTGACCTCGGCCGAGCAGGCACGCGGCCACAGCTCGCTGATCGCCTCCGAACTGGCCTACCGGCACGCCTCTCTGGCCCTGTCCGCGGCGGAGAAGCGCGCCGCCGCCCAGCGCCGTGAGCTGACCGACGCCCGTACGCTCCACTCCGCCTGGCAGGCCGCCGAAGCCGTTCTGCGCCACCGCGCCGCCGCCGACCGCTCCGCGCGGGTGGCCGTCGCGATCCGGGAGGCCGAGCGTGACGCCGCGCCCGCCCTGGCCGCGCGGGCCACCGCAGCCGCCGACCTCGTACGGGCGCTGCACGCCGCCGCGGAGGACGGGGAGCGCGTGGCGAACGAGGAGGAGGAGCGCTCCGCGGTCCTCCAGGAGACCGGCGAGGCGGCACACCGCGACGCGACGTCCGCCGCCACCGAGACCCAGCGCGCCCGCAGTGAGGCCGGGCATCTGCGCCAGCGCCTGGCCGAGGTCGAGCAGGAGACGGCCGAGGCGGTCCGGGCCGGCTGGCTCGACGACACCGCGCCCGACGCGGACCCGGCCCGTGCCGCGCTTGCCGCGAGCGACGCGGAGAAGTCCGCCGTCGCGGGCTGGGACACGGCGCGCGAGGCGGCGACCACGGCGGCCGAGCGGGCCAGGGAGACGGCCTCGGCGGAGTCGCGCGCCGAACTCGCCGCCGCGCGCGCCGCCGACGCGGCGCAGGCGGCCGAGCACGCGTACGACGCGGAGCGCCGCGCCGCTGAATCGATCGCCGGGGACGAGCGGCTCGCCGAACTGCTGAGCCTGCCCACCGCGGTGGCCGCTCTGGCCGTGGTCCCCGCACCCCGCGACGGCTCGGGCGAGAACGCGGGCGACGCCGTGCGTGAGAACGGGCCGGGGGACCGGCGCCCGGACCAGTCGGCGCCGGCGGGGCCGCTGAGCCCCGAGGAGCTCGACCGGTGCGCCGACGAACTGCGCGAGCTGCTCGACCAGGGCATCTCCTCCGCGGAACGGCAGCTGTTCGACCTGCGTACCGCCGCGGCGGACGACTCCCGCATCCTCGGCGCGCTCGGCGACGGCGGGCTGCTGCCGCCGGGCCCCGATGTCCTGGCCACCGTCGAGTATCTCGGCGAGCACGGTATCCCCGCCCTCCCCGGCTGGCGCTATCTGGCGCAGGCCGTCGACCCCGCCGACCATGCCGCGGTGCTGGCCGCCCGGCCCGAACTGGTCGACGGCGTCGTGATCACCGACCCCGCATCGCACGCCCGTGCCCGCGAAGTCCTCGCCGGCGCCGCCCTGTTGCCGCGCTCCACGGTGGCCGTGGGCACGTCCGCCGCTCTGCTGGCGCCCGTCCCGAGCGCCGGCGCGAACGGCGCGGACGACAGCGGGGTGTTCCTCGTACCGCCGAACCCGGCCATGCACGACGAACACGCCGCCGACGAGGAGCGGCAGGCGCTGCGCACCCGCGCGGCCGCCCGCGACGAGGAGATCCGGGTACTCGCGGCGCGGCTCGCCGGGGACCGTTCGCTCGCCGCCCGGCTCGGCTCCTGGCGCGCCGACTGCCCGCCCGGCATGCTCACGGAACTGGCCGTGGCGGCCACGACGGCCAGGGAGAGCGCCGAGGCGGCCGAGGCGACGCTCACCGAGGCCCGTACAGCACGGGCCGAGGCGGACGAGGCCGCAGCCGACACCGCCCGTGTCCGCGACGAACGGCAGGAAGCGGCCCAGCGTGCCCGCCGGGTCGCCGACGCCCTGGCCGGTCTCGCGTTCCGGCTCCGTGAGCGCTCCGGCTGGCAGGCCACACTCCGCGAACTGGCCGACGACGCGGCCGAGTCCGAGGCGCGGGCGACCGCCTGCCTGGAGCGGGCCCGCGCCGCCGACGAGGATCGAAGGGCAGCCCAGCGCGCCGCCGACGACGCCCGCCGCACCGCCCGCGCGCTGCGGGCCGAGCGCGCTGAGATCGCCGGTGCGCCGGAGAACATCCCTACGCTCGACCCGGACGCTCCGCGCGCCGCGCTGCCCGCACTGCGCGAGGCCTACCGCGCCGCCTCCCAGCTGTACGAGAAGGTGGGCGTCGGCGCCGACCTGCGGGCCGAGCAGGCCCGCGCGGAGAGCGACGAGAGCGCGGCCCTCGCCGAGCTGGACCGGCTCACCAACAAGGTCCGCACGCGCGCCGCCCAGCTCCTCGAATCGACGGACGGCGCCGACGGCCCGTCGAGGCAGGCGGCGGCGGCCCGCGCCGAGTCGCTCGTCCAGATGCTGGAGTCCCGCGCCTCGGCCGCCAGCGAGCAACTCGGCAGGTACCGCGGCGAGGCCGAGCGGCTGGCCCCCGAGGACGGCGGCGCGCACACCGAACTCCCCGAGGAACTGGTCCCCGCCGACGCGGAGCAGGCGCAGACCCTGCTCCGTACCGCCACCACCGAACTGGCCGTCCGGACCGACGCGTTGGAGACCGCGCGGGGCGCGCACGGCGAGCTGCTCCACGCGCACCGCGCCTCCGAGGACGGGGCGGGCGGCTTCGACGAGACGGCCGCCCTCCTGCGCGACCTGTTGCGCGGCGCCGCCGCGGAGGACAGCGGGGACGACGAGGCACCGCAGGCCCCGGAGCCGTACCCCGGCTCCCTGGAAGAGGCACGGCAGTCCACGGCCGAGGCCCGCCGTTCGCTGCGCGCCTGTTCCTCCGAACTGTCCGCGGCGGAAGCCGCCGTACGGGAAGCCGGTGACGTTCTCGTACGGCACGCCAACTCCACCCGCTACGAGCAGGTGCGCACCCCCGCCCGCCAGCAGATCCGTGAACTGCCCGCGTCCGCGCTGCCCGAGCACGCGGCGTCATGGGAGCAGGCCTTCGCGCCCCGGCTGCGGGTGCTGACGGACGAGTTGGCGCAGTTGGAGCGCAACCGCGACTCCATCGTCGACCGGCTGCGCGGGCTGGTGGAATCCGCGCTGACGACGCTCCGTTCGGCGCAGCGGCTCTCCCGGCTGCCCGAGGGCCTGGGGGAGTGGTCCGGGCAGGAGTTCCTGCGGATCCGCTTCGAGGATCCGGACCGGTCGACGCTCACCGAGCGGCTCGGCGAGGTCGTCGACGAGGCGACCCGCGCGGCCCTGAAGAAGAACTCCGATCTCCGCCGGGACGGCATGTCCCTGCTGCTGCGCGGGGTCGAGGCGGCGCTCCAGCCCAGGGGCATCGCCGTGGAGATCCTCAAGCCCGACGCCGTACTGCGCGCGGAGCGGGTCCCGGTCGGGCAGATGGGCGACGTCTTCTCCGGCGGTCAGCTGCTCACCGCCGCGATCGCGCTCTACTGCACCATGGCGGCCCTGCGCAGCAACGACCGAGGACGTGACAAGCACCGCCACGCGGGCACGCTCTTCCTCGACAACCCGATCGGCCGGGCCAACGCCACCTACCTGCTGGAGCTCCAGCGCGCGGTCTCCGACGCCCTGGGGGTGCAACTCCTCTACACCACCGGCCTCTTCGACACGACCGCGCTCGCCGAATTCCCGCTGGTCATCCGGCTGCGCAATGACGCCGACCTGCGTGCCGGACTGAAGTACATCAGCGTCGAGGAGCATCTGCGCCCCGGTCTGCCCCAGCAGGACCCGGACGGCGAGACCGTGCACGGCGAGATCACCGCGACGCGGATGTTCAAAAGGACCCCGGAGCCCGTCGGAGCAGACGGAGCGGCGGGCAGCGGTACGGAGTAGCAGGCGGCGGTACCGGGCGGGAATCGGTGGTGAAGCCCGTGGCCAGGCGTGCCCCGGGGCGTCAGGCCTCGCTGAGCCTGCCCGACCCCTGGGTCTCCTTCATCGCCTGGTCACGGCCCCGTATCCGCACCCCGTCGCGCTCCTCGCTCCTCGCCGCACGCCGGGCCCTGCGTCGCTCACGGCGCAACTGCCGAGCCGTGCTGCTGGGCATGGACACCACCCCGTGGCGTTGGTTCCACACCTGGCGCGTCACCCATACGTCCAGCACTCCCCAGGTCGCCACGACCGTGGAGGCCACACTGCTCAGCACCATGGGAAAGGCGAGCCAGGAGCCCGCGAGCGTGCTCAGAAACGCGACCATCGCCTGAATCAGCGTCACAGCCGTGATGATCACGGCTCGAACAGCGGCCGTCCGGACCGGATCCGGCATACGCAAGCGCGTGGCCGGCTCCTCGACCCAAAGACTCCGCGAGACCCCCGTGAACCCGTCCGTCGATGCCGTGCCACGGCGCTCAACCGTTTCCATGGACTGTCACTCCCCACCCACCGTCCGACATTCCCCACTCACCGTCCGACATAAGGACAACTGCCCGGCTTCGCGCGCGTCACGCCGGCCATGGAACCGAACGTGAGGGGCGCATCACCCGAGGTGTCCCCAACGTGTCCCTACATGTCTCTCTCATCCCCGTACACAAGGACGAATGACCGCACGGGAAGATTCCCGACGTGATCGACAATCGAATGATTCCAGCCATCTGACGTGAACGGTTACACGTCGTCCTTCCTGGTCTCGAACGTTGAGATGCCAGCGGTCATCTCCCCGAATACCAGGACAACTCGTGAACAAGGCGTCAGGGTACGGCTGAAAAACATCCGGACGTGTCTTCGAGTTGCCGGTGTGACAGTAGTAGGCTCGCGCCGTTTGCTGACGAAGTATCTCCCGCACAAGGCTGGGGATCGAGCTGGGGGAGGCCATGCGCTTTCGCGGGAAATCCATCCGCCGGAAGATCGTGGCGCTGCTGCTCGTGCCGCTCGTCGCACTCACCGGTCTGTGGGCGTTCGTCACCATGATCACCGGTGGCGAGGCCGACCAACTCGTCGATGTCAGACATGTGATCAACCAGGTCGGTCACCCTGTCGAGAAGACGATCCGTGTCCTCCAGAGCGAGCGCCGACAGTCGCTCATATATCTGTCCGACCCCCGGGCCTCGGACGCCCTGGCCGAACTCCGCAGCCGGCGCGCCGACACCGACGACGCCGTGGCGGAGGTCAAGAAGAACGCCACCGCCGACGTACGTGAGCGCATGGACTCCATTACGTCCGGGCGCTACGAATCGCTCATCGAGGTCCTGAACGGCATGGACTTGATGCGCCGCTCCGTGGAGGAGAGCACGGTCACCCGTGAGAAGGCGCTGAACTTCTACAACCAGGTCGTCAACCCCAGCCACACCTTCCTGGCGTCCCTGTACGGACACGAGGACGTGGACGGGGACAACTGGGGCCGTGCGCTGGTCGGACTGGACCGCGCCAAGGAGATGCTCTCCCGCGAGGACGCGCTGGTCTCCTCCGCGCTGGCCGCCCGCAGGTTCACCGCGGAGGACATCCGCGCCATCTCCGACCTGGTCGCCAACCGCACCATGCTCTACGAGACCAACCTGTCCGACCTGCCGCTCACGGACCGCGTCACTCTCGAACAGTACTGGCGCACCCCGGCCACGCTCGCGCTGCGCGAAACCGAGGACAGCCTCATCGCGGCCGGCGCCACGGAGAAGCCGCAGTTCGGCACCAAGGTCTGGCAGCAGGCGACCGCTCCGGTCCTGGCCGACCTGACCCGCGAGAGCAGGGAGGCCGACGCCCTCTACCGGGACCATGTGGACCCGGTCCGCCGTGACGTGTTCATCCGGCTCGCCATCGCGGCCGCGGTCGGCTTCACCGCCCTCCTCGTCTCCGTGATCATCTCCGTACGCGTCGGCCGCGAGCTGATCCGTGACCTGTCCCGGCTCCGCAAGGAGGCCCACGAGGTCTCCGGCGTACGCCTGCCCAGCGTCATGCGACGGCTGGCCGCCGGCGAGCAGGTCGACGTGGAGACCGAGGCGCCGCGGCTCGACTACGAGAGGGACGAGGTCGGCCAGGTCGGCCAGGCGCTCAACACGCTTCAGCGGGCCGCCGTCGAAGCGGCCGTGCAACAGGCGGACCTGAGGCGCGGGGTCTCCGACGTATTCGTCAACCTCGCCCGCCGCAACCAGGTCCTCCTCCACCGTCAGCTCACCCTCCTCGACACCATGGAGCGTCGTACGGAGGACACCGAGGAACTCGCGGACCTCTTCCGTCTCGACCACCTCACCACCCGTATGCGACGGCACGCCGAAGGCCTGGTGATCCTCTCCGGAGCCGCGCCCTCCCGCCAGTGGCGCAAGCCCGTCCAGCTGATGGACGTGGTGCGTGCCGCCGTCGCCGAGGTCGAGGACTACGAACGCATCGAGGTCCGCAGGCTGCCGCGCATCGGAGTGGGCGGCCCGGCCGTAGCCGACCTCACCCACCTCATCGCCGAACTCCTGGAGAACGCCACGGTGTTCTCGCCCCCGCACACCGGGGTGCAGGTGCACGGCGAGCGGGTCGCCAACGGCTTCACCCTGGAGATCCACGACCGCGGCCTCGGTATGGCTCCCGATGTGCTGCTCGACGCGAATCTGCGGCTCGCGGAGACTCCCGAGTTCGAACTGTCCGACACGGACCGGCTCGGCCTGTTCGTCGTCAGCCGGCTCGCCCAGCGGCAGAACGTCCGCGTCTCGCTCCAGACGTCCCCGTACGGCGGCACGACCGCGATCGTCTTCCTGCCCGTCGCACTGCTCACCGACGCCCCCGACACCGAGGGCACCGGGTTCCGCCTAGACCGGAAGAGCACGGTGGAGCGCGAGCGCGGCCGAGCCGAGAGCGGTGGCGGGCGGCGCACGGCACTGGCGCAGGTCCCCACCGGACTCGGCAGCGGCGGCCCGTCCGTTCTCGACGGGCCGGTCGAGCTCGAAGCCCCGGTCGGCTCCCTCGGAGGGGAGAGCGGGCCCGCGCTCGGCGCAGGTGGCGGTATCGCCGGTCTCGAGGACTCGGAGAGCGAACGCGGGGGGCTGTTCCGCGCCCGTGAACACCTCCGCGACTCCACCCGTGACAGCCGTGACAGCCGTGACAGTGGTGAGACCAGTCGTGACGGCCGTGACGCACGGGAACCGCGGGCCCCACGGGACTCACGAGACGCACGGGACTCAAGAGACGCGCGGGACACACAAGATGTGCGTGACCTGAGGGATGTACGGGACGACTTCCGTGACCGGCGCGACGGCCGTGCCGTTCCGGAGGTACGCGCTCTGCACCACCAGGGACCGGACGCCGGTCACGAACGCCCCGGCGACCCGGCCAAGTTGCCCCGTCGCAAGCCCCCGACCCTGGTCGCGGACCGCGGCCGCCGGGTGGACGAGCCGAGCGGTGCCCACCCGTCGCCCGGCGGACCGGGGCGCGGCCGGTCCGCAGAGCAGGCCCAGCCATCGGATCAGGCGCCGCCCCAGACACCCGGCCGGATACCGGGTCAACCAGGCCGCGCGCAGCATCCGGCACCGGGCCGCACATCGGGCCGAACACAGAGTCAGATACCGGGGCGGGCACCGTCCGCTCCTTCCGACGAGGCTCCGCCGCTGCTCGACGGGCTCCCCCGCCGGGTCCGGCAGGCCAGCCTCGCCCCTCAGTTGAAGGACGCGGTTCCGGATCCCGCCGGTGAACGGGCGCCCACCGCGAACCACGACACCGAGCGGGACGCGGAGAAAGTACGCGATCGCATGGCCTCGCTCCAACGCGGCTGGCAGCGGGGTCGTCGGCAGAACGAGGCCGAGGACACCGCCGGCCCCGGCGAGAATCAAGGAACCACATCGGAGGGGGACGGTCGATGACCGCACCGAATGCCGCAGCACGCACGTCGACCGATCCCAATGCCGCGGGAGAGCTCAACTGGCTGCTCGACGAACTCGTCGAGCGGGTCGCCAGCATCCGCAAGGCGGTGGTCCTCTCCGGAGACGGCCTCGCCACCGGCACCTCCAAGGACCTCACGCGTGAGGACGGCGAGCACCTCGCGGCCGTCGCCTCCGGATTCCACAGCCTCGCCAAGGGCGTGGGCCGGCACTTCGAGGCGGGCAAGGTCCGGCAGACCGTCGTGGAACTGGACGACGCCTTCCTCTTCGTCACGGCGGCCGGCGACGGCAGCTGCCTGGCCGTCCTCTCCGACGCGGACTCCGACGTCGGCCAGGTCGCCTACGAGATGACGCTCATGGTCAAGCGGGTCGGTGTCCATCTCGGCACCGCCCCACGGACCGGCCTGTCCACCAGAGGGTGAGCAGGCGGAGATGAGTGACGCAGATCAGGGTCAGCACTGGTTCGACGGCGAAGCCGGACCGGTAGTACGTCCGTACGCGATGACGCGCGGCCGTACCAGCAGCGCGGCGCGTCACCGGCTCGACCTGATCGCGCTCGTCGTCTGCGAACCCGAGGCCGATGATCCGGACCGGGACCAGACGCTCTCCCCCGAGCATGTGGAGATCGTCGATCGCTGCTATACGAGTCCCCAGTCCATCGCCGAGCTCTCCTCGGGCCTCGACCTCCCCGTCGGGGTGGTCAGGGTGCTCGTCGGTGACCTCGTCGAGGACGAAATCGTGCGTGTAACCCGTCCCGTTCCGCCGGCCGAACTGCCGGACGTGAACATTCTCCGCGAGGTGATCAATGGTCTTCGGGCGCTCTAGCCGCAGGCCGCGTCCGGTCGATCCGGTAACGCTGAAGATTCTGGTCGCCGGTGGCTTCGGGGTGGGCAAGACCACCCTGGTGGGCGCGGTCAGCGAGATCAAACCGCTCCGTACCGAAGAGGTGCTCAGCGAGGCCGGCCGTCCCCTCGACGATGTCGAGGGCGTCGAGGGAAAGACGACCACCACGGTCGCCATGGACTTCGGCCGGATCACGCTCCGCGAGGACCTGGTCCTGTACGTCTTCGGCACCCCGGGTCAGGACCGCTTCTGGTTCCTGTGGGACGAACTGGCCCAGGGGGCCCTGGGCGCGGTCGTGCTGGCCGACACCCGGCGCCTCGCCGACTCCTTCGCGGCCGTCGACTACTTCGAGCGGCGAGGTATCCCGTTCACCGTCGCCGTCAACTGCTTCGAAGGAGCCGACCGGTTCCCGGCCGAGACCGTACGCACGGCGCTCGACCTCGACCCCGAGGTCCCGCTGGTGATGTGCGACGCGCGCGAGCGTGAATCCGTCAAGGAAGTGCTGGTGGCGGTAGTCGAACACGCCATGACCCGCGCGGCGCGGTCACGCGAGCACGCGGTCAACGGGACGTAGGGCACCACCGGACCCCGTCGGCCCCGGCCGGCGAGGTCCGGCACGCCGTCGCCCCCGCCCTTTGGGCGGACGGCGCTGCTTTGCGGACATGCCCTGGACCGAGGTCAGTTCCGTGCGCCCCGGGGCCAGGCCACCGGGAAGTCGAAGTAGCTGTCCGGGAAAGTCTCCGGCTTGTACGTGAAGTGCCACCATTCCTCGGGCAGGTTGGTGAACCCCACCGAGGCCAGCGTCCTCTTCAGGAGCTGCCGGTTCGCGCGCTGCTCGCCCTGAACACGGGGATCGTCCGTGTGCGCGAGCGTGTCGAAACAGTCGAATCCGGTACCCATGTCCACGGAGTTGTCGGGGAACCGTTCGGCCTTCGGGCCGTAGCAGGGAGCGAGCCGTTCGCCCGGTACGTACGGCCGTGTCGGCAAGGCCGGCAGCTTCACCACGGTCAGATCCACCGTGCTGCCCCTGCTGTGTCCGGATTTCTCGGCGATGTAACCGTCCGCGAACAGCCGTGACTTGTCGACGCGCGGATAGAACTCCGCCTTCATCCGCTCGTCCTGGAGATCCTCCGCCCACCGCACGAAGTGGTCGACGGCCCGCTGCGGGCGGTAACAGTCGTACACCTTGAGGGAGTAGCCCTGCCGCAGCAGCTTCGCCTGCGCCGTGCGCAGCGCCTCGGCGGTGGGCCGGGTGACGATGCAGACCGGCTGCCGGTAGCCGGTCACCGCCACGCCCATGAAAGTGTGCGGCGTGACGTAGCGCATCTCCTGGATGATCGTCGGCGCTACCGTGCGCAGGGCCACGAATTCCCTGGGCGGCGTCGGCTCGGGCCGTGCCTGAGCGGCGGGCGCGGTGGTGCTGAGGGCGAGCAGCGCGGCGGCCGAGGCGGCCAGGACACGGAGCACGGTCCGGAGTCTTGTCATGGGCACTTTGATTTATCAGCTCCGGGGGCCGAAGGGAATAGCGATCGGATACAGTCCGCGCGTGTCCAGGAAGAAGCCCGTACCCAACTCACACTGCGGCAGCTGCGGTACGCCGTACCCCGAGACGGCCGGCTGGCCCCGTACGTGCACGGCCTGTGGCGCCACCGCCTACCGCAACCCACTGCCCGTCGCCGTCGCCCTGCTGCCGGTGACGGACCACGAGGGCAGCGCCCTGGTCGTCATCACCCGCACCATCGCACCTCAGTACGGAGGCATCGCCCTGCCCGGCGGTTTCGTCGACCACACCGAGGACTGGCGCCACGCGGTCGTACGGGAACTCCGGGAGGAGACAGGCATCCGGGCGGCGGCCGAGGACGTATGGCCGGCCGACGTGCTCAGCTCGCCGGACGGCCACCTGCTGCTCTTCGGCCTGCTCCCGCGGCGCCCGGTCGCCGACCTGCCGCCCTCGGTCCCCACGGACGAGACGGAGGGCTGGCATCTGCTGCGCGCCCCGGCGGAACTGACGTTCCCTCTGCACACGGAGGCGGTACGGTCCTGGTTCGCCGGCCGCTACGACACCCGGGACGGCGTCTGACGGGCACGGCACGCGCGCTCCGTCCGGGCTTCGGCCGGGGGCAGGGCCGAACGGGTGCCCCAGCCCCGGGACGGGCGAGCGAGTTCCCCAGCCCCGGGAGGGCGCCCGACAAACGCCCCAGCGCCTGACCACACCCCCGCGCGCCGCCCCAGCCCCGCCTCCGGGCTCATCCCTCCGCCGCACCCCGTACCCGTACCGCCCACTCCGGCTCGACCGGCCCTCCGTTCGTCACCCGCTCCACCCGGACCTCACCGTCCACCAGCCGCGTGATGTACCGCTCCACCTCCGCCGCCCCCCAGCCGTCGCCCGGGTCGCGGACCACCAGACCGCCGCCCGTCTGTCCGGCCCTGGGCGCCCACACCTCCAGTTCCGTCCGCCCGTCCTCGCCCCGTACGGGCAACGCCGCGCCCGCCCGCGCCAGCACCGGGATACGGGACCACGGCGCGTCCAGCAGCACCTGCCCGGGACCCTCGTACGCCTCCTCCGTGGCCGTGTCGTACCACCGGCCGCGCGGCAGCCGCACCGCCCGCCGGTCCGTGCCGGGCTCCAGCACCGGCGCGACCAGCAGCGCGTCACCGAGCAGGAACGCGTCCTCACAGTCACGCAGCGCCCGGTCCTCCGTGGCTCCCCACCAGGTCGGCCGGACATACGGCGCCCCCGTGAGCCGCGCCAGCTGAGCCAGTGTCACGAAGTACGGCCGCAGCCGCTCCCGCCCCGCGAGCGCGGCCCGCGCGTGTTCCAGCACATCGGGTCCGAACTCCCACGGCTCCCTGCGGCCCGCGTCGATCGCCGCGTGCGTACGGAACAGCGGCAGATACGCCCCCAGCTGGAACCAGCGCAGATACAGCTCGGGCGACGGATGCCCGTCGAAGCCACCCACATCGGGGCCCGAATACGGCACACCGCACAGGCCCAGCCCCAGCACCAGCGAGAGCGACGCCCGCAGCCCCGGCCAGCCGGTCGACACATCGCCGGACCAGGTGCCGCCGTACCGCTGCATCCCCGCCCAGCCGGAACGGGAGAAAAGGAAAGGTCGTTCGTCCGGCCGCAGTCGCCGCAACCCCTCGAAACCGGCCCGCGCCATGGTCAGCGCGTACACGTTGTGGGCCTCACGGTGGTCCCCGCCCCTCCCCTCCAGCTGGTGCCGCGCCGAACGCGGCAGCGTCGCGTCACCGAACGGCGCGAAGGACACCGGCTCGTTCATGTCGTGCCACACCCCGGCGAAGCCCCGCGCGAGCCGCTCCTCGTACAGCCCGCCCCACCAGTCACGCACCGCCGGATCCGTGAAGTCCGGATATACACACTCGCCCGGCCAGACCACACCCCGCGCTTCCCGTCCCCGCGAGTCCCGCACGAACGCGCCGCCGCCGGCCGTGCCCGCCACGCGACCGCTCTCGTACACCGCGTTCCCGCGCTCCGCCTTCACCGCCGGATCGACGATCGAAACCAGCCGCACACCGTCCGCGCGCAACTCCTTGGCGAGCGTCGGCAGATCAGGGAAACGCTCCTGGTCGACCGTGAAAACCTGATGCGCGTCGTAATGGTCGATGTCGAGATGGATCGCGGACAGCGGCAGATTCCGCTCCCGGTACCCGGCGACGATCCGCCGCACCTCCCGCTCACTGCCGAACCCCCAGCGCGCGTGCTGCGGTCCGAGCGCCCACGATGGCGGCGGCACCGGCGCCCCGCTCAGCGCGGTCCAACTGTGCAGCACCCGCGCCGGCGTACCGGTCATCACCCAGCAGCGCAGCGGCCCGCCGTCCATCCGCAGCTCGCTGGTGCCCGGCCGGTCGTGCCCCGAGCCCGCGCCCTCCTCGCCCTCCCGGAGCGTGACCCGGCCGTCCCAGGAACTGTCGTGGAACGCCAGATGCGTACCCGCGTCGGCCACCACCAACTGCACCGGCATCGTCACATACAGCGGATCGTCGTCAGGCCCGAAGCGACCGCCCGGATCGGTGTTCCACAGCCGGTACGTACCGTCCCGCAGCCGGGGCCCCGAAGCCCGCCCGCCCAGACCGAAGAACCGCGCGTCCGCCGGCACCTCCGAGCGCTGCACCCAGCGCGCGGGACCCCCCGCCACCGGCTCCCACCAGCGCGGCGGCAACTCCCGGCGCAGTACGACGCCGCCCGGCGTCCGGACCTCCACACCACCGTGGCGTGAAACCGCCACCGTCACCCGCTCCGACACCACCCGCCAGCCGCCGTCCTTGTCGGGTTCGAGACTGGCCCGGGGGTCCGGCTCCGGAGGCCCGTCGGCGATCGCGTACGACGGGAGCGGCTCCGCGCCGTCCCAGCCCCAGAAGACGGCGCCGCCCACCATCACGTACACATGCAGCTCCGCGCGCGCGAACCGTACGGTGCCGCCTCCCGGCAGCGGTTCGGCGCCGCTGACCTGGCCGGGCACCCGGGCCCGCTCCGGGCCGCGCGCCGCCAGCGCTCTGGCATCCGTACGCCGTTGGCGCCAGGCGGACCGCACCGCGCGGAGCCCCTGTGCCGAGCCGACCTCTTTCACCGAGCGCACCAGTTCACGACCGTTCATGCTGCTCAGCCTGCCATCCGGCCGGGCCTCCGGGGGCTCTGTTCAACTCCCGTTCACCCGTGACGAGGGCATATCTCGGCCAGGTCGGCGGCGGGGACGAAGCCTGGTGCCACGGACGATCACATGGCATCGTCCGTGGCAGCCGCGTCCCGCGCCCACCCACGCGCGTGTACGCGACCGACGCACACCACGTGTCGACGCTCCACACCCGCGTCGACACCCCACAACACGAGTCGACGCACACACCACGCGCCGGCTCCCCACACCAGCGCCGAGTCAGCCCGGGAGCCGCCCCATGACCGCAGCAGCAAGCCCCACACCCCTCTGGCAGCCGACTGCCGACCGGATCGCCGCCGCCCGTATCACCCGCTTCCAGGCCTGGGCGGCCGAGCGGTACGGAGCCCCGGCCGAGGGCGGCTACGCCGCGCTGCACCGCTGGTCCGTCGATGAACTGGAGACCTTCTGGACCGCTGTCGCCGACTGGTTCGACGTCCGGTTCTCCACCCCGTACGAACGAGTCCTGGGCGATCGCGCCATGCCCGGTGCCCGGTGGTTCCCCGGCGCCACCCTCAACTACGCGGAACACGCCCTGCGCACCGCCGAGGACCCGGCTCGCGCCCAGGAACCGGCCCTCCTCCATGTGGACGAGACACAAGAACCGACCCCGGTCAGCTGGTCCGAGCTGCGCCGCCAGGTCGCCGCGCTCGCCGCTCAACTGCGCGCCCTCGGCGTACGCCCCGGAGACCGGGTCAGCGGCTATCTTCCCAACATCCCGCAGGCCGTCACCGCGCTGCTCGCCACCGCGGCCGTCGGCGGCATCTGGACCTCGTGCGCCCCCGACTTCGGCGCCCGCAGTGTCCTGGACCGCTTCCAGCAGGTCGAACCCGTCGTACTGTTCACCGTCGACGGCTACCGCTACGGCGGCAAGGAACACGACCGCACCGAGACCGTCGCCGAACTCCGCCGTGAACTCCCCACGCTCCGGGCCGTCGTCCATGTCCCGCTCCTGGGCACACCGGCCCCCGAAGGCGCCCTCGACTGGGCGGACGTCACGGCCGGCGACGCCGTGCCCGTCTTCGAACAGGTCCCGTTCGACCACCCCCTGTGGGTCCTGTACTCCTCCGGCACCACCGGCCTGCCCAAGGCGATCGTCCAGTCCCAGGGCGGCATCCTCCTGGAGCACTACAAACAGATCGGCCTGCACTGCGACCTCGGCCCCCAGGACCGGTTCTTCTGGTACACCTCCACCGGCTGGATGATGTGGAACTTCCTCGTCTCCGGCCTGCTCACCGGCACCACGATCGTGCTCTACGACGGCAGCCCCGGCTTCCCCGCCGTCGACGCCCAGTGGGCGGTCGCAGAACTGACCCGCACCACACTCTTCGGCACCTCCGCCGCGTACGTCATGGCCTGCCGCAAGGCCGGCGCGCACCCCGGCCGCGACCACGACCTCTCCGCCGTGAAATGCGTCGCCACCACCGGCTCACCGCTCCCGCCGGGCGGCTTCCGCTGGCTCCACGACGAAGTGGCCGAGGACCTCTGGATCGCCTCCGTCAGCGGTGGCACCGACGTGTGCAGCTGCTTCGCCGGAGCCGTACCCACACTCCCCGTCCACGTCGGAGAACTCCAGGCGGCCTGCCTGGGCACGGACCTCCAGGCCTGGGACCCCCAGGGCAGACCCGTCATCGACGAGGTCGGCGAACTCGTCGTCACCAACCCCATGCCGTCCATGCCGATCCGCTTCTGGAACGACCCCGACGGCAGCCGCTACCGCGACAGTTACTTCGAGATGTTCCCCGGAGTCTGGCGCCACGGCGACTGGATCACCATCACCGGCCGCGGCTCCGTCGTCATCCACGGACGCTCCGACTCCACCCTGAACCGCCAGGGCGTCCGCATGGGATCCGCCGACATCTACGAAGCCGTCGAACGCCTCCCCGAGATCCGCGAATCGCTGGTCATCGGCCTGGAGGAACCGGACGGCGGCTACTGGATGCCCCTCTTCGTCCACCTCACGGAGGGCGCAGTCCTCGATGACGCACTGCGCTCGCGCGTCAAGCGGACGATCCGGGAGCAGCTCTCCCCGCGCCACGTCCCGGACGAGATCATCGAAGTACCCGGCGTCCCGCACACCTTGACCGGCAAACGCATCGAAGTCCCGGTCAAGCGCCTGCTCCAGGGCACGGCACTCGACAAGGCCGTCAACGCGGGCTCCGTCGACAACCTCGACGTGCTCCGCTTCTACGAGAACCTCGCCCGCGAGCGCCACTGACCGTCCGAGTACCCGACCGCCGCCGCTTCGGCACCCGCGTTGTCAGACCCTCCGATTACTGTGAGTGAGCAATGATCGACAGTGCTCAGGGGGAGTCATGGCACACACCGACCGGACCAAGCAGACTTCGCGGCGCAGACTGCGTCGCGAAGTCCCCAGCACCGTCGGCCTGTTGGCCGACGAGCGGGACTTCACCGCGATGCGGCGCTACCGCACCTTCACCTTCGACGACCACACCGCCTATCTCCGGCAGATCGACGCCCTGCTGAAAACCCTGGCCTCCCAGGGCATCCCCACCACCGTCGCCCTCTTCGACCCCGAGGAGTTCGCGGAGTACTGCGAAGACACCGGGCTCGACCCCGACGCCGCGGCCAGCCGCGGCCGCTTCACCGCCCGGATCCCCGGGAGCGGCGCCGCGGTCGCCTACACCGGCCAGCCCATCGACGACCTTGTCCCACAGCTCATCAGCACCGCGGTCCGCAAGGCCACCTGGGAGTACGCGACGACGCGGCTCGCGGATCTCGGCGAATGCGCGGACTGCGGACAGGACATCGGACGCGCTGCCTTCGACCAGGCCTCCCGCATCCTGGTGCGGCTGATCGAAGAGGCCGGCCCCGGCATCCACCACCTCGTCTGCAGCATCCCCGTGGCCGACGAACAACTCCTCGCGGTCCTCCACACCGACCGCCCCGACGGGGAGGAGCCCGCCCAGCTCGGCTCCTCCGAAGGCGCCGAATTCGTCAGCGTACTGGCCGTCGGCATCGCCCTGGAGAGCCCCGGGGGAGTAGTGCTCCGTACGACCAGGCCCGACGCCCCCGACCGGCTGCACGGCTGGCGGCTGCGCCGGGGCAGCCTCGTCCCGCTCACCGTGGCCGAGGTCTTCAGCGCCTATTGCACCGACGCGGACACCGGGGAGCCACTCTCCCCGGAGTCGGGCGTCGAATACTGCGCCGGCTTCGATCTCGGACCGGACGACACCGGCCCCCACCACTGACCGGCCACCACGACAGAGGGGCTTCCCGCCACGGTACGGCGGGAAGCCCCTCAAGAACCCGCGTCAGAAACGGATTCCGGTCCTTCGGTTCACTCGGCCGTCCCGCTCACTCGCCGGACAGCACAGCCTGCGCGGCCTTCCTGGCCTCGTCGGCGCTGTCCGCCGCCCGAGCGGCGGAGGCGGCACGCTCACACTGCGCCAGTGTGTGCTTCGCCAGAGCCGACCGCACATACGGAATGGACGCAGCGCCCATCGACAACGACGTCACACCGAGCCCGGTGAGCACACACGCGAGCAGCGGATCGGAGGCCGCCTCACCGCACACCCCACAGCTCTTGCCCTCGGCCTTGGCACCCTCGGCCGACAGCGCCACCAGATCCAGCAGCGCGGGCTGCCACGGATCCTGGAGCCGCGACACCGCACCCACCTGCCGGTCGGCCGCGAACGTGTACTGCGCCAGGTCGTTGGTCCCCAGCGAAAGGAACTCGACCTCCTGGAGAATCGAGCGCGCCCGCAGCGCGGCGGACGGAATCTCCACCATCGCACCGAACTTCGCGTTCAGCCCCGCCTCCCGGCACGCGTCCGCGAACGCCCTGGCATCCGTACGGTCGGCCACCATCGGCGCCATGACCTCGAGATACACGGGCAGCCCCTCGGCAGCCTTGGACAGCGCGGTCAGCTGGGTGCGGAGCACATCCGGGTGGTCCAGCAGACTCCGCAGACCACGCACACCGAGCGCCGGGTTCGGCTCGTCGGCCGGGGTCAGGAAGTCCAGCGGCTTGTCCGCGCCCGCGTCCAGCACCCGTACGACCACCCGCCCCTCGGGGAACGCCTCGAGCACAGCGCGGTACGCCTCGACCTGCTTCTCCTCCGACGGCGCCTGCTTGCTGTCGTCCAGGAACAGGAATTCGGTACGGAACAGTCCGACACCCTCGGCGCCCGCGTCCACGGCGGCCGGCACATCCGAGGGTCCGCCGATATTGGCGAGCAGCGGCACCTTGTGACCGTCGGAGGTCGCACCGGGCCCGCTGGAGGCGGAGAGCGCGGCCTTCCGCGCGGCCGCAGCCTGCTCAAGTCCCGCGCGCTTCTCGGCAGTTGGCTCGACAAAGATCTCACCGGTGCTGCCGTCGACCGCGATCACGGTGCCCTCGGCCAGCTCCCCGGCCCCCGGCAGCGCGACCACGGCCGGCACTCCGAGCGCACGCGCCAGAATCGCACTGTGGCTGGTCGGCCCGCCCTCCTCGGTCACGAATCCGAGCACCAGAGCCGGGTCGAGCAACGCCGTGTCCGCCGGGGCGAGATCACGCGCGATCAGTACATACGGCTCGTCGCTGTCGGGCACTCCCGGCATCGGAACGCCCAGCAGCCGGGCGACGATACGATTCCGCACGTCGTCCAGGTCCGCGACCCGCCCGGCCAGATACTCCCCGGCCCCGGCGAGCAGCGCGCGGTACGAGGCGAACGCGTCGTACACCCCACGCTCGGCCGTGCTTCCCACGGCGATGCGACGGTCCACATCAGCCATCAGCTCGGGGTCCTGCGCCATCATCGCCTGAGCCTCGAGCACGGCCTGCGCTTCGCCGCCCGCCAGATTGCCGCGAGCGATCAGATCGGCCGACACCGCCTCGACGGCCTGCCGCGCACGTCCCTGCTCGCGCTCGGCGTCCTCCGGCTGAATCTGCTTGGCCGGCGGCTCCAGCACCGCGGTCCCCATGTGCCGGACCTCGCCGATCGCCACTCCGTGGCTGACCCCGACGCCTCGCAGAGTTGTCTCCATGTCACCCGTCCCCGGTTGTACGGCGACCCGGTCGCCGCGATGGATGTACGACGAGCGCCCCGCGCCCGTCCCTGACATACAACGCTGGTGTCACTGCCAGTCGAAGAGAGGGTCGCCGCTCTTCACATCGCCGTCCTCACGAAGGCCGGAGAGAGCGTCGGCCGTGGCCTCCAACGCGACGACCGGGCAGATCGGCGACTTTCCGGCCTCTTCGACGGCCGCGGGGTTCCAACGCACGACCGCCTGTCCTCGCGTGACCGTGTCGCCCTTGTTGACGAGCAACTCGAAGCCTTCGCCGTTGAGCTGCACGGTGTCGATGCCCAGGTGCGTCAGTACGCCATGTCCAGCGGCGTCCACCACGACAAAGGCGTGCGGATGCAGTGAGACCACGACACCGTCGACCGGAGAGACGACCTCACCAGGCTCCCGTGCGGGATCGATGGCGGTGCCGGGCCCCACCATCGAGCCGGAGAACACCGGATCGGGAACAGCGGCAAGTCCGATGGCTCGTCCGGGCAATGGGGCGGTCACGATGGTCATGGGGAGCCTCCCAAGGGGGCGGAATGAAGATCAGGGCCGCCGTCACCGCCTGTGAGGGGACGACGAGCTGTTCAGAAGGGTAAGTCATAGGAAGTGACGGTTCCGCATAAGAGCTGCCAGTTGGCGGGCGTAGGACCGCGCCAAAGCGATTTGCCTGTGTCGGCCGGGGGCATGTACTGTCGTACTCCTGCCTGACCCCAACGCGACTTCGAGTCGGGGGTCGGCGGCACCTATCAAAACCTTGATCCTTAACCCGGATTACCTTTCGCATGTCCGCGAAACGGTGGTCAGGGGGAACGAAAAAGCCTGATAGAGTTTGAAACACGAAATGCCGAAGGGAAGCGCCCGGAGGAAAGCCCGAGAGGGTGAGTACAAAGGAAGCGTCCGTTCCTTGAGAACTCAACAGCGTGCCAAAAGTCAACGCCA
>NZ_JBIUTF010000004.1:811269-853887 GCF_044741745.1 Streptomyces sp. NPDC088116 | reverse complement strand
CTGCAGGGGGGACCCTGTGGGAGAGTAGGACGCCGCCGAACAATTGTTGTGGGAATGCCCCGTACCAGTCATGGTACGGGGCATTCCTGCGTTCACGATCTATTCTATTTCCCCTCAGTCTCCGTTTCATGGCTCCGGCCTGCGGGAGCCGGCCCGAGCAGTCGCTTCTGGCAGCTCCTGGGCGGTTCCGAGCATCCCTGAACATCGGGTATGCTTTATCTCGTTGCTCGCCCCAATAGCTCAGTCGGTAGAGCGTCTCCATGGTAAGGAGAAGGTCTACGGTTCGATTCCGTATTGGGGCTCATGTACAGGAAAGGCCCCCGCCAATTGGCGGGGGCCTTTCCTGTTTCCGGACTGCCGCGCTAGACGGTGTGGGGCTCCGGGACGCGCATGGCGAGGATGGCCATGTCGTCGGAGGCCGGCTCGGCCGCGAAGCGCTCCACGGCTCGCAGTACGCGGGCGGCGACCGCGCCCGCGGTGAGACCGGTACAGGTCGTCAGAACGTCGGTCAGACCGTCGTCGCCCAGCATGCGTGCGCCCTCACGGCGCTCTGTGACGCCGTCAGTGACGCACAGGAGGACGTCTCCCGGGTCCAGGGTGATCGTCTGCTCGTACAGCTCCAAGTCCTCCATGACGCCCAGCAGTGGCTGCGGCTCGGCCGCCGGCTCGACCGTGCCGTCCTGGCGCAGGCGCAAGGGGAGCGGATGCCCGGCGCACACCACCTTGAGGATCGCGCTGCCATCTTCTTGTGGCCACAACTCGCCATAAAGAAGGGTGAGGAAGCGGCTGCGGGCGCCCTCCTCGAGGATCGCCGCGTTCAGTCGTTCGAGGACCGCCGGGCCGCCGAAACCCTCGCGGGCCAGCAGGCGGAGTGCGTGCCGGGCCAGGCCGGTGACGGCCGCCGCCTCCGGGCCCGTACCGCAGACGTCGCCGATGGCGAATCCGTAGGCACCGTCCCGGATCGGGAACAGGTCGTAGAAGTCACCGCCGACCTCGTTGCCCTCGCCCGCGGCACGGTAGATGACCTCGACCTCCACTCCGGGCACCTGGGGGAGACCCGGCGGCAGCAGGCTGCGCTGGAGTGCCTGGCTGATAGCCGTGCGCTCGGAGTAGAGACGGGCGTTGTCGAGGGCGAGTGCCGCCCGGCGGGAGAGGTCCTCCGCGAGTTCCAGGATCTCCTGGCGGAAGTGGTCGTCGGACGGCTTGCCGAGGGTCAGCATGCCGATGACCCGGTTGCGGGCCACCAGTGGCAGCACCACGGTCTCGCCGCCGACCGCGGCCGCTGTCGCCAGCGTCGTACCGATGCCCGAGGACACCGGTGAGGAGCTGCCTTCCAGCTCACGCATGGAGTTGCGCAGCGCCGCCTGGTGGGCGGCCGCCGCGGGTGCCGTCCAGATGCGGGCGCCCGGTGTGGGAACCGGGTCCGGCGGGTCGATCTTGGAGAGCAGGGCCTTGAGACCGTCGATGCGCTCCTCGTCCTCGTGCAGCACATAGGAGAGGTACGGGTCCGACGACTGGTCCGCGATTGTGTAGACGGCGCACCAGGTGGCCAGGGTGGGGACGGTCATCTGTGCCATCAGGGCCAGCGTCTGGTCGCGGTCCAGTGTGCCCGCGAGCAGGTCCGAGGCCTCGACGAGGAAGGAGAGCGAACCACGGCGGAGACGTTCCAGTTCGCCGAGGCGGGCCGATTCGACGGCCAGGGCGATACGGTCCGCGGCGAACTGGAGACGCAGTGCCTCCTCGTTCGAATAGCGGCCCGCTCCCTCCGCGGCGACGCCGAGGGAGCCGGTGAGCCTGCCCTCGACCTTGAGCGGGACGGTCACCACGGAACGCATCCCGGTGTCGTTGAGCAGCGGGACGGCCCCGGGGACCGCCGTGAGGTCGTCGTGGACGGCGGGCATCCGTGCCGAGCCGTAGCGGCCCGTGCCGGCCTCCACGGGGACGCGAGCGAAACGCTGGCGGGCGGAGGGGAGCCCGGTGGAGGCCCGTACTTCCAGTTCCGTCTCGTCGTCCGTGGCCAGGAGGAGGAAGGCCGAGTCGCCGTCGAGCATGTCGCGGGCGCGTTCCACCGTGCGCTGGAGCAGTCCGTCGAGGTCGTCGGGGGCCGGTGAGCCGATGAAGACTTCGAAGGGGTCCACACTGCGGCTCTCGGAACCCGCCTCGGTGGCGGGGGCGCGCAGTGGTGTCTGGATGACGGCGCGTTCGTAGTCGCGTACCAGCAGACAGACCGTGGACGGTTCGCCCTGGGTGTCGCGCACCCGCAGATGGGAGGCGTAGACGGGGATGACACGGCCGTCGGCGTGCCGGATGCCGTAACTGCCCTCCCAGCGGGAGAGCAGGAGGGCCTCGGCGATGCCGGTGCCGATGCCGGGCGTGTGCGGCCAGGCGGCGATGTCGGTGAGGGGTTTGCCGACGACCTGCTCGTCGGCGTATCCGAAGATGGTTTCCGCGTCCTCGTTCCAGCCGGCGACGGCGCCGGCCTGGTCGATCTGGACGACCGCGACCCTGACGCGTTCGTCGGCGACGGGGAGCAGACTGGGAGGCAGGACGGGGCCGGCGGAACGGGTGCCGACCGGGCGCTGTGGAAGGTCGAGCTGGAACCAGACCTGTTTGAACGTTGGCGTGTATTCGACACCCCAGCGTGAGGCGAGGGCCGCGCAGAGCAGCAGCCCCCGGCCGTTCTCCCGGTCCGGGTTGGCGAACGACTGGCCGGTGCCCTGTATGGGAACTTCACGTTCGGGGTAACGGTCGGCGACTTCCACGCGGACGCCGTCCTCCGTACGGAGGCACAGCACATCGGCGGAGGTGCCGGCGTGAATGACGGCATTGGTGACAAGTTCACTGGTGAGGACGACGGCATCGTCGACCACATCGGAGTAGCCCCACCCCTGGAGCGTGTCACGCACAAAGGCGCGGGCAGTCGCGACGGACCGCCCGACAGGGTCGAAGCTGGCAGCCGCCCGCGCGGTGATCACAGAACTCCTCGTACGCGTTTCGACGCCCGGCTCCGGCATGATCGGCCCCGCCCTCCAGATGCCCGGTGGTAGTACCTTCGCCAGTCCGCCCCCGCCGGGCGGACCGGGACGGTTGGACAGCCGGATGCCAGGTTACTTACCTTCGCTGTCCGAACGGATGCCGGTCACCACTGTTTCCGCCCTCTGGGGGTGGGGACGCTAGTCGAAGCTGCCGAACTGTTATCGCCTGGTTCGGCCATGGTGAAACACTGGGCAGGCTTTCGGAGACGGCCCGGACAGAACGTTCAAACCCTGCGGGAGGGACACGGTGGAGTCTGGCACGGCAGCGCGTGGCATGAGCACACGCGCGAAAGGCGGACGGTCCCGGAACAATGGGACGACCGAGGTGGACTCTGCGGAGCTGAACAGACTCCTGACCGCCTTGGTGGCGATGAGGGACGGCAACTTCCGTAAACGCCTCACCGTTTCAGGTGACGACGTGATGGCGGAGATCGCCGCTGTCTTCAACGAGGTCGCCGACCGCAACCTCCACCTCACGGGTGAACTGGCCCGCGTACGACGCATGGTCGGGCGGGAGGGAAAGCTCACTGAGCGGCTGGAGACCGGTGCCTGCGAGGGCTCCTGGGCCGCGGCCATCGACGCGTCGAACGCGCTGGTGGACGACCTGTCACGGCCTGTGTCCGAGGTGGGCCGGGTGCTTTCCGCCGTCGCCGAGGGCGACTTGGAGCAGCGGATGGAGCTGCGCTCGCACTCCACCGACGGGGCGGAGCGGCCGCTGCGCGGCGAGTTCCTGAAGGTGGCCCGTACGGTCAACAACCTGGTCGACCAGCTCTCGGCGTTCACCGACGAGGTGACCCGGGTGGCGCTTGAGGTCGGTACCGAGGGCAAGCTCGGTGGCCAGGCCAAGGTGCGCGGTATGTCCGGATCGTGGAAAGACCTCACCGACTCGGTCAACACGATGGCGTATCGATTGACCGCTCAGGTGCGTGACATTGCTCTCGTTACGACGGCGGTCGCCAAGGGTGATCTGTCGCGCAAGGTCACGGTCCATGTGGCCGGCGAGATGCTTCAGCTGAAGAACACCGTCAATACGATGGTGGACCAGCTGTCGTCCTTCTCCTCCGAGGTCACGCGGGTGGCCCGGGAAGTCGGCACCGAGGGCGAGCTGGGCGGTCAGGCGACCGTGCCCGGTGTCGCCGGGGTGTGGAAGGACCTCACCGATTCGGTGAACACGATGGCCGGCAACCTGACCAACCAGGTGCGCGGCATCGCCGAGGTCACCACGGCCGTCGCCAATGGTGATCTGTCGCAGAAGGTCACGGTGAGCGCGCGTGGCGAGGTCGCCCAGCTCGCCGAGACCATCAACCAGATGACCGAGACGCTCCGTACGTTCGCGGACGAAGTGACCCGGGTGGCCAGCGAAGTCGGCGCCGAGGGGCTGTTGGGCGGGCAGGCTCAGGTGCCCGGTGCGGCCGGGACCTGGAAGGACTTGACGGACTCCGTCAACACGGCGTTCCGCAACCTCACTCTTCAGGTGCGGGACATCGCGCAGGTGACGACGTCGGTCGCGAACGGCGACATGTCGCAGAAGGTCACCGTCGATGTCGCGGGCGAGATGCTGGAGTTGAAGAACACCGTCAACACGATGGTGGCGCAGCTCCAGTCGTTCGGTTCCGAAGTCACGCGGGTCGCGCGGGAGGTCGGTGTCGAAGGCCGGCTCGGCGGCCAGGCCGAAGTGCCGGGAGCCGCGGGGACCTGGAAGGACCTCACGGATTCGGTCAACACGGCGTTCCGGAACCTCACCGGTCAGGTGCGGGACATCGCGCAGGTGACGACAGCGGTGGCCAACGGCGATCTGACGCAGAAGGTCACGGTCAATGTCGCGGGCGAGATGCTGGAGTTGAAGAACACCGTCAACACGATGGTGGCGCAGCTCTCCTCCTTCGCGGACCAGGTGACGCGCATGGCGCGGGACGTGGGCACGGAGGGGCGGCTCGGCGGCCAGGCGCGGGTGGACGGCGTCAGCGGTACGTGGAAGGAACTCACCGACTCGGTCAACTTCATGGCCGGGAACCTGACGGATCAGGTGCGGCAGATCGCGCAGGTGACCACGGCGGTGGCGCGCGGTGACCTGTCGCAGAAGATCGATGTGGACGCCCGGGGCGAGATCCTGGAGCTGAAGAACACCATCAATACGATGGTCGACCAGCTCTCGGCCTTCGCCGACCAGGTGACCAGGGTCGCGCGTGAGGTGGGCACGGACGGACGGCTGGGCGGTCAGGCGCAGGTGCCGGGCGTCGCCGGTGTCTGGCGCGACCTGACCGACTCCGTGAACGGCATGGCGGGCAACCTCACCGCGCAGGTCCGCAATATCGCCGGGGTCGCCACGGCGGTGGCGCGTGGCGACTTGTCGCAGAAGATCGACGTGGATGCCCGGGGCGAGATCCTGGAGCTGAAGAACACCCTGAACACGATGGTGGACCAGCTGTCCAACTTCGCCGAGCAGGTGACCCGGGTGGCCCGCGAGGTGGGCACCGAGGGAATCCTGGGCGGTCAGGCCGAGGTCCAGGGCGTCTCGGGTACGTGGAAGGACCTCACCCAGTCCGTCAACTTCATGGCGAACAACCTGACGTCCCAGGTCCGCAATATCGCCGAGGTCACCACGGCGGTCGCCAAGGGCGACCTGTCGAAGAAGATCACCGTCGACGCGAGGGGCGAGATCCTCGACCTGGTCACGACCGTCAACACGATGGTCGATCAGCTGCTCAACTTCGCCGACGAAGTGACCCGTGTCGCCCGTGAGGTCGGTACGGAGGGCATCCTCGGCGGTCAGGCCCGGGTCCGCGGTGTCACCGGGATCTGGAAGGACCTCAGCGACAACGTCAACACGATGGCCAACAACCTGACCAGTCAGGTACGTAACATCTCGCGGGTCTCGTCGGCGGTCGCCAACGGTGATCTGACGAAGAAGGTGACCGTCGAGGCACGTGGCGAGGTCGCGGAACTCGCCGACACCGTCAACACGATGGTGACGACCCTGTCGTCCTTCGCGGACGAGGTGACGCGGGTCGCCCGTGAGGTGGGCACCGAGGGGGAACTGGGCGGCCAGGCCCGGGTGCCGGGCGTGTCGGGGACGTGGAAGGACCTCACCGAATCCGTGAACTCGATGGCGTCCAACCTGACCGGTCAGGTGCGCCAGATCGCGACCGTCACCACCGCCATCGCCAAGGGCGATCTCACCAAGAAGATCGACATCGACGCGCGCGGCGAGATTCTGGAGCTGAAGAACACCATCAACACGATGGTGGACCAGCTCTCCTCCTTCGCCGACCAGGTCACCCGAGTGGCCCGTGAGGTGGGTACAGACGGCCAGTTGGGCGGTCAGGCGCGGGTGCGGGATGTCGACGGCACCTGGCGCGACCTCACCGAATCGGTGAACGAGATGGCCGGCAACCTGACCCGTCAGGTGCGGGCGATCGCCGCCGTGGCCACCGCGGTGACCCGGGGCGATCTCAACCTCAAGATCGATGTGGACGCGGCGGGCGAGATCCAGGTCCTCCAGGACAACATCAATACGATGATCGCCAATCTGCGTGACACCACCCTCGCCAATGAGGAGCAGGACTGGCTGAAGGGCAACCTCGCCCGTATCTCCGGTCTGATGCAGGGCCGCCGCGATCTCGACGACGTGGCTTCGCTGATCATGAGCGAGCTGACCCCGGTGGTCTCGGCGCAGCACGGTGCGTTCTTCCTGGCGATGCAGACCGGCGCGGTGCCCCAGGTCGGTACGGACGGCGGCAAGGACGCCTCGTACGAGCTGTGCATGCGCGGCAGTTACGGCTACTCGGCCGGCGCGATGCCGACGTCGTTCCGGCCCGGTGAGACGCTCATCGGTACGGCGGCCGAGGAGAAGCGCACCATCCAGGTCAATGTGCCGCCGGGCTATCTCAAGATCTCGTCCGGGCTCGGGGAGGCGTCGCCGGCGTATGTGATCGTGCTGCCGGTGCTC
The DNA here is from genome assembly GCF_044741745.1 of Streptomyces sp. NPDC088116. Classification (NCBI taxonomy): domain Bacteria; kingdom Bacillati; phylum Actinomycetota; class Actinomycetes; order Kitasatosporales; family Streptomycetaceae; genus Streptomyces; species Streptomyces sp. NPDC088116. Next base: position 846,903 of record NZ_JBIUTF010000004.1, on the reverse strand, counting down.
TTCGAGGGGAAGGTCCTCGGTGTGATCGAGCTGGCGTCGTTCCAGCCGTTCACACATATTCAGCGGGACTTCCTCAACCAGATCGCCGAGATGATCGCGACGAGCGTCAACACCATCAGCGTCAACTCGAAGACCGAGGTGTTGCTGAAGCAGTCGCAGGAGCTCACGGAGCAGCTGCGGGAGCGCTCGGCGGAACTGGAGAACCGGCAGAAGGCCCTTCAGGAGTCCAACGCGGAGCTGGAGGAGAAGGCCGAGCTGCTGGCACAGCAGAACCGCGACATCGAGGTGAAGAACACCGAGATCGAAGAGGCCAGGCAGGTGCTGGAGGAGCGGGCCGAGCAGCTCGCCGTCTCGATGCGCTACAAGTCGGAGTTCCTGGCGAACATGTCGCACGAGCTGCGTACACCGCTCAACTCGCTGCTGATCCTCGCCAAGCTCCTGGCGGACAACGCCGAGTCGAACCTCTCGCCGAAGCAGGTGGAGTTCGCGGAGACCATCCACGGCGCGGGATCCGACCTGCTGCAACTGATCAACGACATCCTCGATCTCTCCAAGGTCGAGGCGGGCAAGATGGACGTCAGCCCGACCCGGATCGCGCTGGTGCAGCTGGTCGATTACGTGGAGGCGACCTTCCGGCCGCTGACCGCGGAGAAGGGGCTCGACTTCTCCGTACGGGTCTCGCCGGAGCTGCCCGCGACCCTGCACACGGACGAACAGCGGCTCTTGCAGGTGCTGCGCAACCTGCTGTCCAACGCGGTGAAGTTCACCGACAGCGGCGCGGTGGAGCTGGTGATCCGGCCGGCCGGTACAGATGTCCCGAACGCCATCAGGGAACAGCTCCTGGAGGCGGGTTCGCTGCGTGACGCCGACGGTGATCTGATCGCGTTCTCGGTCACCGACACCGGGATCGGTATCGCGTCGAGCAAGATGCGGGTCATCTTCGAGGCGTTCAAGCAGGCGGATGGTACGACCAGCAGGAAGTACGGCGGTACGGGGCTGGGTCTGTCGATCAGCCGGGAGATCGCGCGCCTGCTGGGCGGTGAGATCCACGCGGCGAGCGAGCCGAGCCGGGGCTCGACCTTCACGCTCTATCTGCCGCTGCACCCGAGCGAATTGCCCCCCCAGGGATATCCGCAGCTGACGCCCGCGGGCATGCAGCCGCTGGGGCGCGTGACGGACAGCCTCACGCGTGCGGGTACGGCGGGACAGCCTCCTCAGCTGGAGGCGGCCTCGCCCCCGCCGCCGGAACTGCCGGAGCCTGCCACGCTGTTCCGTCGCCGCCGCAAGAGCGCGGCGGCGGTGGAGCAGGGTGCGAGGCAGCCCGGACAGGGGCTCGAGGCACAGCCGGGGACACCCGGCTCGTCAGGTACCTCGGACGGCCCGTCGGGCACCACGGACCCGGGTCCGTCGGACAGTTCGGGCGGCCAGGAGGAGTCCTGGGCCGACGGAATGGCCGGAACCGGCCGTCAGGAGGCCTCCAGGGAGAGGCGTACGTTCATGTTCACCGGCGAGAAGGTGCTGATCGTCGACGACGACATCCGTAACGTTTTCGCTCTCACCAGCGTGCTGGAACAGCACGGTCTGGCGGTGCTGTACGCGGAGAACGGCCGTGAGGGCATCGAGGTCCTGGAGCAGCACGACGACGTGACGGTCGTTCTGATGGATATCATGATGCCGGAGATGGACGGATACGCGACGACGACCGCGATCCGCAGGATGCCGCAGTTCGCCGGACTGCCGATCATCGCGCTCACCGCGAAGGCGATGAAGGGCGACAGGGAGAAGGCCATCGACTCCGGTGCTTCCGACTATGTGACAAAGCCTGTTGATCCCGATCACTTGCTGTCTGTGATGGAGCAGTGGATGCATGACAGGTGATCGATTGATGAGCGAATCATCGTGATGTCCTGACCGACTGTGGCCGGGGGCGTGTGAGGCGGTCTTATTCGGGGAACCTTCTGGTCTCCCGCTACGTTTCTGCTTCGGACACAGTGACATCACGGTGACAGGGTGTGGCGACGGGCGGGGTGCAGCTACCATGACCGGCACAAGGACGGACGGCGTAAGGGAGTCGTCCCCTGGGGCGATGTCCGGCGTTTCGCCGGAGGCCGCGAGCAGGGGGCGCCCCATGCCGGGGCGAGGAGGGCGGGCGGCCATGGTGCAGAAGGCCAAGATCCTCCTGGTTGATGACCGGCCGGAGAATCTGCTGGCGCTGGAGGCGATCCTCTCCGCGCTCGATCAGACGCTGGTGCGGGCATCGTCAGGGGAGGAAGCGCTCAAAGCGCTGCTGACAGACGATTTCGCGGTCATTCTGCTGGATGTCCAGATGCCAGGGATGGATGGTTTCGAGACCGCCGCGCACATCAAGCGGCGTGAGCGGACGCGTGACATCCCGATCATCTTCCTCACGGCCATCAACCATGGCCCGCACCACACCTTCCGGGGATACGCGGCGGGCGCGGTGGACTACATCTCGAAGCCGTTCGACCCCTGGGTGCTGCGTGCCAAGGTGTCGGTCTTCGTCGAGCTCTACATGAAGAACTGCCAGCTGAAGGATCAGGCCGAGCTGCTCAGACTTCAGCTGGCCGGAGCGGGCGAGGCCAAGGAACCGGCCGGTCTGCTCGCCGAACTGTCCGCGCGGCTGGCGGCAGTTGAGGAGCAGGCGGAAGCGCTGTCCAAGCAGTTGGACGACGACTCGGCGGATGCCACCGCCGTGGCCACGGCCGCCCATCTGGAGCGCAAACTCACCGGCCTGCGGCGGGCGCTGGACGCGCTGGAGCCGGGTACGGGAAGCGGTTCGGCCACACTTCCCTCGCAGAACTGAGCGCGTCCCCGACCGCCTGGGGCGTGTTGTGCCCGGAACCACCCGCCGTACCTCGGCAGCCCGCCCCGTCTGCCCATCCCGCCCGGTTCGTTCCGGTGGGACGGGGCAGCGGAGCCCGGCGAATCAGCGTCAGCCCGTCGCTTTCGTGGAGGGCGACACGAACGGGTGAAGCGGTGGGCACACGTGTCCGCGGCCGTTCACACCGGTAACCTCACCCCCATGGCCTCACGTACGTCCGGCAAGGGTTCCCAGGGCACGGCGGGCACCGCAAAGCCGCGGGCCGGCCGTACGACCGGCGCCGCGAAAGCGGCGCCCGCCAAGAAGGCGCCGGCGAAAAAAGCCGCGCCCGCGAAGAAGGCACCGGTCAAGAAGGTGCCTGCGAAGAAGGCGGCGGCGAAGCCGGTTCCCAAAGCCGCGCCGTCCCCCACCGCGGGTGTCTACCGGCTGGTGCGTGCCGTCTGGCTCGGCATGGCACACGGCGTCGGCGCGATGTTCCGCGGCATAGGGCGTGGTGCGAAGGGACTTGACCCGGCGCACCGCAAGGACGGGGTGGCCCTGTTGCTGCTCGGCCTCGCACTTGTCGTCGCGGCGGGCACCTGGTCGAACCTGCAAGGACCGGTGGGCGATCTGATCGAGATGCTCATCACCGGCGCCTTCGGCCGGCTCGATCTGCTGGTACCGATACTGCTGGGCGTCATGGCCGTCCGGCTGATCCTCTATCCCGAGAAGCCGGAGGCCAACGGACGGATCGTCGTGGGGCTCTCCGCGCTGGTCATCGGTGTGCTCGGGCTGGTCCACATCGCGTGCGGCGCCCCGGGGCGCGGCGAAGGCACCGAGGCGATCCAGGACGCGGGCGGTCTCATCGGCTGGGCCGCCTCCAAGCCGCTGATCTTCACCATGGGTGACGTACTCGCCGTACCGCTGCTTCTGCTGCTCACGGTCTTCGGGCTGCTGGTCGTCACGGCCACCCCCGTCAACGCCGTCCCGCAGCGGCTGCGGCTGCTCGGTACCAAGCTGGGGATCGTCCAGCCCGCCTACGAGCCGGAGTACGAGACCGGTGACGACGAGCGGTACGACGAGCAGTGGCGCGAAGCGCTGCCGGGGGGCGCGCGCCGTCCGTCCGCGCGCCGGGGTGCGGGGCGCGGGGAGTACGACCCCGACGAGGCGGAGGCGGACGCGCTCGCCAAGCGGCGCAGGCCGCGCCGGAGTTCCGTGCAGCCGTCCGTGGACCGGCCCCTGGACGCCGTGGACGTGGCCGCCGCCGCGGCGGCGGCACTGGACGGCGCCGTGCTCAACGGGATGCCGCCCTCGCCGCTCATCGCGGACCTCACCCAGGGCGTCTCCACCCAGGGCGTCTCGACGGACCGTAAGCGCAAGCCGGGGCAGCGGCCCGGGGAACGCTCGGACGACGCGGCCCCGGCGGAGCGCCCCGTAGCCGTACCGACCGCCCGGGAGCCCGAGAAGCCGGCCGCCGGTGTCGCGGATCTGACCAAGCCCGCGCCCCGGCAGGACAAGCCGCTGCCGTCTCGTGCGGAGCAGCTCCAACTCCGCGGCGACATCACCTACTCGCTGCCCTCGCTGGACCTGCTGGAGCGCGGCGGCCCCGGCAAGACGCGCAGCGCCGCCAATGACACCGTCGTCGCCTCGCTCACCCAGGTCTTCATGGAGTTCAAGGTCGACGCGGCCGTCACCGGCTTCACCCGGGGGCCGACGGTCACGCGGTACGAGGTCGAGCTAGGCCCGGCCGTGAAGGTCGAGCGCATCACCGCGCTCACCAAGAACATCGCGTACGCGGTGGCCAGCCCCGACGTACGGATCATCTCGCCGATCCCCGGCAAGTCCGCCGTCGGCATTGAGATTCCCAACACCGACCGCGAGATGGTCAATCTCGGCGATGTGCTGCGGCTCGCGGACGCCGCCGAGGACGACCATCCGATGCTGGTCGCGCTCGGCAAGAACGTCGAGGGCGGCTACGAGATGGCGAATCTCGCGAAGATGCCGCACGTACTGGTCGCGGGCGCCACCGGATCCGGTAAGTCCTCCTGCATCAACTGCCTGATCACCTCGGTGATGGTCCGGGCGACCCCGGAGGACGTCCGGATGGTCCTCGTCGACCCCAAGCGGGTCGAGCTGACCGCGTACGAGGGCATCCCGCATCTGATCACGCCTATCATCACCAACCCCAAGCGGGCCGCGGAGGCGCTCCAGTGGGTCGTGCGGGAGATGGATCTGCGCTACGACGACCTCGCCGCGTACGGCTACCGGCACATCGACGACTTCAACCACGCCGTACGCACGGGCAAGGCCAAGGTGCCCGAAGGCAGCGAGCGTGAGCTCGCGCCCTATCCGTATCTGCTGGTCATCGTGGACGAGCTGGCCGACCTGATGATGGTCGCGCCGCGTGATGTCGAGGACGCCATCGTCCGTATCACTCAGCTGGCCCGTGCCGCCGGTATCCATCTGGTGCTCGCCACGCAGCGGCCCTCGGTGGATGTCGTGACCGGTCTGATCAAGGCGAATGTGCCCTCACGGCTCGCCTTCGCGACCTCCTCGCTGGCGGACAGCAGGGTCATCCTCGACCAGCCGGGCGCGGAGAAGCTGATCGGCAAGGGCGACGGGCTGTTCCTCCCGATGGGGGCCAACAAACCCACGCGTATGCAGGGCGCCTTTGTCACCGAGGACGAGGTCGCGGCGGTCGTCCAGCACTGCAAGGATCAGATGACACCGGTCTTCCGGGACGATGTCGTGGTCGGGACGGCGAAGAAGAAGGACATCGACGAGGACATCGGGGACGATCTCGATCTGCTCTGCCAGGCCGTCGAGCTGGTGGTCTCCACCCAGTTCGGCTCGACCTCCATGCTCCAGCGGAAGCTGCGCGTCGGCTTCGCCAAGGCCGGCCGGCTGATGGACCTGATGGAATCGAGGAACATCGTCGGACCGACCGAGGGCTCCAAGGCCCGCGACGTCCTGGTGAAGTCGGACGAGGTGGATGGAGTGCTCGCCGTGATCCGTGGGGAGTCTCAGACGTAGAGACCGTACCGGGGTGGCAGATGCCCGAGGGATCCCCGAGGATGCCGGGGACGACGGGGAGACCGGTTATCCAGCCGGATTCCCGGGAATCCGGGGGCAACCGTTTCCCTTGGGCGGACGTCAAGTTGAGAGGGGAAGAGCCTCATGTCCCTCTCCCACGCTCTCCGGCCATTCTGATGGCGTACAAAGTGCATCCGCCCGGTTGCCCCACCCTTTCGTACCACCCATAGACTGAACCCCCAGCAGGTGGCTACACGCTCGAAAGGCGCCCCCGTGTCCATCGGCAACTCTTCCGACGGCAGTGCCCCCGACGACAACTCCCCTGAAGACAACTCCCCTGAAGACGACCGCCCTTCGGTCGGTCAGGCCCTTCAGCAAGCACGTATCGCCGCCAATCTGACCGTCGACGAGGTCAGCGGATCCACGCGGGTGCGCGTCCTCATCGTCCACGCGATCGAACAGGACGACTTCTCACGCAGTGGCGGCGACGTCTACGCCCGTGGCCACATCCGTATGCTCGCCCAGAAGGTCGGGCTCGATCCGAAGCCCCTCATCGAGCAGTTCGACGCGGAACACGGCGGGCGCCCCGCGCCCACGCCCGCGGCGCCGCTGTTCGAGGCGGAGCGGATCCGGCCCGAAAGGCGCCGGCCCAACTGGACCGCCGCCATGGTCGCGGCGATCGTCGCCGTGATCGGTTTCGTCGGCTTCACCTTGTTCAACGGTGCGGACGGCGGAAAGACCAAGCAGGTGGCCGAGGGGTCGACGCCCGAGAAGGGCAACGTCAAACCGAGTGCCACCAAGCCGGCCGCACCGAAGCCTGACCCGTCGGAGAGCGCCATCGCGGCCGCTCCGCGCGACAAGGTCACGGTGAAGCTGTCCGCGATAGAGGACAAGAGCTGGATCTCCGCCAAGGCGCACAACGGCAGGCTGCTGTTCGACGGCACCCTCAACAAGGGCGATTCCAAGACCTTCCAGGACGACGAGCGGATCGATCTGATCCTCGGGAACGCCGGGGCGATCGAGCTCTTCGTGAACGGCAAGAAGGTCGGCGACGAGTTCGAAACGGGCCAGGTCGAGCGGCTCTCGTACACGCAGGGTGACCCGGAGGCGGGCTGAGCAACCCTGCACGCCAAGGGCAGGGCCAGGACAAAGTAGTCTTGCGCCCATGCCCGAACGCCGTACCGTCGCCCTTGTCACTCTTGGCTGCGCCCGTAACGAGGTGGACTCGGAGGAGCTTGCAGGCCGCTTGGCAGCGGATGGCTGGGAGCTCGTCCAGGACGCCTCCGGGGCGGATGTCGCCGTCGTCAACACCTGTGGATTCGTCGAGGCCGCGAAGAAGGACTCCGTCGACGCCCTGCTGGAAGCCAACGATCTCAAGGATCAAGGGAGAACCCAGGCCGTCGTCGCCGTCGGCTGCATGGCCGAGCGGTACGGCAAGGAGCTGGCGGAAGCCCTGCCCGAGGCGGACGGCGTGCTCGGATTCGACGACTACTCCGACATCTCCGACCGTCTGCAGACCATCCTGAACGGCGGCATCCACGCCTCGCACACCCCCCGGGACCGTCGCAAGCTGCTGCCGCTCAGTCCGGTCGAACGGCAGAGCGCCGCCGGTGTGGCCCTGCCGGGGCACGGCGACGCTTCCCCGGCCTCGGAGAGCGCCGAGATCGTTCCGGCCCCCGAGGACCTGCCGGAGGGGCTCGCTCCGGCCTCCGGGCCCCGGGCACCCCTGCGGCAGCGGCTCGACCGCAGCCCCGTCGCCTCCGTGAAGCTCGCGTCCGGCTGCGACCGGCGCTGTTCCTTCTGCGCCATCCCGTCGTTCCGCGGTTCCTTCATCTCCCGTCGCCCCTCCGATGTGCTGGGCGAGACGCGCTGGCTGGCCGAGCAGGGCGTGAAGGAGGTCATGCTCGTCTCCGAGAACAACACCTCGTACGGCAAGGACCTCGGCGACATCCGGCTGCTGGAGACGCTGCTGCCCGAGCTGGCGGACGTCGACGGGATCGAGCGGGTACGGGTCAGCTACCTCCAGCCCGCCGAGATGCGGCCGGGCCTGATCGACGTCCTGACCTCGACGCCCAAGGTCGCGCCGTACTTCGATCTGTCCTTCCAGCACTCGGCGCCCGGCGTGCTGCGCGCGATGCGGCGCTTCGGCGACACCGACCGCTTCCTGGAGCTGCTGGAGACCATCCGGGGCAAGGCGCCCCAGGCCGGTGTGCGCTCCAACTTCATCGTCGGCTTCCCCGGCGAGACCGAGGCGGACTTCGCCGAGCTGGAGCGCTTCCTCACGGGCGCGCGGCTGGACGCCATCGGTGTCTTCGGCTACTCGGACGAGGACGGCACCGAGGCCGCGACGTACGGCGACAAGCTGGACGGTGACGTCATCGCCGAGCGGCTGTCGCACCTGTCGCGGCTGGCCGAGGAACTGACCGCTCAGCGTGCCGAGGAGCGGCTCGGAGAGAGCCTCCAAGTGCTGGTCGAGTCGGTCGACCCGGAGGGGGAGAGCGGGGAGGCGGCGGTGGGCCGCGCGGCCCACCAGGCGCCCGAGACCGACGGTCAGGTGATCTTCACCTCGGGCGAGGGCTTGCGTCCCGGTCGTATGGTCGAGGCAAAGGTGGTCGGCACCGAGGGCGTGGATCTTGTGGCCGAGTGCTACGAGCTTTCGGGGGGCGACCCTCGGATCCCGGGCGAGGAGGCGGCCAGATGAGCGGAGTCCCGGCGTCCGCAGCCGGTGGAACCGGCGCCAAGCCGGCACCCGGCGGCAAGCTGGGGGCCGCGGTCGATCAGGCCGGCCTGTGGAACATCGCCAATATCCTGACCATGATGCGGCTGCTGCTGGTGCCCGGCTTTGTCATGCTGCTGATCCAGGACGGCGGATTCGACCCGGTCTGGCGGGCCTGGGCCTGGGCGGCCTTCGCCGTTGCCATGATCACGGACATCTTCGACGGTCATCTGGCCCGTACGTACAACCTGGTCACCGACTTCGGGAAGATCGCCGACCCGATCGCCGACAAGGCGATCATGGGGGCCGCGCTGCTCTGTCTCTCCGTGCTCGGCGATCTGCCGTGGTGGGTGACGGGGGTCATTCTCTTCCGTGAGCTCGGGGTCACGCTGATGCGATTCTGGGTGATCAGGCACGGGGTCATCCCGGCCAGCCGGGGCGGCAAGCTGAAGACCTTGACTCAGGGCGTGGCCGTGGGGATGTACGTACTGGCGCTGACCGGACCGCTGGCCACGCTGCGTTTCTGGGTGATGGCGGTCGCCGTGCTGCTGACGGTGCTCACCGGGCTGGACTATGTGCGCCAGGCGGTCATGCTGCGGCGCCAGGGGCTGGCGGAGGAGCGTGCCGCGGCGGAGTCGGCGCGGTGAATGACGGTTCGATGTGATGAGTTTCGAAGTGACGAGTGACGGTTCGACGCGATGAGTGACGGCTCTATGGATGAGGCCGGGGGCGGGGCTGTGGGTGGTGCCGGGGGTGCTCCCGTGGGCAGTGCCACGGGTGGTGCGGCTGGTGCGGCACAGGTGCTGGAGGTTCTGGGGAAGCACGCAGGGACACTGGCCGTCGCGGAATCCCTGACCGGCGGTCTGCTGGCCGCGGAGCTGACAGCAGTGCCCGGTGCCTCCCGGACCTTCCGCGGGTCCGTCACGGCCTATGCGACGGACCTCAAGCGGGACATCCTGGGTGTCGACGGGGCGCTTCTGGGGGAGCGCGGTGCGGTGGACCCCGAGGTCGCGCGTCAGATGGCCGCCGGTGTACGCCGGGCGCTGGGCGCGGACTGGGGCGTGGCGACCACCGGGGTCGCGGGTCCCGATCCACAGGACGAAAAGCCGGTCGGGACCGTGTACGTGGCGGTTGTGGGGCCGGACGACAGGGGGAAAGTGACCGCTTTGCGATTGAACGGCGACCGGGCGGACATCCGTAAAGAGAGTGTGCGAAGCGCATTCGTACTGCTCCTCGGCGAACTCTCCGGGAACGAGCGGGCACAGGATACGGAAGAGAACGGGGGGAATTGATGTTTGCAGCCCTGAGTGAACACGACATCGCTCCCCGCACGGCCGCGGCGCGAGGCGGTACGGTGGGGCGTGAAGGATGCGGCTACGCGGTCCGAGGAGGGAGCCACCGATGATTCTGCTCCGTCGCCTGCTTGGTGACGTGCTGCGTCGGCAGCGCCAGCGCCAGGGCCGTACTCTGCGCGAAGTGTCCTCGTCTGCCCGGGTCTCGCTCGGCTATCTTTCCGAGGTGGAGCGGGGGCAGAAGGAGGCGTCTTCCGAGCTGCTCTCCGCGATCTGCGACGCGCTTGACGTACGGATGTCCGAGCTCATGCGAGAAGTGAGCGACGAGCTGTCGCTGGCCGAGCTGGCCGCGTCGGCGACGGCCGACGAGCCGGTGCCTGCGGCAGTACGTCCCATGCTCAACTCTGTCTCTGTGACGTCGGTGGCCGGAGTGCCGACGGAACGTGTGACGATCAAGGCGCCTGCGGAGGCGGTGGACGTCGTCGCCGCCTGAGGGCGATCACTCCGTAGCGTTTGACTTGAGCCCGGATCGGTCTTCGTGACCGATCCGGGCTTTATAAATCCCTGAATGCCCGCTTTGTGATGTTTGTGCCATGGTGGAAGTGCGTGTGAAGGCAACACGGGTGCGCGGCAATGCGAAGTCGTGAAGTCGTGAAACCGAGTTCAGAACGGAACTGGAGGATCTGCATGTCTGTCGTGAAGAGTTCTCTGTCCGAGGCGAATCTGAAGCTGGTCGGCGAGGCGCTCCAGGGGGCGCTTGTGGACCTGGTGGACCTTTCTCTGGTCGCCAAGCAGGTTCACTGGAATATCGTCGGGCCGCGTTTCCGCTCCGTACATCTCCAACTGGACGAGGTTGTGGCCACGGCCCGACAGCACTCCGACACCGTGGCCGAACGGGCCTCCGCGATCGGCGTGACGCCGGACGGGCGGTCCGCGACGGTAGCGGCGACGAGCGCGATCGGGACCGTGCACAACGGCTGGATCAAGGACGTGGAAGCCGTACAGGTCCTGGTGGACGCGCTCGGTGCGGTGGTGACGCGGATGCGTGAGCGCGTGGAGGCGACGGCCGATCCGGATCCGGTGACCCAGGACGTGCTGATCCAGGTGACGGCGGACCTGGAGAAACATGCCTGGATGTTCCAGGCGGAGAGTGCGTAGAACGGTAGAGCTCGCAAGGGGCCGAGCACGTAGGGCGGGGAATGCGTGGACAGGTCTCGGGGCCCGGATTTCAGCGGGGTTATGGGTGGCCGGGTCCCGAGGTGAAGACCCTGCTCACGGAAATTCCGGTCACATCGACTGTGTGTCACGGGCGCGATGTGCTCTGGATGCGGCATGGGCTCCGCCGGGGGAGACTTCTGTGGAGAGACATCGTCCGCGGCTGGGCCGTGGTGGAGAAGTCAGTTACCAGGACGGCGGTTTCGGGAGAGGTGTGCCTGGCCCTCGCCGTGATCCGTCGGACAGGACCCAGGGGTTTCGTCTGGAACAGGCCCGATCAGGGCGCGGCGCCAGGGCACGCGAGCCCGGCAAGATCCAGACGGGAGGCCCTGGGCGGAATCGCGAAGTCCCGCGCGCCGGAGCGTGCATCCGATGCGCCCTCCCCGCGGGTGATCGTGCGGGTCTAGCGTCGGTCGGAGGAGGCAGCCATGGCAAGGCGATGGGTCCTTCTGCCGGCGCTTGCTCTGGGCGGGCTGTGGTGGTGGGCCGTACTGCGCATCGCGCTGGAGCCCGAGCACACCGGGCTGGTGGAGGGTGCGGTGGCGGCGGGCGGTTGGGGGCTGAGCCTGCTGCCGGTGCACGCCGCGTCGTCTCGGCGCCGGCAGGGGCAGCAGCCGGTGCGGCGGGGGCAACGACCGGAGCGGCAGGGGCAACGGGAAGTGCGGCAAGGTCTTCGGCCGGGACAGTGTCGGCATGGTCCGGATCCGGAGTCCGATGCGCGCGGGCCGTACGACAATTTCTGACGGGTGATCAACTCGTAGGCCCTGACTGGCAGACAGGGCACCAGTAGACGGGGCGCTCGTCCTGGTCGGCCACGCGGATGGGGGCGCCGCAGCGGGGGCAGGGGCGGCCGGCGCGACCGTATACGTACAGTCGCCGACTGCCGCCGGGGCGTTCGCGGTTGGCTTCGAGGAGTTTCTTCGCGGCCCTCACCAGGCGCTCGGGTGACGGGAGTTCGCCGATCGGCAGCCAGGGGGTCGCGCGGACGAGGAAACACGTCTCGGATTTGAAGATGTTGCCGACTCCGGCAAGATTGCGCTGGTCCAGCAGGGCCTCTCCGATGGAGCGGGCGGGGTCGGCGAGGAGATTGCGCAGAGCGGTGGCGGGATCCCAGTCGGGACCCAGCAGGTCGGGGCCGAGATGGCCGACGACGCGCTCCTCGTCGCTGGTGCGCAGCAGTTCCAGTACGGGCAGGCGATAGCCGACGGCGGTGCTTTCGGCGGTGCCGAGGACGGCCCGGATCTGGTGCGCCGGGCCGCCGAGCCAGCGCTCACCCGACGCGTACACCTTCCAGGAACCGTCCATGCGCAGATGTGAGTGGAGGGTGAGACCACCCTCGATGCGGGCGAGGAGATGTTTGCCGCGCGGGGTGACATCGAGGACGGTGCGTCCGGTGAGATCGGCGGTCGCGAACCGGGGCACTCGCAGGTCGAAGCGGGTGAGCGGCTGCCCGGCGAGCGCGGCGTGCAGGCGTCGGGCGGTCTGCCAGACGGTGTCTCCTTCGGGCATGGTCCCATGATGCGCGATGAGGCCCTGTCCGGCCGTCCCGGCCGATCTTTGCCGGGGCCGGGACGCCTGGCACGGACGTGACCGTTTGTGAGCCGTGCGAGGGGCTGGTCCGTGCGTGTTGCCGTGTGTTTTCCGATCGGGGTGTGCCGGTCCGGGGCGGCCGTACTCGGCTCGGACGCGGTCTGCCGGTCCCGGGTGCGCGCAGGGGCTCTCAGGCGCGCACGCGCAGACCCCTGGGGGTGGCGTGGAAGCCGGCTGCTTCCAGGGCGCGGCCCAAGGGCGACGTCAGGGCCGGAGCGCCATTGGTGCGCTCCACCGTGACGGTGCCGAGCGCTCCCGCGCGCGCCGCTTCGGCCAGAGCCTCGGCGGCGGACCGGAGCGAGGGGTCTTCCGGGTCCGTCGGCCAGGCGAGCAGCGTCTTGCCGCCGCGCTCCATGTAGAGGGTCAGCTCACCGTCGACGAGTACGACCAGGGAGCCGGCCTTGCGGCCCGGTTTGTGGCCCGCGTCGGCCGGGGGCTCCGGCCAGGGGAGCGCCGCCCCGTAGGCGTTGGCGGGATCGGCGGCGGCCAGGACGACGGCGCGCGGCGAGGGATGCGCCTCGGCGCGGTCCCGGGCCGTCGCCGCCGCGCGCAGCCGGTCGACCGCGCCGTCCATCGCGAACTGGGCCGCGCCCAGGCCCTCGACGACATACCCCCGGCGGGCCTGTCCGCTGTCCTCGAAGGCGGACAGCACGCGGTACGTCGCGGAGAAGCCGCCTTCCACACCTTCGGCCGCGACCGCGCCCCGGGTCACCACGCCATGCCGGTCGAGGAGGGTGCGGGCCAGCGCGTGGGCGCGGTGCGTCGGGTCCGCTTCCCGCTCGGGGAGCAGCGACCAGCGGCCGCTGACCGTCGGAGGGCCCGTGCGGGACGTGGGTCTGGCCGCGGCGGTGAGTGTGCCGTACCGTCCGCGCGGCACCGGGCGACGCGCGCGGTGGGCCGTGGAGCCCGCGGTACGGCCCGAGCCGAGCAGCGAGCGCAGCGGCGCGAGGGTGTCATTGGTGAGCCGGCCCGACCAGGCCAGATCCCATACGGTGTCGGCGAGTTGAGGATCGGTCGCGTCGGGGTGGGTGGTGGCGCGGACCTGGTCGGCGATCTGCCGGAAGAACAGGCCGTACCCACCCGACAGGGTGGTCAGGACCGATTCGTGGAGGGCTGTCGGCTCCAGCGGACGCGGCGGCGGCAGCAACAGCGGGGCCGCGTCGGCGAGATAGAGCGAGACCCAGCCGTCCTTGCCGGGCAGCGCGCCCGCGCCGGCCCACAGCACCTCGCCCGTGGTGGTCAGTTCGTCCAGGAGCGCCGGTGTGTAACCGGAGACCCGGGACGGGAGGATCAGCTTCTCCAGCGCCGACGCCGGTACGGGAGCGCCCTGCAACTGCTCGACGGCGCGGGCGAGTCCGTCGATGCCCCGCAGGCTGTTGCCGCGCAGATGCTGCCACTGCGGGAGGAACGTGGCGAGCGCGGCGGGCGCCACCGGCTCCAACTCCTGGCGCAGCGCGGCCAGGGAGCGGCGTCGCAGCCGACGGAGCACGGTGGCGTCACACCACTCCTGGCCGATGCCGGAGGGATGGAACTCGCCCTGTACGACCCGGGAGCCGGCGGCGAGGCGCTGGAGGGCGCCGTCGGTCACCGCCGATCCCAGGCCGAAGCGCGCGGCGGCCGCGGACGAGGTGAACGGGCCGTGCGTACGGGCATAACGGGCCAGCAGGTCGCCCAGCGGGTCCTTGACCGGCTCGGTGAACGCCTCCGGGACTCCGACCGGCAGCGCCGTGCCCAGCGCGTCGCGCAGCCGGCCCGCGTCCTCGACCGCCGCCCAGTGCTCGGCTCCGCCGATCCGGACCCGGATGGCGCGGCGCGCCGTGGCCAGGTCCTCGGCCCACGACGTCCGCGCACCGCGCTCGGCCAGCTCCTCGTCGGTGAGCGGGCCGAGGACCCGCAGCAGGTCGGCGACACCCTCGATGTCCTTGACGCGCCGGTCCTCGGTGAGCCACTGGAGCTCCCGCTCCAGCTCGGCGAGGACATCGGGATCGAGCAGCTCGCGCAGCTCGGCCTGGCCCAGCAACTCGGCGAGCAGGTGCGAGTCCAGGGACAGCGCGGCTGCCCGCCGCTCCGCTATGGGGGAGTCGCCCTCGTACAGGAACTGGGCGACATAGCCGAAGAGCAGGGACCGGGCGAACGGCGAGGGCTCGGGGGTGGTGACCTCGATCAGCCGGACCCGGCGGGACTCGATGTCGCCCATGAGCTCGGTGAGACCGGGGACGTCGAAGACATCCTGGAGGCACTCGCGCACGGCCTCCAGCACGATCGGGAACGAGCCGAACTCGCTCGCCACCTGAAGGAGTTGCGCGGCACGCTGGCGCTGCTGCCAGAGCGGGGTGCGTTTGCCGGGGCTGCGGCGCGGGAGCAGCAGCGCCCGCGCGGCGCACTCCCGGAACCGGGACGCGAACAGCGCGGAGCCCCCCACCTGGTCGGTGACGATCCCGCGGACCTCGCCGCCGTCGAAAGCCACGTCCGCGGCCCCGACAGGTGCCTGCTCGCTGTCGAAGGCCGCCCCGGCGCTGTCCGGCTCGTTGTCGAGGAGGTCCAGGCCCAACAGGTCGGCGTCGGGGAGGCGCAGCACAATGCCGTCGTCGGCGTGCATGACCTGTGCGTCCATCCCGTACCGCTCGGAGAGCCGGGCGCCCAGGGCCAGCGCCCACGGGGCGTGCACCTGCGCCCCGAACGGCGAGTGGATCACCACCCGCCAGTCGCCCAGCTCGTCGCGGAACCGCTCGACCAGGATCGTCCGGTCGTCGGGGACATGACCGCAGGCCCGGCGCTGCTCGTCCAGATACGACAGCACATTGCCGGCGGCCCAGGCGTCGAGGCCGGCGGTCAGCAGCCGCAACCGGGCGTCCTCTTCGGAGAGGGATCCGATCTCGCGCAGGAAGGCGCCCACCGCGCGGCCCAGCTCCAGCGGGCGGCCCAGTTGGTCACCCTTCCAGAAGGGCAGCCGGCCCGGGGCGCCGGGGGCGGGCGAGACCAGCACGCGGTCACGGGTGATGTCCTCGATCCGCCAGGACGAGGTGCCCAGGGTGAAGACATCGCCCACCCGGGACTCGTACACCATCTCCTCGTCCAGCTCACCGACGCGGCCGCCGCCCTTCTTCGGGTCGGCTCCGGCGAGGAACACCCCGAAGAGGCCGCGGTCCGGGATCGTGCCCCCCGAGGTGACGGCCAGACGCTGCGCACCCGGCCGGCCCGTGACCGTACCCGCCACGCGGTCCCACACCACCCGCGGACGCAGCTCCGCGAAGGCGTCGGAGGGGTAACGCCCGGCGAGCATGTCGAGCACGGCGGTGAAGGCCGACTCGGGCAGCGAGGCGAAGGGCGCCGCCCGGCGGACCGTGGCGAGCAGGTCGTCGGCCTGCCTGCTGTCCAGAGCGACCATGGCGACCAGCTGCTGGGCCAGGACGTCCAGCGGGTTGGCGGGCACGCGCAACGCCTCGATGGATCCGCTGCGCATCCGCTCGGTGACGACGGCCGCCTGCACCAGGTCGCCGCGGTACTTGGGGAAGACGACGCCCGTGGAGACCGCACCCACCTGGTGGCCGGCGCGGCCGACGCGCTGGAGCCCCGAGGCCACCGACGGCGGTGACTCGACCTGGACGACCAGATCCACCGCGCCCATGTCGATACCCAGCTCCAGACTGGAGGTGGCCACGACGGCGGGCAGCCGGCCCGCCTTCAGGTCCTCCTCGACCTGCGCGCGCTGCTCCTTGGAGACCGAGCCGTGGTGCGCGCGGGCCAGCACGGCGGGAGCCCCCTTGGCCGCCCCCGACTGGGCCATGATCTCGGCCGGTGAGTGCTTGTCGGGCATGGTCTGTCCGGTCGCGCGTTCGTACGCGATCTCGTTGAGCCGGTTGCACAGGCGCTCGGCCAGCCGACGGGAGTTGGCGAAGACGATCGTGGAGCGGTGTGCCTGGACGAGATCGGCGATCCGCTCCTCCACATGCGGCCAGATGGACGGCTTCTCCGCGTTGTCCGTCTCCGAGGCGGGCGAGCCGCCCAGCTCGCCCAGATCCTCTACCGGGACGACGACGGAGAGGTCGAACTCCTTGCCGGAGGGCGGTTGGACGATCTCCACCCTGCGCTGCGGCGACAGATAGCGGGCGACTTCCTCCACCGGACGTACCGTCGCCGACAGGCCGATCCTGCGGGCCGGTCGCGGCAGGAGTTCGTCGAGCCGCTCCAGGGACAGCGCGAGATGAGCCCCCCGTTTCGTGCCCGCGACGGCATGGACCTCGTCAAGGATCACCGTCTCGATCCCCGCGAGCGCGTCCCGCGCCGAGGACGTCAGCATCAGGAACAGCGACTCGGGGGTGGTGATCAGGATGTCCGGCGGTCTCGTCGCCATCGACCGGCGCTCGGCGGCCGGGGTGTCGCCCGAGCGGATCCCCACGCGCACCTCGGGCTCCGGCAGCCCGCGCCGCACCGACTCCTGCCGGATCCCCGTGAGCGGGCTGCGCAGATTGCGCTCCACATCGACCGCGAGTGCCTTGAGGGGGGACACGTACAGCACCCGGCAGCGCTTCTTGGCCTCGGCGGGCGGAGGCACCGAGGCCAGCCGGTCCAGGGCGGCGAGGAACGCGGCCAGTGTCTTGCCGGATCCGGTCGGGGCCACGACCAGCACGTCCGAGCCCTCCCCGATGGCGCGCCAGGCTCCCTCCTGGGCCGCCGTGGGCGCGGAGAAGGCCCCCGTGAACCAGCCGCGGGTCGCGGGGGAGAAGGAGTCGAGCGCGGTCCGTGCCATGTCCCCCATCGTGCACCCGACCACTGACAATCGCCCGGACCTGGGAAAACGGCCTGCTGCCCGGGAGGGCGGAGCGTGGATGAGCGGCGTGCGTGCCGCCCGGCGCGTACGGCGGGGAGCGGGCGGGCGCCCACAAGGCCTGCCCCCCCCGCCCGCGGCTGCGGCCCGGCGGAGTGTGTCAGGGGCGCAGGAATGTACAAGACGGGTTCAGCACGCTCCGCGTAGCGTCTCGGACGTGCGAGAACAATCAACGTCCGCTTCCGCGGACATACCGGCCGAACCGTCCGCGAGGGCCACTTCTCAAGGCGCTCCTCCTACCGGCGCTTCTCCTGAAGGCGCCGCTCCCGAGGGTGCCACCGCAGGGCCCGTCCACGAGCCCAGGCCCGACGCGGCCGTCGTGCGCGACGCACTGGGCGTCGGCATCGCCGTGGGGCTCTCCGGCTTCGCCTTCGGGGTCACCTCGGCGGGCGCGGGCCTCTCCGTACTCCAGAGCTGCGCCCTCAGCCTGCTGGTCTTCACCGGCGCCTCACAGTTCGCGCTCGTCGGCGCGCTGGCGGCGGGAGGCAATCCGTTCACAGCCGCCGCGGGTGCGTTCTTCCTGGGCGTACGGAACGCCTTCTACGGGCTGCGGCTGTCCCAGTTGCTGCGGCTTCCCGGTCCCGTACGGCCCCTGGCCGCCCAGTGGGTGATCGACGAGACCGCGGCCGTCGCCCTGGCGCAGCCCACCCGGCGCGGTGCCAGGATCGGCTTCACCGTCACGGGGCTCACCCTGTATGCGCTGTGGAACCTCACCACGCTGGCCGGGGCGCTGGGCGCGGAGGCTCTGGGGGACACCGACGCGTGGGGGCTGGACGCGGCCGGGCCCGCCGTGTTCCTCGCGCTGCTCGCGCCCATGCTCCGGACGGCCACCGAACGAATGGTCGCCGGCCTCGCGGTCGTGCTGGGGCTCGGCTTCCTGCCGGTGCTGCCCGCCGGAGTCCCGGTGCTCGTCGCCGCCCTGGCCGCACCCGCCGTCCTCTGGCTCGAAGGCCGGGGGCTCGCCTCCCGTAGGGGCGCTGTCCGTAAGGACACCGAGCGTACGGACACGAGCTGTACGGACACGGGCCGTGAGGAGGCGGACCGTACGGACACAGGCCGTAAGGCCGAAGACCGCGGTAAGGGAGCAGAGCGTTGAACATCTGGATCGCGATCATCGCGACCGCCGTCGGCTGCTACCTCGTCAAACTGCTGGGTCTGCTGGTGCCCGCAGGCGCCCTGGAACGCCCGCTCGTTCAGCGACTGTCGGCGCTGCTGCCCGTCGCCCTGCTCGCCGCGCTGACCGCGCAGCAGACCTTCAGCCTGCACAGCGCGCTCGTTGTGGACGCCCGGGGCGCCGGGCTCGCGGCGGCGGCTCTCGCGCTCGTTCTGCGCGCTCCGTTCCTGGTGGTCGTGGCGGCCGCCGTGGTCGTCACAGCGGGAGTACGGGCGTTGGGCGGCTGACACCGAACCGTCAGCCGATGGCACGGCCGTGCGCGCGCAGTGTCAGCAGCGCTTCGAGGGTCACGATCGGCCGCCCTTCCAGGGCGGTTCCCGGAGCCCACTCCCGCCAGGTGACCGGCCAGCCGCCGTCCTCCCGCTGCCGGCCGGCGAGGAAGTCGAGCGAGCGCTCCATCTCCTCGTCGCTGAACCACCGGCGGGCCAAGGACTCGGGCACGCGCGCGTAGTCGTGCGGAAAATGGTGCTCGCCCGGCGCGTACCCCGGTGGTACGGGGCACTCCGTACGGCGCTCCGGATCCAGCACCACCAGCGCCCGCTCCCTCACCAGCCGGCCGATCCGGTCCGCGGCCGCCTCGGCCCGGGTCCGGTCGGGGACACCGTCCAGAAAGGCGACCGCGGCCATGACCTCGTACGGATGTGACTCCTCCAGCGCCTCGACAGCGGCCCAGCAGAAGTCGGTGGCACGGAAGAGCCAGGCGTGCCACACCCGATTGCGGTGCAGCAGCCCCACCACCGGACCCGTCGCCAGCAGGTCACCCGGCGGATCGTCGACGACCGGGAGGAAGGGCGCGTACGGATAGCCCCGCAGGGAGGGATGGAGCGCGGGCAGCGCCCCCTCGGGTGTCGACACCGCCGTGAGATAGCGGCAGATCCGCTCGACCCGCGGTCCGCCGCAGCGGCCGATGGAGTCGAGGACGCGTAGCGCGTGCGCTGTGTGGAGGGGCTGGCTGACGGGGCCGCGCAGATCGGGTTCGAGTCCGTGGCCGTATCCGCCGTCCTCCTCGCGGTACGCCGTGAGGGCGGCCTCCACGGCGTCCTCCCCGCGGTCCCCGCCGCGCCTCCCTCCCGCTTTGTCCCCACCGGTCGGGCCCGCCCCCGCGGGGCCGCCGTCCAGGAAGTGGTAAGCGAACCGTCGCTGTTCGAGCACCCGGGCCGTGAGCCAGACGAAGTGCTCGGCGCGGGCGAGAGGAGACGCGGAGGGTGCTGCGGTACCGGCCATGGTCCGACCGTAGGACGGAACGGTCCGGAACGAGAGGGGACCGGACGGGACGCACTCTCAGGAGCGCGATACTGAGGGCATGCGGTTGACGAATTTCTGGGAACGGATGGCGGACCATTTCGGTGCCGCCTACGCCGATTCCTTCGCCCGTGACCATGTGATGGCCGAGCTGGGCGGTCGTACGGTGCACGAAGCGCTCGACGCCGGCTGGGAGGCGAAGGACGTCTGGCGCGGGGTCTGCGCCGCCATGGGAATCCCGGCCGAGAAGCGATGACGCGCACAGGGGAGTCCCGGCCGAACCGGGACCGTGGCACGAGTTGTCACAGCGGTAGGCGAGACTGGCACCGTGGCAGCGACTGACAACCCCGCATCGGACGTAGAACCCCCGGTCCCTCCGACGATTCCTGCGCCCGGCTCGCCTCGGAGCGCGCCCACCGACGCGCCGTCGGACGGGCCGTCGGGTACTGAGCCGTCCCCTGCCGCCGAAGCCGGCGGCAACGTCCGGATGCCTCGCTGGCTGCCTCGCGCCATGATCCTCGCGCTGGCGCTCGTCGCCTGCTTCCAACTCGGCAGCTGGGCGTTCCACCAGCTCATCGGGTTGCTGATCAATGTGCTGATCGCCTTCTTCGTGGCGCTGGCGGTCGAGCCGGCCGTCAGCAGGATGGCGGCCCGCGGGATGCGGCGTGGACTCGCCACCTTCCTGGTCTTCTTCGGGGTGCTGGCCGTGGGCGTCGGCTTCGTGGTGATGCTCGGCTCGATACTGGCGAGCCAGATCGTCGAAATGGTCGAGTCCTTCCCCGCGTACCTCGACTCGGTGATCAACTGGTCCAACCAGACGTTCCGCACCGAGCTGTCCCGGGTCGACGTCCAGGACAGTCTGCTGCACTCCGACTGGCTCCAGCGGTACGTGCAGAACAGCGCGACCGGTGTCCTCGATGTCTCCACCACCTTGCTGGGCGGCCTCTTCCGGCTGCTGACGGTCTTCCTGTTCTCGTTCTACTTCGCCGCCGACGGACCCCGGCTGCGGCGCGCGCTCTGCTCCGTGCTCCCGCCCGCCAAGCAGGCCGAGGTGCTGCGTGCCTGGGAGATCGCGGTCGACAAGACCGGCGGTTACATCTACTCGCGCGGGCTGATGGCGCTCATCTCCGGTCTCGCGCACTACGTGCTGCTGGAGTTCCTGACCGTTCCGTACGCGCCCGCGCTCGCGGTGTGGGTGGGCCTCGTCTCCCAGTTCATCCCGACCATCGGCACGTATCTGGCGGGTGCCCTGCCGATGCTGATCGCCTTCACGGTGAATCCCTGGTACGCGCTGTGGGTGCTCGGATTCGTCGTGATCTACCAGCAGTTCGAGAACTACATGCTCCAGCCCAAGCTCACCGCCAAGAGCGTCGACATCCACCCGGCGGTGGCCTTCGGCTCGGTGATCGCGGGTACGGCGCTGCTGGGCGCGGTCGGCGCGCTGGTCGCGATCCCGGCGATCGCCACGCTCCAGGCCTTCCTCGGCGCCTACGTGAAGCGTTACGACGTGATGGACGACGAGCGGGTGCGGGGCAGCAGGCCGCGTGGCCGCCGGGTTCTGCGGCAGATGAACCGCGCGCTGCGCGCGGGCAACGACCCGCGGCCGGCCTCCGAGGAACTGGGCGAGCCCAGGTAGTCCGGAGAGCCTTGGGGCGGAGCGGGCGGTTCCGTTCGGGCGCACGCCCCGGGTCTCATGTATGTGGACATGCCGCGTGGTGCGCTTGACACTAAAATCGAACATCCATTCTTATGGAAGTGCGGCCGGTGCTTCCCGGGACCGGTGGGCGAAGGTGTCCGGTGGAGTCGGCCGCGGAGTTCGAGCGGAGTTGTCCACAGGCCGGGAGGTCGTCGAGGCGCGTTGTCAGTGGCAGGGGATAGCGTCTTTGACGTGAAGCGATCGACTCAAGCAAATCGGGTGGAACCCATGGCAGGAACCGACCGCGAGAAGGCGCTGGACGCCGCTCTCGCACAAATTGAACGGCAATTCGGCAAGGGCGCGGTGATGCGCCTCGGCGAGCGGCCGAACGAACCGATCGAGGTCATCCAGACAGGATCGACCGCGCTCGACGTCGCGCTCGGTGTCGGTGGCCTGCCGCGCGGACGAGTGGTGGAGGTGTACGGACCCGAGTCGTCCGGTAAGACGACCCTGACGCTGCACGCTGTGGCGAACGCGCAGAAGGCCGGCGGAGCGGTGGCCTTCGTGGACGCCGAGCACGCTCTCGACCCCGAGTATGCGAAGAAGCTCGGCGTCGACATCGACAATCTGATCCTGTCCCAGCCGGACAACGGGGAACAGGCGCTCGAGATCGTGGACATGCTGGTCCGCTCCGGGGCGCTCGACCTCATCGTGATCGACTCCGTCGCCGCCCTGGTGCCGCGTGCGGAGATCGAGGGCGAGATGGGCGACTCGCACGTCGGCCTCCAGGCGCGGCTGATGAGCCAGGCGCTCCGGAAGATCACCAGTGCGCTCAACCAGTCCAAGACCACCGCGATCTTCATCAACCAGCTCCGCGAGAAGATCGGTGTGATGTTCGGCTCGCCGGAGACCACGACCGGTGGCCGGGCGCTCAAGTTCTATGCCTCGGTGCGCCTCGACATCCGCCGTATCGAGACGCTGAAGGACGGTACCGACGCCGTCGGCAACCGCACCCGCGTCAAGGTCGTCAAGAACAAGGTCGCGCCGCCCTTCAAGCAGGCCGAGTTCGACATCCTCTACGGCCAGGGCATCAGCCGAGAGGGCGGCCTGATCGACATGGGCGTCGAGAACGGCTTCGTACGGAAGGCCGGCGCCTGGTACACGTACGAGGGCGATCAGCTCGGCCAGGGCAAGGAGAACGCCCGTAACTTCCTCAAGGACAATCCCGATCTCGCCAATGAGATCGAGAAGAAGATCCTGGAGAAGCTGGGCATCGGCGTCAGGCCGGATGCGCCGACGGGTGAGCCCGGTGTGGACGCGGCCGGTGCTCCGGCCCCGGTCGAGGACTCGGCGAAGCCGGTGACCGTTCCTGCCGCCAAGGCCAAGTCGGCCAAGGCGGCAACGGCCAAGAGCTAGTTCGTACCGTGCCTTACGCGAAGAGGCGGCGAACCGAATGGCCGGGCGGCAGCTCCGACTCGTCGAGGGCCGAGCAGGAGCTGCCGCCCCAGGAACCGGCGGAGCGGGCGCGGGCGATCTGTCTGCGTCTGCTCACCGGGACGCCCCGCACCCGTAAACAACTGGCGGACGCGCTGGAGAAACGGGAGATCCCCGAGGAGGTCGCGGAGGAAGTTCTCTCCCGCTTCGAGGACGTGGGGCTGATCAACGACGCGGCGTTCGCGGATGCCTGGGTGGAATCCCGGCACCACGGCCGGGGCCTGGCCCGGCGCGCTCTCGCACGTGAGCTGCGTACGAAGGGGGTGGACGCTGCCCTGATCGACGAGGCGGTCGGGCAGTTGGACTCCGACCAGGAGGAGGCGACCGCTCGCGAGCTGGTCGCCCGGAAGCTCCGCGCCACCCGTGGCCTGGAGCGTGACAGGCGGCTGCGCCGGCTCGCGGGCATGCTGGCGCGCAAGGGGTATCCGGAGGGGGTGGCACTGCGGGTGGTCAAGCAGGCGCTGGAGGAAGAGGGCGAGGACACCGAGGGTCTGGACGAGGGGCTTTACTGAGCCAGGGAGGCCCGGGAGGCCCGGACCTGAGCAGGCCCGGACCTCCGAGTGTCGTCAGCAAACGATCAGGTGCTTACCGCGTGACCGGCAGCCCCTCGGCCTTCCACGCCTGGAAGCCTCCGATGAGGTCGGTTGCGCGGTGCAGTCCCAGTTGCCGCAGGGACGCCGCGGCGAGGCTTGACGCGTACCCCTCGTTGCAGACGACTATCACCCGCAGGTCATGGCTCGTGGCCTGCGGAGCACGGTGGCTGCCCTGTGGATCGAGCCTCCACTCCAGCTCGTTGCGCTCGACGACCAGGGCCCCCGGGATGAGTCCGTCACGCTCCCGCAAAGCCGCGTACCGGATGTCCACCAGCAACGCCGCCTCCGCGCCGGGCGCGCCCGCCTCGCGGCCGGCCGCGCCTTCCGCGGGGCCGCCCGCCGGTCCTTCCGCGGTGGCCTCGAAGGCCTCGTGCGGTCCGATCCGGTCCAGGCCCTCGCGTACCCGCTCCAGCAGTTCGTCTATGCCCACCCGCTCGCTCGCCACCCGCTCGCCCACTGCCTCGCTCACTGCCACTCCTCGGGGCGTTCGACCTGCTCAAGACGGAGCAGCGCGCCCGTGCGGCTGTAGCGCCGCATCAGTGGCAGCGGCGGGTAGTACGCGTGCACCGATACGGCGTGCTCGGTCTCGGACTCGTTGCGCACCTCGTGCACATGGTGCTTGCCGAAGGCGCGGCCCTCGCCCCCCGTGAGCAGTCGCTCACGGTCGATGCCCTCGGCCAGTTCCAGCGTCTTCCACCCCTCGGTGGGCAGCCGGGCCGCCAGCGAGTCCTCCTTGAGGGCGCCCGAGGCCGTGGCGAACGCGCCGTGCGAGCCGCCGTGGTCGTGCCAGCCGGTGCCCGTGCCGGGCGGCCAGCTGATCAGCCATGCCTCGCTGCCGCCGGGACCGTTGAGCCGGATCCAGGTGCGGCCCTCGGGGTCGAGGGGGAGTGAGGAGATCAGTTCGGCGTCGGCGGTGGTCCGGCGGACGAAGTCGAGCAGTTCGGCAGCAGTCGGGGCGGGCCCCGAAGGAGCGACAGCGGCGGGCGCGGAAGACACGGGCGCGACAGCGGAAGACGCGGGCGCCCCAACAGCGGGCTGAGGCGCAGGGGCCGAGGACGACGGCTGAGAGGTCGCGGGCGCGGAGGTACGTACGGGAACAGACAAGGTGACCGTCCTGAGGAGTTCGCGGGTGCCCTGCCGCGACGGAGCGCGGCGAGGACGTGGAGAAGAAAGGGCGAATCAACAGGACGTGCGACACACGCAGCCCGCATAGCGGACCAGGTCCACATGGACCCTCCGCCACAGGCGCACATCGGTGTCAGTCACGTTCCGGAGTACACCATGTGCGCCCGCTGCGGTCAATTGATGTTCGCAGTGTGGTCCGCGGACACCGGCGCGGACCTCTCCGTCGGGGTGCCGCCACGTGCCGTGTCCGCCGCCGCGTAGAGGTCCGCTGGGCGCACCCCGCCGAAGGCCGCGACCAGGTGCCCGTCCGGCCGCACCAGCAGCACGTTGTGCGCGGAAGCTCCCGGATACGCCTCGGTGACCAGCAGCTCCGCCCGTACCGGCAGCGCGGTCACCGCCGCGGCCAGCCGTGGCATCACCCCCGCCGTCAGCCAGTGCCGCCGGTCCCAGACCCCGGTACCCGGCGCGACCAGCACCACCAGCAGCTGCCCCCGCCCGAGCCGGTCGCGCAGCCGTGTGGTCGTACCGTCGGGCGCCGTCACCCGCACGTCCGCGACCGGCCCGCCCCTGGGGGTGCCGACAGCCGTCTGCGCCTCGGCGTACGGAGGCGTAAGGGGGGAGTGCGGATACGACGGCGGTGCTCCCAGTGCTCCGTGCCCCAGATGCCCGTCGGCGAGCAGCGCGTCGTGTCCGCGCGAGGCACCGGGCATATAGGTCCGCAGTCCGCCGCCGCCCCGCAGGAGCGGCAGCGACTGGTCCGCCGCGCGCAGCCGTGCGGCGACGGCCGTGCGCCGCTCCGCCTGGTAGCTGTCCAGCAGGGTGTCCGACGCGCCACGATGCCAGTGCGCCGCGATCTTCCAGGCGAGGTTGCCGACGTCCCGCAACCCCTCGTCGAGCCCCTGGGTACCCACCGCGCCCAGCAGATGCGCGGCGTCCCCGGCGAGGAACGCCCTGCCCACGCGCCAGCGCTTGGCGAGCCGGTGGTGCAGCGTGTAGACGCCCGTGTCGAGCAGTTCGTACGGCGGTGCCTCGCCGCACCAGCCGGTCAGGGTGTCCCGTAAACGCGCCACCAGCGCGTCGGGCGTGACCAACTCGCCGCGCGCGGGGAGCAGCCAGTCGATGCGCCAGACATCGTCCCGCAGCGGCCTGGCGGACACCTCGTCGCCGCCGGTGCGCCAGGGAGGCTGCCGGTGCAGCATCGCCTCGCCGGGCCAGGGCAGCTCGGTGCGGAGCGCGGCGACGGCGTGCCGTTCCACCGCCGTACGTCCGGGAAAGCGGATGCCCAGCAGCTTGCGGACCGTGGACCGGGCGCCGTCGCAGCCGACGAGATGGCTTCCGCGCCACCAGGTCTCCTCGGTGCCGCGCGTGTGCACGGTGACCCCACGGGCGTCCTGCTCCAGCGAGTCGAGCCGACTGCCGGTGATCACGCGTACCAGTTCCTGGCCGTCGATGGCGTCTCGGAGCCCGCGTGCCAGGGCGTGCTGCGGAATATGGAGGGGCGAGGGGGCGCCGTCCTCGCCGAGCGGCAGATGCCGCATCAGTTGCTTGCGCCGCGTCGAGCGCCAGCCGGTCCACCGTGCTCCCTCGTCACCGAGGGTCGTACAGCCGATTCCGGCCACCAGGGCGGCGGTGTCGGGCCGCAGTATGGCGGTACGGGCCGGGCGGGGCTCCTCCGTACCGGATTTCTCGTCCAGGACGACGGAGGGCACGCCTTGCGCGGCGAGGGCCAGGGAGAGCGCGAGGCCGACGGGGCCCGCGCCGGCGACGATCACCGGGTCCACGGCGCGACCCCTCCGGCCCGTGCGGTCATACGGTCATGGGCGGCAGCTGCCCGGTGTGTGATCACAGAACGTATGCAACCGACTGGGGGTGCCCGCGTCAAGCGACGGTCTCAGCGGCGCGCGCACCCCCAGTCCCTTCCGCCTCACATGGTGTTGCCTTCCCCGGTGCGACTCGGCAGGTTGGCCTGTTGCATGTCATCGGCGCCAAGCGTCGCGCCCGTGCTCTTCTTGCCCTGCCGCAGCCGCTTTTCCAGCCATCCGGCGAAGCTCGTGAGCAGGAAGTTCAGCGCGATGTAGAGCAGCGCGATGACGACGAACGCGGCGATGGTGTTGGCGCCGTAGTTGGCCGTGATCGTACGGTTCTGCGAGAGCAGTTCCGACAGTCCGAGCATCGCGCCGCCGAGCGCGGTGTCCTTGACGATCACCACCAGCTGGCTGACCAGGGCCGGCAGCATCACGGTCACGGCCTGCGGCAGCAGGATGTACGTCATGCTCTGGCCCTTGCGCATACCGATCGCCTTCGCGGCGTCGGTCTGACCGTTCGGCAGCGTGAGAATGCCGGCCCGCACGATCTCGGCGATGACCGAGGCGTTGTAGAGCACCAGGCCCGTCACCACGGCATACAGCGGCCGCATGTCGGACGAGACATTCGAGAACTGCACGTACAGCGCGCTGGCGAACACCATCATCAGCAGGACCGGGATCGAGCGGAAGAACTCGACCACGACACCGACCGGTGTCCGTACCCAGGCGTGTTCGGAGAGCCGGCCGATGCCGAGCAGCGCGCCGAACGGAAGCGCTATCAGGATGGACAGCCCCGCTGCCTTGAGCGTCTCCCCGAGTCCTGGCAGGAGATAGGTCGTCC
Organism: Streptomyces sp. NPDC088116; assembly: GCF_044741745.1. NCBI lineage: Bacteria > Bacillati > Actinomycetota > Actinomycetes > Kitasatosporales > Streptomycetaceae > Streptomyces > Streptomyces sp. NPDC088116. The sequence continues at coordinate 819,498 of NZ_JBIUTF010000004.1, read as the reverse complement.
ACACCTCGGGGTCCGTGACGAACGGGCTCCACTTCGCGGCCGCCAACTGGTCCTTGTCGGCCATCGTGGCCAGCACCCACCAGGCGGCGAGTACGAACAGGACCAGGAACACGATCGTGTAGAGGATGTTGCGCCGCTTGGCGCGTACACCGGGAGTGTCGTACAGAACGGACGAGGCACTCATCGCTTCACCGCCACTCGCTTGCTGACCCAGCCCAGAAGCAGACCGGTGGGGAGGGTGAGAACGATGAATCCGAAGGCGAACACCGCGAAGACGGCGAAGAGCGCGCTGCTTTCGTTCTCGATCATGTCCTTCATCAGCGCCGCTGCCTCCACCACACTGATCGCCGAGGCCACCGTGGTGTTCTTGGTCAGCGCGATCAGCACGTTGGCCAGCGGCGCCACGACCGAACGGAACGCCTGGGGAAGCACGATCAGGCTCAGCACCTGGAAGAAGCTCAGTCCCAGCGCACGGGCCGCTTCCGCCTGGCCGACGGGCACGGTGTTGATGCCGGAGCGCAGCGCCTCGCAGACGAAGGTGCCGGTGTAGGCGATCAGGCCCAGCACGGCCAGCCGGAATCCCATGGACTCGAAGTTCTGGCCGCCGAGTGTGACACCGAGGGTCTGCTGGAGTCCCAGCGAACAGGCGACGATGATCACGGTCAGTGGGGTGTTACGGACAAGGTTGACGTAGGCGGTGCCGAAAGCACGCATCAGCGGAACAGGGCTGACGCGCATCCCGGCAAGCAGCGTTCCCCAGATGAGGGAACCGACTGCGGAGTAGAGGGTGAGCTGCACCGTCACCCAGAAGGCGCCGAGCAGGTCGTACTGCCCGGAATTTAGAAAGTCGAACACGAGGCCCCGCGCTCTCCCCTGGTTGGCTGGTCGGTACGCGCCGCCGGACCGGCCGGCGGCGCGTCACTTCTCTCTCAGCTGCCGGCGTCGATCTTCGGGGCAGGCTCGTTCTTGTAGCCGGACGGACCGAAGTTGGTCTTCACGGCCTTCTCCCAGGAACCGTCCGAAACCATCTTCGTCAGCGCGTCGTTGATCTTCTTCTTGAGATCGGCGTCGCCCTTCTTGAGGCCGATGCCGTAGGGCTCGTCGCTCAGCTTGAGGCCCACGAGCTTGAACTTGCCCTTGTGCTCCTTCTGCGACGCGTACCCGGCGAGAATGTCGTCGTCGGTGGTCACGGCGTCAATGGCCTTGTTCTCCAGGCCGGTCAGACACTCGGAGTAGCCGCCGTACTGCTGGAGGTCGGCGTCGGGCGCCAGCTTCTCCTTGACGTTCTGCGCCGGGGTGGAGCCCGTGACCGAACAGAGCTTCTTGGAGTTGAGATCCGAAGCCTTGGTGATGGAGTTGTCGTCCGCGCGGACCAGCAGGTCCTGGTGGGCGAGAAGGTACGGGCCGGCGAAGTCGACCTTCTTCTTGCGCTCGTCGTTTATCGTGTAGCTGGCCGCGACGAACTTCACGTCACCGTTGGCGATCAGGTTCTCGCGCTCGGCGCTGGGCGCCTCTTTCCACTCGATGTCCTTGGCTGCGTAGCCCAGTTCCTTGGCCACATAGGTGGCGACATCGACGTCGAAGCCCGCGAACGTGCCGTCCGGCTTCTTCAGTCCGACACCGGGCTGGTCGTACTTGATGCCGATGACGATCTTGCCGTCGTCGCTGCTGCTGCCGCCTCCACCGCACGCGGTGGCGGTCAGGGCGAGGACGAGGGCCGTGGCGGCGGCCGCGCTTGCCTTGTGAAGCTTCATGCGTGAACTTCCCTCGGGTGAGACGTGGACGAACAGGTCCTGCCGGATTCGGAAGAACCGTAAGAAGGGCCCTGGACGGGCGAGTCCGCGGTCCCGTCTGCCCGGGGGCGTCTGCCACGCACGTTCGCCGCGTTGCCGAAATGTCCTGGTAGCTGCGCTGATCCGCTACGAGGACACCCCGGTGCCGTGAGGTCGCGCGCGCCAGACGCCCCCGGGCCCGCCCCTTGGGGCGGACGACGCTGCGTCGGACGTACTCATCCAGATCTTGGTGGGCCGTAAATCGGTCACGTGTAAATCAGTCACGCAGGATCAGTGATGAAGGATCTTCGACAGGAAGTCCTTGGCACGGTCGCTGCGCGGGTTGCTGAAGAACTCGTCGGGCGTGGCTTCTTCGACGATCCGGCCGTCCGCCATGAAGACGACCCTGTTCGCCGCGGAGCGCGCGAAGCCCATCTCGTGGGTGACGACGACCATGGTCATTCCGTCGCGCGCCAACTGCTGCATGACCTCGAGGACTTCGTTGATCATCTCGGGGTCGAGTGCCGAGGTCGGCTCGTCGAAGAGCATGACCTTCGGGTCCATCGCCAGCGCACGGGCGATGGCGACACGCTGCTGCTGGCCGCCGGAGAGCTGAGCCGGGTACTTGTCGGCCTGCGAGCCGACACCCACCCGGTCCAGCAGCGCGCGCGCCTTCTCCTCGGCGTTCTTCTTGTCCGCCTTACGGACCTTGATCTGACCCAGCGTGACGTTCTCCAGCACAGTCTTGTGTGCGAAGAGGTTGAACGACTGGAAGACCATCCCGACGTCGGCGCGCAGCCGGGCCAGTTCCTTGCCCTCCTCGGGCAGCGGCTTGCTGTCGATGGAGATCGATCCCGAATCGATCGTCTCCAGGCGGTTGATGGTGCGGCACAGTGTGGACTTACCGGACCCGGAGGGCCCGATGACGACCACGACTTCGCCCCGGGCGATGGTCAGGTCGATGTCCTGGAGCACATGCAGCGCGCCGAAGTGCTTGTTTACGTTGCTCAGTACGACCAGGTCGCCGGCCGCCGGCACGGCGTCCTCGGTCCCCTTGGTCACTGACACTCCGCTCATCGGCTTTTTGCTCCGTCCTCCTCGGTTGGGGAGGACCATAGTCACGCCCTGCGATCAGCGTCATTACATCTGAGCGGAAATTGAGCATAACGATCCGGCCGCGCCGGATACTCCATGTGAAGAAGGGCGGGCCGGGGAGTACCGGGTAGGTAACGGAAACGTCCGTGTAACGGGAAGACTCTTGACTGGCAGGGAGCCATGGGCGTGGATGCCCAGGTACGTACTAGGAACGCGACCGGTGCCGCGACAGGGCAGACGCTGCCGGGAGTCAGTGCCGCGACCGAAGGGGGCCCGTGAGACTGCTGCTTGTGGAGGACGACGATCATGTCGCCGCCGCGCTGTCGGCCGTGCTCGCCAAGCACGGATTCAAGGTCGTGCACGCGCGGAGCGGGGAGGAGGCGCTCCAGGCCGTACTGCCCGCCGCCAATGTCGGCAAGACGCCCTTCGCGGTCGTCCTGCTCGACCTCGGGCTGCCCGACCAGGACGGTTACCAGGTCTGCGGCAAGATCCGGAAGATCACCTCGACCCCGGTGATCATGGTGACCGCGCGAGCCGATGTCCGCTCCCGGATCCACGGCCTCAACCTCGGCGCCGACGACTATGTCGTCAAGCCGTACGACACCGGCGAACTGCTCGCCCGTATCCACGCCGTCAGCCGGCGCACCGCGGGCGAGGAGGCGGAACCCGCCGCCGATCCGTCCCAGCGGCTCGGGCGGCTCACCCTCGAACTGCCGACCCGCCGGGTCAGCGTCGACGGCACGGCCGTCCAGCTGACCCGCAAGGAGTTCGACCTGCTGGCCCTGCTCGCGCAACGTCCCGGAGTCGTCTTCGGGCGCGAGCAGATCATCAGCGAGGTGTGGCGCACCAGCTGGGAAGGGACCGGCCGCACGCTCGAAGTGCATGTGGCCTCCCTGCGCGGCAAGCTCGGCATGCCCGCGCTGATCGAGACGGTCCGGGGCGTGGGCTACCGCCTGGTCGTCCCGGCCGCGCACCAGGGCCCGTAACCCGGTGCGCTCCCGACTTCTGCCGCTGCTGATCATCCTCATGGCGGGTGTGCTGCTCGCCCTCGGCTTCCCGCTCGCCGTGAGCGTCGCCGCCGCTCGGCAGCAGGATGTCGTCGTCGACCGGATCGACGACGCGGCCCGGGTCGCGGCGCTCGCCCAGTTCGTCACGGAGGGTCGAGACAGCAGCGCGGAACGGCGCAGCATGCTGGAGACCGAACTCGCCCGCTACCACGAGGTGTACGGGATCAAGGCGGGCGTCTTCTACCGCGACAACGACGCCATGGCCCGCGCCCCGGAGAACTGGTCGGTGCCCCGGGCAGGCGAGGGGCGCAAATCCTTCCAGCAGGCCCTGCTGGGCCGCCGCAGCGACAATCCCCAGCAGGTCTGGCCCTGGCAGGAGGGCCGGCTCATCGTCGACTCGCCCGTCGTACGGGACGGAGACGTCGTCGCGGTCGTGGTGACCGACTCGCCGACCGGCCAGATGCGCTCGCGCATCCTCGAGGACTGGCTGTACATCGCGGTGGGCGAGGCCGCGGCCATGCTGGTCGCCGTCGGGGCCGCCATCCGGCTGACGGGCTGGGTGCTCCGCCCGGTACGGGTGCTGGACGCGGCCACCCACGACATCGCGACCGGCCGGATGAAGTCCCGGGTCGCCGCCGCCGGCGGGCCCCCGGAACTGCGCCGCCTGGTCGGCGCGTTCAACGAGATGGCCGACAACGTCGAGGACGTGCTGGAGCAGCAGCGTGCCTTTGTCGCCGACGCCTCCCACCAGTTGCGCAACCCGCTCGCCGCTCTGCTGCTCCGGATCGAGCTGCTCGCTCTCGAACTGCCCGAGGGGAACGAGGAGATCGCCTCTGTCCGTACGGAGGGCAAGCGTCTCGCCCAGGTCCTCGACGACCTGCTGGACCTGGCGCTGGCCGAGCACACCGCCGCCGACCTGCGACTCACCGACATCGGCGAGGTGGCGGCCGAGCGGGTCGCGGCCTGGCGTGCGGTGGCCGAGGAGAAGGGCGTACGGCTGACCGAGCACCGCGCGGCCGTCACCGCCTGGGCCGACCCCATAGCGCTCTCCAGCGCTCTGGACGCGGTGATCGACAACGCCCTCAAGTTCACTCCGCCCGGAGAAGAGGTCATGGTCGCGGTCGCCGGCGAAGGCACCACCTCCACGATCGTCATCGACGACGGCGGACCCGGTCTCACGGACGACGAGATCGCCCGGATCGGCGACCGTTTCTGGCGCAGCAACCGGCACCAGAACATCAAGGGATCGGGACTCGGCCTGTCCATCACGCGGGCGCTGCTCGCGGCGGGCGGCGGCTCGATCACGTACGGACACAGCGAGCCGTGCGGTCTGCGGGTCGTGCTCAGTGTCCCGAGGTCGTCCCCGACGGGGTGATGTTGATGTCCCCTCGGTCCCCGGTTCCTGGTCGATCTTCTACGGGCCGTGGGAGAGCGGCTCGCTCCACGGTATGACCCGGCCGCGGACAGATGAACCACGGCTCGACCGTCCACGGACGGGCCGCGGCTCGGCCGAATGTGGCCGGCCCGGTTACGGCTTGGCCGATCGGTAGTACCGCTTGGCGCCCTCGTGCAACGGCAACGGGTCCGTATAGATCGCGGTCCGCAGGTCCACCAGCTGCGCGGGATGCACCTGGTCGCCGATCCGGTCGCGGCTGCCGATCACCGTACGGGTGAAGCGTTCCGTCAGCTCGGCGCCCGTCCGGTCGGTGGTGATCAGCAGATTCGCCACCGCCACCGTCGGTACGGCCGTCCCTTGCTGCGCCTTGCGATAGGCGTCGGCGGGCATCTCGGCGGAGCGGTAGTAGCGCGAAGCCGTCTCGCCGGCGGCGTGCAGTCTGGAGATCAGCGCGGAGTCCAGGGGCACCAGCCGGATGTCGAAGCGCTCCGACAGCTTCTGCACGACACTGGTGGGCAGCCCGCCCGACCAGAAGAAGGCGTCCAGATCGCCGGTTTCGAGGCGGCCGGGCATGGTGTCGATCCCGGCGGAGACGGGGGTGATGTCATGCGCCGGATCGATCCGCGCGGCCGTCAGAAGCTGGTCGGCCACCAGCCGCACACCCGATTTCCCCTGTCCCACGCCCACCTTCTTGCCCCGCAGGTCGGCGACGGAGCGGATGTCCGAACTCCGGGCGGTGACCAGCTGCACATAGTCGTCGTACAGCCGCGCGCAGCCGCGCAACCGGTCCGCACCCGGCTTGCCTTCCTTCATGTACGTGGCGACGGCGTCGGCGGTGGCGATGGTGAAATCGGACTCGCCGGTCGCCACCCGCGCGATGTTCTCCTGCGAGCCCTGGCTGGTCTGCAGTCCTATCGACATACGGGGCAGGTCGCGCGCGAGATCGTCCTTGAGCAGCTCTCCGTACCGTTCGTAGACCCCGCTCTTCACTCCCGTACTGAAGGTGATCGAGCCACTCGGCGACGTCTCCCCGAAGGGCGCCAGCCACCACACGAGCAGCCCGAGGGCCACCAGCAGCGCGGCCGCGCCCTGGAGGGCCCGGCGACGGCCGATTCGGAAGAGTTCGGCGAACATGCGGCGATCCTGCCAGCTCACTGTCGGCGATAGCCAGGGCCTACGGTCACGAGGTGTGCGCGGGGTTGGTTCGAAAGGCGGCTTCCCCCGGCAGAGCGCGCGAGGCTCCGGGATCGGGCGGTCCCGTCGGGGGGCACCACCCATCGGCCGGTACCCGTCGGGCGCGTCCACTGGCAATCGGGATCGGGGCGGGCCCCGGACACCGCCTACCCTTGTCGCATGAGCAGCGGCGACCGGAGTCAGGCAGTGGACGGCAAGCGAAGTTACGAGGTACGCACCTACGGGTGCCAGATGAATGTCCACGACTCCGAGCGGCTGTCGGGCCTGCTGGAGGGGGCCGGATACGTCCGCGCGCCCGAGGACGCCGACGGCGACGCCGATGTCGTCGTCTTCAACACCTGCGCGGTGCGGGAGAACGCCGACAACAAGCTGTACGGCAACCTCGGCCGGCTCGCGCCGATGAAGACCAAGCGGCCCGGTATGCAGATCGCCGTCGGCGGTTGCCTCGCGCAGAAGGACCGCGACACCATCGTGCGGCGAGCGCCCTGGGTCGATGTCGTCTTCGGGACGCACAACATCGGCAAGCTGCCGGTCCTTTTGGAGCGTGCGCGGGTCCAGGAAGAGGCACAGGTCGAGATCGCCGAGTCGCTGGAGGCCTTCCCCTCGACCCTGCCGACCCGCCGAGAGTCCGCCTACGCCGCGTGGGTCTCCATCTCGGTCGGCTGCAACAACACCTGCACCTTCTGCATCGTCCCCGCGCTGCGCGGCAAGGAGAAGGACCGCCGCCCCGGCGACATCCTGGCCGAGATCGAGGCGCTGGTCGCCGAGGGAGTCTCCGAGATCACGCTGCTGGGCCAGAACGTCAACGCGTACGGCTCCGACATCGGCGACCGCGAGGCGTTCTCCAAACTGCTGCGGGCCTGCGGGACGATCGAGGGCCTGGAGCGGGTCCGCTTCACCTCGCCGCACCCGCGCGACTTCACCGATGATGTGATCGCCGCGATGGCCGAGACGCCGAACGTGATGCCGCAGCTCCATATGCCGCTCCAGTCCGGTTCGGACACCATCCTGAAGGCGATGCGCCGTTCGTACCGGCAGGACCGTTACCTCGGCATCATCGACAAGGTGCGCGCGGCCATCCCGCACGCGGCCATCTCCACCGACATCATCGTGGGTTTCCCCGGCGAGACCGAGGAGGACTTCGAGCAGACCATGCGGGTGGTGCGCAAGGCGCGGTTCGCGCAGGCTTTCACCTTCCAGTACTCCAAGCGCCCCGGGACCCCGGCCGCCGAGATGGACGGACAGATTCCCAAGAAGGTCGTCCAGGAGCGCTACATGCGCCTGTCCGCCCTCCAGGAGGAGATCTCCTGGGACGAGAACAAGAGCCAGGTCGGCCGGACACTGGAGGTCATGGTCGCCGAGGGCGAGGGGCGCAAGGACGGCGCCACCCACCGGCTCTCGGGACGCGCGCCCGACAACCGCCTCGTTCACTTCACCAAGCCGGACGATGCGGTCCGTCCGGGCGATGTGGTGACCGTCGAGATCACCTATGCCGCACCGCACCACCTGCTCGCCGAAGGGCCGACGCGCGCGGTGCGCCGCACCCGTGCGGGAGATGCCTGGGACAAGCGGAACGCGACCGGGGCGACGAAGCCCGCGGGGGTGCTGCTCGGACTGCCCACGGTCGGGGTCCCGGCTCCGCTGCCGGCCGTGACCGGCGGCTGCGGCGCGCAATGACCGGCTGACGGCCGGCCGGTTCGAGTTCCGGCGCGGACTGTTTCGAGGGGAGTTCGTGCCGCGCAGGGTCCGGCCTGAAGTCGGGTCC
>NZ_JBIUTF010000004.1:741996-811174 GCF_044741745.1 Streptomyces sp. NPDC088116 | reverse complement strand
GGTCCTCGGGCCGGGACCTCGGGCCGGGACTCCAGGTCGGGTCCTCGGGCCGGGACCTCGGGCCGGGACTCCAGGTCGGGTCCTCGGGCCGGGACCTCGGGCCGGGACTCCAGGTCGGGTCCTCGGGCCGGGACCCCAGGCCGGAAGCTCAGGCCGGGACCCGCGCTCACTCATCTAGGCTGCGGATCATGCTCGTATCCGCCGCCGTGTGCCCCTGCCCGCCGCTGCTCGTGCCCGCCGTGGCAGCCGGAGCCGCCTCCGAACTCGATGCCGCGCGCATCGCGTGTGCCGATGCTCTGGGGGTGCTGGCCGCCGCCCGGCCGGACCGGCTGATCGTCGTCGGGCCCGCCGAGCGGGAGAGCCCGGGGCCGTATCCCGAGGGCGCCGTCGGGTCCTTCCGCGGCTTCGGAGTGGACGCCGAGGTCGTCCTGGGTGCGGCGAGCGCGGGCGCCGGGCCCGCCGGGCGTGAGCTGCCGGCTTCCCTCGCGGTCGCGGCCTGGCTGCTGGAGTACGTCCACTGGTCGGCGGCCCCGGTCACCGCACTGGGGGTGGGGGAATCCGTCACCGTCGAGGAATGTGTCCGCGCCGGGGCCGAACTCGCGGCGGGGCCCGAGAGGGTGGCCCTGCTGGTGATGGGCGATGCCAGCGCGTGCCGGACGCTGAAGGCGCCGGGGTACCTGGACGAACGGGCCGCCGGGTTCGACGCGGGGGTGGCACGGGCCCTCGCGGCGGCGGACGTGGCGGCGCTGAAGGCGCTGGACGAGGAGCTTGCCGCCGATCTCAAGGCGGTGGGCCGGGCGCCCTGGCAGCTGCTCGCGGGCGCGGCACAGGGTGCCGGTCTGGGCGGTGAGTTGCTGTACGAGGACGCGCCCTATGGCGTCGGGTATCTCGTGGCGGCCTGGTCCTGAGCCCCGGTCACCGCACGCGGTAAAGGCGGCGGAAGCCGCCAGTAGGCCGAGGAAATCAGGAACCGGCCGCGGTCGCCAGTGAATGGCGAGAACCAGCCAGTGGCGATGACGACGGCAGCCGCGGTGGGCCGGCCGACGCCGACGCACCGCGGCTGCCCCGGCCGTTGTCGGCCGGTATGTGGCGAGGTTCAGGAAGTGGCCGACGGCGGAGGAGGAGTGCCGTCGTCCTTGTGGGAGAGCTTGCCCAGGGCGTCCTTGGCCTTGCCCGTCCCGGAATCGATCTTGTCGCTGTACTTGCCCTTGGTCTTCTGGTCGACCGTTCGGGCGGCCTTGTCGAGCCCGTGTTCGATCTTGTCCCCGTGCTGCTGCGCGAGGTCCGAGACCTTGTTCTTGGCCGGGCCGATCTTGGCCTTCAATGAATCCAGGAAGCCCATGGGCCACCTTCCCTCGGAGGAAAAAACAGCCTACTTTCGGGTGCTCTTTCCGGCCTCGTTGTCCGCCGCGGCGTCCGCCGACTGCTGCTTCGGGATCTCCACACCCTCGGAGGCCCCGTCGTCGGCCGCCTCGGCCTCCGCTTCGCCCTCGGCGGATCCGCTGCCGACGGGCCCGGCCTCTCCCGTGTCGGTCTTCTCCGTCGTCGCCTCGGCTTCACCCGGAGCCTCGTCCGCCACGGAGTCCGCCGTCGGGGCGTCGGTCCGCGCCTCTACGGTTGACGGCTCGGACGTAGCCGCGGGCTTACGTCGAAACCATGAAAAAACACCCATATCTGCTCCATAGCCTACTCGTGAGGGCGAAATTCCGCGCCGCCCGGAGCGTCCCATTGCGCCGCCCAGGGCCACCGGCCAGAAAACCGGCGGCCGGAACCTCGCAACAGGCAACGAACCCGGAGGTGCCTCGTCACGTAACTCGTTCGGGTAGGGGCCCTTGAGTTTGCGAGACTGGGGCAGTGAGAAGCGCAGCTACCGCACAGCGGGTCATCGCCGTCGTCGGGCCCACCGCGGCCGGCAAGTCCGATCTGGGCGTTCATCTCGCCCGGCAACTCGACGGTGAGGTCGTCAACGCCGACTCCATGCAGCTCTACCGCGGGATGGACATCGGCACCGCCAAGCTGACGAGCGAGGAGCGCGCAGGAATCCCGCACCACCTGCTCGACATCTGGGATGTCACGGAGGCCGCCAGCGTCGCCGAGTACCAGCGGCGCGCCAGGGCGGAGATCGACCGGCTGCTCGACGCGGGCCGCACCCCGGTGCTGGTGGGCGGCTCGGGGCTGTACGTACGGGGCGCCATCGACGCCCTCGACTTCCCCGGCACGGACCCCGAGGTACGCGCCAGGCTGGAGGGGGAGCTGACCCTGCGCGGGTCCGGTGCCCTGCACGCCAGACTGTCCGCCGCCGACCCCCCGGCAGGCCGCGCGATCCTTCCCAGCAACGGCCGCCGTATCGTGCGGGCGCTGGAAGTGATCGAGATCACCGGCAAGCCGTTCACCGCCAATCTGCCGGGCCACGACTCCGTCTACGACACCGTCCAGATCGGTGTCGATGTCGCCCGCCCCGAGCTGGACGCGCGGATCGCGCGGCGCGTGGACCGGATGTGGGACGAGGGGCTCGTGGACGAGGTGCGCGCCCTGGAGGCCCAGGGCCTGCGGGAGGGACGCACCGCCTCCCGCGCCCTCGGATACCAGCAGGTACTGGCGGCGCTCGCGGGCGAGTGCACCGACGACGAGGCCCGCGCCGAGACCGTACGCGCCACCAAACGCTTCGCCCGCAGGCAGGACTCCTGGTTCCGCCGCGACTCGCGCGTGCACTGGCTGGGCGGCGGTACGGAGCAGCGCGAGGAACTCCCGGGCCGGGCACTCTCGTTGGTCGAACGAGCGGTCACAGCCTGATCACGTGATGGCATCGGGACGCTCCGCTCGTCCTTGCGGTCCTCACGGGCGTGCCATCATCGAGCAGCGGTCGACCATCGGGTATCGATCGACCAGTGGAGTGGCGATTGGGGAGGGCGCGTGGCGATGGAGGCCGGCCCTCGCGACGGAGAACCAGCGGCACCGCGTACGACGGCTTCGGAGGCACGGGTGGACGCCCCGGGGCTCAGTCCTGACGGGCCGGAAGAAGAGACCGTGACTCCCGAGGTCGAGGTCGAGCTGCGTCCGCAGCGCCGGCTGCGGATCTGGCAGCTGGCCCCGATCGTGGGACTCGCGGCACTGGGCTCCCTGATGTTCGCGTTCCCTCTCGCCTTCGGCACGGGTGACGGTGGCGCGGTCGTCCCGATGCTGGGTCTGCTGATCAGCTGCTGCGCGGCGGGCTGGGGCATGATGGCCGCCCGCAAGGTGGGCCACACCTGGCCGGGGCTGCCCGCCAGAGCCTCCGGAGAACGCCCCGACTGGCGCGTCGTCGCCCTGTACGTGGCTGTCGCCGCCGCCGTCGTCGCCCTGGCCGTCTGGCGCGTCGCCCGGCTGCGCTGACCGCCGATCCGACCGTCCCCGCCGGGGGCCGGGCGGCAGGCGCTGTCAGTGGCTGCTCGTACGATGGATTCCGTGAGCACTTCGCAGACCGCGCCGATCGCCTTCCTCAAGGGTCACGGGACCGAGAACGACTTCGTGATCGTCCCCGACCCGGACAATGCCATCGACCTGCCCGCACGGGCCGTCGCCGTCCTCTGTGACCGGCGGGCCGGAATCGGCGGCGACGGCCTGCTGCATGTCGTACGGTCCGCGGCGCACCCCGAGGCGCGTGCCATGGCCGACGACGCCGAGTGGTTCATGGACTACCGCAACGCCGACGGGTCCGTCGCCGAGATGTGCGGAAACGGCGTGCGGGTCTTCGCCCGTTACCTCCAGCGCGCCGGCCTCGTGCGGGCGGGCGACCTCGCCGTGGCCACGCGTGGCGGTGTGAAGAAGATCCACCTCGCCAAGGACACGGATCCCAAGGCCACGGCCTTGGAGGACGCTGGGACCGAGGGTGCCGACACCGGGCGCACCGGCGCCGGGGACGGCGACATCACCGTCCACATGGGGCGTGCCGCCCTCCCCGACGGCGGAGTGACGGTCACCCTCGGCGGCCGCTCCTGGCCCGCCCGTAACGTCAACATGGGCAATCCGCACGCGGTCGCCTTCGTCGAGGACCTGGCGCACGCCGGGGACCTGTACTCCGAGCCGCCCGTCAGCCCCGCGTCCCTCTATCCCGACGGGGTGAACGTCGAATTCGTCGTGGACCGCGGCCCCCGCCATGTCGCCATGCGCGTCCATGAGCGCGGCTCGGGCGAGACCCGCTCCTGCGGTACGGGCGCCTGCGCCGTGGCCGTCGCCGCCGCCCGCAGGGACGGAGTGGACCCCGCTGTCACCGGAGTCCCCGTCACCTATACCGTGGATCTTCCCGGCGGACGACTCGTCATCACGGAGCGCCCGGACGGCGGGATCGAGATGACCGGACCCGCCGTGATTGTCGCGGAGGGGCACATCGACCCCGTCTGGTTCGAAACGGCCCTGGCGTAGAGCGTCGCTCGAATGGGTGATCCGTTTCACGCTGGGCGGGACCTGGACTGCTCCACGTGGTGGGCCCGGTAGCATCAAGCACCGGCCCGGAGGGCGCTCCCGCTCTTCCCACCGCCGGTAGAAGCTGCCGGAGGTGCCCCATGAGCGCAGAGGCCACCAGCCCTGGTGCCCACGGCCGCAGACGCGGCCTTCCCAGGATCGACCTCCGACGACTCGGCCGGGCCGCTTTACTCGGTCCCGCCTCCAGGGACCGGTTGCCGGACGCCATAGGGCATGTCGCGGACGCCCACCGCGCGCACCATCCGGACGCCGATCTCGCCGTACTGCGCCGGGCGTACGTCCTCGCCGAGACGTCGCACCGCGGGCAGTACCGCAAGAGCGGCGAGCCGTACATCACGCATCCGCTGGCCGTGACTCTGATCCTCGCCGAACTGGGCGCCGAGACGACCACGTTGACCGCCTCGCTCCTCCACGACACCGTCGAGGACACCGAGGTGACGCTCGATCAGGTGCGGGCCGAGTTTGGTGACGAGGTCTGTTATCTGGTCGACGGAGTGACCAAGCTGGAGAAGGTCGACTACGGGGCGGCGGCCGAGCCCGAGACCTTCCGAAAGATGCTCGTCGCAACCGGCAACGACGTCCGCGTCATGTCGATCAAGCTGGCGGACCGGCTGCACAACATGCGCACCCTCGGCGTGATGCGCCCCGAGAAACAGGTCCGGATCGCCAAGGTCACCCGCGACGTCCTCATCCCGCTCGCCGAACGTCTGGGCGTCCAGGCGCTGAAGACCGAGCTGGAGGATCTGGTCTTCGCGATCCTCCATCCCGAGGAGTACGCGTACACCCGCGCCCTGATCGCGGACAACGCCACCGCCGGGGACGCCCTCGCGGCCATCTCCGAGGACGTCAGGCGGGTGCTGCGCGAGGCGGGCATCGGCGCCGAAGTGCTCGTGCGGCCGCGGCACTTCGTCTCCGTACACCGTTCACGGCACAAACGCGGCGAGCTGCGCGGCACGGACTTCGGGCGGCTGCTGGTGCTGGTCGGTGAGGACGCCGACTGCTACGGGGTCCTCGGTGAGCTGCACACCTGCTTCACGCCGGTGATCTCCGAGTTCAAGGACTTCATCGCCGCGCCCAAGTTCAACCTGTACCAGTCGCTGCACACTGCCGTCGCCGGACCGGACGGCGCGGTCGCCGAAGTCCTCATCCGTACACACCAGATGCACAGGGTCGCCGAGGCCGGAGTCGTCGCCCTCGGCAATCCCTACGCGTCCGTCGACAGCCAGGAAACCGTGGGCAGCGCGGATCCGGCCGACAGCACGGAACCGCAGGACGGCGAGCGCGCCGACCCGACCAGGCCCGGGTGGCTCTCCCGGCTCCTGGAGTGGCAGCAGGCCGCCACCGACCCGGACACCTTCTGGACGACGCTCCGCGACGATCTGGCGCAGGACCGGGAGATCACCGTGTTCCGCGCCGAAGGCGGCATGCTCGGTCTGCCGGCCGGGGCGACCTGCGTGGACGCCGCGTACGCGCAGTACGGCGAGGCCGCGCACAGCTGTCTCGGAGCGCGGGTCAACGGCCGTCTCGCGACGCTCAGTACGGTCCTCAGCGACGGCGACACGGTTCAGCTGCTGCTGACCCATGACGCGGCCTCGGGGCCCTCGCCCGAGTGGCTCGACCACGCCCGCACGCCCGCCGCCCGGATCGCGATCACCGGATGGCTCGCGGCGCACCCGGAGGCGGTGGGGCAGCCCGACGCCGCGCCCCGTGCGCCTACCGCCGTGACCGCCGACCGCCGGGAGGCCGCCAACGCCGTGGTGGATCTGCCGGGCGCGACCGTACGGCTGGCGGGCTGCTGTACGCCCGTACCACCCGACGCGGTCACCGGCTTCCTGGTGCGCGGCGGAGTCGTCACGGTCCACCGGGAGGAGTGCCCCTCGGTGGACCGGATGCGGGCCCTCGACCGGGCCCCGGTCCCGGTGAGCTGGGGGGACGCGCCAGGGTGCCGGGTCACGCTGTACGCCGAGTCCTTCGGACGCCCCCGGCTGCTGGCCGAGCTGACGGAGGCCATCGCGACGGCGGGCGCGGCGATCGTGTCGGCCACCGTCGAACCGCCGAGCGAGCAGCGCGTACGGCACACGTACACGCTGGAACTGCCCGATGCCACGGGCCTGCCCGGTCTGATGCGCGCGATGCGTGATGTGCCGGGGGTGTACGACGTCAGCCGCGCCCAGCATCCGGCCACGGCCTGACCCGGTGGCCGGTGGGGCCGGTGGCCGGTGGGGCCTGTGTGCCGTGCGTCAACCGCGTGCACATCGGCATCCGGCGGGCTTCCGCGTCCTGACCTGTCTCTTTCGGGTGGGCTCGGAGCGCGCCGTCGCGGTGCGCCGGGGGCGCGCTGGTAGCGGTGGTCCATGCTGCTCACCTCCCGCCGACTGCGCGCCGCCCTGCTGGCCGCCGCATCGGCCACCCTCGTCGCCGCGACTCTGCCCGCGCCCCAGCCGCTCGGCATCGGCGATCCGCTCTTCCCGCAGCTGGGCAATCCCGGCTACGACGTGCTCACCTACGACCTCGATTTCACCTACGGCGGCGACAACAGCAAGCCGCTGGACGCCATCACCAAGATCAACGCGCTGACGACGCAGCGGCTGGACCGGATCAACCTCGACTTCACCCACGGCGTGGTCGGTTCGGTCGATGTCAACGGAGAGCCCGCGACCTTCGCGACGGCGGGTGAGGACCTGGTCATCACACCCGCCGAAGCGGTCGACGAGGGGACGCGGCTGCGGATCACCGTCCATCACACCAGCGACCCGGCCGGGAAGGGCGGCGGCTGGGTGGCCACCACCGACGGACTGGTGATGGCCAATCAGGCGGACGCGGGGCACCGGGTCTTCCCGAGCAACGACCATCCCGCCGACAAGGCCCGGTTCACCTTCCGTATCACTGCGCCCGAGCGGCTGACCGTCGTGGCCAACGGTCTGCCGGCGGGGAAGACCCGCAAGGGCGCGACCACCACCTGGACCTACCGCTCGCAGCACCCCATGGCCACGGAGCTGGTCCAGGTCTCCATCGGGGACTCGGCCGTGATCCACCGCGCCGGGCCGGACGGGCTGCCCGTACGGGACGTGGTGCCGGCCGCGGACAAGGCGAAGCTGGAGCCCTGGCTCAAGAAGACACCGGAGCAACTGCGGTGGATGGAGGAGCAGGTGGGCCAGTACCCCTTCGAGACGTACGGTGTGCTGATCGCCAACGCCGAAACGGGCTTCGAGCTGGAGACACAGACGCTGTCGCTCTTCGAGCGCTCCCTGTTCGTCCGCCCCGAATACCCCGAGTGGTACGTCGACTCGATCATGGTCCACGAGCTGTCCCATCAGTGGTTCGGCGACAGCGTCTCGCCGCACCGGTGGTCCGATCTCTGGCTCAACGAAGGACATGCCACCTGGTACGAGGCTCACTACGCGCAGGAGCACGCCGGGAAGTCGGTGGAGACGCGCATGAAGAACGCCTACCGGCAGTCCGACGGCTGGCGGGCGGCGGGCGGACCGCCGGCCGCTCCCGAGCCTCCGGCGGCGGGGCAGCAGATCAGCCTGTTCCGGCCGGTGGTGTACGACGGCAGCGCCCTGGTGCTGTACGCGCTGCGGCAGGAGATCGGCAAGGCCCCCTTCCAGCGGATGGAGCGGGAGTTTGTCCGCGATCACCGGGACGGGACGGCGACCACGGCGGACTTCATCGCACTGGCCTCGGACATCGCGGGGCGTGACCTGTCGGCGTTCTTCAGGGCGTGGCTGTACGAGCGGAAGACGCCGCCGATGCCGGGCCATCCGGACTGGCGGAGCGGGACGGCGGCGGCAGAGAAGCCTGGGGCGGCCGAGAAGCCCGGGGCAGCTGACAAGCCTGGGGCAGCCGAGAAGCCTGGGAAGGCTGACAAGCCCGGGGGAGCTGGGACGGCAGCGGAGCCTGGGGCGGCAGGGACGGCAGCTGTGCCAGGGAAGGCCGACAAGTCCCGGAAGCCGGGGAATGCCGACCCGACGCGGGGAACGCGGCATCGTCATCGCCCCGGGAACCCCGACGACGTAGGGAATCCGGGCCCGAAACCCGAGTGACGGCGGGGTCCGGCCGTGCCACCATCGACGAGTCGGTGACGCGGTCGGGAATCATTCCCGGATGTCACGCGTTGTGACTGGCGTAGTGGGCTCTTCCGTGACGGACTCCTCGTGACGGACTCTTCTTCGACGTAAGGATCCAATGACCTCCTCTTCATCCCCTTCCCAGGACGCGCAGAGTTTCGCGGACCCCCGTGACACGGAGGACCCCCGTACAGAGAGCCTTCGGGCCGATGCCCTGATGGAAGAGGACGTCGCCTGGAGCCACGAGATCGACGGAGAGCGGGACGGCGACCAGTTCGACCGCTCGGACCGTGCGGCGCTGCGGCGTGTGGCCGGTCTCTCCACCGAGCTCGAAGATGTCACCGAGGTCGAGTACCGGCAGCTGCGCCTGGAGCGCGTCGTGCTGGTCGGCGTATGGACATCGGGGACCTCGCAGGACGCGGAGAACTCCCTCGCGGAGCTGGCGGCGCTCGCCGAGACGGCGGGCGCGATGGTGCTCGACGGAGTGATCCAGCGCCGTGACAAACCCGATCCGGCCACCTACATCGGCTCCGGCAAGGCCCAGGAGCTGCGGGACATCGTGCTGGACAGCGGCGCCGACACCGTCGTCTGCGACGGTGAGCTGAGCCCCGGCCAGCTGATCCATCTCGAAGACGTGGTCAAGGTCAAGGTGGTCGACCGTACGGCCCTGATCCTGGACATCTTCGCCCAGCACGCCAAGTCCCGTGAGGGCAAGGCGCAGGTGGCCCTGGCACAGATGCAGTACATGCTGCCGAGGCTGCGCGGCTGGGGTCAGTCGCTGTCCCGGCAGATGGGTGGCGGCGGCGGTGGCGGCATGGCCACCCGAGGCCCCGGTGAGACCAAGATCGAGACGGACCGGCGGCGGATCCGCGAGAAGATGGCGAAGATGCGCCGGGAGATCGCGGAGATGAAGACCGGCCGCGAGATCAAGCGGCAGGAGCGGCGCCGCAACAGGGTGCCGTCGGTCGCGATCGCCGGATACACCAACGCGGGCAAGTCCTCCCTGCTCAACCGGCTCACCGGCGCGGGCGTGCTGGTGGAGAACGCACTGTTCGCCACCCTCGATCCCACCGTGCGCCGGGCCGAGACGCCGAGCGGGCGGCTCTACACCCTGGCCGACACCGTCGGGTTCGTCCGCCATCTGCCGCACCACCTGGTCGAGGCGTTCCGCTCCACGATGGAAGAGGTCGGCGACTCCGACCTGATCCTGCATGTGGTGGACGGCTCGCACCCCGCGCCGGAGGAGCAGCTGGCCGCCGTGCGCGAGGTGATCCGCGATGTCGGCGCGGTGGACGTACGCGAGATCGTGGTGATCAACAAGGCGGACGCGGCCGATCCGCTGGTCCTTCAGCGGCTGCTGCGCACGGAGCGGTACGCGATCGCCGTCTCGGCGCGTACCGGCAACGGAATCGGCGAGCTGATCGAGCTGATCGACACCGAGCTGCCCCGGCCCGAGACCGAGGTCGAGGTGCTCCTGCCGTACACGGCGGGCGGACTGGTCTCGCGGGTGCATGCCGAGGGCGAAGTGCTGTCCGAGGAACACACCCCCGAGGGCACGGTGCTCAAGGCGCGCGTCCATGAGGAGCTGGCCGCCGCGCTCGCTCCGTATGTGCCGGTGGCCCCCTGACCGTGCCGGGAGCGTGACGCGGCAAGTACGGCGAAGGCCCGCCACCTCGCGATGAGATGGCGGGCCTTGGCTGTCGGGCCTCCTACTGTGAGCCGTACTTCTCGCTCATCGTCGTGTAGATCTGCTCGGCGCCCCTGCCCAGCCGGGGGCCGGCCAGCCAGCCCGAAGTGACCGGGCCGATGGACGTGTTGGAGACCAGCACGAGCTTGCCGTTCGGCTGGTGAGCGAACCAGCCGCCGCCCGAGGAACCCGCGGTCATCGTGCATCCGATCCGCCACATCGTCGGCGTACCGGGGGCGACCGAGAGCCGTCCGGGCCGGTCGACGCACTTGTGCATGAGCTGACCGTCGTACGGCGGAGCCTGCGGGTAACCCCACGCGCCCATGCCCTGGACGCTCGCCGCCTCGGGCAGGTCGAAGTCGACATCCAGCGCCGCGCCCACGGTCTCTTCCAGCGACTTGCCGCCGTTCTCGGGCTTGACGTGCATCACGGCGTAGTCGTAAGCGGCGCCGTCGCCGCCGGTCGGACCGCCTTCGCTGATCCACTCGCCGGAGGTCGAGACCCAGTCCGCCCAGTACGTTCCGTACGGAGTGATCTCCTGCGGCTGTGCGTTCCGCAGCTCGGCCTCGGACTTGCCCAGGTCGTTGTAGGCGGGGACGAAGGTGATGTTGCGGTACCAGCCGCCCTCCGCGCCCGCGTGCACGCAGTGGCCCGCGGTCCACACGAGGTTGGACTTTCCGGGGTTCCCGGGGTCCTTGACCACGGTCGCGGAGCAGACCATCGAGCCCTCGGGCGAGTCGAAGAAGACCTTGCCGACCGCCGCCGAGTTCTCGTGGTACGGAGTCGTCTCCGCCTGTGCCTTCACCGGACGGGGAGCCGGGTCGGTGACTCCCTGATCGCCGGTGGTTTCACCGCCGGTGGCACCGGCTGCGAGCGTCTTGGCCGGCGACTTCGCGCTCGTCATCCGCTCCGGCTTCCACAAGCCGTCGATCACCGGGTTGACGAAGTCCGATGCCTTGCTGAGCCACTTCTCCTTGTCCCAGTCCTTCCACCCGCCGGCCTTCCACTTCTGCGGATCGACGCCGTGCTCCTTGAGCCTGTCGGCCAGATCCGCGGGAATCCCGGGCCTGTCGCCGCCGGTGGCGGAGCCGGAAGAGGCGGCGGAATCAGCCGGCTTGTTCTCACTCGGTCCGCAGCCGGAGGCCGTCAGAACGAGGGCCGCGACCGCGCCGGAGACGGCGAGCAGCGGACGTATGGATCGCATGAAGTTGTTCCCCCTGATGTGCATGAACGCCGAGCTCCGAGACATGGCCACGGGCCAGAATTTGGCGTGAGCCTGTCACGATCGGGAATTTCTATCACACGTGCAAAGGATCGGAGAGCCTTCGACGGGCCTCGCGGCATGGCCGGGCCGTACGGGATTCTCGGGCGACGGCCGTGCGGGGGGTCTTCGGCTGTCGCGCCGAAGACCCCCGACAAGTCACCGGCCCGCGAACTTCTTGCTGACGCCGTCGTAGACACCCTTGGCCACATCGCCGAGACGCGGTCCGGCCAGCCAGCCGGCCGTGACCGGGCCGATCGAGGTGTTCGACACCAGGGCGGGCTTGCCGTCCTGTCCGTTCGCGACCCAGCCACCACCGGACGAACCGCCCGTCATGGTGCAGCCGACGCGGTACATCGACGGATCGCCGGCGGTCACCGACAGCCGGCCCGGCTTGTCCTGGCACTGATAGAGCTTCTGCCCGTCGAACGGGGCCGCCGCCGGGTAGCCGGTCGCCGTCATGCTGTCGATCTTCGGGGTGGCCGGAGCGTTGAACTCCACCGGAAGCGCCGAACCGACCGTCTCCTCCAGCGACTTGCCGTTGCCGCCCTTCTCCGGGGTGACATGGATGACCGCGAAGTCGTACGGAGCGCCCTGGCCGCCGGTCGAGGCGCCCTGGCTGATCCACTGCTGCGAGGTCTGTCCCCAGTCGGCCCACCAGACGCCGTGCGGGGCGATCTGCTCCTGGGGAGCCTTCTCCGACTCGGCCATCGACAGGCCTTCGTTGTTGTACGACGGCACGAAGGCGAGGTTGCGGTACCAGCCGCCCTTCTTGCCGGCGTGCACGCAGTGGCCCGCGGTCCACACCATGTTGGACTTGCCGGGGTTGGCCGGGTCCGTGACCACGGTCGCCGAGCAGACCATCGAGCCCTCGGGCCCGTCGAAGAACAACTTGCCCGACTCGGCGGCGCTCTCGCTGTACGGCGTCTTCACCGCCTGGGCATCGACGGGGGCGGGCGTCGGGTCACTGACGCCCGCGTCGTCCCAGTTCTGCTCGTCGTCCGCGGGCTTCTCGGGCGGCTGTTCAGCGTCCCGCATCCGGTCCTGGTCCCAGAGGCCCGCGATGATCGGATTGACGAAGTCCTTGGCCTCGCGCAGCCACTTGTCCCGGTCCCAGTTCTTCCACTCGCCGTCGCGCCACTTGTCCAGATCGAACCCGCGCTCCTTGAGCTTGTCCTTGAGCTCGTCGGGTATGACGATCTTGCCGTCCGAGGAGATGCCACCGCCGGACGCGGGGTCGGCGGAGTCGCTCGCCTGAGCCGCCGCGCCGTCCTCCTCCGGACCGCAGGCGGTCGCCGTCAGCGCGAGGACCGTGGCCAAGGAGGCCGCGGCGAGTGCGGGGGAGACTCTGCGCCGCGCGCTCCCCCTGCGGCGTGCGGCAAGCGTCGGGCGAATGGGTCGCATGGCGTGATCCCCCTGGGACTTCGGAACGATTCGGAACAAAGAGCGAGATGGTGCGTCCAGGTCCCGGAGCCGGGCCGGGACGCGGTCCCCCACTATGCCGGTGTGGTGGGGGACGGCGCGCGGCAGGGCCGCGGTTCCGTGCCCAGGGCGCCGAGTCCGTAATGCCCCAGCGGCCGGAGAGCAGGGCCCCGAACACCGGGCCCCCGGCGCCTTGTTCCAACGATCTTCGCACTGCCCGTGATCCCCGGCGGTCCGCGTCGTTGGTACGTACGGGGTCGGGGCAGCGTCCACCGTCGAACATTCGCCGGTCGGGCGCCGTACTGACATGCGACCGAACCGTGACAGCGGGAGGACCGAAGCCGTGGCCGTTACCGAACAAGCTCCGGCGGCGCCGACCGTCGCACATGAGGGCATCCTCCGGCGCCAGACCCAGCGCGAATCCGCCGCCCGTACGTACGCGAGGTCGCTGCCCATCGTGCCGGTGCGCGCCCGGGGCCTGACGATCGAAGGCGCCGACGGGCGGCGGTACTTGGACTGTCTCTCCGGGGCGGGCTCGCTGGCCCTCGGGCACAATCACCCGGTGGTTCTGGAGGCGATCAGAAAGGTGCTCGACTCCGGCGCCCCGCTCCAGGTCCTCGACCTCGCGACCCCCGTCAAGGACGCCTTCACCACCGAGCTGTTCGCCACGCTGCCGCGGCGGTTCGCCGAACACGCCCGCGTGCAGTTCTGCGGTCCGGCCGGTACGGACGCGGTCGAGGCCGCCGTCAAACTCGTCCGTACCGCCACCGGCCGGGGCGGCCTCCTCGCCTTCACCGGGGCGTACCACGGGATGACGGAGGGAGCCCTCGCCGCCTCCGGTGGCGCCCAGGACGTACGGGTGACCCGGCTGCCCTATCCGTACGACTACCGCTGCCCGTTCGGCGTCGGCGGGGAGCGCGGCGCCGAACTCGCCGCCCGCTGGACGGAGAATCTGCTCGACGACGCCAAGGGCGGCGCGCCCGCCCCCGCCGGGATGATCCTCGAACCGGTGCAGGGCGAGGGCGGGGTGATCCCCGCGCCGGACGACTGGCTGCGCGCCATGCGCCGGATCACCGCGGACCGGTCCATCCCGCTCATCGCCGACGAGGTACAGACGGGAGTGGGACGGACCGGTACATTCTGGGCCGTGGAGCACAGTGGGATCACGCCCGACGTCATGGTGCTCTCCAAGGCGATCGGCGGCTCGCTGCCACTGGCCGTGATCGTCTACCACGAGGACCTCGACTGCTGGCGGCCCGGGGCCCACGCGGGTACGTTCCGGGGCAATCAGCTCGCGATGGCGGCGGGCGCGGCCACGCTCGCGTACGTACGGGAGAACAAGCTCGCCGACCGCGCCGCCGTCCTCGGCGCGCGCATGCTCGGACAGCTCCAGGGTCTCGCCGTGAACCACCCGTGCGTCGGGGACGTCCGCGGTCGTGGTCTCATGATCGGTGTGGAACTCGTCGCCCCGGCCACCGGCGACCCTGCGCCGCCGGCCCCCGCCCTCGCCGCTGCCGTGCGGCGGGAGTGCCTCAGCCGCGGCCTGATCGTCGAACTCGGCGGGCGCCAGGGCTCGGTCGTACGGCTGCTCCCTCCGCTCACCCTCACCGACGAACAGGCGGTCGCGGTCCTCGACCGCTTCGCCGACGCGCTGGCCGCCGCCGAGCGTGCCGCGCTCCGGACGGGCGGGACCAGCTCGTCGTACGGGGAAAAAACCGGCGTGTCGTAACCCTCCCGCCCCCTCACAAGGAAGCCCCCTCCGTGAATCCCACTCCCTCACCCGATGTTCCCGAGACCGACGGCCGTCCGACCGCCGAGTCGGTGACGGTGCCACGGCAGCAGGCGGGCGGTCACGACGAACACCTACCCGCCGCCGCGGGCTCGTCGGCGGGCCCGGCCACGTCGTCCAACAGCTCTTCCGCCGGATCGCACGCGGGGCTTCGGGAGGCCGGACAGCCCGGACAGGCCGACCACCTCGACCACTCCGACCCGCAGAAGGCGGCCGACGCGGCGGCCACCGAGAATCTGCTGCGCTGCTGGGTCAGGGAGACCAACCTGCCCCGTCCCGACGGGAATGTGCTGCGCATCCCCCTGGACGCCAGCGGCACCGCCCTCCTCGTCCCGGTCCGGTACTGGTCGGACACCGGCTGGCACCGCTTCGGCACGCCGTTCCTGGAAGGTGCCCCCGACGACGCCCCCGCCGCGGAAGCCGTCACCGTCGCCGCGCTCCTCGGCCGCGAGTCGGGCCGCTACCAGGGTGCCGATCTGGTCGGCCGAGTCGCCAACTCCCTGGGCCACACAGCCGAATTCCTCGCCGACCGCCGCCACCGTCCGCAGGCGGACGCCGACGCGGACCTGTTCCTCACGGCCGAGCAGTCGCTGGTCCTCGGGCACCCCCTGCACCCCACCCCCAAGAGCAGGGACGGGCTCTCCGAAGCCGAAGCCCGGCTGTACTCACCCGAGTTGCGCGGCTCCTTCCCGCTCCACTGGATGGCCGTCGACCGGTCCGTGCTCGCGACCGACTCGGCCTGGACCGAGCAGGGGCGCCTCGTACCCGCCCATGTGCTCACGACCCGCCTCCTCGGCGACCTGCCCCTACCCGACGGCACCGTCCCGCTGCCCCTCCACCCCTGGCAGGCACGGGAGTTGCGGCACCGCCCCGCCGTCGCCGCGCTTCTCGACGCCGGTCTTCTCCATGACCTGGGGCCGCACGGAAGCCGCTGGCACCCCACCTCCTCGATCCGTACGGTGTACCGGCCCGGCGCCGCCGCCATGCTCAAGCTCTCGCTCGGCGTGCGTATCACCAACTCCCGCCGCGAGAACCTCCGTAAGGAACTCCACCGGGGCGTCGAGATCCACCGGCTGCTGCGCAGCGGCCTCGCCAAGGAGTGGCAGGCCGCGCACCCCGGCTTCGACATCATCCGCGACCCGGCCTGGCTCGCCGTCGACACCCAGGACGGCGAAGAGATCGGCGGACTGGATGTGATGCTGCGCCACAATCCGTTCGGCCCCGAGGACGACGCCGTCTGCATCGCGGGACTGACCGCTCAGCGCCCCTATCCCGGCCGTACGGGCACGTATTCGCGCCTCGCCGAGATCATCTCCGGGCTGGCCGCCCGTACCGGCCGCTCCGGAGGGGCCGTGGCCGCCGAGTGGTTCCTGCGCTACCTCGACCAGGTCGTACGGCCGGTGCTCTGGCTGGACGGCACGGCCGGCATCGCCCTCGAAGCCCATCAGCAGAACACGCTGGTGCTCCTGGACACCGACGGCTGGCCCGTCGGCGGCCGCTACCGCGACAATCAGGGCTACTACCTCCGCGAATCCCACCGCGCCTCCCTGGACCGCCGCCTTCCCGGCATCAGCTCGGTCAGCGACACCTTCGTCGCCGACGAGGTCACCGACGAGCGCTTCGCCTACTACCTCGGCATCAACAACGTCCTCGGTCTGATCGGGGCGTTCGGCGCCCAGGGCCTCGCCGACGAGCGGGTGCTCATCGCGGCGTTCCGCCAGTTCCTCGCCGGGGCGACCGCTCTCGGCTCGCCGCTGCCCGGCCAGCTCCTGGACACGCCCACCCTGCGCAGCAAGGCCAACCTGCTCACCCGGCTGCACGGCCTCGACGAACTCGTCGGCCCGGTCGACACCCAGTCCGTCTACGTCACCATCACCAACCCTCTTCGCCACTGAAGGATCGTGACCTGTCCGAACTGCTGAGAGGAGAGCGCCCGATGCCTCCCACCGACGCGAACACCGATGCTGATGCGGCTGCCGATGCGGATGCCGACTCCGACTCCGGCGCTGGATCAGACCCTGGCCCCGGATCGGACGCCTCAGCCGACTCCCCCTCGTACGGTGGCGCAAGCGCCGAGGACACCCTCGATCTGCCCCTGACCGAGGAGTTGGCCGCACTGTTCGCGGAGGGAGACCCGACGGCCGATCCCAGGGCCTGCGACGACGACCCCGAGCAGGCCGGTGAGCTGCTCGACGCCCCGGCCGGCTGGGGGCCGGTCACCACCCCCGCAGGTGTTTTCCAACTCGTCCCCGTCCGCGTCGAGCGCGATCTGACCCTGATCAGCCGGTGGATGAACGATCCGGCGGTGGACGCCTTCTGGGCGCTGGCGGGTCCGGAATCCGTCACCGCGCAACACCTGCGGCCTCAACTCGACGGCGACGGGCGCAGTGTTCCCTGTCTCGGCGTGCTGGACGGGGCCCCCATGAGCTATTGGGAGATCTACCGCGCGGATCTCGACCCGCTGGCGCGCCACTATCCGGCGCGCCCGCACGACACCGGGATCCATCTCCTTCTGGGAGGCGTCGCCAACCGGGGGCGCGGTGTAGGGACCACCCTGCTCAGGGCCGTCGCCGATCTGATCCTCGACCACCGTCCTCGCTGCGGCCGTGTCCTCGCCGAACCCGATCTGCGGAACACCCCTTCCGTGTCCGCCTTCCTCAGCGCCGGTTTCCGCTTCGCGGCGGAGGTCGACCTGCCCGACAAAAGAGCCGCCCTCATGATCCGCGAACGTGCCCTTCGCGATCTGCTGTGAGCGGTCCGCAGCAGCGCGCGCGCCACGTTCCCTCCGGTTCGCCGAATCCACCGCATTCACCTCCGTGTTCACCGCTCGACCATCATCGGTTCCCTCCCCGAGGAGTCCCTGTGCCGAAGTCCCCTGCCATATCCGGCTCCACCAGCTCCGCCGACGGCACCAGCCCCGTCACCGGCCCCGCCGACTCCAGCAGTCCCGCCACTTCCCTCAGTCCCGCCACTTCCGTCAGTCCCGCCACCTCCACCGGTCCCACCACCTCCGCTGGTCCCGCCGGTCCCAGCGGTTCCGCCGGGGCGGATGCCCTGTTCTGCCCGCCCGAGCTGAACGCGCGGACCTGGAACCGGTCCGCCGCCCGCCTCCTCGCCAAACTGCTCGGGGAGTTCGCGTACGAAGAGATCATCGAGCCGGTCCCGGGGACCGACGACGGCCACTACTCCCTCACGCTCGACGCCGACGAGACACTCACCTTCCGGGCCGGACGCGGTTCGTACGGCAGCTGGCGCGTCGATCCCGAGTCCCTCCGGTGCCAGGACGAGCCCTTCACCGACCCGCTGGACTTCCTGCTGCGGTCCCGTCGGCTGCTCGCACTCGACGGCCAGACCCTCGGCCATCTCGTCCGCGAACTCACCACTACGCTCGCCGCCGACGCCAGGCTCGACCACACCGCCCTCACCGCGGCGCGTCTCGCCGACCTGGACTACGCCGAACTCGAAGGGCACCAGACCGGCCACCCCTGGATCGTCCTCAACAAGGGCCGGGTCGGCTTCTCCGGCACCGACGCCGCGCGTTGGTCGCCCGAGGCCCGCACGCCCGCCAGGCTGCCCTGGATCGCCGTCAGCACCTCCCTCGCCGCCTACCGCGGCGTCGCCGCGCTGGACACCCCCGACCACCTGTACGCACTCGAACTCGACGCCGAGGTCCGCGAGCGCTTCGACTCCGTACTGCGCGACCGGGGCCTCGATCCGGCCGCCTACCTCTACCTCCCGGTGCATCCCTGGCAGTGGGACGAAGTGCTGGTGCAGCTCTACGCGCCCGCGATAGCCGAGGGAGCGATAGTCCCGCTCCCCACCGATGGTGACCTCCGGCTGCCGCAGCAGTCCATCCGTACGTTCCTCAACACCGCACGGCCCGACCGGCACACGGTCAAACTGCCCCTGTCGATCCTCAACACCCTGGTCTGGCGCGGGCTGCCCACCGAGCGCACACTCGCGGCCCCCGCCGTCACCGCGTGGGTCCACGCGCTGCGTGACGCCGACCCCTTCCTGCGCGAGGAGTGCGGGGTGATCCTGCTCGGCGAAGTCGCCTCCGTCACCGTCGAGCACCCGCTGTACGACCGCCTCCCGGAAGTTCCGTACCAATACAAGGAACTGCTCGGAGCCATCTGGCGCGAGCCCCTCCAGACCCGGCTGGCCCCCGGCGAGCGCGCCCGCACGCTCGCCTCGCTGATTCATACGGACCCGCGGGGGCGCGCGTTCACGGCGGAACTCGTCGAGCGGTCCGGACTCACTCCGTCCGACTGGCTCCAGCGGCTCTTCGCCGCGATGCTCCCGCCGCTGCTGCACTTCCTCTACCGCTACGGGACCGTCTTCTCGCCGCACGGAGAGAACGCGATCGTCGTCTTCGACGACCAGGACGTTCCGGTACGGCTGGCGGTCAAGGACTTCGTCGACGATGTGAACGTCAGCGCCCGTCCGCTGCCGGAGCACGATTCGATGCCCGAGGACGTGAAGGACATCCTCCTTACAGAGGAGCCCGCCTTCCTCACCCAGTTCATCCATTCAGGGCTCTTCGTCGGCGTCTTCCGCTACCTGGCGCCCCTGTGCCAGGAGCAACTGGGCGTGACGGAGGACGAGTTCTGGTCCCTCGTACGGGCGGAGATTCTGCGGTACCAGGCGCGCTTCCCGGAGCTCAAGGAGCGCTTCGAGACCTTCGACCTGCTCACGCCCCGCATCGAGCGCCTCTGCCTCAATCGCAACCGGCTCCATCTCGACGGATACCGGGACCGGTCCGAGCGGCCGCACGCCGCTGTGCACGGTACGGTCCCCAACCCGATCGCCGCCGTGCGGTCGAGCGAGTGACCATCGCTGTCAGTGCTGCCCCTTAGGCTGGTCGGGCTATGACGAAGCCATCACTTCCCGAGCTCCTCCACGCCGCCGTCAGCTCTGTCGGCGGCGTGGAGCGGCCAGGCCAGGTCGCGATGGCCGAGGCCGTCGCCGAGGCCATCGACACCCCGTCCCATCTGCTCGCCCAGGCCGGTACGGGCACCGGTAAGTCCCTGGGCTATCTGGTGCCTGCCCTGGCGCACGGAGAGCGGGTCGTGGTGGCCACGGCGACCCTGGCGTTGCAGCGCCAGCTCGTGGAGCGGGACCTTCCGCGTACGGTCGACGCCCTGCACCCCCTGCTGCGCAGGCGTCCTGAGTACGCCATGCTCAAGGGCCGGTCCAACTACCTGTGTCTGCACCGGCTGCACGAGGGCGTGCCGCAGGACGAGGAGGACGGTCTCTTCGACCAGTTCGAGGCGGCGGCGCCGACCAGCCGGCTGGGCCAGGACCTGCTGCGGATGCGGGACTGGTCGGACGACACGGAGACCGGCGACCGCGACGACCTGACACCCGGTGTCTCCGACCGGGCCTGGTCCCAGGTCTCCGTCTCGTCCCGGGAGTGCCTCGGGGCGTCGAAGTGCGCTTACGGAGCGGAGTGCTTCGCCGAGATGGCGCGCGAGCGCGCCAAGCTCGCGGATGTCGTGGTGACCAACCACGCGCTCCTCGCGATCGACGCGATCGAGGGCGCCCCGGTGCTTCCGCAGCACGAGGTGCTGATCGTGGACGAGGCCCATGAGCTGGTCTCACGGGTCACGGGGGTCGCCACCGGCGAGCTCACCCCCGGGCAGGTCCACCGCGCCGTGCGCCGCTCGGCGAAGCTGGTGAACGAGAAGGCGGCGGACGGTCTCCAGAGCGCCGCCGAGACCTTCGAGCGGCTGATGGAGCTGGCCCTTCCCGGGCGGCTCGAAGAGATCCCCGAGGATCTCGGCTATGCCCTGATGGCGCTGCGTGACGCGGCCCGTACGGTCATCTCGGCGCTGGGCTCGACCCGCGACAAGTCCGTGCAGGACGAGGACGTCGTACGGAAGCAGGCGCTCGCCTCCGTCGAGTCCATCCACGGCGTGGCCGAGCGGATCGCCAACGGTTCCGAGTACGACGTGGTCTGGTACGAGCGGCACGACCGGTTCGGGGCGTCCCTCCGTGTGGCCCCGCTCTCCGTGTCGGGGCTGCTGCGCGAGAAGCTCTTTGCCGACCGCTCCGTCGTGCTGACCTCGGCCACGCTCAAGCTCGGCGGGGATTTCAACGGTGTGGGAGCGTCGCTCGGTCTGGCGCCGGAGGGCACGGAGGGCGATGACGTCCCCCAGTGGAAGGGCATCGACGTCGGCTCTCCCTTCGACTACCGCAAGCAGGGCATCCTCTATGTCGCCCGCCATCTGGCCACACCCGGCAGGGAGGGCTCGCGCGACGACATGATGGACGAGCTGGCGGAGCTGGTGGAGGCGGCCGGCGGGCGTACGCTCGGTCTCTTCTCCTCGATGCGGGCGGCCCAGGCCGCCGCGGAGGAGCTGCGCGGCAGGCTGGACCTGCCGATCCTGCTCCAGGGCGAGGAGACGCTCGGCGAGCTGATCAAGTCTTTCGCCGCCGATCCGAAGACATGCCTGTTCGGCACGCTCTCGCTGTGGCAGGGCGTTGATGTGCCGGGGCCGAGTTCCCAGCTGGTGGTGATGGACCGGATCCCGTTCCCCCGTCCGGACGACCCGCTGATGAGCGCGCGCCAGAAGGCGGTGGAGCAGGCGGGCGGCAATGGCTTCATGGCAGTGGCCGCGACGCATGCGGCTCTGCTGATGGCCCAGGGCGCCGGACGGCTGGTGCGGGCGAGCGGCGACCGGGGGGTCGTGGCCGTACTGGACCCGAGGCTGGCCACCGCTCGGTACGGCGGCTTTCTGCGGACCTCACTGCCTGATTTCTGGTACACGACGGACCGTAATCAGGTACGTCGGTCTCTCGCGGCGATCGACGCCAAGGCGCAGGCCGACGGCCAGTAGCCCTCGACACGGTCTGTGGTCCCACGCACGCTCGGGGGTGCCACACGCGGTCAAGGGGCAGTGGCATCACAGGCAGTCAGCGCCCCCTACGCAAAAAGTCGCGGTACACGGAATTCCGGTGTGTACCGCAACTGTCTGCCAGGGGGACCGCTCTTCAGACGCGGCGCAGAACCGCCACCACCTTGCCGAGGATCGTCGCCTCGTCGCCGGGGATCGGCTGGTACGCGGAGTTGTGCGGGAGCAGCCAGACATGGCCGTCCTCGCGCCGGAATCGCTTGACGGTGGCCTCGCCGTCCAGCATCGCGGCCACGATGTCACCGTTCTCCGCGACGGGCTGGCGGCGGACGGTGACCCAGTCACCGTCACAGATCGCGGCCTCGATCATCGAGTCACCCACGACCTTCAGGACGAACAGCTCTCCGTCACCCACCAGTTGGCGGGGGAGCGGGAAGACGTCCTCGACGGACTCCTCCGCCAGGATCGGCCCACCGGCCGCGATCCGGCCGACCAGCGGGACGTAGGAGGCGGCGGGCTTCCCGGTCGTGTCCGTCTGCTGGGTGCTGGGCTGGTCCGAACCCCGGACCTCGTATGCCCTCGGCCGGTGCGGGTCCCGGCGCAGGAAGCCCTTGCGCTCCAGGGCCATCAGTTGGTGGGCGACCGACGAGGTGCTGGACAGGCCCACGGCCTGGCCGATCTCCCGCATGGACGGCGGGTACCCACGCCGCTGGACGGAATCGCGGATGACCTCGATGACCCTCCGCTGCCGGTCCGTGAGGCCCGAACTGTCCGCCCTGATTCCAGGAGGTCGGCCGGGCAGCGAGCGGCCGGGCTTGGGCCCCTCCGGGTTCGTGGCTGCGTCATTCATGGCATGCACCGGCTCGAGTCGGCTCTGGGAGCGGTCCTGGGCAGTGATGGTGGCGCTGTCTGCGGTGGTGGTCACGTCGGGCCCCTCTCGAAATGTTCTCCCTGGCTGGACAACGGTAGTAGCTTTCGAAAGGTTGCGCCAAACACACGTTCGAGTGAAAAATCGTAGAGTGTCTGCCGCAAGCGGCTGGCTGGGTGTATGGGCAGGAGCCGGGAGAGCGGGGCGGGAGTGGCCCGTCGCGGTACGGTCCGGGCGTCGCGCCACGGCGTTGTGGTGCCGGGTCCAGTCTTCCACCGGTCGGCCCGTGATCCCGGCCGCCGCGCCCTTCCCGTACCCTCGTGGCCGGTCCCCGCGGCCCTGCCGGCCACCTCCCCGACATGCGACACGCGTCGGGGCTTAGGATGCAGCCAAACCCCAGATCTAGTGGTTGGATTGCCGCAGCCTCCCAGAAGTTGTGGTCCCCGGTCTCTGGTGACCCAAGCCATCGCCTATGCTGGGGAGTGCTTCGAGGGGTTCTTTCCGGGCCCTGACGAGGCTATTTCGTCGCGCTGTGAAGGAGGGGTTGGGAACCATGCACTGTCCCTTCTGCAGGCACCCCGACAGCCGTGTCGTCGACAGTCGTACCACCGACGACGGAACGTCGATCCGCCGCCGTCGGCAGTGCCCCGACTGTGCCCGCCGTTTCACAACGGTGGAGACGGCCTCGCTGATGGTGATCAAGCGCAGCGGCGTGACCGAACCCTTCAGCCGTACCAAGGTCATCTCCGGTGTGCGCAAGGCGTGCCAGGGACGGCCGGTCACCGAGGACGCCCTCGCCAAGCTCGGCCAGCGGGTCGAGGAGGCGGTGCGCGCCACCGGGAGCGCCGAGCTGACCACCCACGACGTGGGGCTGGCCATACTCGGCCCACTGCAGGAACTCGACCTCGTCGCGTACCTGCGCTTCGCATCCGTGTACCGGGCGTTCGACTCGCTCGAAGACTTCGAGGCCGCCATCGCGGAACTGCGCGAGCGGCCCCCCTCAGAGGAATGCGGCGCCGACGGGACCCAAGGGGTCCCCGTGCCCGCCACCACCGCGGACTGACCGGCCGCCCCGGCCCGGCCGCTCCGCGGTGATCAAGACCTGTCACGGGCGCCTTCGGCGCGCCCGGGGCATCAGACACACACCCTGTGCCACGGGAAGAACATGGCACTTCAGGGCGTTTTTGTACGTATATGGGAGGCGGCATGACAGAGACGGCGAGCGGTCCGGCACGAGGTTCCCGAGCCAAGGGGACCAAGGCCAGCAAGGGGCTGCGCATCGAGCGGATCCACACCTCCCCCGGCGTGCATCCGTACGACGAGGTGGCCTGGGAGCTCCGTGACGTCGTCATGACCAATTGGCGCGACGGCTCGGTCAACTTCGAGCAGCGTGGCGTCGAGTTCCCCGACTTCTGGTCGCTGAACGCGGTCAACATCGTTACCAGCAAGTACTTCCGTGGTGCGGTCGGCACTCCGCAGCGCGAGACCGGTCTGAAGCAGCTCATCGACCGGATCGTGAAGACCTACCGCAAGGCCGGCGAGGACCACCACTACTTCGCCTCGCCCGCCGACGCCGAGATCTTCGAGCACGAGCTGGCGTACGCCCTCCTGCACCAGGTCTTCAGCTTCAACTCGCCGGTGTGGTTCAACGTCGGCACGCCCCAGCCGCAGCAGGTCTCGGCCTGCTTCATCCTGGCCGTCGACGACTCGATGGACTCGATCCTCGACTGGTACAAGGAAGAGGGCATGATCTTCAAGGGCGGGTCGGGCGCGGGCCTGAACCTCTCCCGGATCCGCTCCTCCAAGGAGCTGCTCTCCTCCGGAGGCAACGCCTCCGGACCGGTCTCCTTCATGCGCGGTGCCGACGCCTCCGCCGGAACCATCAAGTCGGGTGGCGCCACGCGCCGCGCGGCGAAGATGGTCATCCTCGATGTCGATCACCCCGACATCGAGGACTTCATCCAGACCAAGGTGAAGGAAGAGGAGAAGATCCGCGCCCTGCGCGACGCGGGCTTCGACATGGACCTGGGCGGCGACGACATCACGTCCGTCCAGTACCAGAACGCCAACAACTCGGTCCGGGTGAACGACGAGTTCATGAAGGCCGTCGAGGCCGGCGGCAAGTTCGGGCTGCGCGCCCGGATGACCGGCGACGTCATCGAAGAGGTCGAGGCCAAGTCCCTCTTCCGCAAGATGGCCGAGGCGGCCTGGGCCTGCGCCGACCCGGGCATCCAGTACGACGACACCATCAACCGCTGGCACACCTGCCCCGAGTCCGGCCGGATCAACGGCTCGAACCCGTGCAGTGAGTACATGCACCTGGACAACACCTCGTGCAACCTTGCCTCCCTGAACCTGATGAAGTTCCTCAAGGACGACGACAAGGGCAACCAGTCCTTCGAGGCCGAGCGCTTCGCCAAGGTCGTCGAGCTGGTCATCACGGCGATGGACATCTCCATCTGCTTCGCGGACTTCCCGACGCGGAAGATCGGTGAGAACACCCGCGCCTTCCGCCAGCTCGGCATCGGCTACGCCAACCTCGGCGCCCTGCTGATGGCCACGGGGCACGCGTACGACTCCGACGGCGGCCGCAGCCTCGCCGGCGCCATCACCTCGCTGATGACGGGCACGTCGTACCGCCGCTCCGCCGAACTGGCCGCGGTGGTCGGCCCGTACGACGGCTACGCCCGCAACGCCGAGCCGCACAAGCGCGTCATGAAGCAGCACTCCGACGCCAACGGCACGGCCGTCCGCGTCGACGACCTGGACAGCCCGGTGTGGGCCGCCGCCACGGAGACCTGGCAGGACGTTCTCCGCCTCGGTGAGAAGAACGGATTCCGCAACGCCCAGGCATCGGTCATCGCGCCCACCGGCACCATCGGTCTCGCGATGTCCTGCGACACCACCGGCCTGGAGCCCGACCTCGCCCTGGTCAAGTTCAAGAAGCTGGTCGGCGGCGGCTCGATGCAGATCGTCAACGGCACGGTTCCGCAGGCGCTGCGCCGCCTCGGCTACCAGGCGGAGCAGGTCGAGGCGATCGTCGAGCACATCGCCGAGCACGGCAATGTGGTGGACGCCCCCGCGCTGAAGACCGAGCACTACGAGGTCTTCGACTGCGCGATGGGTGACCGCTCCATCTCCGCCATGGGCCATGTCCGCATGATGGCGGCCATCCAGCCCTGGATCAGCGGTGCGCTGTCCAAGACCGTGAACCTCCCGGAGAGCGCCACGGTCGAGGACGTCGAAGAGGTCTACTTCGAGGCGTGGAAGCTGGGCGTCAAGGCGCTCGCCATCTACCGCGACAACTGCAAGGTCGGCCAGCCCCTCTCGGCCAAGAAGAAGGACGGGGAGAAGGTCGCGGAAAAGGTCGCGGAGAAGGCCGAGGAGGCCATCCGCGAGGCGGTCGAGAAGGTCATCGAGTACCGACCGGTCCGCAAGCGCCTGCCCAAGGGGCGTCCCGGTCTGACCACTTCGTTCACGGTGGGCGGCGCCGAGGGCTACATGACCGCCAATTCCTACCCCGACGACGGTCTCGGCGAGGTCTTCCTCAAGATGTCCAAGCAGGGTTCGACCCTCGCGGGGATGATGGACGCCTTCTCGATCGCCGTCTCGGTCGGGCTCCAGTACGGGGTTCCCCTGGAGACCTACGTCTCCAAGTTCACCAACATGCGCTTCGAGCCGGCCGGTATGACGGACGACCCGGACGTACGGATGGCGCAGTCGATCGTCGACTACATCTTCCGCCGTCTCGCGCTGGACTTCCTGCCCTTCGAGACCCGCTCCGCCCTTGGGATCCACTCCGCGGAGGAGCGCCAGCGTCACCTGGACACCGGTTCGTACGAGCCGTCCCCGGGTGATGACGGTCTGGACGCCGGGAACCTGGCGGCCCAGTCCGCGGCGAGCAGGCCGGAGACGCTCAAGCCGGTGTCCTCGGCCGGCACCAAGGCGAGCGTGATCCCGGCGCCCAAGGAGGCGCGCACCTCGGCCGAGCTGGTCGAGATGCAGCTCGGCATCAGCGCCGACGCACCGCTCTGCTTCTCCTGCGGTACGAAGATGCAGCGGGCCGGGTCCTGCTACATCTGCGAGGGATGCGGCTCCACGAGCGGCTGCAGCTGACCCGTTCCACGATGACGGACGCCCGAGGGGCGGTGAGCCGAGGTGGCTCGCCGTCCCTCGGGGCGTACCGCGCTGCTTCGCGACAGGCCCCGGGGCCGCGGGCGGCCCCGGGGTCAGGCGCCGCCCATCAGGGCACCGAAGGCCTGCGGGTCGGTGTCGAATCCCCGGACGGACGTGTGGAACCGCCACGCCCCCGACGAGGGGTCCCGGGTGAACTCCGCGACGGTGGCCGCCGTGGAGCCGGAGACGCCGTCGAAGTTGACCTCCGCCAGCTCCGTGTATCCCTCCAGGATGCGGATCCCGGGATTGGTTATGTCCCCGAACGTCCGCCGGCCGTCCCGCTGCTGAATGGCCACGCCCACCACCACGCGGGTGTAGACGGGCGCCAGCCGCTCCAGCTCCAGCGTCATCTCCTCGTCGGAGCCGAACCCCTGGCCGGTCCGGCTCTGCCGGTCCAGCGTGATGGTGCCGTCCGGCGACCGACTGTCGAAATGGACCAGATAGGCGGGCTTGCCGCTCGCGTCGTCCGCTGTGTAGGTCGCGGCGACGAGGTCGAGATCATGCGGGGTCGCGCCCAGTGGACTGGGGTCCCATTTGAGCGTGACCTCGATCTTCGCCACTCCTCTGTTGAGACTGCTCACCGGTCTTCCCCCTCTTCATAACCCTTCATGACCGGCCCGGATCTCCGAGCCTCGGACCCAAGGCTAGACCGGAGCACCGACAACACGCTCCGTGGTCGCCCCAGTTGATGTCACCTTGGCCGATAGTCGCCTTGGCCCGTGACGCGTTCGGTGCCGTCGTGGCGATCATCGTGCGGGCTGATCCGGGGCTGATCCGGGCTGTTGGAGCGTGACCGGCGCCAGGTCGGGCGCCGTACGATGGCGCGGTGCTGGTCAAGTGGATTCGCTGCACCGTGGTCGACCGTCGAGGGTTCGAACGCGGACAGCGGAAATGGGCGGGGTTGCTCGGTGAGCCGGGATTCCGGGGGCAGAGCGGGGGATGGAGCAGGGCGAGGCCGGGCGTGGCGCATGTTTTCACGTTCTGGGAGAGCCGTGCGTTCTACGACTCGTTCATGGCCCGCTCCCACGACCGGCTGGCCGCCTCGCAGTCGGGGACGTTCAAGGACAGTCAGGTCAAGCTGTTCGACTACCGCTTCGATGTGAAGACCGGCTTCGAGCCGCGGTTCACCGACGCGGATGTGGTCAGGGTCGCGCACTGCAAAGTGCGTGAGGACCGGGTCGAGCACTTCGCGCTGATGCAGGAGAAGGTGTGGAATCCCGCGATGGCGGGGTCGCCCGGGATGGTGCGCGGGCTGTTCGGTGAGGCGCCGGGAAACGAGTTCATCGTCTTGTCGATGTGGCAGTCTGCCGCCGAGCACGGAAAGTACCGGGTCGAACGGGTGGAGCGGCTGACCCTACGAGCCCAGACCGCCGCGGATGTGGCGGCGCTGGCCGGGGCAGTCGTCGATCTTGAACCGTCCTGGACGGTCTGAAACCGTTCTTCCGAACTGTTCTAGGGTCGTGGCATGGCAGCACGACCGCGGCGCATTGTCCTTGTCCGGCACGGCGAGTCGGAAGGGAACGCAGACGACACGGTGTACGAGCGGGAACCCGACCACGCCCTGGGGCTCACGAAGACCGGCTACCGGCAGGCCGAGGAGACCGGGGTACGGCTGCGCGAGCTGTTCGACCGTGAGCCGGTCAGCGTCTTCGTGTCCCCGTACCGCCGCACCCATGAGACGTTCCGCGCCTTCGGCCTCGACCCGGATCTCGTACGGATACGGGAGGAGCCGCGGCTGCGCGAGCAGGACTGGGGCAACTGGCAGGACCGGGAGGACGTACGGCTCCAGAAGGCCTACCGCGACGCGTACGGGCACTTCTTCTACCGCTTCGCGCAGGGGGAGTCGGGCGCGGACGTGTACGACCGGGTCGGCGCGTTTCTGGAGTCGCTGCACCGGAGCTTCCAGGCGCCCGACTCTCCGGAGAACGTACTGATCGTGACCCACGGACTGACCATGCGGCTGTTCTGCATGCGGTGGTTCCACTGGTCGGTCGCGGAGTTCGAATCGCTGTCGAATCCCGGCAACGCGGAGACACGGACTCTGCTGCTCGGTCCGGACGGCCGGTACACCCTGGACAGACCGTTCGAGCGCTGGCGTACCCCCGAGCCGTACGGCCGTACCGGATAAGCTGATAAGGCGATGACCGCTGACTCCACACCTGACCGGTATCTCCAGGCAGTCGACCGGACGCTCGATCGAAACCCCGACCGAGAGGTCGACCGTCGTTTCGAACGTGCCATGGCCAGCCTGCGCGGACTGGCCGTGGGGGACGCCCTGGGCTCCCAGTTCTTCGTACCGTCGAATTATCCGCTGCTGAAGCGCCGAGAGCTGCCGCCCGTCCCCTGGCAGTGGACCGACGACACCGAGATGGCCGCGTCGGTCGTGGCCGTACTGGCCGCGCACGGGCGTATCGATCAGGACGCGCTCGCGTCTTCCTTCTCCGAGCGCCATGACTTCGACCGGGGCTACGGCCCCGCCGTGAACCGGATGCTCCGGCTGATCCGGGAGGGTGGCGACTGGCGTGAGCTGGCCGCCGGGCTCTTCAACGGCCAGGGCTCCTGGGGCAACGGAGCCGCGATGCGGATCGCACCGCTCGGCGCCTGGTACGCCTCCGATCCGGAGCAGGCAACGCACCAGGCAGAGATCTCCGCGTACACCACCCATCAGCACCGCGAGGCCGTGGTGGGCGCCATGGCCGTGGCGGCGGCCGCCGCCCTGGTCGCGGCCCCGGCGGGGCCGCCCACTCCCGAGGCCTTGATCGAGGGAGTCCTGGCGCTGGTGCCGAGCAGCGCGGTGGGTGCCGGGCTGCGGCGGGCGGGGGACATGCTCGACTACGACGACGCGGGCACGGTCGCCGCCGTGCTCGGCTGCGGGCGCCGGACCAGCGCGCACGACACCGTGCCGTTCGCTCTCTGGTCGGCGGCGCGTGCGCTCGGTGACTTCGAGCGGGGCTTCTGGGCCACGGCCCGGGTGGGTGGCGATGTCGACACGACCTGTGCCATCGCCGGGGGAGTGGTCGCCGCGTCCGAGGCAGGGGCGCCGCCGGCGCACTGGCTGGAGCGGACGGAAGCGCTGCCGGACTGGCTGCCGACGACTGCTCCGTAGCCAGCTGATCGGTTCAGCCCTTCAGAGGCTCAACGGTTCAGAAGCTCAACGGCTCCTCGGTTCAACTGTTCTCCGGCTGAACTGTTCTGCGGCTCAGCCGCTCTCCTTCTCAACAGATCATCCGCTGAAAAGGAGAGCGGCCGGGACGACCGATCGGGCCGGTGTGAGAGAGCGCCGGTACCCGGTCTGTCGGGCCGCGTCCGGGCGGCGTAACCTTGCTGATGCCATGCCGTACGAACCACCCACGCACACCGTCGAGCGCTCGCTCCGTGCTACTACCGACGCCAGAATCATTGCCGGTGTCGACGAAGTCGGGCGCGGAGCGTGGGCCGGTCCGGTCACGGTCTGCGCCGCCGTCACCGGACTGCGCAGACCCCCGGCGGGGCTCACCGACTCCAAGCTGATCAGCCCCAAGCGCCGTACGGAGCTGGCCGGTGAGCTTGAGGGGTGGGTCACCTCGTACGCTCTCGGGCACGCCTCCCCGGAGGAGATCGACATCCTCGGGATGACAGCGGCGCTCAGACTCGCCGCCGTACGTGCCCTGGAGGCGCTGCCGGTACGGCCCGACGCGGTGATCCTGGACGGCAAGCACGACTATCTCGGGGAGCCCTGGCAGGTGCGTACGGTCATCAAGGGCGACCAGTCCTGCGTTTCGGTGGCGGCCGCCTCGGTGCTCGCCAAGGTGCGCAGGGACGCGATGATGGCCCAACTGGGCGTGGACACCGAGGAGTACGTTCCGTTCGCCTTCGGCGCCAATGCCGGCTATCCCTCGCCGGTGCACAAGGCGGCGCTCAAGGAGTGGGGACCGACAGCGCATCACCGGCTCTCGTGGTCCTATCTCGACGCGCTGCCCCAGTGGCGGCACCTCAAGAAGGTCCGCGTCTCCCCGGAGGCCGCCGAGATGGAAAGCGGGGGCCAGCTCGGCTTCGATTTCTGACCCGTCCGACCCCTGGATCCCCGATGACCTCCGCCTGTCCGCCCCCGGGCGCGGGCGAGGGCGCGAAGGCGCCCACCCGCCGATGCTTTTCGCACCGGTGTTTGATAGACAGTCAGTCATGCCTCTCATCCCTCAGGAGCCTCAGATTCACGAGAGAGCCCAGGGTCCCAGCGCCGCGCCGGCCACCGGCCGTACCGCGCCGACCCCTCGTCCTGTACCCGGTCCGCGCCCCGTCCCCGGGCCGCGCTCCGCGTCAGCACCGCGTCCCGGTCGTCCGGGTCCCGGTCCCGCGAGGCCCGCGCCGCCGGCGCAGCGCTCGCAGAGCCCCGCCGGGAAGCCCCAGGCTCCCCGGTCCACCACTCCTCCCGTCCCTCAGATACAGCTGATCCCGGCTTCGGCGGACGGGGCGCTCGACGCCGCCGATGAGGCGATCGACCTGCTGCTCGACGCGGGCCGGGCGCCGGGCGACATCCTGGTGCTCACCACCGGTGAGCAGCACCCCTGGGCGGCCCATGAGCTGTCCTTCGGCGAGAGCGCGTACTGGGCTCAGCACGACGCCGGCGACGATGTGTTCTTCGCCGACGCCGACGCTGTCGCCCGTGCGCGGTCCCGGCCCATCGTGGTCGTCGTCGTCAACGGCGGCGACGACGACGCCGTCGCCCGCGCACTGCCCCTGGCCCGGGAGCGGGCCGCCACGCTGCTTGTCGTGTGCGGTGACTCCGAGCGGGTCGACGCCGTGCTCGGCGCGGGCGTCTGAACCGTGCGACAGCCATAGGGCAGTCGCACATGCGAAAGCGTGTGTGCGTCGGATCCCGGCCGTGACCCGGCTGCCCCTCAGGGGGGTGGCCGGGCCGCTGTGGTCCTCCGGCTGTTCAGCCGCTCACCGGGCGGCCGTGCGGCGCAGTACCTCCACCGCGCCGCCACCACTGCGCAGCGGTGACGGGTCGGTGTCGGCCACCGTCTCCGACAGAGTCGCGGGCGGGGACGAGGAACTGGGACGACGGCCCCCGCGGCCTTCCCCCAGCACCTGCCAGCCACCGCGCGTGAGCGTGATGTACGCGCCGCACCGCAGTCCGTGCAGGGTGCACGCGTCCCGAAGCCCCCACATCCAGGCCCCGTCCTCCTGCGTCCAGCGTTCGTCGCCGTCGCGGCAGTAGAGCAGCACCGCTGTGCGTACGGGCGTGCGGCGGCGCAGATCGTGCGGGACGACGCGGCGCAGATGTGCCAGCAGCGCGTTACGGAACTCCCAGCCGTCCACCGGCACCGCACGCGGGACGAAGGAGGCGCTGGCGGAGAGCCGTTCCTCATGATCGAGTACGGCCACCACGGCGGTCCCCGGTGCCGGCCGGTGCCGGCTGTGCAGACCGCTGACGACTTCGCGGGGATCGCGCAGCAGCGGTATGCCCGCGGCCGCCCATTCGGCGGGTTCGAGCATCCTGGCGAGGTGGCTGACGGAGTCGGCCGGGGTAGTGATCGAAGTGGCTGCGGACGGAGCGAATCCGAAGGTCACGGTCCTCCCTTCGCATACGCGCCCACAGTGCGGGCAAGGTCGGATGGGGGCGCGCCGCGGCACAGCCTTCGCGGACCATTGTCGGACCGTGCGGGGGCAGTTCCAATTCTCGCTGCCGTACGGGCGTGCGGCAACGAGCAATTGACGTGGTCGGGCGGAATGCGCGGATATGACACTCATATCCCTGCCCAAAAGGGCTCGGCTGATGCCTCGTGTCACGCCTGA
This sequence comes from Streptomyces sp. NPDC088116, assembly GCF_044741745.1. Taxonomy (NCBI): domain Bacteria; kingdom Bacillati; phylum Actinomycetota; class Actinomycetes; order Kitasatosporales; family Streptomycetaceae; genus Streptomyces; species Streptomyces sp. NPDC088116. Next base: position 778,808 of record NZ_JBIUTF010000004.1, on the reverse strand, counting down.
ACGCCAAGGACCAGGGGAAACATCCCCGCTGCGCTCGAGTTGGGGCCGGCCGCACGAGGTCGCGGCGACGACTGCGACCGGCCACGGCGAGCCCGGTCGGCCATCTCCGTGCGCGGCTCGGCGCGTGGCCGGCGAACTGTCCGCGACCTGCGGTGACGTTGAGTGAAGTAGCTTATTGTCAGTGCTATCGGGTTGCATGGAGACATGGACAACCTGGAGCTCCGCGCTGAAGCCGATGCCATCCTCGCTGAGCTCGTCGGTGCCCCCGGCGGTTCGGCGCGGCTGCGGGAGGACCAGTGGCAGGCGGTGGCGGCTCTGGTGCGGGAGCGCCGACGTGCGCTGGTGGTGCAGCGGACCGGCTGGGGCAAGTCGGCGGTGTACTTCGTCGCCACCGCCCTGCTGCGGCGCCGTGGCTCCGGCCCGACGGTGATCATCTCTCCGCTGCTGGCGCTGATGCGCAACCAGGTCGAGTCGGCGGCGCGCGCCGGTATCCGGGCGCGCACCATCAACTCGGCCAACCCGGAGGAGTGGGACACCATCTACGAGGAGGTCGAGCGCGGCGAGACCGACGTTCTCCTCGTCAGTCCGGAACGCCTCAACTCCGTGGACTTTCGCGATCAGGTGCTGCCCAAGCTCGCGGCCACGACCGGTCTGCTCGTGGTGGACGAGGCGCACTGCATTTCCGACTGGGGTCATGACTTCCGGCCGGACTACCGCCGGTTGCGGGCGATGCTGGCCGAGCTTCCCGCCGGTGTGCCGGTGCTGGCCACCACCGCGACCGCCAACGCGCGCGTCACCGCCGATGTGGCCGAGCAGTTGGGTACCGGCGCCGGCGAGGCCCTGGTGCTGCGCGGCCCGCTGGAGCGGGAAAGCCTGCGGCTTGGAGTGGTCCAACTGCCGGATGCCGCGCACCGCCTGGCCTGGCTCGCCGAGCACCTGGACGAGTTGCCGGGCTCCGGGATCATCTACACCCTCACTGTCGCCGCGGCCGAGGAGGCCACCGCCTTTCTGCGGCAGCGCGGCTTCCGCGTGGCCTCGTACACGGGAAAGACGGAGAACGCCGACCGGCTGCAGGCCGAGATCGACCTGCAGGAGAACAAGGTCAAGGCGCTGGTCGCCACTTCGGCGCTGGGCATGGGCTACGACAAGCCGGACCTGGGCTTCGTGGTGCATCTCGGCTCGCCGTCCTCGCCGATCGCCTACTACCAGCAGGTGGGCCGTGCGGGGCGCGGTGTGGCCCACGCCGATGTGCTGCTGCTGCCGGGCAAGGAGGACGAGGCGATCTGGCGTTACTTCGCCGATACCGCTTTCCCGCCCGAGACACAGGTCCGCCAGACCCTCTCGGCTCTCACGGACGCGGGTCGGGCGCTGTCCGTACCGGCTCTGGAGGCGGCGGTGGATCTCCGGCGCAGCCGACTGGAGTCGATGCTGAAGGTGCTGGACGTCGACGGCGCGGTCAAGCGCGTGAAAGGCGGCTGGACGGCCACGGGAGCCGAGTGGGTGTACGAGGCTGAACGCTACGCGTGGGTGGCGCGGCAGCGGGCGGCCGAGCAGCAGGCCATGCGCGATTACGTGAGCACGTCCCAGTGCCGGATGGAGTTCCTGCGGCGGCAGTTGGACGACGAGGGTGCGGCCCCCTGCGGCCGTTGCGACAACTGCGCGGGAGCCTGGACCGATTCCGCGGTCTCGGCGGAGACGCTGACAGGTGCGACGAAGGAACTGGACCGCCCGGGAGTGGAGATCGAGCCCCGCCGGATGTGGCCGACCGGGATGCCCGCACTGGGCATCGACCTCAAGGGGCGTATCCCGGCCAAGGACCAGTGCTCCACCGGGCGCGCCCTGGGACGGCTCTCGGACATCGGCTGGGGCAACCGACTGCGCCCACTGCTGGCCGACAACGCGCCCGACGGGCCAGTCCCCGACGATGTCCTGCAAGCCGCGGTGGCGGTGCTCGCCGACTGGGCCCGCTCTCCGGGGGGCTGGGCGACGAATGCCCCAGATGCCTCTGCCCGGCCGGTAGGAGTCGTCGCCGTACCGTCCCTGGCCCGCCCGCAATTGGTCGGTTCCCTCGCCCAGGGAATCGCGGCCGTCGGCCGCCTCCCCTTCCTGGGCACACTGACGTACACCGGGCCGAGCGGCGCCCACGCGGCACGACGCAGCAACTCCGCCCAACGCCTCAAGGCACTGTCCGGCACCTTCACCGTCCCAGAGGAACTGGCAGCCGCCCTGGCCGCCTCTCCCGGGCCCGTACTGCTCGTGGACGACTCCACCGACTCCGGCTGGACCCTCGCGGTCGCTGCCCGACTGCTCCGTCAGGCAGGGAGCGAACGGGTGCTTCCGTTGGTCCTCGCCGCGGCCGGCTGAGCGCGGGTCCCGCGGGGGCGTCGCCGCGCGGACACCATGGGGCCGTAAGCCATGGTGGTCGGCGCGGATGCCGTTCACCGATTGACGGAGGGAACCCGAGGCGGGCGAGGACGAATGTCGGTCGATGCCCGGAGTCCCGGCGCGGTCTTCGTTGGTCATGCCCCCATGCAAGCCGATGGCTCCGACAATGCGTGAAGACGGCCGTCGACCTGTGGATAACGTTATCCACAGGGGTCGCGGGATCGGTCTCGGCGCGGGACGGTCGAGTCATGAACAAGCATCACGAACCGACCGGATCCGCCGACGAGCAGCAGATCACCCTGCGCAGTCCCGCGGAACTCGCCGACGCTCTCCCGTACTTGCTCGGGTTCCACCCCACCGACTCCGTCGTCATGGTCGCGCTCCACGGCGACCGAGGACGTTTCGGCGGGCGGCTCAGGCTGGGAATCCCGAGTTCGCCGCGGGAGTGGCCACCGGTGGCCGAGCAACTCGCCGAGTGTCTGATCGAAGGGAGCGAGAGGCGCGGCTCCCGGCCCGACGGCATCGTCGCCTTCCTCTGCCAGGACCCGGCGGACGGGGAGACGGGCCGACAGGTGATGGAGCGGCTGCGTCCGCTCGCGCAGCGGCTGCGCACCGCGTGCGGGAGTCTCGACGTGCCCGTGCATGAAGTGCTCTGTATCTCCGACGGCCGATTCTGGTCCTACTGCTGTCCCGACGTCCGCTGCTGTCCGCCGGAGGGGACCGGGCTGGCCATGGCCGGGACGTCGGTGATGGCCGCGGCTGCCACCTACGCGGGTGTCCGGGTGCGGGGATCGCTACGGGAGATGGAGGCACGGCTGGAGCCCTGGCGGAGCCCGGCCGCGGACGAGCAGGCGCGGGCCCTGGACGACGCGGGAGCCGCCCTCGTGCCCAGGATCCTGGCCGGCGGAAGCCGGGAGCAGGTCGGCAGGGAGACCCTGCGGCTCGCGCGCGAGCTCATCAAACGGCTGGGTGACGCATCGGGCGCGGGCGACCCCGACACGGACACCGAGGACGACCGGCTCATCGGCCATGACGAGGCGGCCGCCGTCATCCTCGGCCTCCAGGACAGGGAGACACGGGATCGCGCGGCGGAGTGGATGGAAGGCCCGGTGGCGGCACCGGCGTTACGGCTGTGGCGTGCCCTTTCACGGCGCTGCGTCGGCCCGTACGCGGAGCACGCCACGGCTCCGCTGACCCTGGCCGGCTGGGTGGCCTGGTCCACGGGTGACGAGCCCAGTGCCCGGGTTGCCCTGGGACTCGCCCTGCGGCTCGACCCTCAGTACGTCTTCGCTCAGCTGCTCCACCAGGCCTGCAACGAAGGACTGGACCCCGAGACGCTGCGCCACTGTCTGCGCAAGGAGCGTGGCGCCCGGGAACCGGGCGGGCGGCCCAAGCCCCGCGCGGTGCGCCCGCCCACAGGCCGCAAGGCCCTGCCGCCGAAAGTGCCGCGCCCCGGTACGACGGCCGCGCGCGATCGGGGCGTCCGGCGGACCGGCCGGCGCGGCACCAGGAGCGGGCGATGACGTCCGTGCCCCGGTCACTCGCGTAACGGACGGCCGACCCGCCCACCCCGACCGGGGCGCGGGACCCACGGGGAATCCGGGTCGGCGGACCGGCGCGCGAAGATCACGACGATGGCCGAGAAGTGGATGGCGAGGATGACGGAAGGAGTGTTTATCGTCAGGCAGACGACTATGATCACGGCATGTCGCCCTACGACCCGTCGGCCTACCCGGCTTTTGCTGTCACCGTCGATCTGGTCGTGCTGACCGTGCGCCGCCACGCGCTCTGCGCGCTGGTCGTACGACGGGGGGAGCCACCGTTCCAGGGGCGGTGGGCGCTGCCCGGCGGCTTCGTCCGGGGCGACGAGGATCTCGCCGGCGCGGCCGCGCGTGAGCTCACCGAGGAGACCGGACTCTGCGCGCACGATCCGCGTTCCCCGGCGCCGGGGAACGCGGCCCACCTCGAACAGCTCGCCACCTACGGAGATCCCGGGCGCGATCCCCGGATGCGGGTGGTCAGCGTGGCTCATCTGGCGCTCTCGCCCGACCTTCCCGCGCCCCGGGCGGGAGGCGACGCGAACAGTGCCCGCTGGGCCTCCGTCGTGGACCTGCTCCATCAGGAGGGCGGTTTCGCCAGGGAGGACGAGCAGCCCGCCCCGCTCGCGTTCGACCATGCGCGGATCCTCGCGGACGGGGTGGAGCGGGCCCGGTCCAAGATCGAGTACTCCTCGCTCGCCACGGCCTTCTGCCCGTCCGAGTTCACCGTCGGTGAACTGCGCAGGGTGTACGAGGCGGTGTGGGGCGTGGTACTCGATCCCCGTAACTTCCACCGCAAGGTGACGGGCACTCCGGGATTTCTGGTTCCGTCCGGGGGGACCACCACCCGGCAGGGCGGCCGGCCCGCCCAGTTGTTCCGGGCGGGCGGGGCGACCGTGCTCAATCCGCCGATGCTGCGGCCCGAGGTCTGACCGGTCTCCACGCCGGACGAACTCCCCGACGCCGGAAGCACCGGAGGAATTGGAGGAATCAGAAGGCCGGAAGGATCGGCGGGACCGAAGAATCAGAAGGCCGGAAGCACTCGGGACGTCCGGACATCCAACACCCAGACGTCCGACCCTCCCTTGCAAGTCCGACATGTCGCGTTATCTTGCTGCGGTACCCGCCCGGCCGCCGAGCGGTCTCACCTCCCCGCGAGAGAAGCGATGCTCCAGGCCATCGGACTGACCAGCACCCCCCGTCGAGACCTCACACCCGCCGTGGACGATCTGACCTTCGAGGCCCGGCCGGGTTCTGTCACGGCGCTGCTCGGTGCCGAGGGCGCGGGCAAGACCACCGTGCTCCGGCTGATGCTCGAACTCGAACCCGGCCGTGGTGTCACGTACTTCCGTGGCCGCCAACTCCATCGTCTCTCCCATCCGGCCCGCGAGATCGGGGTGCTCCTCGGCGATGTGCCCGGCCATCCCGCGCGCACCGCCCGGGGGCAGCTCCGGATGCTCTGCGCAGCCGCGGGCGTCCCCGCCGCCCGCGCCGACGAACTCCTCGACATCGTGGGCCTGAGCAGTATCCGCGGTGAGCGCCTCGGTGCGCTCTCGGCCGGTATGGACCGCAGACTCGGGCTCGCCGCCGCGCTGTTGGGCGACCCGCACACTCTCCTGCTCGACGCACCCTCCGCGGGGCTCTCGTCCCGCGAGAACAGCTGGCTGTTCGGGCTGCTGCGTACCCATGCCGATCATGGCGGCACAGTCCTGTACACCACCACCGATCCCAAGGAGGCCGCCAGGACCGCCGACCATGTCGTCACCATCGACGCGGGCCGCCTCGTCGCCGACCAGGACGGATTCGAGTTTGCCCGGACCAGGCTGCGCCCCCGCGTCGCGGTCAGGACGCCACACGCCGCACGCCTCGCCGACGCGCTGAGCCGCGAGGCCAGGGCGGGCAGGCGCTCCGTCGAAGTGGTCGCCGAGGCGGGCAGCAGGCTCACGGTCTACGGCAGCAGCTGCCCGGAGATCGGCGAAACCGCCTTCCGGCACGGCGTGCTGGTCCATCAACTCGCCGATGAGGTCGGCGATGCCGGCCCCGTCTGCGCGCAGGCGCCCGCGCCTGGCCTCGTGCCCGCCCCAGCCGCGGCTCCCGAGGCGAAGCCCCGGCCGGTCCGGGCAATGGCCCACGACCGGAGGCCGCTCGCGTCGCCGCCCTTGTCGCGTCCGGTCAGCAGCCCGTACTGGCCGGTGCGTTACGAACTCCGCCGCATGCTCGGCGTCCCCGTGACGTCACTGGTCGTGGCCGCCGTCCTGATCGCCTCGGTGGCTCTCGCCGTGCCCCTCGCCCGTACCGGCAGGACCCCGCTGCCCGAACTGCTCGCTGCCTGGCCCGCGCTCCTGCCCCTGCCGCCCGCTGCCCTCGGTGCGGGACTGCTCGGCGCGCTCTCGTTCGGCGACGAGTTCCGTTATCCCGCTCTCGCCGGGGCGCGGGGAACGGTTCCTCGTCGCCTCGGCCTCCTGCTCGCCAAGCTCACCGTGACGGCGGGCGCGGCCCTGCTGCTCGCGCTCCTGGCGGTGGCGGCGGACGCCGCCGCGCTGCGTCTTGTGTACGGTGCCGCCGCCGTCCCCGTACCGGCCAACTGGTCCGAGCTGACAGCAGGTTGGGCCGGGCTCGCCATCGGTTGCGCCTGGGCCGGGCTGCTGGGCGCCGGGGTCTTCCGGATCACCGTCGCCGGAATGGCCGCGGTCGTCGCCGTACCGACCCTGGTCGTACCCCTTCTGCAGAAGGGGCTTGCCGGTCCGTCCGCGCGTTCGGTCGTCGGACTCCCGGGCAGGCTCCGCGAGCTGGCCTGGCTGGAGTGGCCCCATCAGGCCGATCGCTGGCTGCTGGCCACGGCCAGACTCGTCGCCCAACCGGTCGCCGCGGCCCTGACGTTGTCACTGTCGGTCCTGCTCTGCGCATATCTGTTCACCGGCCTTCGCCGTAGGGCTCGTTGGTGACCGGGGAACGACCGGAGCGTGCCATCCTGTCCGCAACTCCCCTGAAAAAGCCCGCTTCTTTCCGATAAGGCGTCAATCGAGGGGTGAGCGCCGATCACCCTTTCGTGTGCTTTTCACCAAAGACCTCAAGGGTGATGGAAGCAACGCCGACAAAGGATGCGTGAGTACCCTTGCGCACACCATGATGACCGCCGCCCGCTCCGTCGAGAACGGCCTCGCCGACTCGGGCGAACTCGACCGCTACCCCTTCGCGGAGGCGCCCGTCGCCGACCGCATGGCCGCCCCCGTCTGGGACGGCGCAGACACCGATCTGGGCCGGGTGGGGCGGCGTACGACAAGCAGCCGTGGCCGCGGGCTCCACGGCCAACTCGTCCAACAGCTCGGTCAGATGATCGTCTCCGGAGACCTGGGTGCCGACCGGCCGCTCGTGCCCGAGGAGATCGGTCAGCGCTTCGAGGTCTCCCGCACGGTGGTGCGGGAGTCGTTGCGGGTGCTCGAGGCCAAGGGCCTCGTGAGTGCCCGGCCCAATGTCGGTACCCGGGTCCGTCCGGTGAGCGACTGGAATCTGCTGGACCCGGACATCATCGAATGGCGTGCTTTCGGGCCGCAGCGCGACGACCAGCGCCGCGAGCTGAGCGAGCTGCGCTGGACGATCGAGCCCCTCGCCGCGCGCCTGGCCGCCGGCCATGGCCGGGCGGACGCTCAGCAGCGACTTTCGGACATGGTGGGGATCATGGGGCATGCCCTTACGCAGGGTGACGCGATCACCTTTGCGAGGGCGGACGTCGAATATCACTCCCTGCTGATCCAGCTCGCGGGCAATCGCATGCTGGAGCACCTTTCGGGGATCGTCTCGGCGGCCCTCCAGGTCTCCGGCGGTCCGGTCACCGGATGCGACCGTCCCACCGATGCCTCGCTGGCCCACCATGCACGGATCGTCGACGCCCTTGCCACGGGCGACGCGCCCGCCGCGGAATCGGCCATGCGTCAATTGCTCACCGTGCAGCCGGAAGTGGAGCGCGTCGTCCCCGCACCGCGCGAGCACTGAACGCTGTCCCATGTCAGGGCGTACGGGGATGTACGCATCGTGTGTCGCCGGGCCCGCCGGGTCCGGCGACACGATTGTGGGCCTTTAGGGCCCACTCTGTAGGCTTTGCCGCATATGGGGTGTGACTCGGGCCACGTGGATTGGGCGTAACACTCTTCGAGGCAGTGCGATGACCTAAGAGGTGACAGCCGAGGAGGGAATACGACCGCCGCACGTGGCGCTGTATTCATCCCCGAGGTCCAACCCGCGCCGTCGGCGACATCCCCAGCCGCCGGTCGTCGGCTCAGGCCCGATCATGGGCGGAGCCGGAAGCCGTTTCCATCGTTCCGAGAGGTTGTTCGTGTCGGCCAGCACATCCCGTACGCTCCCGCCGGAGATCGCCGAGTCCGAGTCTGTGATGGCGCTCATCGAGCGGGGAAAGGCTGATGGGCAGATCGCCGGCGATGACGTGCGTCGAGCCTTCGAGGCCGACCAGATTCCGCCAACCCAGTGGAAGAATGTTCTGCGCAGCCTCAACCAGATCCTCGAGGAAGAGGGTGTGACGCTGATGGTCAGTGCCGCGGAGTCGCCGAAGCGCACCCGCAAGAGCGTCGCAGCGAAGAGCCCGGTAAAGCGCACCGCCACCAAGACTGTCGCGGCCAAGACGACCACGACCAAGACCGTCGCGGCCGCCACGGCCGCTCCGACGGCAGAGACCGTGGACGCCGCGGCCGACGATTCCGTCGCGCCCGCGAAGAAGGCGGCCGCGAAGAAGACCGTCGCCAAGAAGGCGGCGGTCAAGAAGACGGTCGCCAAGAAGGCGACGGCCAAGAAGACCGTGGGCAAGAAGGACGCCGACGAGATCATCGAAGGCGAAGAGCCGGCGGACGAGGTCCAGGGCGTCAAGGGTGACGAGGAGGAGCCCGAGGGCGAGAACAAGGGCTTCGTCCTCTCCGACGACGACGAGGACGACGCGCCGGCCCAGCAGGTCGCCGTCGCCGGTGCCACCGCCGACCCGGTCAAGGACTACCTGAAGCAGATCGGCAAGGTCCCGCTCCTCAACGCCGAGCAGGAGGTCGAGCTCGCCAAGCGCATCGAGGCCGGTCTCTTCGCCGAGGACAAGCTGTCCAACTCGGACAAGCTCGCGCCCAAGCTCAAACGCGAGCTGGAGATCATCGCCGAGGACGGCCGCCGCGCCAAGAACCACCTGCTGGAGGCCAACCTCCGTCTGGTCGTCTCGCTGGCCAAGCGCTACACCGGGCGCGGCATGCTCTTCCTGGACCTGATCCAGGAGGGCAACCTCGGTCTGATCCGCGCGGTCGAGAAGTTCGACTACACCAAGGGCTACAAGTTCTCCACGTACGCCACCTGGTGGATCCGTCAGGCGATCACCCGCGCCATGGCCGACCAGGCCCGCACCATCCGTATCCCGGTGCACATGGTCGAGGTCATCAACAAGCTCGCGCGCGTGCAGCGCCAGATGCTCCAGGACCTGGGCCGTGAGCCCACCCCGGAGGAGTTGGCCAAGGAACTCGACATGACCCCCGAGAAGGTCATCGAGGTCCAGAAATACGGCCGTGAGCCGATCTCGCTGCACACCCCGCTGGGCGAGGACGGCGACAGCGAGTTCGGAGACCTCATCGAGGACTCCGAGGCGGTCGTCCCGGCCGATGCCGTGAGCTTCACGCTCCTCCAGGAGCAGCTGCACTCGGTGCTCGACACGCTCTCCGAGCGTGAGGCGGGCGTGGTCTCCATGCGCTTCGGTCTCACCGACGGCCAGCCCAAGACGCTGGACGAGATCGGCAAGGTCTACGGCGTGACGCGTGAGCGTATCCGTCAGATCGAGTCGAAGACCATGTCGAAGCTGCGCCACCCGTCGCGTTCGCAGGTCCTGCGCGACTACCTCGACTAGGACTCGACCAGGACGTGTTGCGAAAGTAAGGCGAAAGCAGCGCCGTCCGCGGGACGCGCCGGGGTTTCCCCGGCCCGCTCCGGGGGCGTACGGAAGCACAGAGGAAGGCCCGGATGCCACCGTGCACCCGGGCCTTCCTCTGTGCGCCGGGTGCGGGCGCCGACCGTTTGGATGACTCTGGGTGAATCATTGCCAACCGGAGAGTCAGGAGCCTGTATGCGCCGTTCCTTTGCCCGAGTACTGGCGGGAGGGCTGGCCGTGGTCGCGGCGGGGGCCGTTCTGCCGCTTCTCGCGCCCGTTCCCGCCGCCGCCGACCGTGTGATCGTCGGTGGTGAGCCGGTGCGGGCCGCGGACAGTCCCTGGGTGGTGGCCCTGTCCAGCCGTGACCGGTTCGGCGGTACACGCGCGGGTCAGTTCTGCGGAGGCGTGGTGGTGGCGCCGACGAAAGTGCTGACCGCCGCGCACTGCATGGGCCGGGACGTCCTCGGAGCGGCTCCCGAAAAAGTCACTGACCTGCTGGTCATCGCGGGCCGTGACCGGCTGCGCGGCAGCGGCGGGCGCGAGGTCGCAGTGCGGTCCGTCCGCGTGCACCCCGCGTACGATCCGGGCACCAACGCATCGGATCTGGCCGTACTGACGCTGTCGCGGGCACTGCCCAAGGGGTACGCGATCGGCCCGGCGGAGGCAGGGGATCCCGCGTCCGAGCCGGGCGCCGACGCGACGGTCTACGGCTGGGGCGACACCACGGGGGAGGGGGACTACGCCGGTGCGCTGCGCTCCGCGCGTGTGTCGGTCCTGGCGGACTCCCACTGCGAGCGGGCGTACTCGGGCGGCTCAGCGGGCCGCTACGAGGCCTCCACGATGCTCTGTGCGGGCGATCCCGAGGGCAGGCATGACGCATGCCAGGGAGACAGCGGCGGGCCGCTGGTGGCCCAGGGACGGCTGATCGGGCTGGTCTCCTGGGGGAGCGGCTGCGGACGCGCGGACAGTCCGGGGGTCTACACCCGGATCAGCATGGCCGTGGGGCCGGTCGCGGAGGCGGTCGGGGCGCACGCCCCACGATGACGAGAACGGGCGGCCACTCCGCGGTGCGGGTGGTCGCCCGTCGGCCGGTACGGGACCGGCCCCTGGCTCGTCGTGGATGCGAGGTGTCAGTGCTCCTCTTCACCGCCGCCGGCCGGTACGGCCGTCAGTCGGTCGGTCTCATCCTGTATTTCCGCGGCGATCTTCTTGAGTTCTGGCTCGAACTTGCGACCGTGGTGGGCGCAGAAGAGCAGGTCACCACCGCTGGACAGGACGACGCGCAGATAAGCCTGGGCGCCGCAGCGGTCGCAGCGGTCAGCCGCCGTCAGCGGGCTCGCGGGGGTCAGAACAGTAGTCACGTCGCCTCTTCTCTAGCTCGACGAGCTGTCGTACCAGGGTCAACATCCAACCAGGCCGAAAACGTTCCCGCTCACGGCTTTTTCTCGAAACTTCTTTTCCGAGCCGGCTGGCTGCTGGCGGTTGGCGGCGAATGGGCCGTATTGCTGCGCTGGGCTCTGCTCTACGGGTTTCGCGTTGCTTGTCTTGGGGGCCTGTCCTCACCGGCTGGCTTGCCGGTTGTTGATGAGGACGTGCCCGGAGCCTAAATGGTTCATGCCTGGAAGGGAACGTGATGTGTGCGTCACTCCCCCGAGGGATCGAACACCTATACGACCTTCGACTAGCATGAGAATTCACGTGGGTGGCGTGACAACGGCTCTACCAGGCCTCTGTACCCTCTGACCGGTGACAGACGCCGGGCCCTTACCCCACGGGGCCCCATCCCAAATTCAGCGAGGAGCGAACCGCGTGACCGCCGATACGTCCGTGCCGTCCAGTGCGCTGTTGACCGCAGACCGTGACGGTTCCAACTACACCGCGCGGCACCTGCTCGTCCTTGAGGGGCTCGAAGCGGTCCGCAAGCGCCCCGGAATGTACATCGGCTCGACCGACAGCCGCGGCCTGATGCACTGCCTCTGGGAGATCATCGACAACTCCGTCGACGAGGCCCTGGGTGGCTACTGCGACCACATCGAGGTGATCCTCCACGAGGACGGCTCGGTCGAGGTCAAGGACAACGGCCGGGGTATTCCGGTCGATGTCGAGCCCAAGACCGGCCTCTCCGGTATCGAGGTCGTGATGACCAAGCTGCACGCCGGCGGAAAGTTCGGCGGCGGCTCGTACGCCGCGTCGGGCGGTCTGCACGGCGTGGGCGCCTCCGTCGTCAACGCCCTCTCCGCCCGGCTGGACGTCGAGGTGGACCGTAACAGCGCCACCCACTCGATCAGCTTCCGGCGCGGTGTCCCCGGAATGTTCACCGAGCAGGGCCCCGACGCCCCCTTCGACCCGGCGAACGGGCCGCTCAAGGGCAAGCGGGTGCCCAAGACGCGCACCGGCACGCGTGTCCGGTACTGGGCCGACCGGCAGATCTTCCTCAAGGACGCCAGGCTCTCCCTGGACACGCTCCACCAGCGCGCCCGCCAGACCGCCTTCCTCGTCCCCGGCCTGACCATCGTCGTCAGGGACGAGCGGGCCGCCGGTGAGAGCGAGGGCAACGGCACGGTCGAGGAGACCTTCCGCTTCGACGGCGGCATCAGCGAGTTCTGCGAGTACCTGGCGCAGGACAAGGCCGTCTGCGACGTGCTGCGGCTCACCGGAAGCGGCACCTTCAAGGAGACCGTGCCGGTCCTGGACGACCGCGGGCACATGACTCCCACAGAGGTCACCCGCGAACTCGGTGTCGATGTCGCCCTGCGCTGGGGCACCGGGTACGACACCTCCGTCAAATCCTTCGTGAACATCATCGCCACCCCCAAGGGCGGCACCCATGTGAGCGGATTCGAGCGTTCTCTGACCAAGACGGTCAACGAGGTGCTGCGCTCGGCCAAGATGCTGCGCGTCGCCGAGGACGACGTCGTCAAGGACGACGCCCTGGAGGGCCTGACCGCCGTGGTCACCGTGCGGCTCGCCGAGCCGCAGTTCGAGGGCCAGACCAAGGAGGTCCTCGGTACGTCCGCGGCCAACCGCATCGTCTCCAATGTCGTCGCCAAGGAGCTCAAGGCCTTCCTGACCTCGACGAAGCGCGATGCCAAGGCACAGGCCCGCGCCGTCCTGGAGAAGGCCGTCGCCGCCGCCCGTACGCGCATCGCGGCCCGCCAGCACAAGGAGGCGCAGCGCAGGAAGACGGCCCTGGAGTCCTCCTCGCTGCCGGCCAAGCTGGCCGACTGCCGCAGTGACGACGTGGACCGCAGTGAGCTGTTCATCGTGGAGGGGGACTCCGCGCTCGGTACGGCCAAACTGGCCCGGAACAGCGAGTTCCAGGCGCTGCTCCCGATCCGCGGCAAGATCCTCAATGTCCAGAAGGCCTCCGTGTCGGACATGCTCAAGAACGCCGAGTGCGGGGCGATCATCCAGGTCATAGGGGCGGGCTCGGGCCGGACCTTCGACATCGACGCCGCCCGCTACGGAAAGATCGTGCTCCTGGTCGACGCCGATGTCGACGGGGCTCACATCCGCATCCTGCTGCTCACGCTCTTCCAGCGCTACATGCGGCCGATGGTGGAGGCGGGCCGGGTCTTCGCCGCCGTACCGCCGCTCCACCGGATCGAGCTGGTGCAGCCCAAGAAGGGCCAGGACAAGTACGTGTACACGTACTCGGACAACGAGCTGCGGCAGACGCTGCTGGAGTACCAGCGCAAGAACATCCGGTTCAAGGACTCCATCCAGCGGTACAAGGGTCTCGGCGAGATGGACGCCGACCAGCTGGCGGAGACCACGATGGACCCGCGCCACCGCACCCTGCGGCGGATCAACATCGGTGACCTCGAATCGTCCGAGCAGATCTTCGACCTGCTGATGGGCAATGAAGTGGCGCCGCGCAAGGAGTTCATCACCAGCTCCGCGGCGACCCTGGACCGTTCGCGCATCGACGCCTGAGACCTGTCCCGGACGTCCGGACGTACGGCCTTCACCCACGGGTGGAGGCCGTACGCGCTACGCCTGTCAACGGGGCTCATCCCGCCTCCCGGGACAACCGTCACCTGAAGGGGTGAAGTCCGGGGAGAGCGGAACCAAGGATCTTCACACTCCGCCCATGCTTCTCGTCTACGCGGCCGAAACGGTTCGCCGACAAGGAGAGTTGACCGGTGGAGAAGCAGGAAGGGCGCGACGCCGCAGCGGTGCGGCTCGACGACCCGTGGTACGACGCGCTGGCCTCGGACTGGGGTGAGCCGGCCGGTACGGGCTCGTCCGCGACAACCGCCGATACCCGAACGGCCGTCGATACGAACGTGGTTGTCGAGACGCCCGGGGCCGCCGACATCTACGCGGAGGTCCAGCGCAGCGCCGCGTTCCAGGAGGTGCGCGGTCGCTACCGGCGGTTCGTCGTTCCCGCTTCGATCGCTTTCCTGGTCTGGTACCTCGCGTACGTCGTCGCGGCGACGGCGGCGCCGGGGTTCATGGCCCGGCCGGTCGCGGGGGCGGTGAATGCGGCGATGCTGGCGGGCCTCGGCCAGTTCCTCTCCACCTTCCTGCTGACCTGGGCGTACGGACGCCATGCCCGGCTGCACAGGGACCGCGCGGCGCTTGAATTGCGCTGGACCGTGTTCGACCGGAGGCGGGCCCAGGAACGGGTACCCGGCCGGGGGCTGGACCAGGAGACGACGTGGGGGAGCGGGGCGACCGACCGGTGAACGGCGGCCATCAGACCCTGGCGCTGCTGCTATTCAGCGCGTTTGTCGCGGTCACTCTCGGGATCACTACCTGGGTGGGGCGCAACAGGCATGGCTCCGCTGAGGAGTTCTACGCGGGCGGACGTCTCTTCTCCCCCATGGAGAACGGTTTCGCCATCGCCGGCGACTACATGTCCGCCGCTTCCTTTCTCGGCATCTCGGGTGTGATCGCCCTCTTCGGGTACGACGGCATGCTCTACTCGGTCGGTTTCCTCGTCGGCTGGCTGGTCGTGCTGCTCCTGGTCGCCGAACTCGTCCGCAACTGCGGGCGGTTCACCCTCGCCGATGTGGTCGCGGCCAGGATGCGGGAACGGCCGGTCCGGATCGCCGTCGGCACGTCCTCGGTCACCGTCTCCGTGCTCTATCTGGTGGCGCAGATGGTCGGTGCGGGGAGCCTGGTCGCGCTGCTGCTCGGCGGCACGAGCGAAGTGACGCGCGCCTGGACGGTGATCGGTGTGGGCGCGCTGATGGTCGTCTATGTCTCGCTCGGGGGGATGCGCGCCACCACCTGGATCCAGATCGTCAAGGCCGTTGTGCTGATGGCCGGTTCGGTCGCGCTGACCGTACTCGTCCTGGTCCGCTTCCGTTTCGATGTCAACGACCTGCTCAACACCGCCGTGGCACACAGCGGCCACGGCGCGAGGTTCCTCGCGCCCGGTCTGAGGTACGGCGGTGACTGGACCGCGCGCCTGGACTTCATCAGCCTGGGGCTGGCCCTCGTACTCGGCACGGCGGGGCTGCCGCACATCCTGTCCCGCTTCTACACCGTGCCGACCGCCCGCGCCGCCCGCCGCTCGGTCGTCTGGTCCATCGGACTGATCGGAAGCTTCTATCTGATGACGATCGTGCTGGGTTTCGGTGCGGCGGCGCTGGTCGGCTCCGACGCGGTGCGCACCTCGAACGCGGCCGGGAACACGGCGGTAGCGCTGCTCGCCGTCGATCTCGGCGGCGGGGCCGGATCGACGGGCGGAACGATCCTGTTCGCGGTGGTCGCGGCCGTCGCCTTCGCCACGATCCTCGCTGTCGTCGCGGGCATCACGCTGGCCTCCTCGGCCTCCGTCGCGCACGATCTGTACGCCTCGCTCAGGCGCGAACGCGCCACGCCGCGAAGCGAGGTCGCCGTGGCGCGGGTGGCCGCGACGGGCATCGGCGCGGTCGCCATCGCGCTCGGCCTGCTGGCCCAGGATCTGAACGTCGCCTTCCTGGTCGGCCTCGCTTTCGCGGTCGCCGCGTCCGCCAACCTGCCCGTACTGCTGTACTCGCTGTTCTGGCGGAACTTCACCACGCGCGGCGCGGTCTGGTCGGTGTACGGAGGGCTGATTCCGGCCGTCGTGCTGGTGGTGCTCTCGCCCGTGGTCTCGGGGGGCCCGACGGCGATCTTCCCCGGGGTCGACTTCCATGTCTTCCCCCTGGACAATCCCGGTCTGGTGTCCGTCCCTCTGGGCTTCCTCGCGGGCTGGGCCGGTACGGTCGCCTCCTCGGAGCCGCCCGACGAGGCGAAGCACGCGGAGACGGAGGTCCGGTCACTGACGGGCGCGGGGGCGGTCTGAGACGCTCGCCAGGGCCAGGGCCAGGGCCAGGGCCAGGGCCAGGGCCAGAGGCGGGGGCGGGGGCATCACGGGCCGGGGTCCTTCGCCGGGTTCGGGGCGGGGGTCAGACGCTCGCAGCCCACGCGTAGCGGTGTTCCGGGCGGCCCGTCTCGCCGTACCGGAGCGTGAGCCGCACCCGCCCGGTCTGCTCCAGCAGCTTCAGATAGCGCTGTGCGGTCTGCCGGCTCATCCCCGCCCGCTCCGCGATCTCGTGCGCCGAGAGCGGACCGTCGGCGGCCAGCAGGACCTGGCGTACCAGTTCCGCCGTGGTGGGGGAGTGGCCCTTGGGAAGGGCCGGGGCGGTCGCGGCGGACAGCGCCCCGAACATCCGGTCCACCTCCGACTGCTCCGCCTCGCCGCCGCCTTCCAGGGTGCGGCGCAGCCGCGCGTACGCCTCCAGCTTGGTGCGCAGTCCGGCGAAATTGAACGGCTTGACCAGGTACTGGAGTGCGCCCTGGCGCATCGCGGCCTGGACGGTGGCGACATCACGCGCCGCCGTCACCATGATCACGTCGGTCTGGTGGCCGAGCCGGCGCAGCTCCTGCACCACCGCGATCCCGTTCTCGTCCGGCAGATAGTGGTCGAGCAGGACGAGATCGATGGACTGCTCGGAGATACGGGTGATCGCCTCGGCGGCCGAGTGGGCCTGCGCCACCACCCGGAAGCCGGCCACCTTCGCCACATACGCCGTGTTGATCTCCGCGACCCGGACGTCGTCGTCCACGACCAGTACGTCGATCATTGTTTCTCCCCTGCCGTGGCCCGCTCGTGCGGGGTGTTCTGCCCGTGCGGGTCCTGCTCGTGCGAGTCGTTCTCGTGCGAGTCCTGCCCGTGCGGGGTGTCCCGCGCACAGGGATCGCCGGGATCCATGATCCCGTCCGGTCCTTCGGGCCGGCCCGGTTCGGACGGCCCCTCGGACCCCTCCGGTCGGTCCGGTCCCTCCGGTCTGCTCGCTTCGGTCAGCGCCTCCGGGAGCACGACCGTGAACTCGGCGCCACCGTCCGCCGACGCGCCGACCCGTACGCTGCCGCCCTGCCGCTCGGCCAGCCTGCGCACCATCGCCAGGCCGAGGCCGCGCCTGCCGTGAGCCGGTGGTTCCTTGGTCGACCAGCCCTCGGTGAAGACCAGTTCGCGCCGGTCCACCGCGACACCGGGACCACTGTCGGAGACCACGAGGACGACCGTACGGCCCTCGGCGCGCAGCTCCACCTCGATCCGCGGGTCCGCGGAGCCGGCCGCCGCGTCCAGCGCGTTGTCGACGAGATTGCCGACGACTGTGACCAGGCCCTGCGGATCCACCAGCCGGTCCGGCAGCAGGGAGCCGGGGGAGAGCCGCAGCGAGACGCCCCGCTCCGCGGCGACCGTGGCCTTGCCGACCAGCAGCGCGGCCGGCAGCGGATCGTGGATCCGCTCGGTGATCTGCTCGGCGGTGGCCCGGTGCACTCCGACGACCTCGGTGACGAACTCCACGGCTTCCTCGTGCATGTCCAGTTCCAGCAGCCCGAGGAGCGTATGCATCCGGTTGGCGTGCTCATGGTCCTGGGCGCGCAGGGCGTCGATCAGCCCGCGGGTCGCGTCCAGCTCCCGGCCGAGCCGTTCCAGCTCCGTACGGTCGCGAAGCGTGACAACGGCGCCGCCGTCGTCGGTCGGCATCCGGTTGGCGACCAGGACGCGGCTGCCCCGCACGGTCAGCAGATCCTCACCCAGCACCCGCCCGGTCAGCACCTCGGTGGTGCGCCCGTCGCCGAGCACCATGTCGAGCGGCTGCCCGATGGCGTCGGGACCGAGCCCCAGCAGCCGCTGCGCCTCGTCGTTCATCAGCCGGATCCGGCCGGCGCCGTCCAGTGCGACGACCCCTTCCCGCAGACTGTGCAGCATGGCCTCACGTTCGGTGAGCAGCGCCGAGATGTCGGAGAAGGCCAGGTCATGGGTCTGCCGCTGAAGCCGCCTGGAGATCAGGTACGCGGCGAGCGCCCCGACGGCCAGTGCCCCGCCCGCATAGGCGAGCAGTTCGGGGATCGAGGCGAGCAGGCGGTCTCGGACGCTGTCGTAGGCGATGCCCACCGAGACGGCCCCGACGATCTTTCCGGTGTCGTCGCGCAGCGGGACCTTGCCACGCGCGGAGCGGCCGAGCGTGCCGCTGTCGAGCTCCATGACGTGCTTGCCGGCGAGGGCCTCGCTGGGGTCGGTGGAGACGACCTGGCCGATCTGTCCTGGTTCGGTGTGCGACCAGCGCACGCCCCGCCTGTCCATGATCACCACGTACTCGGCGCCGGTGGCGCGGCGGATGCGGTCGGCCTCGGCCTGTACGGGGCCGTCGGCCGTGGGCCGGGAAGTCCGGAGGTCACGGGCGACCTGGGGCGTCGCGGTGGTCTCGGCGATCGCGAGGGCGCGGCTCATCGCCTGGTCGTCCAGTTCGTCGCTGAAGGGCGCGAGGAAGAGCCCGGTGGCCAGTACGGCGACTCCCGCGGCGATGGCGATCTGCATCAACAGCACCTGGGAGAAGACCCGGCGTGGCCAGCCGAATCGCCGTCGTCTGCCCGAGGTGCTCGGTCCGGCACTCATGTGTACGAACGGTAGATGGCCGAGCCCCCTTTCTGGAACTTTCCCCGTCACGGGAAGATCGGGGATCCCTGGGGCCGCCGGGCGTCGCCGCATGGCAGAGGCGTGCTTGTCGGATGCCTTGCGTAGATAAGCAAGTAGCTTGCGTTACTTGCGATACTCTTGCGTATATGACGCGACGACTTGCTCAGGTGGCGAAGAAGGTTGGGGTCAGCGAGGCCACGGTCAGCCGGGTGCTCAACGGCAAGCCCGGAGTCTCGCAGGCCACCCGGCAGTCGGTGCTGACCGCGCTGGACGTGCTCGGCTACGAGCGGCCGACGCAGCTGCGCGGCGAGCGCGCCAGGCTTGTCGGCCTGGTGCTGCCGGAGCTCCAGAACCCCATCTTCCCGGCGTTCGCCGAGGTGATCGGCGGGGCGCTGGCCCAGCAGGGCCTCACTCCCGTGCTCTGCACCCAGACCAAGGGCGGCGTCTCCGAGGCGGATTACGTGGAGTTGCTGCTTCAGCAGCAGGTGTCCGGCGTGGTCTTCGCCGGTGGCCTGTTCGCGCAGGCGGACGCCCCGCACGACCATTACCGGCAGCTTGCCGAACGCAGGATCCCGGTCGTCCTGATCAACGCGCCGATCGAGAACCTCGACTTCCCCTGTATCTCCTGCGACGACGCCGTCGCGGTCGAGCAGGCGTGGCGTCATCTGTCCTCGCTCGGCCACGAGCGCATCGGACTGGTGCTCGGCCCGTCCGACCATGTGCCGTCCCGGCGCAAGCTCGCGGCGGCGCTCGCGGTGGCTGGGGCGGCCGGTGTGGAGCTGCCGGACGAGCGCATCGAGCGGACCATGTTCTCCCTGGAGGGCGGGCAGGCCGCCGCGTCGCGCCTGCTGGAGCGGGGTGCCACGGGGATCATCTGCGCCAGTGACCCGCTGGCCCTGGGTGCGGTACGGGCCGCGCGCCGGCGTGGGCTCGGAGTACCGGGCGAGGTGTCGGTCGTCGGCTTCGACGACTCCGCCTTCATGAACTGCACCGAGCCGCCGCTGACCACGGTCCGCCAGCCCATCGAGGCCATGGGGCGGGCGGCCGTCGACATGCTGACCGCTCAGATCCAGGGGAGTGCGGTGCCGCCCGGCGAGCTGCTGTTCGAGCCGGAGCTGGTGGTACGGGGCTCGACCGCGCAGGCGCCGCGCGGCTGACGGAGAAGACCGTACGGACACGTGCGGACTTCTCCTCCATTCCGCTCTCGCTCGCCCTTTCCCTCCCTCCTCTCCCTCCCTCCTCTCTCCTCGGAATGCTGTCAACTATTTGCAATTTTGGCGCGACATATTGCTGCCGTCCCCTGGTTGATGGTTGAGTGAGCGCCGCCGCACAGCGAGCAGCTGTGGGTTTCCCGACGCTCTGCCCTAGAGGGGTCCCGCCGATGAGACGTTCTGGGTTCCGCCGCACCTGTACCGCAGCCATGGCCTCCGCGCTGGCCCTCACCGCAGTGGCCGCGTGCGGCTCGGGCAACGAGGACGCCGCCGGGGGCAAGACGCGTATCACCGTGAACTGCATGCCGCCGAAGAGCGCCAAGATCGACCGGCAAAGCTTCGAGGCCGACATCAAGGCGTTCGAGAAGACGCACCCGGACATCGACATCGTCGGCCATGACGCGTTCCCCTGCCAGGACCCCAAGACCTTCGACGCGAAGCTCGCAGGCGGCCAGATGGAAGACGTCTTCTACACGTACTTCACGGACGCCAGGCATGTCGTCGACATCAACCAGGCGGCGGACATCACCTCGTACGTGAAGGAGATGAAGGGCTACAACGACATCCATCAGTCGCTCCGGGACGTCTACACCGTCGACGGCAAGGTCTACGGAGTCCCGCGCACCAACTACTCCATGGGCCTCCTCTACAACAGGAAGCTCTTCCGGCTGGCCGGTCTCGACCCCGACAAGCCCCCGGCCACCTGGGCAGAAGTCCGCGCCGCCGCCAAGAAGATCGCGGACCTCGGCGAAGGCCGGGTCGGATACGCCGACTACAGCGCGCAGAACCAGGGCGGCTGGCACTTCACCGCCGAGATGTACTCACAGGGCGGCGATGTCGTCAGTGCGGACGGCAAGAAGGCGAAGGTCGACAGCCCCGAGGGGAAGGCGGTCCTCCAGAACCTCAAGGACATGCGCTGGAGCGACGACTCCATGGGCAGCAAGCAGTTGCTGATCCTCAACGACGTCCAGCAGATGATGGGTTCCGGCAAACTCGGCATGTACCTCGCCGCCCCGGACAACGTGCCGATCCTGGTCAAGGAGAAGGGCGGCTCGTACGAGGACCTGGCGCTCGCCCCGATGCCGGGCGGCAAGGGCACACTCCTCGGTGGCGACGGCTACATGTTCAGCAGGAAGGCATCCCCGCAGCAGATCGAAGCCGGCCTGAAGTGGCTGGAGTTCCAGACCAACGCCCCCGGTACCGGCCTCAACAACTGGCGGCGTGCCTCCGAGGTGAAAGCTCCGGTCGGACTTCCCGAGCCCCGGCTGTGGACCGGCGCCACGGACGCCAAGGACCAGGCGCTGAAGAAGCGTTACGCCAATGTCCCGGTCGGGAACTACCAGGCCTTCCTCGACGGCAGTCGGCAACTCACGGCGAAGCTGGAGCCGCCGAAGGCGCAGCAGATCTACTCGGTCCTCGACGGAGCGGTCTCCTCGGTCCTCACCAGGCAGGACGCCGATATCGACCGGCTCCTGAAGGACGCGCAGTCCAAGATCGACGGAATCCTGGCCCGAGGCTGACGCGGCGATGAAGACTGCCCGGACTCGGACCGCCCATGCGCCGAGGGTTCACCGGGGGCACGCCGCCGGCGAACCCTCGGGACCGGCCGCCGGTTCAGGGCCGCCCCCGGCAGAGCGGCGGCCGGTCGCCGGCCCCTTCCGCCGCGCGCTGTCCCATCAGGTGCGCGCCTACGGCTTCCTCATCGGCGGCCTGATCTGCTTCGCGCTGTTCTCCTGGTATCCGGCGATCCGCGCGGTGATCATCGCCTTCCAGAAATACACCCCGGGCGCGGATCCGGAATGGGTGGGGACCGCCAACTTCACCCATGTCTTCCAGGATCCGGAGTTCGGCACCGCCTGGCGCAACACGCTCACCTTCACCCTGATCGCCCTGCTGATCGGATTCGCGGTGCCGTTCGTGATGGCGCTCGTCCTCA
The DNA here is from genome assembly GCF_044741745.1 of Streptomyces sp. NPDC088116. Classification (NCBI taxonomy): domain Bacteria; kingdom Bacillati; phylum Actinomycetota; class Actinomycetes; order Kitasatosporales; family Streptomycetaceae; genus Streptomyces; species Streptomyces sp. NPDC088116. The sequence continues at coordinate 756,928 of NZ_JBIUTF010000004.1, read as the reverse complement.
ACGAGCTGCGCCACGCGAAGTCGTTCTTCCGGGTGGTGGTCTATCTCCCGGTGATGATCCCGCCGGTGGTCAGCGCCCTGCTCTGGAAGTGGTTCTACGATCCGGGCGCCGGTCTCGCCAACGAGGGGCTGCGCTTCCTCCACCTGCCCACGTCGAACTGGACCAACGGCGCGGACACCGCGCTCGTCTCCCTCGTCATCGTCGCCACCTGGGCGAACATGGGCGGCACCGTCCTGATCTACCTCGCCGCGCTCCAGGGGATCCCGGGGGAGCTGTACGAGGCGGCGGAACTGGACGGCGCCAGTCTGTGGCAGCGGGTGCGCCATGTGACCGTCCCGCAGACCCGTTTCATCATCCTCATGCTGATGCTGCTTCAGATCATCGCCACGATGCAGGTCTTCACGGAGCCCTTCGTGATCACCGGAGGCGGCCCGGAGAGCTCCACCGTCACGATCCTCTACCTCATCTACAAATACGCCTTCCTCTACAACGACTTCGGCGGGGCCTGTGCCCTGAGCGTGATGCTGCTGATCGTGCTCAGCCTCTTCTCCGCCCTCTACCTGCGGCTCACCCGCACCGACGACTGAGAGGACCGCGGCCCGGCAATGACCCGACGTATCCCGGCCGTACGCAACCCCGCCGCGCGAGCCCCTTCCGCAGGCACCCCCGCGCGAGCCCCTTCCGCACGGGGGCCTGCCTCGCGAGCCCCGGCCGTACGCACCCTGGTGTCCCCGCTCGCGCTCGCGACCACTCGCGGCAGGGCGCTCTACTGGACCGTCTTCGGCGGTGTGGTCCTCGCCTTCGTCCTGGCCTTCCTGTTTCCCGTGTACTGGATGGCCTCCGGCGCGATGAAGTCCCCGGACGAACTGGTGCGGACGCCACCGACACCGGTCCCCGAGACCTGGCACCTCGGCGCGTACGCCGACGCCTGGGACCTGATGCGGCTTCCCACTCATCTGTGGAACACGGTGGTGCAGGCCACCGGCGCCTGGATCCTCCAACTCGTCTTCTGCACGGCCGCGGCCTATGCCCTGTCCAAGCTCAAGCCGGCGTTCGGCAGAGTGATCCTGGGCGGCATCCTGGCCACCCTGATGGTCCCGGCCCAGGCGCTCCTCGTACCCAAGTACCTGACCATCGCCGATCTCCCGCTGATCCACACCAGCCTGCTCAACGACCCGCTGGGCATCTGGCTGCCCGCCGTCGCCAACGCCTTCAACCTCTATCTGCTCAAGCGGTTCTTCGACCAGATCCCGCGCGACGTACTGGAGGCGGCGGAGATCGACGGCGCCGGAAAGCTGCGCACACTCTGGTCGATCCTGCTGCCCATGTCCCGCCCGGTGCTCGGCGTCGTGTCGATCTTCGCGTTGGTCGCCGTCTGGCAGGACTTCCTCTGGCCTCTGATGGTCTTCCCGGACACCGACAAGCAGCCCATCAGTGTCGCGCTCGTGCAGCTGTCGCAGAACATCCCCCTGTCGGTCCTGATCGCCGCCATGGTCATCGCCAGCGTTCCGATGGTGTTGATGTTCCTCGTCTTCCAGCGGCACATCATCGCCGGAATCAGCGCGGGCAGCGTCAAGGGCTGACCGGCACCAAGGGCCGAACATCTCGAAAGGAACACCGAATGGAAGGCTGTCCTGCGGAGCCCGTCGACACACTCTGGTGGCGTAACGCCGCCATCTATCAGATCTACGTACGAAGCTTCGCCGACGGTGACGGTGACGGCACCGGCGATCTCGCGGGCGTACGGGCCCGGCTGCCGTACCTCGCCGAACTGGGCGTGGACGCGCTCTGGTTCACCCCGTGGTACCTCTCGCCCCTCGCCGACGGCGGCTATGACGTGGCGGACTACCGCACCATCGACCCGGCCTTCGGCACCCTCGCCGAGGCCGAGAAGCTCATCGCCGAGGCGCGGGAGCGGGGCATCCGTACGATCATCGACGTGGTGCCGAACCATGTCTCCGACCAGCACGCCTGGTTCGGCGCGGCGCTGGCGGCGGGACCGGGCAGCCCCGAGCGCCGGCTGTTCCACTTCAGAGCCGGACGCGGCGAGCACGGCGAGATCCCGCCGAACGACTGGACTTCCGAATTCGGCGGCCCTGCCTGGACCCGACTCGACGACGGCGAGTGGTACCTGCATCTCTTCGCCCCCGAACAGCCCGACCTCAACTGGGCCCATCCGGCCGTGCGTCAGGAACACGAGGAAGTACTGCGCTTCTGGTTCGACCGGGGTGTCGCGGGCGTACGGATCGACTCCGCCGCGCTGCTCGCCAAGGATCCGGCGCTGCCGGACTTCACCCCGGGCCGTGACCCGCATCCGTACGTCGACCTGGACGAACTGCACGACATCTACCGCTCCTGGCGTGCCATCGCCGACGAGTACGGCGCGATCTTCGTCGGCGAGGTGTGGCTGCCCGACACCGAGCGCTTCGTACGCTATCTGCGCCCTGACGAGCTGCACACGGCGTTCAACTTCGCCTTCCTGTCCTGCCCGTGGGACGCGGACCGGCTGCGGAGCGCGATCGACGAGACGCTCGCCGAACACGCGCCGGTCGGCGCCCCCGCCACCTGGGTGCTCTGCAACCACGACGTGACCCGCACGGTCACCCGGTACGGACGCGAGGACAGCGGATTCGACTTCGCGGCCAAGGAGTTCGGGACCCCGACGGATCCGGAGCTCGGCACGCGCCGTGCGCGGGCGGCCGCGCTGCTCTCACTGGCTCTTCCGGGCGCCGTCTATCTCTACCAGGGCGAGGAACTGGGCCTCCCGGAAGCGGATGTTCCGCTCGACCGGATCCAGGATCCGATGCACGTACGCTCCGGCGGTACGGACCCGGGCCGCGACGGCTGCCGGGTACCGCTGCCCTGGGCGGCGGACGAGCCGTACGCCGGTTTCGGTTCGGTGGGCGAACCCTGGCTTCCGCAGCCGGAGTCCTGGCCTTCGTACGCGGCCGGTCTCCAGTCGGGCGATCCGGCCTCGATGCTCGCCCTCTACCGCGAGGCGCTGCGGCTGCGCCGCACCGAACCGGGCTTCGGGGCCGGGCGGATGAGCTGGCTGGACTCGGCGCCCGGCGTGCTGGCGTTCGCCCGTACCGACGGGCTGATCTGCGTCGTCAATCTCTCCGACGAGCCCGCCCGGCTCCCCGGCCACACGGCCGTCCTGCTCACCAGCGGTCCGCTGGACGGGGACGGGCGCCTGCCACGGGACACGGCGGTCTGGCTGCGGGGCTGACGCCGTATGTCCCGGCCCGGCCGCTCGACAAGGCAGGACCGACGCACACTTCAGGGCAGCGGCTGGGGCGGGCGGGGCCCGTGGTACTCCCCGCTCGGCCGCATCCGCAGCGGCCGCTCCTCGTACTCCTCCAGCGCGTGCGCGATCCAGCCCGCCGTGCGGGCCACGGCGAAGACCGTCTCGCCCGCCTCGGCCGGCATTCCGGTGGTCACCGACAGCACCGCCAGCGCCAGATCGACATTGGCGTGCAGCGGCACATGCCGGGCGGTGGTCGCCTCCACCTCCCGCGCCGCCGCCAGCACGGGTCCGGCGTCGGGAAGCTCTCCCAGTACGGTGAACAGCGCCTCGGCGCGCGGGTCCTGGCCCGGGTAGAGACGGTGGCCGAGGCCCGGCACCCGTCGGCCGGTCCGCAGGTGGTCCGCCACCACGGCGGCGGCGCTGCCCCGCTCCAGGACTTCGGTGAGCATCCGGTGGGCGAGGCCGCTGGCCGCGCCGTGCAGCGGCCCGTCGAGTGCGCCCAGGCCCGCGGAGACCACGGCGTACGGATGGGCGCGGGCCGAGGCGGCGACCCGTACGGCGAGCGTCGAGGCCGCCAGATCGTGGTCGATGAGGAGCGACAACGCCATGTCCAGGGCGCGGATTCCCGCCTCACCCGCCGGTCGCGCGGTCAGCCGGGACCACAGCCGCCGGGCCAGCCTGCCGTCGCCGTCGCGTGGCGGGCCGACCGCCGGGAGCGAGTCGACCAGCGTGGGGATGAGCGCGCGGGCGGTGCCCAGCACCGCGTCCCGGGAGAGGTCGAAGCGCAGCGGATCGACGGCCGCCCCCGCGATGGCGGCCACCCGCAGCCGCTCCGTGGAGCCGCTGTGCGCGGGCAGGGCGCCGACCGAGCGGCGGGCGGCGGCGAGTGACTCGGCGGGGGCGTCGAACCGGATCCCCGTCCGCAGGGTGCCCGTCCAGAGCCAGTCGGCGATCTCCTCGTAGTGGAAGCGCCGAGCCAGGTCGGTCGCGTCCACACCCCGGAAGTAGTAGCGGTCCGCGTCGATCAGCGTGATGCCGGTGCGGATCCGCTGGAAGGCGTCGCCGCCCGCCGGGGGTTCACGCCTGCCCCTGCGGACGAGCGCGTCGACCTCCTTGGCGTCGAAGGTGCTGCCGCGTCCCGCCGGTTCGCGCCGGCTGGCGAGCTGGCCCCGGCTGACGTACGCGTACACCGTCTCCGGCTTCACCCCGAGCCGCTCGGCGGCCTCCCGCGTGGTCAGCCGTTGCTCGTCCGCGATCTCGTCGTCCATATCCTCACCGTACATATATTGATTCAATCAATATTGACACTGGTCGAGTCAAGCATGGACAGTCTAATCAAGTCCAGGGAGGAAACCATGCCGATCAACGGGATCAGCGGAACAACCGACACAACCGGCACCACTGAGACGACCGGGACCGCGGGGAGGCCCTCCGGCCCCGGCGTACCGCGCGGACTCGCCGGCGTCGTCGTCACCGACACCGCGCTCGGGGACGTCAGAGGGCGCGAGGGCTTCTACCACTACCGCCAGTACTCCGCCGTCGAGCTGGCGGAGAGCCGCGGTTTCGAGGACGTCTGGCACCTGATGTTCCTCGGGGAACTGCCGGACGCGGCCCGGCGGGACGCCTTCACCGCACGCACCGCGGCCCTGCGCCGGCTTCCCGAGGAGGTCAAGACGGCCCTGCCCGTCATCGCCCGCTCCTCCGCCCGGTCCGGCCCGCTCTCCGGACTGCGGACCGCGCTCTCCCTCTTCGGCGCCTCGGCCGGACTGAGCCCGCTGTACGACATCGACGCCGACCGCCGCCGTACGGACGCCCTCGCCGCCTGCGCGGCCGTGCCGACGATGCTGACCGCGCTGTACCGGCTGGGCCGGGGCCTGGAGCCGGTCGAACCGCGCGACGATCTGCCGTACGCCGCCAACTACCTCTACATGCTGACCGGTTCGGAGCCGGATCCCGAGCGGGCGCGGGCGATCGAGCGGTACCTGATCTCCACCGTCGATCACGGTTTCAACGCCTCCACCTTCACCGCCCGGGTGATCGCCTCCACCGGCGCCGATCTCGCCGCCTGCCTGGCCGGCGCGGTGGGCGCGCTCTCCGGGCCGCTGCACGGCGGGGCGCCGAGCCGGGCCCTCGACACCCTCGACGCGATCGGGACCGTGGACCGTATCGATCCCTGGATCAGGGAACGGGTCATGGCGGGGGACCGGATCATGGGCTTCGGGCACCCCGTCTACCGCACCGAGGACCCGCGCTCCCGCATGCTGCGCACCATCGCCGAGGACTTCGGCGGCCCGCTGGCCGACTTCGCCGTCCAGGTCGAGACGCGGGTGGAGGCGATCCTCGCCGAGCTGAAGCCGGGCCGCGAACTGCACACCAACGTGGAGTTCTACGCCGGCGTGGTCATGGAGCTGTGCGGTCTGCCGCGCGCGATGTTCACGCCGACCTTCGCCGCGGCCCGGGTGGTCGGCTGGAGCGCCAATATCCTGGAGCAGGCGGAGGACTCCAAGATCATCCGCCCGGCGGCCCGTTACGTGGGACCGCCCCCGCCACAGCCGGTGCCGGCTGTCTGAGCGGGACGGAACCGACCCGACGCAGCACGGAGGCGCAACGCGTGAGCAGGAACCAGGCCCCACGGATCCCGGTGGTCGTCCTCACGGGCTTTCTGGGATCCGGCAAGACGACCTTGCTCAACCATCTGCTGCGCCGCCGCGCTGGCAACCGGATCGCGGTCATCGTCAATGACTTCGGCGCCATCGAGATCGACGCGATGGCGGTGGCCGGGCAGGTCGGTTCGACGGTCTCGCTCGGCAACGGCTGCCTGTGCTGCGCGGTCGACGCGAGCGAACTCGACGGCTATCTGGAACAGCTCACCAGGCCGTCCGCCCGGATCGACATCATCGTCATCGAGGCGAGCGGGCTGGCCGAGCCGCAGGAACTCGTCCGGATGATCCTCGCCGGCGACCATCCGAACACCGTGTACGGAGGGCTGGTCGAGGTCGTCGACGCGGCCGAGTTCGACGCCACCCGGGAGCGCCATCCCGAGATCGACCGGCATCTCGCGATCGCGGATCTCGTGGTCCTCAACAAGACCGACCGGGTGGGCAGGACGCAGCATGAGCGCATCCTCTCCGTCATCGGGGAGCTGGGCCCGGGAACACCGGTGGTCTCCTCCTCGTACGGACGGATCGACCCGGAACTGCTCTTCGACCCGGCTGTCCGCCCGGACGAGGAGGAGAAGGCGCGCCAGCTCTCCTTCGAGGATCTGGCCACCGAGGATCTGGACCCGGAGGACGGCCACGCCGACCATGACGGCCATCTCCACGCGGCGTACGAGAGCGTCTCGTTCACGGCGCGCGCTCCGATGAATCCGCGGCGGCTCATGGCCTTCCTCGACTCCAGGCCCCCAGGGCTCTACCGGATCAAGGGATTTGTCGACTTCGGCGCCGCCGACCCGGCCAACCGCTACGCCCTGCACGCGGTCGGCCGGTCTCTGCGTTTCCACCCGGCGCCCTGGGCGCGCGGCGCGGAACGGCTCACCCAACTGGTGCTGATCGGCTCGGGCATCGAAGGCGACGCCCTGCTCAAGGAGTTGGAGGCCTGCGAGGAGACAGGGCAACAGGACGCCGCCGCCGACGAACGCGGCATGTGGGGCGTCCTGCGCTACGTGCCCGACCTGTCCGAGCCGGGGCCCGGACCCAGGTCAGCGGACGAGCCGGAGCACAGGTCCGGGGACGAGGCCGGGTCCGAGCCCGAAGGCCCGGACCCGGACAGGCCGTAGCCTCCGTACGTCAGTGCGCGGGCCCGGCCAGCGTGTCGATCGCCGGAGCATACGGCGTACCCGAACCGTCCCGGCGCGGGTCCGGCTCCGGCAGCTCCACCGGTGAGCCGTTCTTCTGCGCGGCGCGGGCCGGGCCCGCCCCCGCCCAGGCCAGGACCAGCAGATCCTCGCCCTTCAGGAACCGGTGACAGCGCACCCCGCCCGTCGCCCTGCCCTTGCGCGGGTACTGGTCGAACGGGGTGAGTTTCGCCGTACGCACGGAGTCGTCCAGCGTCCCGTGCGAGCCGGTGAGCGTGAAGACCACCCCGTCGGCCGACGGATCCACGGCCGTGAAGGAGATCACCGCGGCGCCCTCCGTCAGCTTGATTCCCGTCATGCCTCCGGCCGCCCGGCCCTGCGGCCGTACCTGCGACGCCTGGTAACGCAGCAGTTGGGCGTCGGAGGTGATGAAGACCAGGTCCTCCTCGCCCGTCCGCAACTCGACGCCGCCGACGATCCGGTCGCCCTCCTTGAGGGAGATGACCTCCAACTCGTCCTTGTTGGCCGGATAGTCGGGCACCACCCGCTTGACGACGCCCTGGAGCGTGCCCAGCGCGAGGCCGGGGGACGACTCGTCGAGCGTGGTCAGACAGACCAGTTCCTCGTCCCCTTCCAGCGCGAGGAACTCGGAGACCGGCGCCCCGCCCGACAGGTTCGGTGCCGAGGCCGTGTCCGGCAGCTGCGGCAGGTCGATCACCGCGATCCGCAGCAGCCGGCCGGTGGATGTCACCGCGCCGACATCGCCACGCGCCGTCGCCGGCACGGCCGAGACGATCGCGTCGTGCTTGACGCGCTTGCCGTCGCTGCCTTCCAGCGGCTCGCCGTTGACCGTACGGGCCAGCAGGCCGGTCGAGGAGAGCAGCACCCGGCACGGATCGTCCGCGACCTCCAGCGGCACCGCGGTCACCGCGGAGCCGGCGGACTCCAGCAGGACCGTGCGCCTCGGCGTGCTGAACTTCTTCGACACCGCGGCCAGTTCGGTCGAGACCAGCTTGCGCAGCTCGGCGTCCGACTCCAGGATTCCGGTCAGCTCGTCGATCTCGCCGTTGAGCCGGTCGCGCTCGCTTTCCAGCTCGATCCGGTCGAACCGGGTGAGCCGGCGCAGCGGCGTGTCCAGGATGTACTGCGTCTGGATGTCGCTCAGCGAGAAGCGCTCGATCAGCCGCTCCTTGGCCTGCGCCGAGTTGTCACTCGACCGGATCAGCCGGATGACCTCATCGATGTCGATGAGCGCGACAAGAAGTCCCTCGACCAGGTGAAGCCTGTCGCGCCGCTTGGTACGCCGGAACTCGCTGCGCCGGCGCACCACCGTGAACCGGTGGTCCAGATAGACCTCGAGCAGCTCCTTGAGACCCAGCGTCAATGGCTGGCCGTCCACCAGCGCCACATTGTTGATGCCGAAGGACTCCTCCATCGGCGTCAGCTTGTAGAGCTGTTCCAGCACGGCCTCGGGCACGAAACCGTTCTTGATCTCGATGACCAGGCGCAGGCCGTGCGCGCGGTCCGTGAGGTCCTTGACGTCCGCGATACCCAGCAGCTTCTTGGCCGAGACCAGGTCCTTGATCTTCGAGATGACCTTCTCCGGACCGACCGCGAAGGGCAGTTCGGTGACCACCAGGCCCTTGCGACGAGCGGTGACATCCTCCACCGCCACGGTGGCCCGGATCTTGAAGGTGCCCCGGCCCTTCTCGTACGCGTCCTTGATGCCGGTCAGGCCGACGATCCGGCCACCGGTCGGCAGGTCGGGACCCGGCACGAAACGCATCAGCGTCTCCAGGTCCGCGCCCGGGTGCTTGATCAGGTGGCGTGCGGCCGCCACGACCTCGCCGAGATTGTGCGGCGGCATGTTCGTCGCCATGCCGACCGCGATCCCGGAGGTGCCATTCACCAGCAGGTTCGGATACGCGGCGGGAAGCGTGACCGGTTCTCGCTCCTGGCCGTCGTAATTTGACTCAAAATCGACGGTGTCTTCATCGATCGACTCGGTCATCAGTGACGTGGCGTCAGCCATCCGGCACTCGGTGTACCGCATGGCGGCCGGTGGGTCGTCATTGCCGAGCGAGCCGAAGTTCCCGTGTCCGTCGACAAGAGGCAGCCGCATCGAGAACGGCTGTGCCATCCGGACCAGGGCGTCGTAGATCGACGCGTCTCCGTGCGGGTGCAGCTTGCCCATCACCTCACCGACGACGCGGGCGCACTTCACATACCCGCGGTCGGGGCGCAGGCCCATCTCGTTCATCTGGTACACGATGCGGCGGTGTACCGGCTTCATGCCGTCACGGGCGTCCGGCAGGGCGCGGGAGTAGATCACCGAGTACGCGTACTCGAGGAAGGAGCCCTGCATTTCATCGACCACGTCGATGTCGAGAATCTTCTCCTCGAAGTCCTCCGGCGGCGGGGTCTTCGTGCTGCGGCGGGCCATCGCTGCTGCGGCTCCTTCACAGGTTTCTGTACGACAACTTCTGGAACTGACGCGGACCATTGTGGACCGCGCCACCGACAACGCTGACCTCGACCCGTCGTTGAGAGTGCGTCGCGCGTGTGCCGCACGACGGACGGCGAGTGTGGCAGCGGGTGTGACACAGGGGGTGACGGCGGATGTGCGGTACGGCCGACGGCACGGGAACTTCGCCAGGTGTCAGCACGCTTGCATACAGTGGCAGGACTTCTCCATATCGCGATCGAAGGGACGTACATGCCCATGGGTCACACGGCCACAGCGCAGGCCGGTACCGGCGGCCTGACAGCGACTGAGCACCGGCTGGCCAACGGCCTGCGCGTGGTGCTCTCCGAGGACCACCTGACCCCGGTCGCCGCGGTCTGCCTCTGGTACGACGTCGGCTCACGCCATGAAGTCAAGGGCCGTACGGGCCTGGCTCACCTCTTCGAGCACCTGATGTTCCAGGGCTCGGCGCAGGTGAAGGGAAACGGCCACTTCGAGCTGGTGCAGGGAGCGGGCGGCTCCCTCAACGGCACCACCAGCTTCGAGCGCACCAACTACTTCGAGACGATGCCCACCCACCAGCTGGAGCTGGCGCTCTGGCTGGAAGCCGACCGGATGGGCTCGCTGCTCTCCGCGCTCGACGAAGAATCCATGGAGAACCAGCGCGACGTAGTCAAGAACGAACGCCGCCAGCGGTACGACAACGTGCCCTACGGTACGGCCTTCGAGCGGCTGACCGCTCTCTCCTACCCCGAGGGGCACCCATACCACCACACCCCGATCGGCTCGATGGCCGACCTGGACGCCGCCACGCTGGAGGACGCCCGCGCGTTCTTCCGTACGAACTACGCGCCGAACAACGCGGTGCTGTCGGTCGTCGGTGACATCGATCCCGAGCAGACGCTCGCCTGGGTCGAGAAGTACTTCGGCTCCATCCCGTCCCACGACGGCAAGAAGCCGCCGCGTGACGGCGCACTCCCCGAGATCATCGGCGAGGAGCTGCGCGAGGAGATCCAGGAAGAGGTCCCGGCGCGCGCGCTGATGGCCGCCTACCGGCTGCCCCACGACGGCACCCGCGAGTGCGACGCCGCCGACCTGGCGCTCACCGTCCTCGGCGGCGGCGAGTCCTCCCGCCTCCACAACCGCCTGGTGCGCCGCGACCGTACCGCCGTCGCCGCGGGCTTCGGACTGCTGCGCCTGGCGGGCGCCCCGTCGCTCGGCTGGCTGGACGTGAAGACGTCCGGCGGTGTCGAGGTCCCGCAGATCGAGAGCGCGGTCGACGAGGAGCTGGCCCGCCTCGCCTCCGAGGGGCCGACCGAGGAGGAGATGGAGCGGGCACAGGCCCAGCTGGAGCGCGAGTGGCTGGACCGGCTCGGCACGGTCGCCGGCCGCGCCGACGAACTGTGCAGGTTCGCCGTGCTGTTCGGCGACCCGCAGCTGGCGCTGACCGCCGTCACGCGCGTGCTGGACATCTCGGCGGAAGAGGTGCGGGCCGTCGCCGCGGAGCGGCTGCGCCCGGACAACAGGGCGGTGCTGGTGTACGAACCGCTCACCGCCGCCGATGACGACGACGCCGAGACCGACGAGCACGAGGGGGCGGACCAGTGACCAACACTGCCGTGACCATGGACTTCCACCCACAGCCGACCGCCGGCGAGGCCAGGCCCTGGGCCTTCCCCGCCCCCGGCCGCGGCGCGCTCGACAACGGCCTGACCGTGCTGCGCTGCGACCGCCCGGGACAGCAGGTGGTGGCGGTCGAGATCATTCTCGACGCACCGCTGGAGGCCGAGCCCGAAGGGCTCGACGGCATCGCCACGATCATGGCGCGGGCCCTGTCCGAAGGCACCGACAAGCGCTCCGCCGAGGAGTTCGCCGCCGAGCTGGAGCGCTGCGGCGCCACGCTCGACGCGTACGCCGACCACCCGGGCGTACGGGTCTCCCTGGAGGTCCCCGTATCCCGGCTGCCCAAGGCGCTCGGGCTGCTCGCCGAAGCCCTGCGCGCCCCGGCGTTCGCGGACGGCGAGGTCGAGCGGCTGGTACGGAACCGGCTCGACGAGATCCCGCACGAGACCGCCAACCCCGGCCGCCGCGCCGCCAAGCAGCTCTCCAAGGAGCTGTTCCCGGCCTCCGCGCGCATGTCACGACCGCGCCAGGGCACCGAGGAGACGGTCGGGAGCATCGACGCCGCGGGTGTGCGCGCCTTCTACGAGGCGCACGTACGCCCCGCCACGGCCACCGCGGTCGTCGTCGGCGATCTCACCGGCGTCGACCTGGACGCGGTGCTCGCCGAAACCCTCGGCACCTGGACCGGCAACACCGCCGCTCCGCGTCCCGTCCCGCCCGTGACCGCAGACGACACGGGCCGGGTGGTGATCGTGGACCGGCCCGGCGCCGTCCAGACCCAGCTGCTGATCGGCCGCATCGGCCCGGACCGGCACGACCGGGTCTGGCCCGCGCAGGTGCTCGGCACCTACTGCCTGGGCGGCACCCTCACCTCCCGGCTCGACCGGGTGCTGCGTGAGGAGAAGGGCTACACCTACGGTGTACGGGCCTTCGGCCAGGTGCTGCGCTCCTCCGCTCCCACGACGCCGGGCGGGGTGACGGGCGCCGCGATGCTCGCCATCAGCGGCTCCGTGGACACCGCGTCCACCGGCCCGGCGCTGGACGACCTCTGGACGGTGCTGCGCACCCTCGCCGCCGAAGGCCTCACGGACGCCGAGCGGGACGTCGCCGTGCAGAACCTGGTGGGGGTGGCACCGCTCAAGTACGAGACGGCGGCGTCCGTCGCGGCCACGCTGGCCGACCAGGTCGAGCAGCACCTCCCGGACGACTTCCAGGCGCAGCTGTACGCGCGCCTGGCCGAGACCGGCACCGTGGAGGCGACCGCCGCGGCCGTCAACGCCTTCCCGGTGGACCGGTTGGTGACCGTGCTCGTGGGCGACGCCTCGCAGATCGAGGAGCCGGTCAAGGCGCTCGGAATCGGCGAAGTGACGGTCGTCACCGGCTGATCCGGCCTCAGGAGGGAACCCCGGCGCCACTCGTCGCCGGGGTTCCCGTGGTATGTCCGTTTTGTTGGAGAGGTTGCCCGTCTGCCCTGTGGCGATGCCAACAAAACCTTCTGACTGTTTGGCGAACGAAAGATGACGCGCTTAGCGTCGGTCCGGCTGTTCGCCAGTTGCGCCGCACCGCGGCATCGGACAGTCATCGCCGAGTCCCCGTCAGGCGCGAGCCTGGGGAGCCGGGGACCCACACAGTCCCTGGGGTGAATCGGACGCCTTCGCGCACCGGCGCGGAGGGGCCCGTAGGAGACCTTCCTGCTCCGAACCCGTCAGCTAACCCGGTAGGCGAGAAGGAAGGAAAGGACCAGCCATCTCATGGCGTTCACCCGTGCCACCGGGAAGCATCGTGCCCGGAGCAGTATGAGCCGCAAGGGCGCGAGCGTCGCCGGCGCCGCGACTCTCACCGCGACCGGAGTCATCGGCACCCTGGCCTCTTCCCCGGCACTCGCCTCCACCACGGACGTCCAGGCGGCCCAGCAGACCGGCCTGGCCCAGGCCATCAGCATCGACGAGTCCCTCGCGGGCACGGTCGACACCCAGGCCGAGGCCCAGCGCCAGGCCGCTGCCCGCGCCAAGGCACAGGCCGCGGCGGAGGCGGAGGCGAAGCGCAAGGCCGTCGCGCGTGCCGAGGAGATCCGTGCCGAGGAGGCCCGTGCGGCCCGCGAGGCCGAACGCAAGCGCCTCAACGCCTTCCAGCTCCCGGTCGCCGGCTCGTATGTCACCACCGGCTACCAGAGCGGCGGCTCCCTCTGGTCCTCCGGCAGCCACTCGGGCATCGACTTCCGCGCGGCGTCCGGCACTTCGGTCGTGGCCGTCGGCGCGGGCACCGTGGTCGAGGCGGGCTGGGGCGGCTCGTACGGCAACAACATCGTGCTCGAGATGAAGGACGGCACGTACACCCAGTACGGCCACCTCTCCTCGATCGGTGTCTCCGTCGGCCAGAGCGTCACCCCGGGGCAGCAGATAGGCCTCTCCGGCGCGACCGGCAACGTCACCGGGCCGCACCTTCACTTCGAGGCCCGCACGAGCCCGGACTACGGCTCCGACATGGACCCCGTCGGCTACCTGCGCGCGCACGGCGTGAACGTCTGACGGCTCGGGCGCCCGGCCTCCGGTCGCCCGGCCGGGCGCTGACCGCTCCGACCGACGGTCACGGCCCCGACCGAACCGTCCGGCCGCTCCGATCACCCCGCTCGTCCGAAGGCCCCGGCCCGTGCCGGGGCCTTCGTGCGCTTCCGCGCGGTCCGGGGCCTTCCGTGCGGTCAGCGGTCCTGCGCACGGTCCGGGCCCTTCTGTTTACGTCGCTCTGGCCAAAAGATATCCATGGATTCCGGCCTCCCATCGGAAATTCGTGCTGATTGCAATAGAGTCACGGAACAGGCGTCAATCGGCAGAGTTTCGCGCGGATTAAGTCGGAGGTTCGGACATGCGCATTCCCGCGCACTCGGTATGCACGGCGATCCGCGACGACATCGTCTCCGGTCTGTTCGAGCGGGGCAGCCGGCTCACCGAGGAACAGCTGGCACGGCGCTACGGCGTCTCCCGCGTCCCGGTGCGCGAAGCCCTGCGCACCCTGGAGTCGGAGGGCTTCGTGACCACCCGCCGCCATGCCGGCGCGTGTGTGGCCGAGCCTTCGGAGCAGGAGGCGGGGGATCTTCTGGAGGTGCGGCTGCTGCTGGAGCCGCTGGGCGCCGCCCGCGCGGCACAGCGCCGCACGGAGGCCCATCTCAAGGTGCTGCGTGGCCTGGTCAGGCTGGGGCAGGAGCGGGCCCGCAGGGGCCAGGGCGAGGATCTGCGCTCACTCGGCGCCTGGTTCCACGAGACGCTCGCCCAGGCGTCGGGAAGCCCGGGGCTGACCGCCCTGCTCACCCAGACCAGGCACAAGATCGCCTGGATGTACGTGGTCGAGCAGCCCGCCCACCCCGTGGAGTCCTGGGCGGAGCACGGCGCGATCGTGGACGCGGTGGCCCGTGGTGACGCGGAGCGGGCGCGGGCCATGACCGCCCTGCACGCGGAGCGCACGGCGGTCGCCCACCGGCTGCGGAAACCGGGCCAGGTCCGGGAAAGGGTGAGGCCTTCGCAACATGCCGTAAACACCGCGAGCGCCCGTACTTAACAATTCCGCCGTATACAAAGAACATCAATACGCAGGACTTATTTCCTGCTGCCCGCGAACGTGATTCGTGAACGTGATCCATACACGTTTTCCGTACGTTTTTTCCGTGCGAGCTGTCGGCACAAAAGACCGGAGCCGTGGGGGTGGGGGTTTTAGAACACCCCCCCCGCCCGCCCGGGAAGTCAAGGGGGGGGGGGGGGGAGAACGGGAAGGGGAGCCGGGTGGCGGCCCCCGCGGCCCCCCAAGCCCC